>NZ_LYVP01000015.1 GCF_001984065.1 Pseudomonas sp. KK4
CAAGAAAGCTAGAGGTTCTGAAGGGTTTCGAGGAGGATTCTGACTTTGGTAATCGACTCCTGATACTCCGCCTGCCAGTCCGAATCCGCGACAATCCCGCCACCGCCCCAGCAACACACCTGCCCATCCTTGACCAGCAAGCTGCGAATGGCGATGGAGCTGTCCATCTCGCCGCGCACGTCCAGGTACAGCAACGAACCGCAGTACAAGCCACGTCGGGTGGGTTCCAGCTCGTCGATGATCTGCATGGCGCGAATCTTCGGTGCGCCGGTGATCGAGCCGCCAGGGAAGCTGCCGGCGATCAGGTCAAGGGCGTCCCGGCCATCCGCCAGTTCGCCGGTCACGCTGCTGACCAGGTGATGCACGTTGGGGTAGCTTTCCAGGCTGAACAATTCCGGCACCCGGACTGAACCCGTGCGGCAGGTGCGACCGAGGTCGTTGCGCAGCAGGTCGACGATCATCAGGTTTTCCGCGCGATCCTTGGGGCTGGCCAGCAGTTCGGCGGCGTTCGCCGCGTCTTCGGCAGGCGTCAGGCCACGGGGGCGGGTGCCCTTGATCGGGCGGGTCTCCACCTGGCGTTCGCTGACTTTGACGAAGCGTTCCGGTGACAGGCTCAACACCGCGCCGCCATCGGGCAGGCGCTGGAAACCGGAGAACGGCGTCGGGCAAGCCAGGCGCAACGCGCAATACGCCGCCCATGGATCACCCTGGCAGGGGGCACGGAAGCGCTGGGCGAAGTTGACCTGATAGCAGTCGCCGGCCTGGATGTACTGCTGAATGCGCTCGATTGCCTGGCGATACTGTTCCGCGCTCAGGTCGGCATTCATCGGCGCCTGCAGGGTGAACGGCTCGATCGCGTCAGTGATTGGCTGGCTGAACAGTTGGATCAGGCGCTGGCGCTCGCTGTCCGCCAGTGACGGGTGAAACACCAATTGGCTGCTGGCCCGATGGTGATCGCTGATCAGCGCCCAGTCGTACAGACCGAAGCGCGCATCCGGCAGTTGCAGATCGTCTTGCGCCTGGGTAGGCAGGTGTTCCAGGTGCCGGCCGAAATCGTAGCTCAGGTAGCCGATCAGTCCGCCGGCGAAGGGCAGTTCATCCGAAACGGTCGCTAGGCCAAGGCGCGCCAGATTGTCCCGCAGGCGTTGCAGGAAATCGCTGCCGCTCTCGTCAGGCAGTACCGCCAGTTGCTCGATTGGCCAGGCGCTGAGCAGGTCGAAGCGACCGCGATCGGCGGTCGGCCGGCCGCTGTCGAGCAGCACCGCACCGGGGGCATGGCGGATGGCCGCGAAGTAGTCGGCGGGGTTGGCGCGATAGGGCAGGGGGTGTACGGAACAGGTCAACATGGGCGGGTTGGATCAGCCATCGAGGCGGGGTGGCGATTGTAGTCTCCTGTGGGATTTGGTCCTAGGGGGATGTCGGAAATTGGCAGATTGGAAGCGGCTGCAACCTGTGGCGAGGGAGCTTGCTCCCGCTCGGCTGCGAAGCAGTCGCAATACCCGACGACTCGGTGGTGTTGGCGTGTCTGGGGGGGCTGCTGCGCAGCCCAGCGGGAGCAAGCTCCCTCGCCACGGAAACTGGATGAGTCCACAAGAACGGGAGGCAACT
This sequence comes from Pseudomonas sp. KK4, assembly GCF_001984065.1. Taxonomy (GTDB): domain Bacteria; phylum Pseudomonadota; class Gammaproteobacteria; order Pseudomonadales; family Pseudomonadaceae; genus Aquipseudomonas. The sequence continues at coordinate 1,609 of NZ_LYVP01000015.1, forward strand.
CAAGGCAGGGATCAGCCCTCAACCGGCGGAATATGCCCGAACATCTCCTGCACGAACGCCACGCGCTCTTCAACGGTCTCCGTCACACCGCGTGCCTTCAAATCCTCAAGCCGTGCCTCCACCGCATGGGTACGCAAGGTCAACCCGCAGTCGTTGGCAATCTGGATGTTCAATCCCGGCCGGGCATTGAGTTCAAGAATCAGCGGGCCTTTTTCCTGGTCCAGCACCATGTCCACACCGATGTAACCCAAGCCACACAGCTCATAACACCCGGCGGCGAGTTTCATGAAGCCGTCCCAATAGGGCAGTTGCACGCCGTCCACCGCGTTGGTGGTGTCCGGGTGTTTGGCGATGATGTTGTTCAGCCAGGTGCCGCGCAGGGTCAGGCCGGTGGCGAGGTCGACGCCCACGCCGATGGCGCCCTGGTGCAGGTTGGCCTTGCCGCCGGACTGGCGGGTCGGCAGGCGCAGCATGGCCATCACCGGGTAACCCATCAGCACGATGATGCGGATGTCGGGCACGCCTTCGTAGCTGATGCTCTTGAAGATCTGGTCCGGGGTCACGCGGTATTCGATCAGCGCCCGGTCGCGGTGCCCGCCCAGGGAATAGAGGCCAGTGAGGATGCTGGAGATGTGGTGCTCGATCTCCTCGTGACTGATGATCTTGCCCGACACCGTGCGATAGCGGCCCTCGAAGCGGTCGGCCACGACAATGATGCCGTCACCGCCGGCGCCCTGGGCCGGTTTGATCACGAAGTCGCTGCGTCCGCCGATGATCTCGTCGAGCCTGTCGATTTCCTTCTCGGTGGAAATCACCCCATACAGCTCCGGCACATGGATGCCGGCGGCGATGGCGCGTTCCTTGGTGATGATCTTGTCATCGACGATCGGGTACAGGCTGCGCTTGTTGTACTTGAGCACGTAGTCCGCGTTGCGCCGGTTGATGCCCATGATGCCCCGGGCTTCCAGGGCCTTCCAGGTCTTCCAGAAGCCGAACATCAAGCGTCAGCCTTTTTCAGGAAGGCCTTGAAGCGCACCAGTTCGGTCAGGCGGTAGCCGCGATAGCGCCCCATCGCCAGCATGAAGCCCACCATGATCAGCAGGATCGCCGGGAAGGTGAACACGAAATACACCAGCTCCGGAACGGTCATGATCAGGTGCGCCAGAGAGGCGGCGAACAAGGTACCGATCGCCACTTTCATGGCATGGCTGGCGCCGCGTTCTTCCCAGGTGATCGACAGGCGTTCGATGGTCATGGTCAGGATCACCATCGGGAACAGCGCCACCGACAGGCCGCGCTCCAGGCCCAGCTTGTGGCTGAGCAGGCTGATGGCCGCGATCAGCACCACCACGAAAGTCAGCACCACCGACAGCCTCGGCAGCATTTGCAGCTTCAGGTGCTCGAGGTAGGAGCGCAGCGACAGCCCCAGGGCGGTAATGATGGTGAACAGCACGATGCCGAAGCCCAGCTGGGTTTCGCGGAAGGCCAGGGCGATCAGCACCGGGGTAAAGGTGCCGAGGGTCTGCAGGCCGATCAGGTTGCGCAGGATCAGGATCACCAGCACGCCGATCGGGATCATCACCATGATCATGAAGGTTTGCTGGGTTTGCAGCGGCAAGCCGTACAGCGAGTACTCGAGGAAATTGGCGTCGGTGTTCTCGTCCGTCAGCTTGGCCAGGCGAATGGCGTTCATTTCGCTGTTGTTCATGGTGAAGGTGACGGTGGTCTTCTTGCCGCCATCGACGGTGATCAGGTTCTCATCGCCGGTCCACCACAGCAGGCGGTCGGTGGGCAGGCCCTGCTCACCGGTTTCCGGGTTGAAGTACAGCCAGTCGGTGCCGTTGAAGCTGCGCAGCCACAGTTCCGGGGTTTGCGGCTGATCGGCCACCAGGCGGATGGTGTGGACTTTTTCTACCGGCACGTGGGCGATGGACAGCACCAGTTCGACGATCCGGGCCTTTTGCGAGGTTGATGGATCACCGGCCAGCAGCAGCTTGACGTTGTCGTCGTTGACATTGTTGACACGCTTGATGGCTTCGCCGACGAAGGTCTCGACGTCGGCCGAGTGTTGGCGGATCGGCGCGAGCAGGGCTTCGGCGGCGATTTTTTCCGGGCCTTCGACGGCGATGCTGTCGCGGAAGGTCGGGCCCTTGATCTTGGTTTTTTCCGCGCTGTAGCGTTTGGTCAGCACCAGACGGTAATAAAGCGTCTGGTTGCCCTTGGCCCGGCGTGCCGACCAGGTGACCTTGCGGTTGCCGTCGACGCGGTTGACCGCCACCCCGTAGTTATTGGAGATGAAGCTCTCATTGAGGCTGACGTAGTCGCGGCTCAGCGGCGGCACGAACATCTGAATCTTGACCGGGTCTTTGGCACTGGCGACGAACTCGACCTTGGCGTCGATGTTCCACAAGTCGTCGGTGGCATCTTCGGTCACGGGAATGCCCAGCACGAAGATCTGATAGGCCGTGACTGAAATGCCCAGCACCACCAGGATGGCGATCAGCATTTTCAGATGAAGGGTAAGAGAGCGCATTGGAATTACTCTGCGGTATGAGCGTCGGTGGCGCAGGCGGGTTTGCCGGCAGCGTATTTAAGACTGGGGTCGACCAGCGCATCGAAACGCTTGAGCGCTTCGGAGCCGATCAAAAGCGGGTATTGGAACGCGCTGCGGTCGGTCAGGTTCACTTCTATGCTGCGTAATGCCGAGCCCATGCAGATATCCAGCTCGATCACCGGACGGGCGGTGTACTTCTTGCCTTCTTCCGGGTCGTAGTCGCCGGCACGGCGCTTGATCTTGCTGACCCGGGCCAGCGGCCGTTCGATCGGGTGCGAATGGGCGGCGTCGATCGCCAGATAGAAGCGTACCCAGGATTCGCCATTGCGCTTGAAGCGCTTGATGTCCCGGGCACTCAGGGAGGCGGTCTTGGCCCCGGTATCGAGTTTGGCCGCCACTTCCAGGTCGATGCCCCCCAGCGATGCGTATTCATTGAGGCCATACACAGTCTTTTCCCCCGCCGCTGCGAACCCGGGCAGGCATAGAAAATAAAGGAAGGTGGGGAAGGGCTTGAGTCTCATAAATCCTGGTGCGCAGCGGTCCGTTTTTCGATTCAAGACCCTGGCATTGCTGCGCAAGCTCCTCGTATGCCTATCAGATATTTATGACAGACCGTGCAGATGTGACAAACAAATGCGGGCGGCATTCTAGCACGGTGGTTTTATGGTGCCAGCGCTGCCGGCCGGCCTGATCGTTCTCTCACGGATCATGGAGTGATCAAGCGGTTATTAGACGATTGTCGACAATACCTAATTATCCTTTGACTAACATGGGTTGATTCGCTAGTTTTTGCCGCATCAGCTTTAAAGGTGTCGACAATATGCTGGATCAACTTGATCCCCCCGTCATTGCCCAGGACGATACGGAAACACTTTCCGAGAACGTCTTCCGGCGCATTCAGGCGGCCATCGTCAAGGGCGAGATCGCCCCGGGCAGCAAAATCTCCGAGCCGGAGCTGGCCCGCACCTACGGCATCAGCCGCGGGCCGCTGCGCGAGGCGATCCATCGCCTGGAAGGCCAGCGCCTGCTGGTGCGCGTGCCGCACGTTGGCGCGCGGGTGGTGTCGCTCAATCACGCCGAGCTGATCGAACTCTACGAAATCCGCGAATCCCTCGAAGGCATGGCCTGCCGCCTGGCGGCCGAGCGCATGAGCGTCGAAGAGATCGATGAACTGCGCCGCGTGCTCGAAACCCACGAACGTGATGAAGCGTTCCAGGCCGGTCGCGGCTATTACCAGCAGGAAGGCGATTTCGACTTTCATTACCGGATCATCCAGGGCAGCGGTAACCGCACCCTGACGCAAATGCTCTGCGGCGAGCTCTATCAATTGGTGCGCATGTACCGGATCCAGTTTTCCACCACGCCCAATCGCCCGCACCAGGCCTTTGCCGAACACCACCGAATTCTCGATGCCATCGCCGACCGTGACGGTGAACTGGCCGAGTTGTTGATGCGTCGACACATCGGCGCTTCCAAACGCAACATCGCCCGTCACTACCAGGACGGCGCCAACCCGACAGCCACTGAACGAGGTGAGTCATGAGTTCCAACAAAAGCACCCCAGGCCAGCGTTTCCGCGATGCGGTCGCCAGCGAGCATCCATTGCAAGTGGTCGGCGCGATCAACGCCAACCACGCGCTGCTGGCCAAGCGTGCCGGTTTCAAGGCCATTTACCTGTCCGGTGGCGGGGTGGCTGCAGGTTCCCTCGGTGTGCCGGACCTGGGCATTACCGGCCTGGATGACGTGCTGACCGACGTGCGTCGCATCACCGACGTCTGCGACCTGCCGCTGCTGGTGGACGTGGACACCGGGTTCGGTTCCTCGGCGTTCAACGTGGCGCGTACCGTCAAGTCGATGATCAAGTTCGGCGCGGCGGCGATTCACATCGAAGACCAGGTCGGCGCCAAGCGCTGCGGCCACCGTCCAAATAAGGAAATCGTTTCGCAGCAGGAAATGGTCGATCGCATCAAGGCTGCCGTCGATGCCCGTACCGATGACAGCTTCGTGATCATGGCCCGCACCGACGCCCTGGCGGTGGAAGGCCTGGAGTCTGCGCTGGATCGCGCCGCCGCCTGCATCGAGGCCGGCGCCGACATGGTGTTCCCGGAAGCCATCACCGAGCTTGAGATGTACAAACTGTTCGCCAGCCGCGTGAAAGCGCCGATCCTGGCCAACATCACCGAATTCGGCGCGACCCCGCTGTACACCACCGAGCAGCTCGCTGGAGCGGATGTGTCGCTGGTGCTGTACCCGCTGTCGGCCTTCCGCGCCATGAACAAGGCGGCGGAAAACGTCTACACCGCGATCCGCCGCGACGGCACGCAACAGAACGTCATCGACACCATGCAGACTCGCATGGAGCTTTACGATCGCATCGATTACCACACCTTCGAACAGAAGCTCGATGCGTTGTTTGCCGCGAAGAAGTAACACCCTGTACCTGTAGGCGCGAGCTCGCGATGGACGTCAACGATGACGCGGAAAGCCTGATACCCCGCGGTGTGCCGTCCACCATCGCGAGCAAGCTCGCTCCTACAGAAGAGCAATGAGTTTCCCCTAAAAATTTCAAGAAAACTGGAGACAGCAATGGCCGAAGCAAAAGTACTCAGTGGCGCCGGGCTCCGTGGCCAGGTGGCCGGGCAAACCGCATTGTCCACCGTGGGCCAGTCGGGCGCGGGCCTGACCTATCGCGGCTACGACGTTCGCGAACTGGCGGCTGACGCACAATTCGAAGAAGTCGCTTACCTGCTGCTGTACGGCGAACTGCCGACCAAGGCGCAACTGGCGGCCTACATCACCAAACTGAGCAAGCTGCGCGACCTGCCACAGGCCTTGAAAGAAGTGCTGGAGCGCATCCCCGCCGACGCCCACCCGATGGACGTGATGCGCACCGGCTGCTCGTTCCTGGGCAACCTGGAACCGGAGCTCAACTTCTCCGAGCAGCACGACAAGACCGACCGTCTGCTGGCCGCGTTCCCGGCGATCATGACCTACTGGTATCGCTTCAGCCACGAGGGCAAGCGCATCGACTGCGTGAGCGACGAGCCGTCCATCGGCGGCCACTTCCTGCACTTGCTGCACGGCAAGAAACCGAGCGAGTTGCACGTCAAGGTGATGAACGTTTCGCTGATCCTCTACGCGGAGCACGAATTCAACGCCTCGACCTTCACCGCACGGGTGTGCGCATCGACCCTGTCCGACCTGTATTCCTGCATCACCGCGGCCATCGGTTCGCTGCGCGGCCCGCTGCACGGCGGCGCCAACGAAGCAGCGATGGAAATGATCGAGCGCTTCAGCTCGCCGGAAGAGGCGATCAAGGGCACCCTGGGCATGCTCGAGCGCAAGGACAAGATCATGGGCTTCGGCCACGCGATCTATAAGGACAATGATCCGCGCAACGAGGTGATCAAGGGCTGGTCGAAAAAACTCGCTGACGAAGTGGGCGACAAGGTGCTGTTCCCGGTCTCTGAAGCCATCGACAAGACCATGTGGGAGCAGAAGAAACTGTTCCCGAACGCCGACTTCTACCATGCCTCGGCGTACCACTTCATGGGCATCCCGACCAAGCTGTTCACCCCGATCTTCGTCTGCTCGCGCCTGACCGGCTGGGCCGCCCACGTGTACGAACAACGCGCCAACAACCGCATCATCCGCCCGAGCGCCGAATACACCGGCGTCGAACAGCGCAAGTTCGTGCCAATCGAACAACGCTGAATGGTGGGGGCCTGCCACGCGGGTTGCTGATTGAACCGGAGGCCCATGTGGGAGCGGGCTTGCTCGCGAATACGGACTGACATTCAACATTCATGTCGGCTGATACACCGCTTTCGCGAGCAAGCCCGCTCCCACCTTTGACCGAGTGATTTCCGTGACCAGGTGCCAAGCCCCACCTTTTGAAACTACCGTGACCGAGTCCTGACGATGAACACAGAATTCCGTAAACCGTTGCCCGGCAGCCATCTGGATTACTTCGACGTCCGCGCGGCGGTCGAGGCCATCCAGCCCGGCGCCTACGACACCCTGCCGTACACCTCCCGCGTGCTGGCGGAAAACCTGGTGCGTCGCTGCGACCCGGCCACGCTCACCGAATCGCTCAAGCAATTCATCGAACGCAAGCGCGACCTGGATTTCCCCTGGTTCCCAGCCCGCGTGGTGTGCCACGACATCCTCGGCCAGACCGCGCTGGTGGACCTGGCCGGCCTGCGCGACGCCATCGCCCAGCAGGGCGGTGACCCGGCGCAGGTCAACCCAGTGGTGCCGACGCAACTGATCGTCGACCACTCCCTGGCCGTCGAGCGTGGCGGTTTCGATCCCGAGGCGTTCGAGAAGAACCGCGCCATCGAAGACCGTCGCAACGAAGACCGTTTCCACTTCATCAACTGGACCAAGAAGGCGTTCAAGAACGTCGACGTGATCCCGCCGGGCAACGGCATCATGCACCAGATCAACCTGGAGAAAATGTCTCCGGTGATCCAGGTGCGTGACGGCGTGGCGTTCCCCGACACCTGCGTCGGCACCGACAGCCACACCCCCCACGTCGATGCCTTGGGCGTGATCGCCATTGGCGTCGGCGGCCTGGAAGCCGAGAGCGTGATGCTTGGCCGCGCCTCTTGGATGCGTCTGCCGGAAAGCGTCGGCGTCGAACTGACCGGCAAGCTGCAGCCGGGCATCACCGCCACCGACATGGTGCTGGCGCTGACCGAGTTCCTGCGTAAACAGAAAGTGGTCGGTGCCTGGCTGGAGTTCTTCGGTGAAGGCGCGTCGGCCCTGACCCTGGGCGACCGCGCCACCATCTCCAACATGGCCCCGGAATACGGCGCCACCGCGGCGATGTTCTACATCGACCAGCAGACCATCGACTACCTCAAGCTCACCGGCCGTGAAGACGAGCAGGTGCAGTTGGTCGAGAACTACGCCAAGACCACCGGTCTGTGGGCCGACAGCCTCAAGGGCGCGCAATACGAGCGCGGCCTGACGTTTGACCTGTCTTCGGTGGTGCGCAACATGGCTGGCCCGAGCAACCCGCACGCCCGCGTCGCGGTGTCGGATCTGGCGGCCAAAGGCATCTCCGGCCAGTGGGAAGACGTACCGGGGCAAATGCCCGACGGTGCGGTGATCATCGCCGCCATCACCAGCTGCACCAACACCAGCAACCCGCGCAACGTGATCGCCGCCGGCCTGCTGGCGCGTAACGCCAACAAGCTTGGCCTGACCCGCAAGCCTTGGGTCAAATCGTCCCTGGCGCCGGGCTCGAAAACCGTGGCGCTGTACCTGGACGAAGCCGGCCTGACCAATGAGCTGGAACAGCTCGGTTTCGGCGTGGTGGCCTTCGCCTGCACCACCTGCAACGGCATGTCCGGTGCGCTGGACCCGGTGATCCAGCAAGAGATCATCGACCGTGACCTGTACGCCACGGCAGTGCTGTCCGGCAACCGTAACTTCGACGGGCGGATTCATCCGTACGCCAAACAGGCGTTCCTCGCCTCGCCGCCGCTGGTGGTCGCTTATGCCATCGCCGGCACCATCCGTTTCGATATCGAAAAAGATGTGCTGGGCGTGGTCGATGGCAAGGAAATCCGCCTGAAGGACATCTGGCCGAGCGACGAAGAAATCGACTCGGTGGTGAAGGCTTCGGTGAAGCCGGAGCAGTTCCGTCAGGTCTACATCCCGATGTTCGCCATCCACGAAGACACCGGCCCGAAAGTCGCGCCGCTGTACGACTGGCGCGAAATGAGCACCTACATCCGCCGTCCGCCGTACTGGGAAGGCGCCCTGGCCGGCGCGCGCCCACTCAAGGGCATGCGCCCATTGGCGGTGCTGCCGGACAACATCACCACCGACCACCTGTCGCCGTCCAACGCGATCATGCTCGACAGCGCCGCCGGTGAATACCTGGCGAAAATGGGCCTGCCGGAAGAGGACTTCAACTCCTACGCAACGCACCGTGGCGACCACTTGACCGCGCAGCGCGCCACGTTTGCCAACCCGAAACTGTTCAACGAAATGGTCCAGGAAAACGGCAAGGTCAAGCAGGGCTCGCTGGCTCGTGTGGAGCCGGAAGGCCAGGTCATGCGCATGTGGGAAGCCATCGAGACCTACATGGATCGCAAGCAGCCGCTGATCATCATCGCCGGCGCCGACTACGGTCAGGGCTCGTCCCGCGACTGGGCGGCTAAAGGTGTGCGTCTGGCGGGTGTGGAAGCGATCGCCGCCGAAGGTTTCGAGCGTATCCACCGCACCAACCTGGTGGGCATGGGCGTGTTGCCGCTGGAGTTCAAACCCGGCACCAACCGCCACACCCTGGCCATCGACGGCAGCGAAACCTACGACGTGATCGGCGACCGCACCCCGCGTGCCGAGCTGACGCTGGTGATCCATCGCAAGAACGGCGAACGCGTCGACGTGCCGGTGACCTGCCGCCTCGACACCGCCGAAGAAGTGTCGATCTACGAGGCCGGCGGCGTGTTGCAGCGCTTTGCCCGGGACTTCCTCGAAGAGTCGGCGGTCGCCGTTTAATAACGATGCGCGGGCAGGGGATTTCAAGTCCCTTGCCTGCTTTGAAGGAGGGCAAATGGCTCATCCAGCTCAAATCAAGATTCCCGCCACCTACATGCGCGGCGGCACCAGCAAGGGCGTGTTCTTCAGCCTCAAGGATCTGCCCGAAGCGGCGCAGGTCCCCGGCCCGGCGCGCGATGCGTTGCTGCTGCGGGTGATCGGCAGCCCTGACCCTTACGACAAGCAAATCGACGGCATGGGCGGCGCGACCTCCAGCACCAGCAAAACCGTGATCCTGTCGAAAAGCACCAGGGCCGATCACGACGTCGATTACCTGTTCGGCCAGGTCTCCATCGACAAGCCGTTCGTCGACTGGAGCGGCAACTGCGGCAACCTCTCGGCGGCGGTCGGTTCCTTTGCCGTGAGCAACGGCCTGGTGGACGCCAGCCGCATCCCGCACAACGGCGTGGCCGTGGTGCGCGTGTGGCAGGCCAACATCGGCAAGACCATCATCGCCCACGTACCGATCACCAACGGCGAAGTGCAGGAAACCGGCGATTTCGAACTCGACGGCGTGACCTTCCCGGCTGCCGAAGTGCAACTGGAATTCCTCGACCCGGCCGCGGAAGAAGAGGGTGCGGGCGGTTCGATGTTCCCCACCGGCAACCTGATCGATGAGCTGGAAGTGCCCGGAGTCGGCACCTTCAAGGCGACAATGATCAACGCCGGCATCCCGACGATTTTCGTCAACGCCCAAGACATCGGCTACACCGGCACCGAGCTGCAGGGCGCGATCAACGGCGACCCGAAAGCGCTGCTGATGTTCGAGACCATCCGCGCCTATGGCGCGCTGCGCATGGGCCTGATCGCCCATGTCGACGAAGCGGCCAAGCGCCAGCACACGCCCAAGGTGGCGTTCGTTGCCAAGCCTGCGGACTACGTGGCTTCCAGCGGCAAGGCGATTGCGGCCGGCGATGTCGACCTGCTGGTGCGGGCCTTGTCCATGGGCAAGCTGCACCACGCGATGATGGGCACGGCGGCGGTGGCGATCGGTACCGCGGCGGCGATTTCCGGGACGTTGGTCAACCTCGCGGCCGGCGGTGTCGAGCGCAACGCGGTGCGCTTCGGCCATCCGTCGGGCACCTTGCGTGTCGGCGCCGAGGCCAGCCAGGTCAACGGCGAATGGACCGTGAACAGAGCCATCATGAGTCGTAGCGCGCGGGTGCTGATGGAAGGTTATGTGCGAGTGCCGGGCGACGCCTTCTAAGCCACTGCAGAACCCTGTGGGAGCGGGCTTGCTCGCGAAAGCGGTGTGTCAATCAACACATTCGTTGGATGTGACGCCGCCTTCGCGAGCAAGCCCGCTCCCACAATTGGTCCTTCATTCCAATTAACAATAGTGACCACCGCGATTTGCCTGAACCGAGGTCCCATCAACGAACCACTTCACGAGTGAATCGAACATGAGCGCCAACGTCGACCTGAACAACCGCCCCGACTACGACCCGGTCCTGCAGGACATTGCCGATTACGTCCTCAACTTCAAGATCGAATCGCCCGAAGCCCTCGACACCGCCCGCCACTGCCTGATCGACACCCTCGGTTGCGGCCTGTTGGCGTTGCGCTTTCCTGAATGCACCAAACACCTGGGGCCTCTCGTGGAAGGCACGGTCGTGCCGTTCGGCGCCCGGGTGCCGGGCACTTCGTTTCGGCTGGATCCGGTCAAGGCCGCGTGGGACATCGGCTGCATCGTGCGCTGGCTCGACTACAACGACACCTGGCTCGCCGCGGAATGGGGCCATCCGTCGGATAACCTCGGCGGCATTCTCGCGGTGGCTGACCATTTATCCCAAAAGCGCCTGGCCAACGGCGAAGCGCCGCTGACCGTACGCGCCGTGCTCGAAGCGATGATCATGGCCCACGAAATCCAGGGCGTGATTGCCCTGGAGAACTCGTTCAACCGCGTCGGTCTCGATCACGTGATGCTGGTGAAAGTCGCCTCGACCGCCGTCACCGCCAAACTGATGGGGGCCAACCGCGAGCAGATGCTGTCGGCCTTGTCCCATGCGTTTGCCGATGGTCAGGCGTTGCGCACCTATCGCCATGCGCCGAATGCCGGCTCGCGCAAATCCTGGGCGGCGGGGGACGCGTCCAGCCGTGGCGTGCGCCTGGCGGACATCGCCCTGCGCGGTGAAATGGGCATCCCGGGTGTGCTGAGCGCCAGGCAGTGGGGCTTCTACGACGTGCTGTTCAGCCACACCAACAACGATCTGGCGCTCAAGCCCGACGATAAACGGGCCTTCAGTTTTTCCCGGCCCTACGGCACCTATGTGATGGAAAACGTGCTGTTCAAGATCAGTTTTCCCGCGGAGTTCCACGCGCAAACCGCCTGCGAAGCCGCCGTGACCCTGCACCCGCAAGTGCGCAATCGCCTGCATGACATCGACCGGATCGTCATCACCACCCACGAATCGGCGATCCGCATCATTTCCAAGGTCGGGCCGCTGGCCAATGCCGCCGACCGCGATCACTGCATCCAGTACATGACTGCCGTGCCGCTGGCGTTCGGCAATCTGGTGGCCGAGCAATATGAGGACGACTTCCACAAGGCGCACCCGATCATCGATGTGCTGCGCGAGAAAATGGTCATCGTCGAAGAGCCGCGTTTTACCCGTGAATATCTCGAGGCGGACAAGCGTTCGATCGCCAATGCGGTGCAGGTGTTTTTCAAGGATGGGTCCAGCACCCCGAACGTGGTGGTGGAGTACCCGATCGGCCATCGCCGGCGCCGTGCCGAGGGCATTCCATTGCTGGAGGACAAGTTCAGGGCGAACCTGCTGACACGATTCACCGGGCAGCGCAGCAGCGAGATTTTCGCGCTGTGCAAGGACCAGGCGCGGCTTGAGACCACACCGGTGAATCGGTTTGTGGATTTGTTTGTGATCTGAGGGGGCGCGTTATCGTTCTTCGCGAGCAAGCCCGCTCCCACAGGGGTTTGTTGTGACTGCAAAATCCATGTACACGGGCAAACCTGTGGGAGCGGGCTTGCTCGCGAAGGCGTCAGATCAGACGCCACATAACTACTTGAACCGCCGCTCCACGCCTTTCTCCACAAGGATCTTCGCCGAAATCTCTTCAACGGAAAAATGCGTGGAGTTGATGTTCGGAATGTTCTCGCGGCGGAACAGGTTTTCCACCTCGCGCACTTCGAACTCGCACTGGGCGTAGCTCGAGTAGCGGCTGTTGGGCTTGCGCTCGTTGCGGATCGCGGTGAGGCGGTCGGGGTCGATGGTCAGACCGAACAGCTTGTGCTGATGGGCGCGCAGGGCGCTGGGCAGGGTCAGGCGTTCCATGTCGTCTTCGGTCAGCGGGTAGTTGGCCGCGCGGATGCCGAATTGCATGGCCATGTACAGACAGGTCGGGGTCTTGCCGCAACGCGACACGCCCACCAGGATCAGGTCGGCCTTGTCGTAGTAGTGCGTGCGGGCGCCGTCATCGTTGTCGAGGGCGAAGTTCACCGCCTCGATGCGCTCCATGTAATTGGAGTTGGTGCCGATGGAGTGGGATTTGCCGACGGTGTAGGAAGAATGCTCGGTCAGTTCCTGTTCCAGGGGCGCCAGGAAGGTCGAGAAAATGTCGATCATGAAACCATTGGAAGTCGCGAGGATCTCACGGATGTCCTGATTGACGATGGTGTCGAAGATGATCGGCCGGAAGCCGTCGACTTCGGCGGCCTTGTTGATTTGTTGTACCATGGCCCGCGCTTTGTCCACGCTGTCGATGTAGGGCCGCGTGAATTTGCTGAAGGTAATGTTTTCGAACTGCGCCAGGAGGCTTTGACCCAGGGTTTCGGCTGTGATGCCGGTGCCATCGGAGATAAAGAAAGCAGATCGTTTCATTTGCACCTTGGGCCTTAAGCTAGTGACGATTCTTGGATATGATAGGCGCGATTTGCCGGCCGCCAACGGCCTGCATTCTCACTTATTTTCCAGGTCCAGGCCATACAGCCGGCAAATGCTCCCCCGAGCAGCCGGCTTCTGAGCTTTTCCAACACAGTTAGTGGAGAGATCACCTTGGTAGAGTACGTAGTTTCCCTCGATAAGCTCGGCAAACACGATGTTGAGCATGTGGGGGGCAAGAACGCATCCCTGGGCGAGATGATCAGCAACCTGGCAGGTGCCGGTGTATCGGTACCCGGTGGCTTCGCCACGACCGCTCAGGCTTATCGTGATTTCCTGGAACTGAGCGGCCTGAACGATCAGATCCATGCCGCCCTCGACGCCCTGGACGTCGACGATGTCAACGCCCTGGCCAAGACCGGTGCCCAGATCCGTCAATGGATCATGGAAGCCGAGTTCCCCGAGAAGCTCAACGCCGAGATCCGCACCGCGTTCGCCGCGCTGTCGGCCGGCAACCCTGACGTGGCCGTGGCCGTGCGTTCTTCCGCTACCGCCGAAGACCTGCCGGACGCTTCTTTCGCCGGTCAGCAGGAAACCTTCCTCAACATCCGTGGTGTCGAAAACGTCATTCGCGCCGCCAAGGAAGTGTTTGCCTCCCTATTCAACGATCGCGCGATCTCCTATCGCGTGCACCAGGGCTTCGACCACAAGTTGGTAGCCCTGTCGGCCGGCGTACAACGCATGGTCCGCTCCGAAACCGGCACCGCCGGCGTGATGTTCACCCTCGATACCGAATCGGGCTTCCGTGATGTTGTCTTCATCACCGGCGCCTACGGCCTGGGTGAAACCGTCGTGCAGGGCGCGGTGAACCCGGATGAATTCTATGTCCACAAAGGCACGCTGGAGGCCGGTCGTCCGGCGATCCTGCGCCGCAACCTGGGCAGCAAGGCCATCAAGATGATCTACGGCGACGAGGCCAAGGCCGGTCGTTCGGTCAAGACCGTCGATGTGGACAAGGCCGATCGCGCGCGTTTCTGCCTCACCGACGCCGAAGTCAGCGAGCTGGCCAAGCAGGCAATGATCATCGAGAAGCACTATCAGTGCCCGATGGACATCGAATGGGCCAAGGACGGTGACGACGGCAAGCTGTACATCGTGCAGGCCCGTCCGGAAACCGTGAAGAGCCGCACCCAGGCCAACGTCATGGAACGTTACCTGCTGAAGGAAACCGGCACCGTGCTGGTGGAAGGCCGCGCCATCGGCCAGCGCATCGGCGCGGGCAAGGTGCGCATCATCAAGGACGTGTCCGAGATGGACAAGGTCCAGCCAGGCGACGTACTGGTCTCCGACATGACCGACCCGGACTGGGAACCGGTCATGAAGCGCGCCAGCGCCATCGTCACCAACCGCGGTGGCCGTACCTGCCACGCGGCGATCATCGCCCGTGAGCTGGGCATCCCGGCCGTGGTCGGTTGCGGCAACGCCACCGAGCTGCTCAAGGAAGGCCAGGGCGTGACCGTGTCCTGCGCTGAGGGCGACACCGGTTACATCTTCGAAGGCGAGCTGGGCTTCGACATCAAGAAGAACTCCGTCGACGCCATGCCGGACCTGCCGTTCAAGATCATGATGAACGTCGGCAACCCGGACCGTGCCTTTGACTTCGCACAGCTGCCGAACGCCGGTGTGGGCCTGGCCCGCCTGGAATTCATCATCAACCGCATGATCGGCGTGCACCCCAAGGCACTGCTGAACTACGACGGCCTGCCGCTGGAAATCAAGGAAAGCGTCGACAAGCGCATCGCCGGTTACAACGACCCGGTCGGCTTCTACGTCGAGAAACTGGTCGAAGGCATCAGCACCCTGGCGGCAGCGTTCTGGCCGAAGAAGGTCATCGTGCGTCTGTCGGACTTCAAGTCCAACGAATACGCCAACCTGATCGGCGGCAAGCTCTACGAGCCGGAAGAAGAAAACCCGATGCTGGGCTTCCGCGGTGCTTCGCGCTACATCAGCGAATCGTTCCGTGACTGCTTCGAGCTCGAGTGCCGCGCCCTCAAGCGCGTGCGCAACGAGATGGGCCTGACCAACGTCGAAATCATGGTGCCATTCGTCCGCACCCTGGGCGAGGCAAGCCAGGTTGTAGACCTGCTGGCGGAAAACGGCCTGGCCCGCGGCCAGGACGGCCTGCGCATCATCATGATGTGCGAATTGCCGTCCAACGCGATCCTGGCAGAAGAGTTCCTCGAGTTCTTCGACGGTTTCTCCATCGGCTCCAACGACCTGACCCAGCTGACCCTGGGCCTGGACCGCGACTCGGGGATCATCGCTCACCTGTTCGACGAGCGAAATCCTGCGGTCAAGAAGCTGCTGGCCAACGCCATTGCCGCGTGCAACAAGGCGGGCAAGTACATCGGCATCTGCGGTCAGGGCCCTTCGGACCACCCGGACCTGGCCAAGTGGCTGATGGAACAAGGCATCGAAAGCGTTTCGCTGAACCCTGACTCCGTACTGGAGACCTGGTTCTTCCTGGCGGAAGGTCAAGCTTCTGCCTGATAGCGTGTGAACGGTTCGCCTCACTGTAGGAGCGAGCTCGCTCGCGATGGACGTAAACGATGACGCGTTTGTCCTGGATGAACGCGGTGTTCTGAAGTTCTTCGCGAGCGAGCTCGCTCCTACATGAGTGGGGCGACTCGTTTAGAGATTGAAGTAGGGCGGGCTCCTTCGGAAGCCGCCCTTTTTTGTGCAAGAGATTATGCAAAGCAGCAGCAACCTATTTCCTGTCGCCCTGATCAGCGCCGAGCGGCGCGGTGATCTGAGCGAAGATGTCTATCGTTTGAAACCCGCCAACAGCCCGGACATCAGCGTCGAACTGGCGGTGACACGCCTGGGCATGGCCGATGGGCCCGCGGTGCGCGGTGTGCCGGTGATTCTGTTGCACGGCAGCTTTTCCAATCGACGTTTCTGGTTCTCCCCCAAGGGCCTGGGCCTGGGTGCTTATCTGGCGCGCCTGGGATTCGATGTATGGATGGCGGAAATGCGCGGTCACGGCCTGTCCCAGCGCAACCAGAACTACCGCAAAAACCGCGTCGCCGACTACGCCCGCTACGACCTGCCGGCCATTGGTGCCTTCGTGCGCGAGCAAAGCGGCCAGGCCCCGCACTGGATCGGTCACTCGCTGGGTGGCATTACCCTGGCGGCAGCGTTGGGCGGCGAGTACATCGGCGAACCTGTGGTCGCCTCTGCGGCGTTTTTCGGCACCCAGGTCAGCCGCACCTACTGGCCGCTGAAAATTCCGCCGGTGGAGTGGAGCGGGCGCTTCATTCTCAAGCGCTTTGCCCATTTGTCCGGATCGCGGCTCAAGCGCGGGCCGGAGGACGAGCCGATCGGCCTGGCCCTGGAAAGCATGCGCTGGTACGGCCTGTTCGGGCGCTTCGGCGATGCCGACAAGGACTGGTGGGCGGGATTGGCCGAGGTCAGGCTGCCAGTGCTGGCGGTGAGTGCCGCCGGTGATCACCAGGACCCGGCCTGGGCCTGTCGCAAGCTGTTCGATCAGTTGGGCTCCGAGCACAAGCAATTCATCAACCTGGGACGCGAGCAGGGTTTCGCCGATAATTTCGGTCACGTCGAAATGCTGGTGAGCAAGGCGGCCCAGGCTGAGGTCTGGCCATTGGTGGCACGCTGGCTGGCGGATCAATACACGCCGCTGTTGGGTGAGCAAGCGAATTTGAGTGCAGCCATCTAAGCTGGACGCTCTGCCAGAGGCATTTCGCTCTGGCAGGCTTGCGGCTAAGATATGACGGATTGAGCTGTTCTGGTCATTTTCGATGATTGAATCATCAGCGATGTTCTTGCTGCCTTCCTCTTTACAGGAGTTTCTCGATGAACCATTACCTCACGCCTGACCTGTGCGACGCCTACCCGGAGCTGGTGCAGGTGCTGGAACCGATGTTCAGCAATTTCGGCGGCCGTGATTCCTTCGGCGGCGAAATCGTGACCATCAAATGTTTCGAAGACAACTCGCTGGTCAAGGAACAGGCCGAGCTCAAGGGCAACGGCAAGGTGCTGGTGGTCGATGGAGGCGGTTCCCTGCGTCGTGCGCTGCTGGGCGACATGATCGCCGAGAAAGCCGCGAAAAACGGCTGGGAAGGGCTGGTGATCTACGGTTGCATCCGTGATGTCGATGTCATCGCGCAAACCGACCTGGGGGTTCAGGCCTTGGCCAGCCACCCGATGAAAACCGACAAGCGCGGTATCGGTGACCTGAACGTTGCGGTCACCTTCGCCGGGGTGACCTTTCATCCCGGGCACTACATTTATGCGGACAACAACGGCGTGATCGTCTCGCCCAGCCCGCTGAAAATGCCTGAGTAAGCTCTGGTCGACTTTTTTGAAGAATGGAATGCGGATGTTCGAGGAAGAAAACGCGCAGTGGGGGCTGGTACATGCCCTGGTGCTGGACGGTAAAGGCGGTGCGCGTTCGATAGCCCGGACAGAACTCGATGACTTGCAGCTGCAGGCCCATGAAAGCCTGTGGCTGCATTGGGATCGCAGCCACCCGCAAACCCAGACCTGGTTGCGCCAATCCAGTGGCCTGAGCGAATTCAGCTGCGACCTGCTGCTGGAAGAAAATACCCGTCCGCGCCTTTTACAGCTTTCCGACAGCGAACTGCTGCTATTTTTGCGTGGAATTAACCTCAACCCGGGTGCCGAACCGGAAGACATGGTGTCGGTGCGGATCTTCGGGTCTGCCCAGCGGGTGATTTCCCTGCGTTTGCGTCCGTTGCGCGCCACCGATGAACTGCTGGTGCAACTGGCCGAAGGCAAGGGGCCGAGAACCGCCTCCGAACTCATCCTTTATATGGCGCAGTACCTCACCAACAAGGTGCAGGATCTGGTCAGCTGTCTCTCGGAAGTGGTCGACGCCGAAGAAGAAAAGCTGGATGCCGACGAACGGTACACGCCCGAACATGGAGAGGTTTTGCAGATCCGTCGTCGGGCTGCCGGGTTGAAGCGCTTCCTCGCGCCGCAGCGGGATATCTTCGGTCAACTGACGCGCATAAAATTGCCCTGGTTCGTCGAGGACGATGGCGATTACTGGAACGAATTGAACAACAGCCTGACCCGTTATCTCGAGGAGCTGGAATTGACCCGGGAGCGGGTGGGGCTGGTCCTGGAGGCTGAAGACCGACGCTTGAGCGTGCGCATGAACCGCACGATGTACCGCTTCGGGATCGTCACCGGGATCTTTTTGCCGATGAGTTTTCTGACCGGCCTTCTGGGGATCAACGTCGGCGGAATTCCATTATCCGGCAGTCCATATGGCTTCCTCGTGGCCTGCCTGCTGATGGTCTCTGTGGCGCTCGGGCAGTGGTGGTTATTCCGACGATTGCGCTGGGTTTGAAATTGAACAATGTGACCCGACCAAATGTGACCGCGTCTTTCACAGACATCACGAGAGGTGCGTATGCACGATCCGTTTGAACAGTCTTTGCGTGACATGCTCAAGTCCACACCGTCCACCCGGGACGACGATGCGTGCCTTGGTCGTGTACTGAAAACCGCCAACCGTCAGGTCGGCGCCGGCGATCTGTTCAGCCTGCTGGGCCGCTGGCTGCCCGCGCTGATGATTGCCCTCAATAATGGCTCGGCCCATGTGGCGCCCGTGTCCCGTCTTCGTAAACCTAACGCTCGCACTGCTGATAAGGCTGATTGAATATGGAACTTGATCTCTGGACACAGAGCCTCGTCACTGCAATGACTGCGCTATGGACCAAGGTTGCGAACTTCATTCCGAACCTGTTTGGCGCCCTGGTGGTGCTGCTGCTGGGTTTCGTCGTGGCCAAACTGCTGGACACGCTGCTGTCCAAATTGCTCGCCAAACTGGGCCTCGATCGCCTGATGGGCGGTACCGGCCTGACCAAATTGCTGTCACGCGCCGGTCTCCAGGTGCCGATCTCGACGCTGATCGGCAAGATCGTCTATTGGTTCGTTTTGCTGATTTTTCTGGTTTCTGCCGCAGAATCCCTTGGACTTGAGCGAGTTTCAGCTACGCTGGATATGCTCGCGTTGTATTTGCCGAAGGTTTTCGGTGCGGCGCTGGTGCTGCTGGTAGGGGTTCTGCTGGCGCAATTGGCCAATGGCCTGGTGCGCGGCGCCGCCGAAGGCGTAGGGCTGGACTATGCTTCCGGTCTGGGGCGAATCGCCCAGGGCCTTGTGATCATCATCAGCATTTCGGTCGCGATCAGCCAGTTGGAGGTCAAGACTGACCTGCTCAACCATGTGATCGTCATCGTGTTGATTACCGTTGGTCTGGCGGTTGCGCTGGCCATGGGGTTGGGAAGCCGGGAAATTGCCGGTCAGATTCTTGCGGGAATCTATGTGCGTGAGTTGTATCAGGTTGGGCAACAAGTGCGTGTTGGCGAGGTCGAAGGGCAGATCGAAGAGATCGGCACGGTTAAAACCACATTGCTGACCGATGAGGGTGAGCTAGTCTCTCTCTCCAATCGGATTCTCCTGGAGCAGCATGTGAGTAGCCGCTAACCCGGCAAACCCTGCTAATGTATGCCGCCGCAAAAAGCCCTGATGGGCTGCGGTGGACATTGACCTGACTGTCGGCCTGACTTGTTTTGAATAAAGCTCAACCGCTCTCCACGCGCTACGACCCCCGCGAGCTCTCTGATGAGGAGTTGGTCGCGCGCTCGCATACCGAGCTGTTTCACGTCACGCGCGCCTATGAAGAACTGATGCGGCGTTACCAGCGAACATTATTTAACGTCTGTGCACGATATCTCGGGAACGATCGCGACGCAGACGATGTCTGTCAGGAAGTGATGTTGAAGGTGTTGTATGGCTTGAAGAACTTCGAGGGAAAATCGAAGTTCAAGACCTGGCTCTACAGCATCACGTATAACGAATGCATCACCCAGTATCGGAAAGAACGGCGAAAGCGTCGCTTGATGGACGCACTGAGTCTTGACCCCCTCGAAGAAGCGTCTGAGGAAAAGGCGCCGAAACCCGAGGAGAAGGGCGGACTTGATCGCTGGTTGGTGTATGTGAACCCGATTGACCGTGAAATTCTGGTGCTACGATTTGTCGCAGAGCTGGAGTTTCAGGAGATCGCAGACATCATGCACATGGGCTTGAGTGCAACAAAAATGCGGTACAAACGCGCTCTAGACAAATTACGTGAGAAATTTGCAGGCATTGCTGAAACTTAGTTCGGCGCAAATATCTCTTACGTGTAGGCAAGTTCTGATAGAATTGCCGCCGAGTTGTCCCCCGGTTTGCGGGACTGCTTCACAATCACCAGATGGGGATTTAACGGATGAAACTGAAAAACACCTTGGGCTTGGCCATTGGTTCTCTTATTGCCGCCACTTCGTTCGGCGCTCTGGCACAGGGCCAAGGCGCAGTTGAAATCGAAGGCTTCGCTAAGAAAGAACAGTTCGACAGCGCTCGTAACTTCAAGAACAACGGCAACCTGTTCGGCGGTTCCGTTGGTTACTTCCTGACCGACGACGTTGAACTGCGTCTGGGCTACGACGAAGTGCACAACGTGCGTTCCGACGACGGTCGTAACATCAAGGGCGCTAACACCGCTCTGGACGCTCTGTACCACTTCAACAACCCGGGCGACATGCTGCGTCCATACGTTTCGGCTGGTTTCTCCGATCAGAGCATCGGTCAGAACGGCAAGGGCGGTCGTGACCGTTCCACCTTCGCCAACGTTGGCGGCGGCGCCAAGCTGTACTTCACCGAGAACTTCTACGCCCGTGCTGGCGTTGAAGCTCAGTACAACATCGACAAGGGCGACACCGAGTGGGCTCCTAGCGTCGGTATCGGTGTGAACTTCGGCGGCGGCTCCAAGCCAGCTGCAGCTCCAGTTCCAGCACCGGCTGAAGTCTGCTCCGACAGCGACAACGATGGCGTTTGCGACAACGTTGACAAGTGCCCGGACACCCCAGCCAACGTAACCGTTGACGCTGATGGCTGCCCAGCAGTTGCTGAAGTTGTACGTGTTGAGCTGGACGTGAAATTCGACTTCGACAAGTCGGTCGTCAAGCCAAACAGCTACGGCGACATCAAGAACCTGGCTGACTTCATGAAGCAGTACCCATCCACCACCACTACTGTTGAAGGTCACACTGACTCCGTCGGTCCTGACGCTTACAACCAGAAACTGTCCGAGCGTCGTGCAAACGCCGTTAAGCAAGTTCTGACCAACCAGTACGGTGTTGAATCGTCCCGCGTTCAGTCTGTTGGCTACGGCGAATCCCGCCCAGTTGCTGACAACAAAACTGAAGCTGGCCGTGCTGTTAACCGTCGCGTAGAAGCGCAGGTTGAAGCTAAAGCTAAGTAATTAGCTCGCCGCTCCGAGAAAAGCCCGGCTCAGGCCGGGCTTTTCTTTGCCTGCGATTTGTTGGTGCCGAGCCCGTGGAGGAGCGAACTCGCTCGCGATGGTCGTAAACGATGACTCGGGGTGTCAGGTGCCGCTTGAGGCCATGCGTTTCTCGCGAGCAAGCTCGCTCCTACAGCGCCATGCATTCCAATTGCGTCCGTTGTGTCCTTCCTGCGGCAACTTTGCCGATCACCAGAATCGCCGGGCTTTTCAGGCCAAAGCTGTAGGCATCGTCCTCCATCGCCCTCAGATCACTGCGACACTCCCGCTGATGGGGCAACGAAGCGTTTTCGATCATGGCCACCGGTGTGTCCGCCGCCATCCCTGCCTCGAGCAATTGCTCACGAATTTCACCCAGCCTGGCCACGCCCATGTAGATCACCAGGGTCGTACCGCCCTGGGCCAGGGCTCGCCAGTTCAGGCTGCTGCCATCCTGCGTATGAGCGGTCACCAGGGTCACGCCGCGGGCTACGCCACGCAGGGTCAGCGGTATATCGCATTGCGTGGCGCCCGCCAGCCCGGCGGTGATGCCATTGACCAACTCGACCTCCACCCCGTGCTCACGCAACCACTGTGCCTCCTCGCCAGCGCGTCCGAAAATGCACGGATCGCCGCCCTTGAGCCGCACCACGCATTTGCCTTGACGCGCATAACGCAGCATCAGGCGATGAATGAAGGCTTGCGGCGTTGAACGGCAGCCCCCGCGCTTGCCGACGGGAATGATCCGCACGTCGTTGCAGTGTTCCAGCACTGCGTCGTTGACCAGATCATCAATCAGCACCACATCGGCTTCGCGCAACGCGCGTACGGCTTTGAGCGTCAACAGTTCCGGATCACCAGGGCCCGCACCGACCAGCCAGACTTTTGCGTTCATCGTGTTTTCCTCTTGGATTCTGCAGCCCACATTTGCAATGCATACCCCTGTGGGCGCGGGCTTGCTCGCGAAAGGCGCAACCCGCTCTAACCATGAAATACAAAAAACAGCAGCACCAGATTCATCAACAAAGCCCCGACCGCCAGCCCCCGCCACACCTTCAGCGGTTCGCGCTCCAGCAGGGGACGGGGCCGCACACTCAAGCTGCGGCGCTCCCCCTGATCCATCAGCAGCAACCATTCTTCGGCTGTTTCAAAACGCTGGGCCGGATCCGCCGCTACCGCACGGGCCAGGCTTTGGCTCAACCATTGCGGCAGGTCAGGGCGATAACGGCTGGCGCAAACCGGCACCCCGAACCGTGGGCGCTGGAACGCTTCGATCTCGCCGTAGGGAAAGTGCCCGGTCAGCAGGTAAAACAGGGTCACACCGACGGCATACAAATCCTGTTGCGGTGTAGGCGTTTCACCACGAAAGGCTTCCGGCGCAATAAAGCTGGGGGTTCCAGGCAACGTCGAGGGCTGGTCTTCGGACAACCCGGCACACCAGGCCAGGCCGAAATCCAGCAGGCGCAATTCGCCGTCATCCCCCAGCAACAGGTTTTCCGGCTTGATGTCGCGATGCAGGATCTGCCGCCGGTGCAACAGGCCGACCGCCTTGAGCAAGCGTTCGGCCAGGTCCTGCCACTGGGCCAGCGGCAACGGCCCGCTTTGCCCAAACAATTGCGCCAGGGTCGACCCGGCATATTCGCGCATCACGTAGTACAAATGCTGACGCTGGCTGGCGGCATGGACTTCAGGAAAATGCCGCCCGGCCACACGCTTGAGAAACCATTCCTCCGACAGCAACGCCTGCCCGGCCAGGTGATCGTCATGCAGCGCCCCCGGCAGGGTTTTCAGCAACCAGGGCTGCTGGTGACTGTCACGCACCCGGTACAGCAGTGACTGCTGGCTCTGAGCAACGATGCCTTCGACCTGCCAGCCTTCGAAATCCTGCCCCGGCTTCAGCGCCGGCGGCAGGGGCCATTGCTGCAAATGGATCAGCGCGTCGCCAATGCCGGTTTCCCCCAGGGCGTCGACCCGCACCAGCAAGGCGCTGGCGTTATCCTGGCTGCCGGCCAGGTGCGCGGCATTGACCAGGGTCTGCGCGGCGCTGTGCAGATCCGGTTGATCACGCAGAATCGCCGCAATCGCGGTATCGCCCAACACCGCCCAGATGCCATCGCTGAGCAGCACGAAACTCTCATCGAGGCGCAACTCACCGTCGAGAAAATCCAGCACCAGGTGCTGATCCAGCCCCAGCGCGCGCTTGAGCACATGCTGCATGCCCGGTTGATCCCATACATGATCCTCGCTGACCCGCTGCAACTGATCGGCGTGCCAGCGGTACACCCGGCAATCGCCCACATGGGCCAGGGTGAAACGCCGGCCACGCATGACCAGCGCACTGACCGTGGTCAGCAACGGCTGCCCACCGCCGTTGGCCTGCAACCAGCGGTTCTGCGCCAGCAGCAGGCGATCCAGAGCCTGTGCGACGCCCCAGGTTTCCGGGGTCGCGTAGTAGTCCAGTGCCAGGGCCTGCAAGGTCGAACGGGCAGCCAGGCCACCATCGGCGCACTGGCTGACGCCGTCGGCGATGGCGAACAGGTAACCCTTGCTGGCGGCCAGTGCCGGTGCCGGCGTGACCAGGCGCAGGGCGTCCTGGTTTTCCTCACGGGGGCCGGTGGCGCTGGCTTCGGCGAAACTCAGTTGCAGGCCCATGGCGGTGTCAGACCCGCGCAGCGGTCACGGCGGCCGAACCCCACGTGGTTCTCCAGCGACGTTTCACCCCGGCCAGCCCGAACCAGGCCAGGATCGCGAGACCGGCGAACAGCCACAGCGCCATCTGATAACTGCCGGTGCTTTGCTTGATCGTGCCCATGCCCGCCGCCAGCGCAAAGCCACCGATGCCACCGGCCATGCCGATCAGCCCGGTCATCACGCCGATTTCCCGGCGAAAGCGCTGCGGCACCAACTGGAACACCGCGCCGTTACCCGCGCCCAGACCGAGCATGGTGCAGACGAACAGCGCCAGCGCTGCGTAGGAGCTTGGCAGGTTGAACCCCACGGCCGCGATGCAGATCGCTGCCACGGTGTACATCCCGAGCAAGGTACGAATGCCGCCGAAGCGATCCGCCAGCGCGCCGCCCAGCGGACGCATCAGGCTGCCACCGAACACGCAGGCCGCAGTGTAGTAACCGGCCGTCACCGGGCTCAGGCCGTACTGGTCGTTGAAGTAGCCGGGCAGGGCGCTGGCCAGGCCGATGAAGCCGCCGAAGGTCACGCTGTAGAAAAACATGAACCACCAGCTGTCACGGTCGCCCAGGGCCTTGAAGTAGTCGGCCACCGATTTGGCTGTCGGCCGCTGAGGGGCGTTTTTGGCCAGCCAGGCGAAGACGATCAGGGTCAGGATCAGCGGGATCAGGGCGAAGCCGAAGACGTTGCTCCAGCCGAATGCGGCGGCCAGTACCGGTGCGATCAATGCCGCCAGTATGGTGCCCGAGTTACCGGCCCCGGCGATGCCCATGGCCTTGCCCTGGTGCTGCGGCGGGTACCATTGCGACGCCAGGGGCAGGGCCACGGCGAAGGACGCACCGGCCATGCCCAGGAACAGTCCCAGCAGCAGCGCTTGCTCGTAACTGTGGATGCCGAGTTTCCAGGCGCCGAACAGCGCGCCGATGACAATCACCTGGCCGATCAGGCCGGCGGTTTTCGGCGACAGGCGATCGGCGAGCATGCCCATCACAAAGCGCAGCACCGCCCCGGCCAGAATCGGCGTGGCTACCACCAGCCCGCGCTGCTGCGTGGTCAGGTGCAGGTCGGCGGCAATTTGCACCGCCAGGGGGCCGAGCAGGTACCAGACCATGAAACTCAGATCGAAATACAGGAAGGCCGAGAACAGGGTCGGGGTATGGCCGGATTTCCAGAAGCTTGAATTCATCGCGCACCTCAGCTGATAGGGGTCTCGAACGGGCGTCATGCCGGTGGCGCGCCGCACGGCCGCTCCACCGGCCCCGGGCAATGGGGCCCAAACAAAAAAACGCCGCTACCCGATTCGCCGTGGGGCGAAAGGAGTGAGCGACGTCTTTGTCGTAAGTGGGGCAACCGCCGTTGGTTACCTGTGAAGATTGCTTAGCGAGATTTGTGCCAACAGGGGAGACCGCGATGACGTCCTTCAGCCCAACAATTCACTCATGGCAATAATCTGCTCCGCCACCTGAATCAACTTCTGCTGGCGGCTCATGGCCTGGCGGCGCATCAGGGTGTAGGCGTCTTCCTCGTTGCAATGCTTCATTTTCATCAACAGCCCCTTGGCCAGCTCGATGCGCTTGCGCTCGGCCAGTTGCTGGTCGCGGGCGTGCAGTTGCGCGCGCAGGGCCTGGTCGCTTTCGAAGCGGGCCATGGCCACATCGAGAATCGGCTGCAGGCGTTGGGCGTGGATGCCTTCGACGATGTAGGCGCTGACGCCGGACTTGATCGCCTGGCGCATCACATCGGGGTCGTGTTCGTCGGTGAACATCACGATCGGCCGCGGCTGGTCGCGGCTGACCAGTACCACTTGCTCCATGACATCCCGGCCCGGTGACTCGGTATCGATCAGAATCACGTCCGGGCGCACCGTTTCGACGCGCGCCGGCAGGTCGATGGTCAGCCCCGACTCATCGATCACCTCGAACCCGGCTTCCGTCAGGGCCGCTTTGAGGCGCCCGACCTTTTTTGCGGTGTCGTTGATCAGCAGGATACGCAACATGTTCGTGGCCTCCCGTCAGCGGCTGGCGAAGCGTTGGGCGCTGTCGCTCATGGCGTGCAGCTTGAAACTGCGGGCGTAACCGGCCGGGTCCGAGCCGTCCCAGACCTTGCCGTCGATCAGCTGACTGCTGCGCATTTCCTTGCCCAGGCACGCCACCCCGACAGCGCTGGCCGCTTCACGGTACAGGTCCAGCTGCTGCACCTGACGCGCCACGGCGAGGTAATCCGGGTCGTCACGCAAAAGGCCCCAGCGGCGGAACTGGGTCATGAACCACATGCCATCGGACAGGTACGGCAGATTCACTTCGCCATCGCCATGCAGGCGCAAGGCGTGCGGGTCCTGCCAGCGGTTGCCCAATCCATCGGCGTAGTCGCCCAGCAGGCGTGGCTCGATGCAGTCCAGCGGCGCGTCCAGATACTGCGGCGCGCTGAGCAACTGAGCGGTGCTGCGGCGGTTCTCGGTGCTTTGTTCGATGAAGCGACTGGCTTCGAGGATCGCCATCACCAGCACCCGGGCGGTATTGGGGTATTGCTCGACGAACGCACGGGTGCAGCCGAGGACTTTTTCCGGGTGATCGGGCCAGATGGCCTGGGTGGTGGCCAGGGTGAACCCCAGATCCTGTTGCACCGCGCTGGCGCACCATGGCTCGCCGACGCAGATGCCATCGATGCGCCCCGCCTGCAGGTGCGCAACCATTTGCGGCGGTGGCACTACCACGCTGTCGACATCCAGCAACGGATGAATGCCCTGGCTGGCGAGCCAGTAATACAGCCACATGGCGTGGGTGCCGGTGGGGAAGGTCTGGGCGAAGGTCAGTTTTGAGCGAGTTTGGTGCACGTGGCGGTACAGTGCTTCAGGACCGGTCACGCCCAGCCCCTGCAGCTCACGGGACAGGTTGATGCTCTGGCCGTTCTGGTTCAGGCCCATGAGCACCGCCATGTCGGTGGGGGCCACGCCGCCGATGCCCAGGTGCACCGCGTAGATCAGGCCGTACAGGCTGTGGGCGGCATCCAGTTCTCCGCTGACCAGGTTGTCCCGCAGATTGGCCCACGACGCCTGGCGCTTGAGGTTCAGGGTCAGGCCATAGGGCTGGGCGAAGCCCTGGGTGGCCGCGACCACCACCGAGGCGCAGTCGCTCAGGGCCATGAAGCCGAGATTGATTTCCGACTTTTCCGGGGCATCGCTGCCATTGACCCAGGCCAGAGGGCCGGCTGACGGTTCGTTCATCGCGTTTCACCTTGCAAAAAAAACGTCGTCCCAGGCACTCGCACATGCAAGGCCCGGTGACGACGCCATTGTCCTTGCGCGCATCCCGCCATTGGCATGCGTGCTGATGAATGAATGGGTGCAAGGCATATGCCAGCCCCGGTTTCATCAGCTTTGCATCAGGATTGAACACGCCCGCTCCTGCATCCTGCCGACCTACACCGTCAGGCCGCGAAGGAGGTTGGCGTGCACATCGAATTCCCACACGCCACAGGTATCCCCGAGGCCCGTTCCAGCGAACGGGTGCTGCATCTGCGCGTCGAGCGAACGCCCCTATGCCTGTGCCGGGTTCAGTGTGCGCCGGCCTGCTGCCTGCCGGTCGGTTGGGAAGGGCTGATTGCGATGAACGGTGGATGGGACCTCAATGCCCGCGCACAGACCCGACCGATTGCCCAGGCACCGCTGGTGAAGCTGCAGGTGTTCATCGACCTGGGGTGCGGGGCGATCGACCGGCGCCCCGGCCTGAGCACCTGGGCGGCACTGCCGGTGACTTATCCACAGGTCCAGTCGGAACAGGCGCTCGAACGCTGGTACATCCAACAGGCCATGGCCGGCGGCGAAGTCTATGACGCTTTTGCCAGCGTGTTGCGCCAGAGCGAAAGCTACGGCCTGGTGCGCTTTCTGCTCGAGCAGGGCACCCACAGCGAAAAACTGAGCACCCTGGCGCAGCGCTATGGCGTTTCGGTGTCGCATTTTCGTCGGTTGTGCCGGCAAGCGCTGGGCACCGCAGCCAAGCCTGCCTTGCGCGGTTGGCGCACGGCCCAGGCGCTGTTGAACATGAGTCTGCAGGACGGCTCACTGACGGACGTGGCGCTGGAGTTCGGTTTTGCCTCCTCTTCGCATTTCTCCAAGGAAATCCGCGAGCTGGTGGGATTCACCCCCAGCAGCCTGGCCGACATTACCTACCTTCCGGGCAAATGAACCGATGACCCGCCGAATGCCTTCCCTGTCTGTCCTGCCGTTCTGGCTGGGTGCCGCACTGATGATCGCGCCCCTTGTCACCCAGGCCGATGTCTACCGTTTCGAGGCCCGTGAGCAGAGCGCTCGGACCTTTTTCAGCGAGCTGTCCGGCCCCCTGGGCAAACCGGTGATCGTCAGCAAGGCCGCTGCGGCCAAGCGCATTTCCGGCACGTTTGACCTGCGTGCGCCGCAACGCACCTTCGAGCGTGTCAGCGGACAAATGGGCCTGATCTGGTACAGCGACGGCCAGGCGATCTATCTGTATGACGGCGCGGAAATCAAAAGCTCGATGGTCTCGCTGCACACCCTGACCGTGGCCCGCCTGCAAGGTTTCCTTGAGCGTTCCGGGCTGTATGACAGCCGCTATCCGCTGCGCCACGATGGCCTGCGCACCTTCCATGTCTCGGGCCCGCCCATGTATGTCGACCTGGTGATGCAGGCTGCCGGGATGATGGATAACCAGCGTTCGGAACTGTTGCTGGGCAAGCAGCAGATCGGCGTGATCCAGGTGCGCAACACCTTTGTCAGCGACCGCCAGTACGAACTGCGCGACGACAAGGTGACCATCCCGGGGTTGGCCACGGTGATCGAAGCACTCTTGCGCGGGGAAAAACGCGAAGTCGAGCCGTCTGTGGCCCAACCGCAGAAATCCCAGGGATTGATGCCGGCATTCCCCCTCGAAGGCCTGGTCAGCACCCCCTCGGATACGGACCCGGCCGCCCCCCGGATCATTGCCCGGGAGCTGGCCGCCGGAAATATCCGGGTGGTGGCTTACCCCGACACCAACAGCCTGCTGGTCAAGGGCCTGCCGGAGCAGGTGCGCTTCATCGAGAACCTGGTGAGTGCCCTCGACACGCCCAAGCGCCACGTCGAGTTGTCGCTGTGGATCATCGACCTGCACAAGGACGAGCTCAATCAACTGGGCATCAACTGGCAGGGCACGGTGAATTCTGGCGGCAAATTCTCCGCCTCGCTCAACGCCGGTTCCGCGACCACCCTCGATGGCGCCTCGTTCGTCACCCAGGTGATGGCGCTGGAGCGCAGCAACCGGGCGAACGTGGTCTCGCGGCCGGTCATCCTCACCCAGGAAAATGTGCCGGCGATCTTCGATAACAACCGCACCTTTTATGCGCCGCTGGTGGGCGAGCGCAGCGTCGACCTGCAGCACGTGACCTACGGCACGCTGGTCAACGTACTGCCGCGTTTCGCCCAGGGCGACGAGGTGGAAATGTCGCTCAATATCGAGGACGGCAACGAAGTCGAACGCCCTGATCAGGACCAACAACCGGGCACCTTGCCGACGGTGGGGCGTACCCGCATCAGCACCGTGGCCCGGGTGCCTCAGGGTAAGAGCCTGCTGGTGGGCGGGTTCACCCGTGACGACCACAGCGAGCAAATCGGCCGCATTCCAGTGCTGGGTTCGATCCCGTGGGTCGGGCGCCTGTTCAGCTATCGGCAGAGCCGCTCGGCCAACACGGTGCGGGTGTTTTTGATCCAGCCCAAGGAAATTCGCGATGCCATGCCATCCGCCGAACCGGCCGCGCGCTTGCTCACGCCGCAACAACACGAACGCGTACGCCGCAGCTATTTCCGGAACCCGCAGCCATGATCCTGCCGGCGATCTCCACCGGTGGCCGCTCGGCCCAGGCGCGCTTCAATGCCGAGAAAGCGGCGGAGCATCCGCAGCCCCAGGCGGAGGTCGATCTCGATCTGGATGACAGCGGCACCGCCGCCGCAGCCCAGCGCGTCGTGCAGATCAGCGACGAAATGTCGGCGGCCCTGGCGCAGTTGCGCGGGCGGCGGCAATTCGAGCTCAAGGCCGACACTCAATGGGACAACTTCGAAAGGGTGCTGGACGACGACACCCTGCCCAAGGCGCGGCAGATCCTCAGCCTCGCCCGGCTGGCGGACAAACCCGTCACCTGGCTGCTGGAGAGGGCGCGGGACCTGTTCCCCGATGCCAGCGACCTGGCCCTGTTGCTGCGCGAACTGCTGCGCCGCAAAAAGCTCGAAGCCCATACCCGCCAGCGCCTCGGAACGCTGTTGCAGGCGGTGGTCGCCCAAGCGTCCCCCAAACGCCTGAACGCCGGGATCAACGCCGCCCTCAAGGCGCGGATGTTCGGCGCGAGCATGGCGGTGCGCGCGGCGTTGTTGCGCCAGACCTACCGCGATTTTCTCGAGTCCGACCAAGGCCCGCTCGATGGCTATCAGGACTGGATTGCGCAGTACGGGGCCGGGCATCGCAAGACCGTGCTGGATTTCATCGAAGCGGCGCTGCTCACCGATATCAGTGCCCAGGACCCCAGTTGCTCCCACGCAGAATTTGGCGACCTGCTGGCCCGGCTCAATGGCCTCAAGCGCCTGCGTTCGGCTGACAACCTGTTCATCGGCCGTTTGCTCGGCGACCCACTCATCTGCCGGCACAACCCTCACGAGCCCGACTGGCTGGTGTTCCTGTTCGGCGTGCTGGCCTATCCCGATGACCTCGATCAGTTGCTGCTCGGCGCGTTGGGCGAGCACCTGCTGCTGAGCACTCATCGTGATCGCTCGGGCCTGTTGCAGACCTTGCGCCGGCTCACCCTGCAATTGCCCGTGCCGCTGTTCTGCGATGAACAAGCGCCACTGCGCCTGGCACAGCAGTTCACCCGGTTGGCGGACGTTGCCTACGCCCACGAATGCATCGAACGCCGACGCATCGGCGGTTACCCATGATGTCCAAGCGGAACGGGCCTGCCATGCTCAATGTGTTTCTGCGCAACGTCGGCGCTCGCCCGGAGCTGCTGATCCTGACGCTGATGGTGATGATCATCGCCATGCTGATCATCCCGCTGCCGACGATGCTGGTGGATTTCCTCATCGGCCTGAACATCGTGATTTCACTGCTGGTGTTCATGGGCTCGTTCTACATCGAACGCATCCTCAGTTTTTCCACCTTCCCGGCGCTGCTGCTGTTGACCACCCTGTTTCGCCTGGCGCTGTCGATCAGCACCAGCCGCTTGATCCTCAGCCAGGCGGACGCGGGGGAGATCATTGCCTCGTTCGGCGAGTTCGTGATCGGCGAGAGCCTGGTGGTGGGGTTCGTGATTTTTTCCATCGTCACCATCGTGCAGTTCATCGTGATCACCAAGGGCTCGGAGCGGGTCGCCGAAGTCGCCGCGCGCTTCTCCCTGGACGGCATGCCGGGCAAGCAGATGAGCATTGACGGTGATCTGAAGGCCGGCGCGCTGACCGCCGAGGAAGCCAAGGAAAAACGCAGCGTGCTGGAGCGTGAAAGCCAGCTGTACGGCTCGTTCGACGGCGCGATGAAATTCATCAAGGGCGATGCCATCGCCGGCATCATCATTATTTTCGTCAACTTCATCGGCGGCATGGCCATCGGCGTCGGGCAACTGGGCATGGACATGTCCACCGCGCTGTCGACCTACACCCTGTTGACCATCGGCGATGGCCTGGTGGCGCAGATTCCGGCGTTGCTGATCGCCATCGGCGCGGGCTTCATCGTCACCCGGGTCAACGGTGATGACGCCAACCTGGGGCGCAACATGCTCGCGCAGATGTTGGGTCACCCGTTCGTATTGGGCGTGACAGCGTTGCTGGCGGTGGGTGTTGGTCTGTTGCCGGGGTTCCCGCTGCTGACCTTCCTGCCCATCGCCACGGCATTGGCGCTGCTGGTGTTCGTCCGCCAGCGCAAGACGTCCAGGGCCGATGCTCAGGCTGACAGCCGCCCGGCGTCTGCCCAGGGCGACGCCCTGCAAAGCGGCTCGGGCCTGCTCGATGACATCGACAACGTCGCCACCGAAACCATCCCGCTGATGCTGCTGGTGCCCGCCGCACGCCTGGATGAACTGACCCGGGCGCGCTGGGCGGCACGTTTTCGCAGTCAGTTTTTCGTCGACTACGGGCTGCGCATTCCCGAACCGCAGTTGCGCGCCAGCGAGGCGCTGCCGGCCCATCAAGTGGCGGTGCTGATCAACGAAGTGCGTGCCGAGCAATTCGACATCCATTTCGATCACTGGCGCCTGCTCGACTACTCGCCCGAGCTGGAAGCCATGGGGTTTGCCCTGGTGCGCGGCAGCGACAGCCATCGTCTGGGCGGGGTCTGGGTCAACGCGGCAGACCGCGAGCGCGTGCAGCAGTTGGGCTACCACCTGCGCCCGGCCGACGAGGAATGTTATCGCTGCCTGGTCACCTTGCTGGCGCGCAATATCCAGGAATTTTTCGGGGTCCAGGAAACCAAGCAACTGCTCGACGAAATGGAAGCCCGTTGCCCCGATCTGCTCAAGGAGGTCTATCGCCACATCACCGTGCAGAAGATCGCCGAGGTGCTGCAGCGGCTGATCGGCGAGCGCATTTCGGTGCGCAACATGAAGCTCATCCTGGAGTCGCTGGCCCATTGGGCGTCCCGGGAAAAAGACGCGCTGGCGCTGGTCGAGCACGTGCGCGGTTCGCTGGCGCGCTACATCAGCAACAAATTCGCCCAGAGCAATGACCTGCGGGTGTTGCTGTTGTCGGCGGAGTTCGAGGAGGTGGTGCGCCGGGGCATCCGGCAAACCTCGGCCGGCAGTTTCATCAACCTCGAACCGGCCGAATCCGAAGAACTGATGGATCGCTTGAGCGTCGGCCTGGACAGCGTGCACATCGCCCACAAGGACATGGTGCTGCTGTGTTCGGTGGATGTGCGGCGCTACATCAAGAAGCTGATCGAGGGGCGCTTCCGCGAGCTGGACGTGATGTCGTTCGGCGAAGTCTGCGAGACCGTCTCGGTCAATGTGATCAAAACCCTGTAAGGAACCCTGTAAATGATGCCAATGGATCTCGCCGACCTGTTGCGCCAAGCCCTGCGTCACAGTGGCTGCGTCGACAGCCAGATCGGCCATTTCGACAGCCACAGCACCATCGAAATGCAGATGAAGGATTTGCCCAGCATCAATGTTGGTCACGTGGACGGGGAGGTGTGGGTGTGGGCTTCGATCACGCACATGATGCCTGCGTACCTGGGCCGCAGTGCCGCGGCGTTGTTGCAGATCCTGCTGCAGGGCTGCCCTTGGTCGCGCAGCGGGCAGTTGCACTTGTGCGAGGTGGAAGGCCAGCTTGAACTGCGCCTGATGTGCAACGACCACGCTCTAAGCGATGCCAGCCAATTCGCCCAGGCCATCGATCATTTCGTGGCGGTGGTCGAAGAGCTGTGCGGCATTCTGCGCCTGTGAATCCTGCGCCGTTGAATCATTGCCTCGAGCGCCTGGCCGCTCATCCGCAACGGCTGACTGGCCCCTTGATGGAGGCCGCGCTGGGCAACGTGGTGATCGGCGAAGTCTGTGAAGTGCGTCGGCATTGGCGTACCCCCGAGGTGACGGCCAGGGCCCAGGTCATCGGTTTCAAGCCTGGCGCCGTGCTGCTGAGCCTGCTCGGCGATGCCAAGGGGTTGTCCCGGGAATCGATGATCGTGCCCACGGGCTCGACCCTGCAATTGAGGTGCAGCGATGCGTTGCTCGGCAGCGTGGTCGATCCCCAGGGCCACATCGTCGAGCGCCTGGCTCCGTCGATGGCGCTGGCAGAACAGGATTATCCGGTGGATGCCGACCCGCCCTCGTACCAGCAGCGCCGCCCGGTGGACACGCCATTGCGCACCGGTATTCGCGTGATCGACGGCTTGCTGACCTGCGGTGTCGGTCAGCGTATCGGCCTCTTCGCCGCTGCCGGTTCCGGCAAAACCACGTTGATGGACATGCTGATCGCCCACACCGAGGCCGATGTCTTTGTCATCGGCCTGATCGGCGAGCGCGGCCGGGAAGTGACCGAGTTCATCGCTCATCTGCGCGAGTCGGACAAGCGCAGCCGTTGCGTGGTGGTGTACGCCACCTCGGATGTCTCTTCGGTGGACCGCTGCAACGCGGCGCTCCAGGCCACCGCCATCGCCGAGTACTTTCGTGATCAGGGCCGCAACGTGGTGCTGTTGCTGGACTCGTTGACCCGTTACGCAAGGGCTCGCCGCGATCTGGCGTTGGCGGCGGGCGAAGCGCCGGCGCGCCGGGGTTATCCGGCGTCGGTGTTCGATGCCTTGCCGCGCCTGCTGGAGCGGCCCGGTGTGACCGCTGCCGGCAGCATCACGGCCTTCTACACCGTGCTGCTGGAAAGCGACGACGAACCGGACCCGATCGCCGAGGAGATCCGTTCGATTCTTGACGGCCACGTCTATCTCAGCCGGGCCTTGGCGGCCAAGGGACACTACCCGGCCATCGATGTGCTGCGCAGCATCAGTCGCGTGGCGACCCAAGTGACGACGCCCCAGGTGCAGCAGCTGGCGGCGGCCACTCGGGAAACACTGGCGCGGCTTGAACAGCTGCAGATTTTTCTCGACATGGGCGAGTACAGCCCGGGCGCGGACGTGGCCAACGACCGAGCCCTGCAGCGCCGCGAAGCCCTCGACCTGTGGCTGCGCCAGCCGACCAGCGAGTGCACGGAGCCTGATCAGGCCTTGGCCCAATTGCAGGCACTGCTGGCATGAATCCATTGCCCGATCGTCGCCGTCTGTTGGCCCTCAGTCAGCTGCGCCGCCAGCGCAATGAACTGCAGATTGCGCGTACCCGGCAGCAGTTGCAGCCGCTGTTGCGCGAGGGCGTCGCGCTCGAAGCGCAAGAGGTCGAACTGCAGGCTCTGCTGATCAGCCACCGCGCCAGTGACTGCGTGCTGGATCACGGGCAATTGCTGGCGTTGCTGCGCAGGCAGGCCGTGATTCGGCGGCAGATAGACCTGCTGCGTGTCGAGCAGGATCGGGTCGCGCAGCAGTGCAGTGAAGTCGAGCAACGGTTGCAGGAACAACGCGAGCAACTGCGATTGGCCCAGTGCAGACAGGACACCTGCCAACGCTCTGTCCAGCAGCTGTTGCGTGGGCAACGGCGCGAACAGGTGCGTCGGGAAGAAAGAGAAAGCGAAGAGATCAATGGAGTTCGGCGATGAGCGATGTAGCTGTGGTTTCCCCGTTGCCGATTCAACCTGCGGACGGCGTCAGTGAAGACCCCGCCGGCGAGTTGCTGGACAGGCTGGTACCGGTGAGGGAGGACGAACTGCCGCAGGGTGTGCTGGAACTGCTGGCGCCGTTGATGATGCGCCATCGACCGCTGACGGACATGGATCGTGGACCGCTCTTGCAGACCATGCTCCCCGCGATAGTGGCGGTGGAGTACGACGAGGCGCAGCAATCGCCGGCTCCGGTGGCGGTACCTTGTCCAAACCCTCAGCCACCGTCGAGCAAGCCGGTGCAACCAGGGGCTTACGTTGCGGCCGCCCCGGTATTTGACGCAGCCTTTTTCAAGGTTGCTCAAGCGCCGCTGACCGACCGCCCGGTGGACATGCCCAATCCTTCGCTGGCCGAAACTGTCACCCCTGCCGATGCACTTGAGTTCGTGGGGCAACGATCGCCAGCCTTACCGATCGTCAGTCACCGGCCGTTCGTATCACCGGCTCCAACACCTGCTGTCCCGCAACCACCGCCCATGCCCGAGACGGTCATCGACGCCTTGCCGAACCCAGCGCCCGGCCTGTTGCAGGTTCCCTTCGACAACGGCATCGCCAGCGGCCAGGTGACCATCCGTCGCATGGCTGACGAACCTGCGCGCACTTTGCAGCTCAGCCCGAGCAATGCGTTGGTGTTCGAACAGCTCAAAGTGTCTCTTGAGCAGGTGCGCGAACCCGCCTGGCACCTGACCGACAGCGACGACCAGCAGCAGCGTCAGGGCTCGCGGCAGGCGCCGGGTGACGAGCAGGACGAAGAGGCCGGGCAGGGGGCATGAAGGGGTTGA
The DNA here is from genome assembly GCF_001984065.1 of Pseudomonas sp. KK4. Classification (GTDB taxonomy): domain Bacteria; phylum Pseudomonadota; class Gammaproteobacteria; order Pseudomonadales; family Pseudomonadaceae; genus Aquipseudomonas. Next base: position 37,637 of record NZ_LYVP01000015.1, read on the forward strand.
ATCTACGGCGGATCAATCCTCAGGCGCATGCCGGTGCTCAGGCGGTTCGACGTTGGCTGAGTGCCGGTGTGCAGGCGGGGTCAGGAGCGCCAGAACCCGCGCAATATTTACGTTTTCGCGCATCGGGCGAATGCGGCGATTGGTGGGGGCTGATCGACGCCCGGGGCTGGTTGCATCGATCGTTGCCGACGTTGCAGTCGTTACTGGCGGTCGAGTGTTCGCTGATCCACATCGTCGAGCTGTTCCGAGCGGTGCCACGGCCCCTGCCGATGGACGTGGACGACTTGCACTATCGGAACATTGGCGATGCCGAAGCGGTCCCGCGGGCACAACTGCCGACCCAGGCTTTGCCGTGGCTCGACAGCGCTTGCGGGCGCGTCTGGGTGACCCAATTGCCGCCAGCACCCGCCGCCGGCAGGCCCCTGGCAAGCGAATCCTGGCTGGACGACTTACCGCTGCACCTGGACCTGATGCTGGGCTGGAGTCACCTGCGCCAGGTCGTGCGCCTGAATGAAGGCGATGTGCTGCGGATCATCCATCGCTCGCAACGCGGTTGCGTGGGCAACCATTGCCTCGGCGACTTCACCTTCACTGAACTGGGAATACACATGCAATCGACCGTCGAAGATACCCACAGCGCGCCTGCACCCGAAGTCGACCTCGGCGCTGTGCCGGTGCGTCTGGAGTTCGTGCTCGCGACCCATGCCATCGACCTGGCGACGCTGACGCAGATCATCGACGGGCAACTGATTGCGCTGGCGGACGAGGCGGCGCGGCACATCGAGGTGCGCGCCAATGGCAAAGCCGTCGCCCGTGGCGAACTGGTGCAACTGGGCGAACAGTTGGCTGTGGAGTTGCTCGAGGTCTACAGGGCGGCGCGCGATGAATGACGTCTCGCTGATCGGTCTGCTGTCGTTCGCCTCCTTGCTGCCGTTTCTGGTGGCGGCGGGTACTTGCTACATCAAGTTTTCCATTGTCTTCGTCATCGTGCGCAACGCCTTGGGGCTGCAGCAGGTGCCGTCGAACATGGCGCTGAATGCGATCGCCCTGATGCTGGCGATTTTCGTGATGACCCCGGTGATGAAGCAGGGCTACGACTACTACAAGACTGAAGCGGTGGCCTTCACCGACATCGAATCGGTGGTGAATTTCGCCGAGAACGGTCTGGGCAGCTACAAAGACTATCTGCGCAAGTACACCGACCCGGAACTGGCGCTGTTCTTCGAGCGGGCCCAGGCCGTGCAAAGTGAAACCGAGGTTGATGAAACGCTGGAACCCTCGCTGTTTTCGCTGCTGCCGGCCTACGCCCTGAGTGAAATCAAAAGCGCCTTCAAGATCGGCTTCTACCTGTACCTGCCGTTCGTGATCGTCGACCTGGTGATCTCCAGCATCCTTTTGGCGCTGGGCATGATGATGATGAGTCCGGTGATCATTTCCGTACCGATCAAACTGGTGCTGTTCGTTGCGCTCGATGGCTGGGCGCTGTTGTCCACTGGCCTGGTCAGGCAATACCTGGACCTGGCCTAGGAGGCGACCGTGAACGACCTGGTGTATGCCGGCAACAAGACCCTGTACCTGATTCTGTTGATGGTGGCCTGGCCGATCATCGTCGCCACGGTGGTGGGCCTGGTGGTGGGGTTGATCCAGACCGTGACCCAGTTGCAGGAGCAGACGCTGCCGTTCGGTTTCAAGCTGCTGGCGGTGGCTGCGTGCCTGTTTCTGCTCTCGGGTTGGTACGGCGAGACCCTGCTGGATTTCAGCCGCGAAGTCATTCGCCTGGCGTTGGCTTAGGCTGATGGCGGTGACGTTGTTCTTCGATCTGTACGCGGTGTTCGCCGCAGCGATTCTCGGTGTGGCGCGGCTGACGCCGATCTTTTTCATGCTGCCGTTTCTCAACAGCGGGGTGCTCACCGGGGCGCCGCGCCAGGGGGTGATCGTGGTGGTGGCGCTGGGGTTCTGGGCTTATGTGGGCGTGCCGTTGCCGGCGCTCGATGGCGTGGCTTTTCTGGGATTGGTGTTGCGTGAGGCGGGCATCGGTGTCCTGCTTGGCTGCCTGTTGTGCTGGCCGTTCTGGGTACTGCACGCCATGGGCAACCTGATCGACAACCAGCGCGGTGCGATGCTCAGCAGCACCGTCGACCCGGCAAACGGTGTCGACACCTCGGAGCTGGCGAACTTCCTGCAACTGTTCGCCGCGGCGGTGTACCTCGAGGGCGGCGGCATGTTGTTGATGCTCGAAACCGTTGGCCACAGTTACAGAATCTGCACACCGGCAACAGGCTGTGAGGTGCAGTTGCAACCGATCCTTTTGCTGCTGGACGCACTGGTGAGCAAGACCCTGGTGATCAGCGCGCCGGTGGTTGCCACGTTGCTGATCAGCGAAGCGCTGCTGGGTTTGCTCTCGCGCTACGCGCCGCAGATGAATGCGTTCTCGGTGTCGCTGACGGTCAAGAGCCTGGTGGCGCTGGTGGTGTTGATGCTGTATTTCGGCGCGCACCTGCCGCCGCAGGTGTTGCGCATGGGGGTGAAATCCCAGGGGCTGGCGCAGTACCTGGAGCGGGAGGCGGGTGATGTCGTCCAGCGCCTCGAAGACTGAGAAACCCACACCCAAGCGTCTGCGCGATGCCGCGCGCAAAGGTCAGTCGTTCAAGGCCAAGGACCTGGTCATCACCTGCCTGACCCTGTGCGGCATCAGCTACATGGTGTTCAACAGTTCGCTGCTGGAAGTCATGGAAGTCTATCGGCGGATCATCGCCAGCGACTTCGATGCCGACTTGCAGAAGTACTCGGCGATGCTGGTGCTGGTGGGGCTCAAGGCGTTGCTGCCGTTGCTGCTGGTGTGTGTCCTGACCAGCGCCTTGCCGGCGTTGCTGCAAAGCGGCTTCGCCCTGGCCAGCGAAGCCTTGAAGCTGAATTTCGGCGCGCTCAATCCCATCAATGGCTTCAAGAAACTGTTCAGCCTGCGCACCGTCAAGGACACGCTCAAGGCGCTGTTGTACCTGGGCAGTTTTGCCATGGCACTGTGGATCGTCTGGGTCACCCAGCGGCAATTGCTGTTCGCTCAGTTGTTCGCCGAGGCCCCGGACCTGTTCGCCATCTGGGGGCATTTGCTGCTGGTCGTGGTGTTGGCATTCCTGGGCTGCGTGCTGTTGATCGTGGTGCTCGATGCGTTGAGCGAGTACTGGCTGTTCATCAAGGACCAGATGATGGACAAGGATGCGGTCAAGCGCGAACACAAGGAACAGGACGGCAACCCGGAGATCAAGAACCGCCGCCGCGACCTGCATCGCGAGTTGCTGTCCGAACAGGTCAAGTCCGATATCCGCAACTCGCGGATGATCATCGCCAACCCGACCCACATCGCCATCGGCGTGTACTTCCGCCCGGACATCATCGTGCTGCCGTTCATCTCGCTGATGGAAACCAACCAACGAGCCCTGGCGGTTCGTGCCTATGCCAGGGAAGTGGGCGTGCCGGTGATCAACGACATCGCCCTGGCCAGGCGCATCTACAAGACCCATCAGCGCTACAGCTTCCTGCAGGTGCAGGAAGTCGAGGAAGTCCTGCGCCTGCTGATCTGGCTGGAGCAGGTGGAAAACGCCTGAACCACGCCGCAACACCCCCTGTGGGGGCGGGCTCGGCGCCAACCCCTGTAGGAGCGAGCACGCTCGCGATGGTCGCCAACGAAAACGCGGGAAACCAGACACCCAACCGCGCCCTCGGGCTCATCGCGAGCAAGCCCATTCCCACAGCCTCGGCGCCAACCCCTGTAGGAGCGAGCACGCTCGCGATGGTCGTGAACGATAACGCGGGAAACCAGACACCCAACGGCGCTCTCAGGTTTTTCGCGAGCGAGCTCGCTCCTACAGGCTCGGCGCCAATCCCTGTAGGAGCGAGCTCGCTCGCGATGGTCGCCAACGATAACGCGGGAAACCTGACACCCAACGGCGCTCTCGGGTTTTTCGCGAGCGAGCTCGCTCCTACAAGGGGTGGTGTTGCTTCAGGGGGATGAGCGCAATTTGGCAGCGTGCCACCCGACGCTTTTGGCTCAATGCAGCCGTCAGCAGCGCTGACGTTTTTTCAGGAGTGTGGCTGATGAGTCGCAATGACGAACAAAGTGAACAGGTCGCCCTCGACGTCGTGGATGCGGTGCTTGCCGGTGCGCCGTTGAAGGATGTGCAGGGCATCAGCGATGAACAGATGAATCATCTGTACGCCTTCGCCTACCAGTTCTATGAGCAGGGTCGGTTGGACGATGCCGAGAAGTTCTTTCACTTCCTGTGCATCTACGACTTCTACAACAGCCAGTACTGGATGGGCCTGGCGGCCGTGCACCAGCTCAAACACAACCACCAGAAAGCGATCGACCTGTACGCGATCGCCTTCGCCCAAGGCAGGAGCGACTACCGCCCGATGTTCTACAGCGGCCAGTGTCAGCTCGCCCTGGGCAAGGTCGGCAAGGCCCGGTTGTGTTTCGAGTACGTGCTGGAGCACGCCACACAAGACGATCTGCGAGAGCAGGCACGGGTGTATCTCGACAGCCTGAGCCACATGGAACCGCAGTGTTCCGAGGAGTGAACATGAGTGAAATCAGAAGCGGCTTCACCCCGGCCGTCCCCGGGACAATGAGCCGGACCGAAGCCTTTGAAAAATACGGCAAGGCCGCCGCCCAGGCAGCCAGGACGGCGGATTACCGGAGGGCCGGTCAGCAGGCGCTGGCGGACCTGATGTCGGTCAATTACCAGGGCACTAACAATGCCCCTGCCGGGAGCGCGGGACGGCCGACACTGCAGCCGCCGCCACCGCGCGCCGACGGCAACAGACAGGAAACCGACGGCGACCTGTTCACGCTGTTGATGGCGCTGCTCAGCGAGCTGATCAGCGAGGTCGACGTCAACAAACTGAACAATCGCCTGGCGATGCTGCAAAGCATGGCCGGTGCCAAGCAACAGGGGCACGAAAAACTCTCCGCCGAATACGCCGCAGCCGTCGAGGCCCTCGAAGCAGCAGAGGGCGACATCGGCAGCAGCCAGGAATACCTCGACCAGTTGCAGGCGCGGGTCCTGCACGTCCAGGGATTGCTCGACGCCTGCGAAGCGCGCCTGGCTCAACTGGACCCGCAGTCCCCCGAATACGCCCGGGAACTGGCGCTGCGCGATCAGCTCAAGGGCGAACTGGCCGGCCATACGTCAGCCCTGCAAACAGCCACCGATGCGCACCTGACCCTGATCGAAACCGCCAACGCCTGCGCCAGGACCCTGGCCGCTGTGGTGGCGAAAGTGCGCGAGACCGGTGTCGGCGGCTCCGTCATCAAGGACAGCGATGAAAAGGCTTTGAGCAGCAGTGCGCTGGCATTGCTCAACCGCTTGAAGATCATCGAGATGCTGGGTGAAGCGGCGCAGAACAAGGAAGAACTCAGTCAGGCGCTGTTCCTGGAGTTGCAGGCCAAAATCCAGGAACACATGAAGGCGGAGTCGGAAAAGTACCTGGAGGAAGTGCGCAAGGCCGAGGCCCTGCAAAAGACCATGGGCTGCATCGGCGCCATCGTCGGGGCGATACTGACCATTGCGACTATCACCGCCGGCGTGCTGATCGCCAACCCGGTGCTGGTGGCAGTGGGTGTGATTGGCGCGGCGGTGATGATGACCGACGCCATGGTCAAGGAAGCGACAGGCGTGTCGTTCATGGCCCAGGCCATGAAACCGCTGACCACGGTGATGCAGGAAGCCATCAAGCTGTTCACCGAGCTCTACACCCGGCTGCTGATCGCAGCGGGTGTCGATGAGCAAACCGCCAAAGACATCGCGCAGATCGCCGGCATGATCCAGGGCGTTGCCTCGACCATGGCCGCCATCGCGCTGGTGGCGGTGGTCGGCGTGCAGGTGATCGGGCCGATGGTCAGCGCCGTGGCGTCGAAACTGGCCTCGGCGATTGCTCAGGCGGCACCGGTGGCGATGGAGGCCCTCAAACAAATGGGCTCGTCGTTCAGCCACATGTTCCACCTGATGCTCACGCAGTTGCGCGGCTTCGTCACCCGTGGCGCCGATGCCATGACCGTCGCCCGGTTCGCCAGCCATCTGGAGATTGCTCAGGCCGCCACCGCGTTCGGCGACGTGGTGGTGCGCGACAGCCTGCAGATCGCCAGCGCCAACCACCAGAAACAAGCGGCCGAACACTTGGCCGAGGTGCGCATGCGCATGGCGATCAGTGAGGAAATCACGTCCTACCTCACGCGGCTGGTGGAGGATTACGGCGCGTCAATGCAGGACCGAACCCGCCAGATCGAGCAGTTGTTTGCCGACCTGAAACGTAGCCAATCCGTCAGCCAGCACATCGCTCGCAACGTGTGATCCCGTGGATAGAAGGAATTCGGTATGACCGCCATCAACAGCACCGGCGTGCTCTCACGCGCTCTGCTCAATGAGCCGTTTGCAGTAGAAAAGAAACCCGAGACGCTCAAAAGCTTCGCGCTGCATGACGCAATCACCCACGCGCAAATCCTCAAGACCGTGGATGTGCGCGTCCCGACGGCGGCAGAGTTCGAGGCAGCGATCAATGCCTACCAGCCCAGCGAAGCCGACTGGCAGGATGTCACCGCCGCCATCACTGTGCTCAGCGATGATGTGCGCAGCGACCTGATATTCGACCCCGGTGCCTGGGAGAAACACGCCAACGTACTGGTGGCCGCGATCATTGCGCTGAACATCGCGCGGGTGGCCAATGCGCAACTGCGCGGCCATTTCAGCGTCATGGCCAGCGACGCGGCCAAGGCCCAGGGCGCCGCGATTGTCGAGACTGGCAAGGCCGCGCTGAACAGCGCGTTTGCGCAATTTGGGGCATCCGCCGTCACCGCCGGGTTCGCCATGTTCACCAACCTGAAGGGGCAAGCGATGAAGCATGCCGACATCAGCCTGCACAAACGCAACACCCTGGATGCCAGCACCATCGGCAGCGATCTGAAGCGAGATCGCCAGCGTGATGACTGGGACCCGCAGACCACCAGCAACATCCAGACCTTCGATGATTTCGGCCGCATCACGACTGTGGATTTCCAGCCCAAGGGCACCACGCTGACGCCGAAGGAACAGGCCTGGTTCGACGATGAAATCCTCAAGGCGCAGAAGATCGGCCAGACCTCGGAATGGCTGAGCCAGATGGGCAGCAAGGGCATCGAAAAGAAACTGGAACTGGGGCGTCAGCTTAGTGCCATTTCGGTGAGCTTCAGCCAGTTGGTGTCCAGCCTGGTTCGGCTGTCCGAGCACAAGGCGCGCGAGAACGAGGTACTGCAACAAAGTGCGCAGAACACCCAGAAGAGCCTCAGCGATGAAGTCGGGCAGAAAGACTCGTCCGATGCCGCGCTGCTGCAAAAACTGATGGACATGGTGATGCAGATTCTGCAATCGCGCATTGAAGTCATGGGGCGTGTATGAGTAGGGCAAACGCATGAGAATTCCGGATTTCACTCCGCCAGCGGGCAGAACCCCCGTCGACTTCACTCCCGTTGGCGATGCACCCTTGCCACCTGAAATGCCCGCAGCGGTTCAGGCCACGTTTTGTGTTGCGCAGGCGCTGGATCGCTCGTTAAAACGGCTGGATCGCCAGTTCGGCAACCTGCTCAAGTGCCAGCCCCCGGCTGAACAAACCGTCGAAAAGCTGCTGGCGGGAGGCACGGCGCAAAACCTGGTGGTCGAGTTTGTCGAGCAGGTGCAAACCAAACGCATACGCCAGCAGATGTGGGCACAGCAGCTGCGCCAGTGCGGTGCCGAATTGACTCACTGCCAGCAAGCCTTGCCCGTAGAGTCCTGTCGCTACCTCGATGCCAGGCAGGCGCATATTCTGCGGGACCTGCAAGCGATGCACCCGCCACCGGCGGAAATCGCCGAAGCGTTCGAGCAGACCGTCAATTCTTCAGATGATTTCTTCGACAAGCTGATCGAACTCATCGACCTGATCAAGAACGGCTACCTGGCCGGCTATGAACACATCATTGCCGCCTATTCGGACTTCTTCGCCGAGTTCAACGCAGAAATCACCGCGCAGCTCAAAGACTGGATAGAAGGGGTGAACGATGGCAAGGAGGTCAAGCTCAATGTCGGCGAACTGAGGGCGGCGCTGGACAAGTTGATACAGAAGTACTCCTTGCCCAACCCGGCCGCCGTGCTGTTTCCCAAACCCGGCGAAGGCGGCGCCAGCCGCGAAGAAGCCGAAAAATGGCTCAAGGCCCTGGGCTTGCCCGGCAGTTGCCTGAAACAGAATTTCGACGGCACCTACTGCGTCGTCATCGACATCGGCCCGCTCTTGATCATGCAACATGAATTGCCCCAAGGCGGCACCGTCACATGGGACACCGCCCGGTTTCAGGCGTGGCAAGCGGGCTTCAACGCCCAGGAAGAACAACTGAAAAACCGGCTGCAGTCCCTCACGCAGAAGTATTCGAATGCCAATGCGTATCACGACAACTTCAACAAAACGTTGTCTTCGCACCTGAGCCAGTACGCGGACATGTTGAAGGCGATGTTGAATTTTTGAGGTTGTCACTCACTGTTGACGGTCAGGCGTGCCGCTTGTTCTCGAGCAGGCGCACGTCGTTTTTTATGGGGTGGAATGAATGTCGGATGCGCTGACGGTGAAGCTTGAAACAGAGCGCAAGGTTATCCAGGTGTTGTCGGATTACTTGAAGGTCAGTCGTCGAACCATCGAATTGGATTGCCGGCTGGTGGAGGATTTTTACATCGACTCCATCGGGTTGGTTGAGGTGGTGATGGCATTGAATCAAGCATTCGGCGTTGAACTGCCTGAGGATGCCGTGGAACAGTGGAAGATCGTGATGGACATTTGCACTTCACTGGAGTGTGCGGTTGGTTGAACTGAAGCTTGAAGCTTGATGCTGACGCATGCACCTACAAATCGTGTCGCAATTTCCTACGCTTATTAGTCTGACACTCCTACGGAATCCCCCCACCCAACTTCCTATAGTCACGCCGCTTGTCATCTTGAGCCTGCCCCTGTGCAGGTTCGATTGCGCTTCAGTACCTTTCTATAGAGAAGTTTCAGAGTATGGACAGTGCAACTGATCAAAGGCCGGCCAGGTCATTCGTGTTTGGCCAGTGGCTATTGCAAGGCGATGGAACGCTGATGCGAGACGGACAAGGAGTTCACGTCCCCCCCAAAGAGTTGAACGTGTTGCGTCTTTTGCTGGGTTCGGCCGGCAGCGTCGTCAGCAAGGATCATTTGCTGGACCATGTCTGGCACCAAATCGATGCCGCCGAGGAGTCCTTGACCCGCTGCATTTATGCCCTGCGCAAGTTGCTCAGGGACGACAAGGATTTCATTGCCACGGTCTATGGCCAGGGTTATCGATTCACCGGTCCGGTGGCCGAACTCGATGCGTCGAGCGGGGCAAATACCACCGCGCCTTCGCTGGCGGTCCTGCCTTTTCGTCAACTGGACGAAGCGACGGCGCTGGATTTGCAGGATGTGATCATTCGCCAATTGGGCGTGGCGTTCGGCGAAACGTTGCGGGTGATTCCCTCGGGGTTGATCGATCACACGCGACCTGTCGATGCGTTGGTCGAGAGCCTGTCGGCGGACTATTGCCTGAGCGGGCGTTGCGTGCGCCAGGGTGATCAGCATCAGTGGTCGATCGAGTTGATCCGTGGGCGTGATCACGGGCTGTTGCACGGGCAGACCCTGGACGCCCGCGATCTTGGCGAAGCGCTTGGCGCATTGACCCGTCTGGTGGCGCACCGGGTGACCCACCTGCGACCGGCTGGTGACGCTTGCGCATCCTATCCGGCTGCGGTGGCCTATCTCAACGGTTTGTGCAGCCTGGCGCAGCACACGCCGCAAAGTCTGCGCGATGCCCATGTGCAGTTTCGCCAGAGCCTGAAATTCGATGCCGGCTATGCGCCGCCCTGGTGCGGTGTGGCGGATGCCTGGCTGGGGCAGGCGATGATCGGCCTGTGTTATCAAGGGCGCGCCATGGAGGAGGCGCACACCGCGATTTCCCAGGCCTTGACCCTTGATCCGGGTAATCTTGCGGCACTCACGCGCCTGGCCCTGCTCACCAGTTTTCGCGGTTGCGAGCAGGCGGCCCAGGTGCTGTTCCAGCGGTGTCTGTTGACGGCCGATCAGGCCGATGCCCACTACTTTCATGCCTGGCATCACTGGTTCTGGCGGCGCAACGAACAGGCGGCGCAGAGTATCGACAAATGTCTGCAGCATGATCCGGACAGCGTGCGGGCGCAGGTGCTGCGCGTGCGTATCGCGCTGGCCCAGGGCATCGAGCCGACCTTGCTGATGGCACGCCGGACCCTGCAGCAAGACGCCTCGGGCAATGCCTTGCTGCTGATTCTCAACGCCGTGGTGTTGGCGTATTTCGGTCATCCCACGCAAGCCTGGCACGAACTGCAACGGACCGGGTTGATGGACAGCGCCATGGGTGAACAGGGCCTGGCCGCCTGGAATGTGCTGTTCGGGGTCAACCCGTTGAACGCCCGCAAGCAATATGCCAACTGGCTGGGCCTGGCGCGCTCGGGGGATGTCGATGGTCTGATGGCAGAGCCAGCGGCGGCCGAGCTCTGGAGTTCGTTGCAGCGTGCTCCGGATGTTCGCGGTTCGTTGACGCTGGGCGATCATCACGCGGCGCAACCTGTGCGGCTGACAGAACGACGGTGGGCATGAGGTTGTGCTGGCTGATCCTGTTGGGGGGATTGAGCGCGAATCCGGCGCAGGCCTTTTGCTGGAGCAGGGCGGGGCAGCAATACGCAATCGAGCCCGCGTTGCTGCAGGCGATAGCCGATGTCGAGTCAGGCCAGTTGGCATCGGCCGTCAACCACAACAAGGATGGCTCACGGGATATCGGCCTGATGCAGATCAACAGCAGCCATCTGCCGCGATTGAGTGCCCAGGGCATAACCGAGCAGAGGCTGTTGGATGAGCCGTGCCTGTCGGTGGAAGTCGGTGCGTCGGTGCTGGCCGATTTTGTTGCGCGTTATGGCTACACCTGGACGGCGGTGGGGGCTTATAACGCCGGCAACTCGCCCGACCGACAAGCCGCGCGCCTGCGCTATGCGCGCAAAGTCTGGCAGCGCTATCAAGTGCTGACCCACAACCCCCTGTAGGAGCGAGCTCGCTCGCGATGGATTTCAGGACACCGCGGGCGTTCAGACAGCCCGCGTTAGCGTTGACGTCCATCGCGAGCGAGCTCGCTCCTACAGGGGAGCGGGTGCAGCCGCAGTAAACCACTCGATTCTGATCCCCCACACCCCACCCTCGGCAGAATTCGATCAGGAAGCTTGCCGCCGGCCTTCCTACCATGCCCGTTCATTTCAACGTTCCGGAGCATGAACGGTGACAGTCCCTACAGCCCCCGTCCCCCAGCCCTGCGTCCTGCGGATACTCAATGGCCCGCTGCAAGGCTGTGAGTTCCCCATCGGTCACACCACGACGCTGTTCGTGGTAGGCGCCGTGGAGCTGTTGGGGCAGGGCGCGCAGGCGACCAGCGTGCCGGCCGATGCCATCTTCGTGCCCATGGTCGAAGGTGGCTGCAATTTCGAAGTGCTGGGCGATCACATCACAGCGGACAGTCTGCCCATACGGCTGCTCAGCGAGCCGGCCGAAATACGCCACTGTACCTTTCACACCCGAATTCAACTCGCTGGCCTGCAGATCGCCTTGCGCCCGGCGGAACACACCTGGGCGCCCGAGCTCCTGCTGCAGCAACGCGCGCCTTCGACCGATGCCGATACACCCGAGCGGCGGCGCGGGCCGTTGATCCGTTGGATGGCCGGCAGTCTGGCCCTCGTGGCGCTGGTGGCGGCGATCGGGCTCTGGTCCGGATCGGGGCCTACCCCGGAGACCGATATCCGCGCACTGATCGCCGGCACCAGTGCCGAGGTCGAGGTCCTCAGTGGCCGTGATCAGACGGTGTATGTGTTTGCGTCTTCGGAACGCGATGCCGGCTGGAGTCGCCAGGTGCTGGTACGCAATAACACACCCTCGGCCAAAGTAGTGCTGATGGATCAGGAGCGGCGCCGCCTGGAGCAATGGCTGGTCGAGCATGACCCGCAACTGGCCTGGCACGCTCTGGACCTCAAGGACCCGTCGCAGCCGCGCCTGTTGCTCAGCACACAACGCAATCTGCTCACCCCCGCGCAACAGAACAGGCTGATCGATGCGCTGCTGACGGCCGCGCCCTATGCGCGGGATATCTCGGTGCAATTGCAGGACGACCATCTGCTCGCCGACCTCGCCGAGGAAGGCTTGAAGCGTCTGTCCCTGGACTTCGAGCGGGCCGGGCACGGCGACAGTGTCACCTTCGCGGTGACCGGCAACTTGCAGGACGCCGAGCTCGCCGCCGCGCGCCATTACGTCGACGCCTTCTACCGACAGTGGGGCGATCGCTATGTGCATTTCACCGTCGAACTCAAGGACGACGCGCTCAAGGACAAGTCATTTCAGACCGGCCCCCAGGGCTACATCAAGCTGACGGCGTCGTCCTGGCATTTTCCAACTCAACGATAAAAGGTGACTCATGGCTGAAATTGGTATCCCCATCGACTTTCACGATGACTTTCTCGGGCGTCAGGCCGAGGCGTTCGAAAAGGGCGCCGAAAAGCTCAAGGACGCGCTGGACGATGCGCTGGACAAACTCAAGCTCGACGCCTCGGACCCCGGGCTGCTGGCCGCTTACCAAACGGCGTTTTCCTCCTACACCGTGTTCCGCAATGCCCAGACCAATACGATCAAGGGCTTCAAGGACATCGACATGGCGATCATCCAGGCCGCTCGCTGAGGGGGTCATTTTCATGAGTGCATTGCATGCCTGTTCCAATCATTTCTGATATCCGTCAGACAGCCTTCGCCGACATGCGCGTTGCGCAGCAAGGTCCGGTTGTCTCCCTGGAATCGCGCCTGATCGAGGCGTTCGCCGGTGCTGCCGTCGACAGCGAGCGCGACGTTGTCGCGATCAATCAACTGATGCAGCGCCCGGACATCACCAACCCCGAAGTGCTGAGCCAATTGCAGGAGCTGACCGGGCAATACAACGTCGATATCAACCTGCTCAACGTGCTGGTGCGCAAGGCGGTGGGCACGGCAGAAACCCTGTTGCGTGCGTCATGAGGCCAAGGGTGTTGCTGTTGCTGGCGTGCCTGGCGCTGGCGGGGTGTCGCCAGCCCAATCTGCTGGAAGGGCTGGACCAGCAGCAGGCCAATGAAGTGCTGTCGGTGCTGCAGCGCAACAACATCGCAGCGGTGAAGGTCGACGCCGGTAAAACCGGTTACACGGTGAAGATCGATCCGGTGGATTTTTCCGCCGCGGTGGATTTGCTCAATCTGTATTCGTTGCCTTCACGACCGCGCCTGCAGGTGGCCGAGATGTTTCCCACCGATTCGCTGGTGGCCTCGCCGCGGGCGGAAAAGGCCCGGTTGTATTCGGCGCTGGAGCAACGCATGGAGCAGTCGCTGAGCGTGCTTGAAGGCGTGGTCTCGGCGCGGGTGCATGTCAGTTACGACCTGGACGCCGGCGAAGGCGGGCGCAAGGCGGCACCGATTCATCTGTCGGCGGTGGCGATCCATGAGCGTGACATCGAACCGCAATTGCTGATCACCGACATCAAGCGGTTTCTCAAGAACAGCTTTGCCGGTGTCGAGTACGACAACATCTCGGTGGTGCTGTCGCGGCGCTCGCCGACCCAGCATGTCGCGCCGTCGGTGGCCGTTACCCGCCAACCTGCGCCAGGGACATGGCTGCTGTCCCTGGCGACTCTGGTGTTGGTGTTGGTGGCCGGTGGCGGTGGCTGGGCTTATTGGCGGTCACGGGCAGGGCGGGACGATGGCGCGCGTTGAAGGTTTGCAGGCGATTCTCGCCGAACCGCTGAGCTATCTGCATCCGCAGCGCCTGTCTGTGCCGGCGGGGTTCGACGGCCCTGAGGCCCGGCGTTTGCTCAACCGGATAGTGCTTGAAGGCCTGCAGCTGCAAGGCCCCTGGCCGTCGGTGCAGTTGAGCCCAATGGCCAACCAATGGGTTGGCCATTGGCGACGGTTGCCCCATATCGCCGAGCTGATGGGCGCGTATCGGGTGATGCCGGAACTGGCGCGAGGCGGGGCGCTACGGGGTTTGCCGATGTCGTTGCGGCGGTTCGCCAGTTACAGCCTCGGCACCCGTAGCCGTCTGCCGATCGACAGTCCGCAGGTGTCCATGGAACAGGTCCAGGCCGCCGGCCTCAACGCGTTATGCAGCTGGCACGGGCAAGTTCCGGCGATGTTGCTCAAGCGCCTGACCTTGCAGTTCTGCCCGTCGGTGGTTCGCTTGCACGAGCAATGGCCGGTTGCGGAGCCCGATCCAGCCCTTTTTCATTTGGCGGTGCAGCATGCTCGACTCTATCCGAACCCTGACTGACCTCCCGGACTCGGGCGATGTGCATCTGTCCCGCGCCGACCTCGCCGCCGCACGCCAGCGCCGTGCCTTGCAGCGACAGGCCCAGCGTTGGGCCAGCGATTGCGTCGAACAGGCGCAACGCGACGCGGCGGCGATTCATGCCCAGGCCTTTGGGGAGGGCTATGCCGAAGGCATCTTGCGCGCGGCCGAGCAACTGGCCGACGGCTTGCTGAAATCCCAGGCGCTGGGGCTGCAACTGCGCAAGGACCTTGTCCAGGCTGCCGGCGATCTGCTCGCCCAGGCCCTGAGCCGTCCCGAATGGCTGGAGGACATGCTCGAGCGCTGGCTGACCGGGCAACACCGCGATGCCGGCGCGGTGCTGCACCTGTTGTTGCCGTTGCATTGCCGCTCGCGAAGTCATGAACTGCGTGAGCGCCTGCACAGGTCATGGCCCGGCGAACTGCTTTTCGACTTCCAACCCCAGGAACGCTACGTATTACGGCTCGGCGACCAACTGCTCGAGTTCGACTTGCAAGCGACTCGACAACGACTGGAGTCGCGGCTGCTGGCGAGCGTCGCCAACCTGCCGGAGTCGATTCGCACACTGGATCAGGTTTCGCTACAGGCACTGACCGACTGGTGTGCGAGCTTCGTCGAGGGCCGTGATGAAAATTGAATCGGCGATGGGTTCAGTTGCGTTTGAAGGCACAGGATCGGCCGTGCAAACACTGGAGTCGCGCCTGCTGGCCGCCAGCCAGACGCCGCCCGAGACCCGGCGGCCCGATCCAGCGTTCGAGCACCTGTATCAACAACTGCTGGCCATGGAAGGGCAGGGCGAGAAGGCCATCTACGCGTTTCTGCGCGCGCAGCGGGGAGCGGATGGACAATCTCCTGCCTACCCATCGGCCAAGGCATTGATGGCAGTGGCGATGCAGGTGTTGGTTCGCTTGAAAGACGAGAAGCTGGAAAAAAGCCTGATCTACAAGGAAGTCAGCGCTGCCAATACCCTGGCGTTCAGCGTGGACCTGTTCGTCACGCGCTTCATGGGCGAGGTGTTCCAGCCCATGGGCGATGATGCGTGGGAGAAGAGTGAGTGGTGAGCGGCGAACGGCAACACAACATTCTTAGCAAACAAGAGGGACATGACGATGGTTCAACCTATTGCAGGATCGCAAGCTTGGGTGGTTGCGTTGCCCGATGGCCTATCAACCGCGACACGGGCGACGGTTGATCCTTCGGGACTTGTTCCGTCGTCGGATTTTCAGGTGGCCAGTCTTGGCACCCCCAGGCAAGTGCAAGCGGGTATGCGTCGGATAGGCAATATCGCGCACACCTTGATCGGTGAGAGCTTCAGGCAATTAGGTGAAACGGACTTGCACGAGGCGCATCGAGCCCGTGCATTCATCGAGGACGGTCACCTGTCCGGTGAGCCTGGCCATGAGGAACTGTATGCGCGGGTGCGTGAGCTTAACGCGGTCGATAGCGAGCAAACCCGTGAAAGCCGGGTAAAGACCTTCCTCCAGGCAGGCATGGAGTGGCTCGAGCCGGCCAAGGGACCGGCACTCAATCTGCTCAATGTTGCCGGGCGCACGGGTGTGATCGTAATGCTGGCGGAGATGCTGCGCCAGGCGGCCACTTACCACATCGAGCGAGCCTTGGCTGAAGGCGATACGCCTGAAGCTGCCCGTGCCTGGGCGGTGGTCGCGATGACCCTGATCGGCCCGGCGTTGACCTTGGTGGGGGCTGCACGCAATAAATGTAATGGAACGGGGAGCCTGGCCTCCAACGTGGGGCGTGCCTGCATGGCCAGCATCACCCTGGGGGCGCTGATCGCAGCGCATCTCACCGACACGACGCGCAATGTATTGCCGGCAGTGGTCGGCGGGGCGATATACACCCTGGCCCGAGGCTTGGCCAACGCCTGCTTTCCCCTGCTGGACAACTCGGGAGGCGGCAATGTATCGACCGCCGCAGTGACGACGGGGGCCTATGGTGTGGCGCAATATGTGCTGAAGCACGTGGCGGACCTGACCCCGTTGAGCGGCGCCGCGCGTGCGGCTGCAGAACTCGGTCACAGCCTGGGCGCGGATGCGATCCAGGGCCTGTTGAATGGCTTTGGCATGGTGGTGGATGACATCATCTCCATTTTGTGCAAAAGCTGTCGGATGCTGGCGCCGTCACGCGGGCTGGACTCGGTTTTCTCCGACCCCGAATCCTTGGAGCACGTTGTGTTGAAGGTGCGTGCAGGGGTGCAACGGCCGACGGGTTCACAGTTGGCGGATGCCGCATTCAACATCGGAGCGATGCGGCTCTCGGCGGGGCATGCGATCGCATTGGTGCTGCACGCGGTCGCATCGTTGTTGAACGATTCCGAGGTTGAAGAGGGTTATCAGGCGCACATTCTCAACGGCTGCCTGGCGCTGATGGCGATGGCGATCTACCTGCCGCTGGTCTTTGGCAGTGGCAAACGCACCGACAATAGCTTTGAGCCACGTGAGACCCCGCTGCCTTGAGCAAAGGCAAAGAGGTCGCCTGTGTGGACCAAGCCCGGCTATAATCGCCGCCACTTTTCGCCGCCCTGAGTCAATCCCGCCCATGTACACCCTGGCCCGTCAGCTGTTGTTCAAACTTTCCCCGGAAACGTCCCACGATCTGTCCCTGGACTTGATCGGCGCAGGCGGGCGTCTGGGGCTTAACGGTTTGCTGTGCAAGGCGCCGGCCAAGATGCCGGTGACGGTCATGGGCCTGGACTTCCCGAACCCGGTGGGGCTGGCGGCCGGTCTGGACAAGAACGGCGCGGCCATCGATGGTTTTGCCCAGTTGGGGTTCGGCTTCGTCGAAATCGGCACCATCACCCCGCGCCCGCAGCCGGGCAATCCCAAGCCTCGGCTGTTCCGTTTGCCGGAAGCCGAAGGGATCATCAACCGCATGGGTTTCAACAACCTCGGTGTCGATCACTTGCTGGCCCGGGTCGCGGCCGCCAAGTACAAGGGTGTGCTGGGCATCAACATCGGCAAGAACTTCGACACCCCGGTCGAGCGCGCGGTGGACGATTACCTGATCTGCCTGGACAAGGTCTACGCCCATGCCAGCTATGTGACGGTCAACGTCAGCTCGCCGAACACCCCGGGCCTGCGCAGCCTGCAATTCGGTGATTCGCTCAAGCAACTGCTGGCCGACCTGGCCACGCGTCGCGCCGAACTGGCGCTGCGCCATGGCAAGCACGTGCCGCTGGCCATCAAGATCGCCCCGGACATGACCGACGAAGAAACCGCGCAAGTGGCGCAGGCGTTGATCGAAACCGGCATGGACGCGGTCATCGCCACCAACACCACCCTGAGCCGCGTGGGCGTCGAAGGCATGGAGCACGGTGACGAGGCGGGCGGTCTGTCCGGTGCGCCGGTTCGTGAAAAGAGCACTCACACCGTCAAGGTGCTGGCGGCGGAGCTGGGTGGCCGGTTGCCGATCATCGCGGCAGGCGGGATTACCGAAGGCAAGCACGCGGCGGAGAAAATCACCGCGGGTGCGAGCCTGGTGCAGATCTACTCGGGCTTCATCTATAAAGGCCCTGCGTTGATTCGTGAGTCGGTGGACGCGATCGCGGCGTTGCGCTAACGCGGCTGCGGCTGCGGCTGCGGCTAGATTGTGGGGTGAGCAGATTCTCCGGGCATAAAAAAGGGCTCCTCAAAAGGAGCCCCTGGGCCGGAGCCCGCCGCCCGGATGGGACGTGCGTGGTTAATTCAGTACACAATCAGATTGTAGTGTCGGAATGTTCGCCCTGTGTCAGCCGACAGCGTGAAGTTCGTTGAGTCTATGGATGCCCGCAGTGCCGGTCATACCGTCCCAGTTGTCGCCGCGTCCTTCTCGCCAGCCGTTGATCCAGGCTTGACGTACCGACGGTAGAGTAAATGGGCAAAGCTCGCGGGATTTGCCACCAACGCCATATTGATATCCGCGCAAAAATGCTCTTTCCAACGGATCACGCTTAAGTCTTCTCATAGGGTGTTGCCCTCACTTGTTGACTGTTTTCATCGCGTTGACCTCA
Organism: Pseudomonas sp. KK4; assembly: GCF_001984065.1. Lineage (GTDB taxonomy): Bacteria > Pseudomonadota > Gammaproteobacteria > Pseudomonadales > Pseudomonadaceae > Aquipseudomonas. Next base: position 56,064 of record NZ_LYVP01000015.1, read on the forward strand.
ATCGAGGTCTGGCAGAAAAATCCTGCCGTTGGGGCCCGCTGCCGGCGTGGCGAGCCAAGGTGTTGGCGTCATTGCGGCGCCAACCTGTTTTGATTTCTAACCAAAGCGTCACATCGAGGGAATGATCGTTTTGTCATAAGGACGTAACCATAAAGATGCTATGGCCATAAGTAACACGATGTCTGTCGCGTATTTATGGGGCAAACCCCTGTATGATCGGCCCCCCGCAGGATGAAGCGGTCAATCCTTTGCTGAGAATGCCTCGCGTTGCACCGCGGCATTATTCGACGAAGGGTCGACTTATGACATTTTGTTGCATCAACTTTTTTACCTGTCCTTGCATCTAAGCTCATTTAACCCGGGCAGCAGGGGTGGAACGGCACACCTTCGTGCCACGCGGGCGCTCTTCGAGAAAAGCGCCTGATTGAAAACCGGGCCGGCAATGCGTTGCCGGTCCACTCAGCTAAAGGCTACGTATCCTCATGTCCGATCGTTTCGAACTCTTCCTCACTTGCCCTAAAGGCCTTGAAGGCCTGCTCATCGAGGAAGCCGTCGGGCTTGGCCTTGAGGAAGCACGGGAGCACACCTCTGCCGTGCGCGGCATGGCCACCATGGAAACCGCTTATCGCCTGTGCCTGTGGTCGCGTCTGGCCAACCGGGTGCTGCTGGTGCTCAAGCGTTTCCCGATGAAAGATGCCGAAGACCTCTATCACGGCGTGCTCGACATCGACTGGCAAGACCACATGCTCAACGACGGCACCCTGGCCGTCGAATTCAGCGGTCATGGCTCGGGTATCGACAACACCCACTTCGGCGCGCTGAAGGTCAAGGACGCCATCGTCGACAAACTGCGCACCCCGCAGGGCGACCGTCCGTCCATCGACAAACTCAACCCGGACCTGCGCATTCACCTGCGCCTGGACCGTGGCGAAGCCATCCTCTCCCTCGATCTGTCCGGCCACAGCCTGCACCAGCGCGGCTATCGCTTGCAGCAGGGCGCGGCGCCGCTGAAGGAAAACCTCGCGGCGGCGATCCTGATCCGTTCCGGCTGGCCACGCATCGCGGCCGAAGGCGGCGCCTTGGCGGACCCGATGTGCGGTGTCGGTACCTTCCTGGTGGAAGCGGCGATGATCGCCGCCGATATCGCGCCGAACCTGCGTCGCGAACAGTGGGGCTTCACCGCCTGGCTCGGCCACGTCCCGGCGCTTTGGAAAAAGTTGCATGAAGAAGCCACCGAGCGTGCGGCGGCCGGCCTGGCCAAGCCACCGCTGTGGATTCGCGGTTACGAAGCCGATCCGCGCCTGATCCAGCCGGGCCGCAACAACGTCGAGCGTGCCGGCCTGAGCGAGTGGATCAAGATCTACCAGGGCGAAGTCGCGACCTTCGAGCCGCGTCCGGACCAGAACCAGAAGGGCCTGGTGATCTGCAACCCGCCCTACGGCGAGCGTCTGGGGGACGAAGCCAGCCTGCTTTATCTCTACCAGAACCTCGGCGAACGCCTGCGTCAGGCCTGCCTGAACTGGGAAGCCGCGGTGTTCACCGGCGCCCCGGACCTGGGCAAGCGCATGGGCATCCGCAGCCACAAGCAGTATTCATTCTGGAACGGCGCCTTGCCGTGCAAGCTGCTGCTGATCAAGGTCCTGCCGGATCAATTCGTCACTGGCGAGCGTCGCACCCCGGAGCAGCGTCAGGCCGAACGTGAACAGGCGGCCTACGATCAAGCGCCGAGCGAGCCGCAAGAGCGTCAGTACAACAAGAACGGCAACCCGATCAAACCGGCACCGGCCCCTGCGCCTGTGATCGAGCAACCGCGCCTGAGCGAAGGCGGGCAGATGTTTGCCAACCGCCTGCAAAAGAACCTCAAGGCCCTGGGCAAGTGGGTCAAGCGCGAAGGCATCGATTGCTACCGCGTCTACGATGCCGACATGCCGGAATACTCCATGGCCATCGACCTGTATCAGGATTGGGTCCACGTCCAGGAATACGCCGCACCGAAATCCATCGACCCGGAAAAAGCCTCGGCGCGCATGTTCGATGCCCTGGCCGCCATTCCCCAGGCGCTGAACATCGACAAGAGCCGCGTGGTGGTCAAGCGTCGCGAGCGTCAGAGCGGCACGAAGCAATACGAGCGTCAGGCGGCCCAGGGCAAGTTCGTTGAAGTGAACGAAGGCGGCGTGAAGCTGCTGGTCAACCTCACCGATTACCTCGACACCGGCCTGTTCCTCGACCACCGGCCGATGCGCATGCGCATTCAGAAAGAGGCCGCCGGCAAGCGCTTCCTCAATCTGTTCTGCTACACCGCGACCGCCAGCGTGCACGCGGCCAAGGGTGGTGCGCGCAGCACCACCAGCGTCGACCTGTCGAAAACTTACCTGGACTGGGCGCGGCGCAACCTGTCGCTGAACGGGTTCTCCGACAAGAACCGCCTGGAGCAAGGCGATGTGATGGCCTGGCTGGAAGCCAGCCGCGACGAGTACGACCTGATCTTCATCGACCCGCCGACCTTCTCCAACTCCAAGCGCATGGAAGGCATCTTCGATGTACAGCGTGACCAGGTGCAATTGATCGACCTGGCCATGGCGCGACTGGCGGCGGGCGGGGTGTTGTACTTCTCCAACAACTTCCGCAAGTTCGAACTGGAGCCCAACCTCAGCGAGCGCTATGCGGTCGAAGAGATCAGCGCCCAGACCATCGATCAGGATTTTGCCCGTAATCCCAAGATCCACCGCGCCTGGAAAATCACCGCCCGCTGACGGGTAATCCCCCTGTAGGAGCGAGCATGCTCGCGATGGTCGCCAACGATAACGCTTGCTCTCTGGATGCACGCGTTGTTCTGGAGTCCATCGCGAGCAAGCTCGCTCCTACAGGGAGCGTTCAGTGCTGGTCAAATTAGTGGCTAATAGCTATAACTCAATTCAGGGCCAAAGGGCTTTCCCGCACCTGGCGTTTTGAGTTGCGTTTATGTCGTTGCACGCCGTGCGCCCAAAAATCCTGGGTTTTATCAGCGAAGATGTCTCGGCCTGGCTGGTCGCGCTACTGGTATTGCTCCTCGGCGGGGTGCTCACCGGTTTGCTGGCCTGGTCGACGCTGAACCTGTTTCACCATCAATTGCGGCAACGTTTCCAACTGCTGGCCAGTGAACGCTACAGCCGCATCGAAGAACGCTTTGAAGATCAGGAACAGCGCCTCGATGGCCTGCGGCGCTTCTTTGCCAATTCCGATTCGGTGTCTCGGGAAGAATTCAACGGTTACACCCAACCTCTGTTGTACCGCACCCAGGCGTATTCGTTTGCCCAACGGATCCGTCGCGACGAACGCGCGGCGTTCGAGCAGCGAGTGCGGGATGAGGGCCTCAGTGATTTCACCGTGCGCGAGCTCAATGCCGAGGGCCAACTGCAGCTGGCCGCCGAACGCGATGAGTACGTGGTGGTGATCTACAGCCAGACCCAGAGCAAACTCGGCCCGGCGCTAGGCTACGATTTGCTGGCGCAACCTTTGCGCCGCGCCACGCTGGAGCGCGCGGACGAACACGGACGCATGGCGGTCTCGCAGCCGATGCATCTGGTCAACATCGAGCCGGAATATGCCCGGGGTGTGCTGCTGGTCGCTCCCGTCACCTTGCGCGACGATCCCCGCGCCGCAGGCAGCAAGCCGTTCGGTTATGTCATGGCGGTGATCAGCATGCGTCAGCTGCTGGCCGACGATTTGCCGGAGGCGGGGCGCGATTACCTGTCGGTGCGCATCCTCGATTTATCCACAGACGAACAGCACGAAGTGCTCTTCGAGTCGCCCAACACACCGGCCCCCAGTGATTTGTCCTGGAGCCGGCTGTTGCGCCTGGCCGATCACGACTATCAAGTCGATATCCAGCCCAGCGAGGCGTTTCTTCAGGCCAACCATTCTTCAGTCACCGCCATGATGGTCCTCGGCGGATTGCTCAGTGTGTTGCTCAGCGCATTGCTTTATGTCCTTGTCAGCCAGCGCCAGCGTGCACTGAAAATGGTCGAGCAGCGGACCGAGGAGTTGCGTGCCCGGGAACAGGAGTTGCGCGGTACCCACGGTCAATTGCGCGGTGTGCTCAATGCCGCGACCCAGGTGGCGATCATCGCCACCGATCTGCGCGGGGTGATCAGCACCTTCAACGCCGGCGCCGAGCAAATGCTCGGCTACACCGCCGCCGAAGTGGTGGGCCACATGACTCTGGAAAACCTGCACCTGCCCCGGGAGCTCGCCGCCCGTTCCACCGAGTTGAGTACGCTGTTCGGCAAGCCGGTGCCGACATGCCAGGCGATGCTGGTCGAGGCCAGCGCCGACGGCCGCAACGAGGCGCGGGAGTGGACCCTGGTGCGCGGCGACGGCAGCCACCTGATCGTCAACATGCTGGCCACGCCGGTGCTCGACGAACAGGGGTTGTGGGTCGGGCACCTGGCGGTGTGCATCGACATCACCGAACGCAAGCGCGTGCATGAAGCGCTGGCGGCGCGGGACGTATTGCTGAAGAAGCTCAGCGCCCATGTGCCTGGCGGGATTTACCAGTTCAAGATGGAGTTCGACGGGCGCTTCAGTGTGATCTACGCCAGCGATGGCATTCGCGAAATCTACGAGCTCGAGCCGGACGTGCTGTTGCTCAATGCCGAAGCGATCTTCACCCGGATTCATCCTCAGGACACCACCCGGGTTCGCGCATCCATCCGCGCTTCTGCCGATACCGTCAGCCCCTGGCGCGAGGAGTACCGCGTGCAACTGCCCCAGCGCGGCCTGCGCTGGGTTCGCGGCGAGGCGACGCCGGAGGAGCTGCCTGGCGGCGGGGTGCTGTGGCATGGCTATATCTCGGACGTGACCGACATGAAGCGCGTGGAAGAAGAACTGCGCGCGCTGTCGATCACCGATTCCCTGACCGGCATCCACAACCGGCGTTATTTTCAGGAACGGCTGACCATCGAGATGGCGAGGGTGGAGCGCGGCGGCGGTGAGCTGTCGGTGATCATGCTCGACATCGACCACTTCAAGCGCATCAATGACCAGTATGGCCACGCCGTCGGCGACCGGGTGTTGCAGGCGGTGTGCGAGCGTATCGGCCATCGGCTGCGGCGCACTGACGTGTTCTGCCGCCTGGGGGGCGAGGAGTTCATGGTGTTGTGCCCGGACATCGACGGTAAACAGGCCCATGCCCTGGCACTGGAGTTGTGGCAAAGCCTGCGCAGTGCGCCGATCGACGAAGTCGGGGTGGTCACCGCGAGTTTCGGTATAGCCAGTTGGCGGGTCGGCGAGGGCGCAGATGCGTTGCTGCTGCGGGCGGATTCGGGGGTGTATGTGGCGAAACAGGAAGGCAGGGATCGGGTGCAGGAGGAGATGAATTGATTCTTGCCGTACGCAATCCCCGTGGGAACGGGCCTGGTCGCGAAAGCGGTGTGTCAGCCGACATCCTTGTTGTCTGACAGTGCGCTTTCGCGAGCAAGCGTGCTCCCACAGGGGGCCGCGGTGTTTTACAGGACCGAAGCGGTCTGCGGCAGTTTCGGCTGGCGGTACAGGTCCAGCAGCACCTGATCGAGCACCGACGAGGCGCCGAACGGGGCCTTGTCGTTGAGGATCGCCACCACGGCCCAGGTATTGCCGTTGACGTCGCGGCTGAAACCGGCGATGGCGCGCACGGTGTTCAGGGTACCGGTCTTGACGTGGGCTTCGCCGCGCATCGCGGTGGTCTTCAGGCGCTTGCGCATGGTGCCGTCGGTGCCGGCAATCGGCATCGAGCTGATGTATTCGGCGGCGTAGGGGCTGTGCCACGCGGCTTGCAGCATCGAGGCCATTTCCCGGGCGCTGACCCGTTCGGCACGGGACAGGCCGGAGCCGTTTTCCATCACCAGGTGCGGCGCAGTGATGCCTTTCTTGGCCAGCCACTGACGGACCACACGCTGGGCAGCCTTGGCGTCATCGGCGTCGGCGTCGGTGCGGAATCTCTGCCCCAGGCTCAGGAACAGTTGCTGGGCCATGGTGTTGTTACTGTATTTGTTGATGTCGCGGATGATTTCCGCCAGGTCCGGCGAGAACGCCCGGGCCAGTACCTTGGCATCTTTGGGCGTTGGCGCCAGCACGTCCTTGCCCTGGATGCTGCCACCCAGTTCCTTCCAGATCGCGCGCACGGCACCGGCGGTGTAGGTCGCGTGGTCGAGCAGCGACAGGTAAGTCTGCGAACTGCAGCCATCGCCCAACTGACCGCCGACGGTCACCGTCACGCTGCCATCGGCCTGCGGCACCGGGTTGTAGCGCACGCCACCGGTGCATTGCTTGGAGTTGACGGCCTTGACCTGGTTCTCGATGCGGATGCTGGCGATCGGTGGCTCCACGGAGATCAGCACGCGACCGCCGTCGTTGCGGGCCACGAAGCGCAGGGCCTTGAGGTTGACCAGCAGGGCATCGGGCTTGACCAGGAACGGTTTGTTCTCGTCGTTGCCGTCGTCGTTGAACTCGGGCAGTTGCGGTTGCACGAAGAAATTCTTGTCCAGCACCAGGTCGCCGGTGACCTGGGTCACGCCGTTGGCGCGCAGGTCGCGCATCAACAGCCAGAGTTTTTCCATGTTCAGCTTCGGATCGCCGCCGCCCTTGAGGTAGAGGTTGCCGTTGAGGATCCCGCCGCTGAGGGTGCCATCGGTGTAGAACTCGGTTTTCCACTGATGATTCGGGCCGAGCATTTCCAGGGCCGCGTAGGTGGTGACCAGTTTCATGGTCGAAGCCGGGTTGACCGAAACGTCGGCGTTGAAAATGGTCGGGGTACCGGGGCCGGTCAGCGGGATCATGACCAGCGACAGGGCGTTGTCCTGCAGCTTGCTGGCCTTGAGGGCTTTTTCGACGTTGGGTGATAACGCGGTGTTGATCGGTTCAGCGCAAACGGGGAGGGCCAGTGGGAGAAGGAGGCCGGCCAGCAGCAGTGGACGCAACGATTTGATCATGGACATAAAACCCTACAGCCGAGGGGGAAAAGACGAGGGCATGAAAATGAAAGCCCTCAGCGAACATAAAAGTGTCCGCATTATGCCCCAAGGTGCGATGGCTGTGGCGAGGGGATTAGACAGAGTGGGGCACAAACAAAAAGGGCCATCACGATGGATGGCCCTTTTGAACATCAAGCTACCGGATTGATCGGCTTTTCCGGGTACCAGACGTCGATCAGCGGGCTGACGGTTGCTTCGGTCAGTTCGCTGCGGCCCTTGAGCCAGGCTTCAACGGCGGCACGCTGCTCTTCGGAAACCGAGCCGCGCTTCTGCAGGCAAACCAGACCGAAGTCGTCGCCGCCGACATAGCCCAGACCGTTGGCTTCCATGGCTTCTTTGAGGAACGCGTCGAGGAATGCGTCGATCGCCTCGTCAGCCAGGTCTTCCTTGAAGTCCAGGTTCAATTCGAAACCCAATTCCTGGAACTCGTCTACACAGAGCTTTTTGCGCAGACGCTGGGAGCGGTTAGTGGCCATGAAACAATCCTCAAAAGTAATAACGCCGCGCATCTTACCAGCTAAGCGTCATGACTGCCGGGCGAGTTTTTCAATTCCTGCCTCGCCCGGACCGCCGGTTTTACTTCCTTTTACAGGCCGGGCAAAACGTCAGGCGGCACGATCGCACCGCCTTTCATGACCACAGGCAGTTTTTCGAGAACAGTGATATCGGCAATCGGATCGCCATCCACAGCGATCATGTCGGCAAAGCGACCGGTGCTGACCGCGCCGACATCCTGCTGCCAGTTGAGCAGGTCGGCGGCGACCACGGTGGCCGACTGGATGGCCTGCATCGGCGTCATGCCGTATTTCACCATGTAGGCGAACTGCTTGGCGTTGGTGCCGATCGGATACACCCCGGCATCGGTGCCATAGGCGATTTTCACCCCGGCCTTGACCGCCTTGCGGAACGCCTGGCGCTGCACGTCGGTGGTTTCGGCGTTTTTGCGCAGGTAGCTTTCCGGCCAGGCTTCCATGTGGCCGACCTCATCGATGTAGTCGCCGTTATAGATGTCCATCACCAGGTAGGTGCCGTTGTCCTTGGCCATCTTGATGCCCTCGTCATCGAGCAGGGACGCATGCTCGACGGATTTCACCCCGGCACGGATCGCCGCCTTGATCCCTTCCGCGCCATGGGCGTGGACCGTGGCGTAGCTTTTGTGCACCTTGGCTTCCTGCACCACGGCGCGCATGTCTTCTTCGGTCATTTCCATCTGGCCTGGCTCGGTGCCTTCGGCCAGCACCGAACCGGTGCCCATCATCTTGATGGTGTCCACGCCGTGCTGGAACAGGTAACGGGTCTTCTGTTTTGCCTCGTTGGCATCACGATAGACGCCGACCCGCATGTCCGCCGGGATCTCCACCCCCGGCGCAAAACCGGTCACTTCGCCACCGCCGCCCGGCACGGTGATGTAGGCGCCGACCACGTTCATCCGTGGGCCCAGCACACGGTTGGCGTTGATCGCATCGCGCAGCGCGACGTCGGTGAAGGCGCGGTAGGTGCCCAGGTCGTGTACGGTGGTGAAACCTGCGCGCAGGGTCTGGTAGGCATGTTTGGCCCCCATCAGCGCGACGTCTTGCGGGGAGTGCAGCAGCGGTTCGGCGACGTTGTTGGTCATGTCCCAGTCGGAGATGTGCGTGTGCATGTCGATCAACCCCGGCAACACGGTCTTGGTCGACCAGTCGATCACCGTGCTGTTGGCCGGCGGCGCGCTCCAGGGTTCGACGGTGACGATGCGTTCGTCCTCGATCTTGATGCGCTGATCGTTGAGCACCTTGCCTTTTTCCACATCCACCAGTTTGCCGGCATGGACGTACACAGTGTCTGCGTAGGCGGACATCGCCATCGAGGAGAGTGTGACAGCCAGGGCAATACACTTGATCTTGAAGTTCTTCATGGGCAATTCCTTGTTTTTATTGTGCTAAGACAGGCTCATCAAAAGAGATCGAACGGGTATTCGGTGATGACCCGAAGTTGCTTCACGCTGTCGCCGGTAAAGGCAAAATCGGCATAGCGGACCCGCACCGAGAGGTTTTTCAGGGGGCCGGTTTCGACCACGGTCTTGAGATCGATATCGCGCTCGATCTGCTTGTCGGAATGCGCGTAGTAGGCGTACAGGCCGTCCGGATCGACTTTCTCGTCATCGATATCGAAGCCGTAGACGTAACGAAAGCTGAGGGTCGTGTGCAAATAACCGGTGCTGCCGAAGTCATAGGCATAACCCAGGCCGATCGACTGTTCACCCGGGCCGTTGAAGTCGCCGTATTGCGAAGAGTTGGCCAGGTAGATGGAGTCCATGTAGGTCCCGTCCGAAGACATCAAGTAGTCGAACGGCGTACGGCCGTGCACTTTCTGATAGGACAGGGTGAACGTCTGCGAGCCGATGGCGTAAGCGCTGGAAAGCGACCAGGCGGTGTTGTTTATATCGCCGGCATTGGCCTTGCCTTCATCGAGGGTGCGGTAGAGGTTGAAGTCGAAACTCAGTGACTGTTCCTCATCCAGGGCCAGGCTGTAGTTGCCATTGAGGTAGTACTGGCGCCACAGGTCTTCGGCGCGGGAGGCATAAAAGCCGACACTGCCGGCATCGACCGGCGTATAGGTCAACCCGGCGTAGTCCACATCGCCGGCGTCCACCCCGGCATATCCAGCCTTGAAGCCTTCGTCGTGATTGGTGGTGGTGTAGCCGCGGGACGAATAGAAGTGGCCGATATCGATGCTGACTTTGTCGATATCCTCGCTCAGCAATTGAAAGCCACGGGTGGTCATCGGCATCAATCGCAAGTCGGGCGTGGCGAACACGGGGTTATACGGGCGCAGGTCGCCAAACTTCAGGACCGTGTTCGACCACTTCATCTTCACCGCGCCATTGAGTGTCGATGATTCTGATCGTTCCCCATCGCCTTCGGCAGGAAACATGCCCGTACCGACAGTGCCGCGCCCACCATCGAGCTTGTAGGCGGTATAGGCACTGGCCTCGATACCGAAACCGATTTCACCCTGGGTGAACCCGGACTGATAGTCCATCAAAAAGCCCTGGCCCCAGCCAATGGCATCGGGGTAGTGGGACAGGGAATTGCGATTGAAGTACATGTTGCGCGCGAGGATTTTTGCGCTACCACCTTCTATAAATCCTTCGGGGGCTTCATCTGCGTGCGCATGCAGTGAACTTGCGGACATCGAAAATACAAACAGTCCCAACAGTGGACGATTCTTCATGTGAGGCCTCAGGGCATTGATTCTTATAGTTTTACGGGAACGCCTGTGCGCCCAAAGAATGTGCCCCGACCGTTGGAAATTACAGTGATGTATCTGCATTAATCCCATGTGTGCAGCGCATAAAAAAACGGCGACCCGTGGGTCGCCGTCATGCCTGTTTTTGCTGGATCCTCAGGCTTTGCGCCAATTCAGGATCATCAGGGTGACCACCCCCGCCACGATTCCCCAGAATGCCGAACCGATGGAAAACAGCGTCAGCCCCGAGGCCGTGACCATGAAGGTGATCAGCGCCGCTTCACGCTCCTTCGCTTCGCTCATGGCAATGCTCAGGCCGTTGATGATCGAGCCGAACAGCGCCAGCGCGGCAATCGACAGCACCAGTTCTTTTGGCAGCGCGGCAAACAGCGCCGCCAGCGTCGCGCCGAACACCCCGGCGATGCCGTAGAAAATCCCGCACCAGACGGCTGCCGTGTAGCGTTTGTTGCGATCCTCGTGGGCATGGGGCCCGGTGCAGATCGCCGCGCTGATGGCGGCCAGGTTGATCCCGTGGGAGCCGAACGGCGCCAGCAGCAGCGAAGCGATGCCGGTGGTGGTGATCAGCGGCGAGGCCGGCACGTTGTAGCCGTCGGCGCGCAGCACGGCGATGCCCGGCATGTTCTGCGAGGTCATTGCCACCACGAACAACGGGATGCCGATGCTGATGGTGGCGGCCAGGGAGAAGTGCGGGGTGGTCCAGACCGGCGTGGCCACTTCCAGATGAAAACCGCCGAAGTCCAGCAGCCCCATGAACCCCGACAGCGCCGTGCCGATCAACAGGGCGGCCAGCACCGCATAGCGCGGCGACAGGCGCTTGACCACCAGGTAGGTGAAGAACATGCCCAGTACAAGGGCGGTGCGATGCTGGGCGGCGACGAAGATTTCGCTGCCGATCTTGAACAGGATGCCCGCCAACAGTGCGGCCGCCAGGGAAGCAGGGATCTTTTTCACCAGGCGTTCGAAGCTGCCGGTCAGCCCGCAGATCGTCACCAGCACCGCGCAGGTGATATAGGCGCCGATGGCTTCGCCGTAACTCACGCCACCCAGGCTGGTGATCAACAACGCCGCACCCGGGGTCGACCAGGCGATGGTGATGGGCGTGCGATAGCGCAACGACAGGCCGATCGAACACACCGCCATGCCGATGGAGATCGCCCAGATCCACGACGAAATCTGCCCGCTGGTCAGGCCCGCCGCTTGCCCGGCCTGGAACATCAGGACCAGGGAGCTGGTGTAGCCGGTCATCATGGCGATGAAGCCGGCGACGATGGCCGAAGGCGAGGTGTCGGCCCATGGACGGAGCTGCGTGTGGGTGGCGTCGTTCATGACGATGGTGTTCCTTGGTTCTGAAAAAGGTGTCCGAATCGACGCATTCCCCTGTGGGAGCGGGCTTGCTCGCGAAGGCGGTGTTTCAGTAAAGGCCGATGTCGATTGACGCACCGCCTTCGCGAGCAAGCCCGCTCCAACAGGGAATGTTCTGTCTGCGGATTCCTGGTTAAAGCCTAAACTCAAAGCTGAGCGATTGTTGCCATACAGCGGAAGTGACAAACAGCCGTACAGTCGTGTTGACACTAACCATTGTGTACAATCGCAGTGTTTTTTACGCGATACTTGCCAGCGACCCACTGTGCCGTATTACAGTCACGGTCAATTCGCCGCAGTTCTCCCGACTCGAGTGCCCATGAACGAACAGTTGCAGCCCCTCAAGAAACAACCGCGAGCAGGCAAAGCCGGCCGCAGCGGTACCCAGGACGATATTGTCTACGCGCATATCTTCGAGGCCATCCTCGAACAGCGTCTGGCGCCCGGCACCAAGTTGAGCGAAGAAGCGCTGGGGGAGATTTTCGGGGTCAGCCGCACCATCATTCGCCGTGCGCTGTCGCGCCTGGCCCATGAAGGCGTGGTGCTGCTGCGGCCCAACCGCGGCGCGGTGGTTGCCAGCCCGAGCGTCGAAGAGGCGCGCCAGGTGTTCATGGCCCGGCGGCTGGTGGAGCGGGCGATCACGGAGCTGGCCGTGCAGCACGCCACCGCCGAGCAGATCGCCGAGTTGCGCCAGATGGTCAACGACGAACGCGACAGCTTCTCCCGGGGCGACCGTGGTGCCGGTATCCGTCTGTCGGGCGAATTCCACCTCAAGCTGGCGGAAGCGGCGAAGAATGCACCGCTGATCAGCTTCCAGCGCAGCCTGGTGTCGCAGACCTCGCTGATCATCGCCCAGTACGAAAGCGGCAACCGCTCGCATTGCTCCTATGACGAGCACACCCAGCTGATCGACGCGATCGAAGCGCGCAACGGTGAGCTGGCGGTGGATTTGATGATGCATCACATGGACCACATCGACAGCAAGCTCAACCTCGACGAGGAAAGTGCGTCGGATGATTTGCATGCGGTGTTCTCGCATCTGTTGCAGACCAAGAAGCCGGGGCGTTCGAGCGCCAAGCTGTAGATCAAACCGAGTCGCTCCCTTCGCGAGCAAGCCCGCTCCCACATTGGATGTGTATTCGACACCAATCCAATGTGGGAGCGGGCTTGCTCGCGAAGGCGACAGAGCAGACAACAAAAATCCCCCGGGCGGCAACGCTGCGGGGGATTTTTTATGCTCGGAAAACCTTAACGCTGATGCACCAGGTTCCCCGCCGCATAGGTCTGCAGCACCGTCCGGTCATCCCCCAGCGTCATCAACACGAACAACGTCTCGGCAATGTTGTTGGCCTGCTTCAAGCGGTAACCCAGCAGCGGCGTGGCGTTGTAGTCCAGCACCAGGAAGTCGGCGTCGGTGCCCGGTTGCAGGTTGCCGATCTTGTCTTCCAGGCGCAGCGCACGGGCGCCGCCCAGAGTGGCCAGGTACAGCGACTTGAATGGGCTCAGGCGCGCGCCTTGCAATTGCATGACCTTGTACGCCTCGTTCAGCGTTTGCAGCAGCGAGAAACTGGTGCCACCGCCGACGTCCGTACCCAAGCCCACATTCAGCTTGTGCTTTTCGGCCATCGGCAGGTTGAACAGGCCGCTGCCGAGGAAGAAGTTCGAGGTCGGGCAGAAGGCGATCGCCGAACCGGTCTCTGCCAGGCGCGCGCACTCGTCGTCGCACAGGTGCACGCCGTGGGCGAACACCGAGCGCTCGCCCAGCAGTTGATAGTGGTCGTAGACGTCCAGGTAACCCTTGCGCTCCGGGAACAGCGCCTTGACCCACTCGACTTCCTTGAGGTTTTCGCTGATGTGGGTCTGCATGTACAGATCCGGGTATTCACTGAGCAACTGCCCGGCCAGGGTCAGTTGTTCCGGGGTGCTGGTGGGGGCGAAGCGCGGGGTGACTGCATAGTGCAGGCGGCCCTTGCCGTGCCAGCGCTCGATCAGCGCCTTGCTTTCGACGTAGCTGGATTCGGCGGTGTCGGTCAGGTAGTCCGGGGCGTTGCGGTCCATCATCACCTTGCCGGCGATCATCCGCAGGTCCAGTTGCTCGGCGGCCTCGAAGAACGAGTTCACCGACTGCGGGTGCACGCTGCCGAACACCAGGGCGGTGGTGGTGCCGTTGCGCAGCAGTTCCTTGATGAAAATGTCCGCCACTTCGTCGGCATGGGCCTTGTCGGCGAACTGGCTCTCGCACGGGAAGGTGTAGGTGTTGAGCCAGTCCAGCAGTTGCTCGCCGTAGGCGCCGACCATGCCGGTCTGCGGCAGGTGGATGTGGGTGTCGATGAAGCCCGGGGTGATCAACGCGTCCTGATAATGGGTGATCTCGATATCGGCCGGCAGGGTCGGCAGCAGTTCACTGGCGTGGCCGAGGGCGCTGATCTTGCCGTTGTCGACCACCAGCAGACCGTCCTCGAAATACTCATAGGAGGCTTCGATCCCCACTTCGGCGGGGTCGGCGATGCTGTGCAGGATGGCGGCGCGGTAGGCTTTGCGAGTCAGAGGCATGGGGGTTCTCTAGTTAAAAAGTCAGTTCGACGCTTTCAAGGCGGTTTGGCTGCGACGCGAAACAGGCAGCAGTTTGGCAATCGGTTCGGCACTGGAGGTTTGCTGGCCGAAATTGGCGTTATAGGTGGCGATGATTTCACCGGCGATGGAGATGGCGATTTCCACCGGCAACTTTCCTTTGACTTCGCCGATGCCCATGGGGCAGCGCATGCGTTGCACCACGCTGGCGTCGAAACCGCGATCGCGCAGGCGGTGTTCGAACTTCACGCGCTTGGTTTTCGAGCCGATCAGGCCGAAGTAGGCAAAATCGTTGCGCTTGAGGATCGCGGCGGTGAGTTCCAGGTCCAGTTGATGGTTATGGGTCATGACGATGCAGTAGCTGCCGGCGGGCAGGTCGTCGATTTCATCCACCGGTTCTTCGCTGACGATCTTGCGTACGCCGTGGGGGATCTGTTCAGGGAACTCGTCCTCCCGCGAGTCGATCCAGCGCACCCGGCAGGGCAGGCTGGCCAGCAGCGGCACCAGTGCGCGGCCGACATGGCCGGCGCCGAACACGGCGATCTGCGCCTGGACCTGGCCCATCGGTTCGAACAGCAACACTGTCGCACCGCCGCAGCACTGGCCCAGGCTGGCGCCGAGGCTGAAGCGCTCCAGATGGGTGTCCTGCTTGCCGCTGGCGAGCATGTCCCGGGCGATCTGCATGGCCTTGTATTCCAGATGCCCGCCACCGATGGTGTCGAAGGTCTGTTTGGCGCTGATTACCATCTTCGAACCGGCATTGCGCGGGGTCGAGCCGAGCTCTTCGATGATGGTCACCAACACGCAGGGTTCGCTGCGGTTTTGCAGGTCGGCGAGGGCGTCGATCCAGTTGTACATGTTCACCTCGACATCTTTGTTGTCTGTTCGGGCCTCTTCGCGAGCAAGCCCGCTCCCACAGGGTATTGCATTGCAAATGTGGGAGCGGGCTTGCTCGCGAAGGCCGCGCCTCGGTTTCAGAGCGGAGCCAACTCGGTCTCAGGCTCAACTGCCTTGGCGACCTTCAACTGACGCATCTGCTCACACCCCCACAACACCCGCTCCGGGGTCGCCGGTGCGTCGATTTTCGGCTGATGCCGGTAATCACCCAGGCTGGCCACGGCGTCCTTGATCGCGCACCACGCGGCGATGCCGAGCATGAACGGGGGTTCGCCCACGGCCTTGGAGTGGAATACCGTGTCTTCCGGGTTCTTGCGGTTTTCCACCAGCTTCACCCGCAGGTCCAACGGCATGTCCGCCACGGCCGGGATCTTGTAGCTGGCGGGGCCGTTGGTCATCAGCTTGCCCTTGTTGTTCCACACCAGTTCTTCCATGGTCAGCCAGCCCATGCCCTGGATGAACCCGCCCTCGACCTGGCCGATGTCGATGGCCGGGTTCAGCGAGGCGCCGACGTCGTGCAGGATGTCGGTGCGCAGCATTTTGTATTCGCCGGTCAGGGTGTCGACCAGCACTTCGCAGCACGCCGCGCCAAAGGCGAAGTAATAGAACGGACGGCCACGGGCCTGGCTGCGGTCGTAGTAGATTTTCGGGGTTTTGTAGAAGCCTGTGCTCGACAGCGACACCTGAGCGAAATACGCCTGCTGGATCAGCGCTTCGAAGGTCAGGATGTGATCGCGAACCCGCACGTGGCCGTTGTGGAATTCCACGTCTTCTTCGCTGACCTTGTACTGGCGCGCTGCAAACTCCACCAACCGCTGCTTGATGGTTTCGGCGGCGTTCTGTGCGGCCTTGCCGTTGAGGTCGGCACCACTGGAGGCTGCGGTAGGTGAAGTGTTGGGCACTTTGTCGGTGTTGGTCGCAGTGATCTGCACACGGTCCATTTCCACCTGAAACACTTCGGCCACCACCTGCGCGACCTTGGTGTTCAGGCCCTGGCCCATTTCGGTGCCGCCATGGTTCAAGTGGATGCTGCCGTCGGTGTACACGTGCACGAGAGCACCGGCCTGGTTGAGGAAGCTGGCGGTGAAGGAAATGCCGAATTTCACCGGGGTCAGCGCCAGGCCCTTTTTGAGGATCGGGCTGTTGGCGTTGTAGCGGCGGATCGCTTCGCGGCGCTCGGCGTACTGGCTGCTTTCTTCCAGTTCCGCGGTCATTTCCTCGAGCATGTTGTGCTCGACGGTCTGGTAGTAGTGGGTGACGTTGCGCTCGGTCTTGCCGTAGTAGTTGGCCTTGCGCACCGCCAGCGGGTCGAGGGCCAGATGGCGGGCGATGGCGTCCATCACCTCTTCGATGGCGACCATGCCCTGCGGGCCGCCGAAGCCGCGATAAGCCGTGTTGGACGCGGTGTTGGTCTTGCAGCGGTGACCGTTGATGGTCGCGTCGCCCAGGTAGTAGGAGTTGTCCGAGTGAAACATCGCCCGGTCGACGATGGACGCCGACAGGTCCGGCGAGCAGCCGCAGTTGCCGGCCAGTTCCAGGGCAATGCCGTGCAGGCGACCAGTGCTGTCGAAGCCGACGTCGTACTCGACATAGAACGGGTGACGCTTGCCGGTCATCAGCATGTCTTCGACCCGCGGCAGGCGCATCTTGGTCGGTTGGCCGGTCAGGTGCGCGATCACCGCGCACAGGCAGGCCGGGCTCGCCGCCTGGGTTTCCTTGCCACCGAAACCACCGCCCATGCGGCGCATGTCGACGACGATCTTGTTCATCGACACGTCCAGCACTTCGGCCACCAGTTTCTGCACTTCGGTGGGGTTCTGCGTGGAGCAGTAGACGATCATGCCGCCATCTTCGGTGGGCATGACCGATGAGATCTGGGTTTCCAGATAGAAGTGTTCCTGGCCGCCGATGTGCAGCGTGCCCTGGATGCGGTGTTCGGCAGTGGCCAGTGCCCCGGCCGAATCGCCGCGCTGGTGGGTATGGCTGTCGAGTACGAAATGGCGTTTGCGCAACGCTTCGACCACGTCCAGCACCGGCTCCAGATCTTCGTATTCGATGATCGCGGCCATCGCGGCCTTGCGAGCGGTTTCCAGGTCTTTTGCAGCGACCGCCACCACCGGTTGACCGACGAATTGCACGGTGTCGATCGCCAACAGCGGATCGCCGGGCAACAACGGCCCGATGTCCTTCAGGCCCGGCACGTCTTCGTGGGTGATGGCGATGCGCACACCTTCGAAGGCATAGCACGGCGAGGTATCGATGCGGATGATTCTGGCGTGGGCGCGGTCCGACAGGCGTGCGTACACGTGCAACTGATTGGGGAATTCCAGGCGATCGTCGATGTACTGCGCTTCACCGGACACATGCTTGGCGGCGCTGTCGTGCTTGACGCTGCGGCCGACACCGGTGGTCAGGTCCTTGGCGAACAGTTCAGCCAGTTCGGCCTGGGTCTTCTCTACGGCGTGATGATTAGACATAAGCGGTCACCCGGGTCTCGATGTGCGGCGTTTGCAGTTCGATGAAGTATTTGCGCAGCAGGTTCTGCGCGCTGAGCAGGCGGTATTCCTTGCTGGCGCGGAAGTCCGACAGCGGCGTGAAGTCTTCGGCCAGGGCGGCGCAGGCGCGCTCCAGCGTCGCCGTGTTGAACGGCGCATGGCGCAGCACGGTTTCGCAGGCGTTGGCCCGTTTCGGGATCGCCGCCATGCCGCCGAAGGCTACGCGGGCGTCAGCGATCACGCCGTTTTCCAAGCGGATGTTGAAGGCCGCGCAGACGGCGGAGATGTCATCGTCAAGACGCTTGGAGACTTTGTAGGCACGGAACAATTGTTCGGCACTGGCGCGGGGCACGATGATCTTCTCGATGAACTCGCTTTCCTGGCGCGCGGTGACGCGGTAATCGATGAAATAGTCTTCCAGGGCCAGGGTGCGGCGGGTCTCGCCCTTGCACAGGACGATCTGCGCGCCCAGGGCGATCAGCAGCGGTGGCGAATCACCGATCGGCGAGGCGTTGCCGATGTTGCCGCCCAGGGTGCCCTGGTTGCGGATCTGCAGGGAGGCGAAGCGCTGCAGCAGTTCGCCGAAGTCCGGGTACTCAGCCTTCAGGGCCTCGTAGCAATCGGAGAGGGCGGTGGCAGCGCCGATTTCCAGGCGATCGTCAAAGTGCTCGATGCGCTTCATTTCGGCGACGTTGCCGACGTAGATCATCACCGGCAGGGTGCGATGGAACTGCGTCACTTCAAGCGCCAGGTCGGTGCCGCCGGCCAGCAGGCGCGCTTGCGGATAGGCGTCATACAGATCGGCCAGGTCGGCCACGGTCAACGGCACCAGGCAGCGTTTGTCGCCGCTGTTGAGTTCGCCGATATCGGTGGGAGCGATGGCCTTGAGGCGGGCGATGGTCTCGGTTTCCCGGGCATCGAATTGGTCCGGTTTTTTGCCGCAGCACGACTGCTCGGCGGCTTGGAGGATCGGCCGGTAGCCGGTGCAGCGGCACAGGTTGCCGGCCAGGGCTTCGTGGGCCTTGTGGTGATCCGGCGCGTCGCTGTTCTTTTGCAGGGCGAACAGCGACATCACGAAACCCGGGGTGCAGAAGCCGCACTGCGAGCCGTGGCACTCGACCATGGCCTTTTGCACGCTGTGCAGTTCGCCCTGGTGCTTGAGGTCTTCGACGCTGATCAGTTGCTTGCCGTGCAGGGACGACACGAACGTCAGGCAGGAATTGAGGCTGCGGTAGCGAATGTGTTCGCGGCCGGCGGCATCGGTCTGCAATTCGCCGACCACCACGGTGCACGCACCGCAGTCGCCGCTGGCGCAGCCTTCTTTGGTTCCGGGTTTGCCCACATGGTCGCGCAGATAATTGAGCACGGTCAGGTTCGGGTCCAGGGCGTGCTCGCTACGGAGTTCCTGGTTTAGTAAAAACTGGATCACGGAAGGCCTCGCAGACTCATTATTGTTGTTAACCGATGTGACCGAATTTAGCAGGTCTGACTTTTCGGTCAATGATTTTCTGACTTAAAGGTCAGGAAAAACCACTTTGTCGATCAACGACTCGTTTCCTACAGTATTGACCCGCATGGGTTAGCCTGCTTTTTGCTTGAATCGTGCCAAAAACCACCGGGCAGGCACTCCGCCATGAGGTATCAATTGCGCTACACTGCGCCGCCTGTGCAGATCGAAGAGTTTGAAGGGACAACCATGACGTTCAAGGCGCCGGACAGCCTCGCCGAGCAAATCGCTCACCACCTCGCCGAACGCATCATTCGCGGCGAAATGAAGCCCGGGGAGCGCATCCAGGAGCTGAAGGTCACGCAGGCGCTCGACGTCAGCCGCGGTTCGGTCCGTGAGGCCTTGCTGATCCTCGAACGCCGTCACCTGATCGCCATCCTGCCGCGCCGTGGCGCCCACGTGACCGAACTCACCGCGCACAAGGTGCAGAGCCTGTGCACGCTGATGGGCGAGATGTACATCCTGCTGGCCAACGCCGTGGCCACGGGCTGGAAGGTCAAGACGGACCTGGCGCCGTTCGTGCAGATCCAGCAGCGCCTGACCGCCAGCTATGAGCGCCAGGATATCCACACCTTCGTCGACGACAGTTTCAACGTGATGCGCGCCACCTATCCGTTCGCCGACAATCCGTACCTGCAGGAAACCGTCGAGAACCTGCAACCGGCCATGAGCCGTGCGTATTTCCTGGCACTGGATCAACGCAAGGCGTCGATGAGCGAATACCTGGAGCTGTTCGAACGCCTGCTTGCCGCCGTCATCGCCCGTGACTTTCCACAGATCCGCGAAGTGCTGACGGCCTATGGCCAGCGCAGCTGCGATCTGGTGATCTCCGCCCTGACGGACGCTTAACGGGTGCGGCTCAAGTGCATCAAGCTGGCGGGGTTCAAATCCTTCGTCGATCCGACCACGGTGAACTTCCCCAGCAACATGGCGGCGGTGGTCGGGCCCAATGGCTGCGGCAAATCGAACATCATCGACGCCGTGCGCTGGGTGATGGGCGAAAGCTCGGCCAAGAACCTGCGCGGCGAGTCGATGACCGACGTCATCTTCAACGGCTCCACCAGCCGCAAACCGGTCAGCCAGGCCAGCATCGAACTGGTGTTCGACAACTCCGACGGCACGCTGCTCGGTGAATACGCCGCCTACGCGGAGATCTCCATTCGCCGCAAAGTGACCCGCGACAGCCAGACCACCTATTACCTCAACGGCACCAAATGCCGGCGTCGCGACATCACCGATATCTTCCTCGGTACCGGCCTGGGGCCGCGCAGCTATTCGATCATCGAGCAGGGGATGATCTCCAAGCTGATCGAGTCCAAGCCCGAAGACCTGCGCAACTTTATTGAAGAAGCCGCGGGCATTTCCAAATACAAGGAGCGCCGGCGCGAGACCGAAAACCGCATCCGTCGCACCCACGAAAACCTCGCGCGCCTGACCGACCTGCGCGAAGAGCTCGAACGGCAACTCGAACGTCTGCATCGCCAGGCCGAAGCGGCGAAGAAATATCAGGAGTACAAAGGCGAGGAGCGTCAGCTCAAGGCGCAACTGTCGGCCTTGCGCTGGCAGGACCTCAACGATCAGGTCGGCCAGCGCGAAGCGATCATCGGCACCCAGGAAATCAGCTTCGAAGCCCTGGTGGCCGAACAGCGCAATGCCGACGCCAGCATCGAACGCCTGCGCGACGGGCACCATGACCTGTCCGAGCGCTTCAATCTGGTGCAGGGGCGCTTCTATTCGGTGGGCGGTGACATCGCCCGGGTCGAGCAGAGCATCCAGCACGGGCAGCAGCGCTTGCGTCAGTTGCAGGACGACTTGAAGGAAGCCGAGCGCGCGCGCCTGGAAACCGAGTCGCACCTGGGCCATGACCGCACCTTGCTGCTGACCCTGGGCGAAGAGCTGGACATGCTCACCCCCGAGCAGGAAGTCACCAGCGCCGCCGCCGAAGAGGCCGCCGCTGCGCTGGAGGAATCCGAAACCACCATGCACGGCTGGCAGGAACAGTGGGACGCGTTCAACCTGACCGCCGCCGAACCGCGGCGTCAGGCCGAAGTGCAGCAGTCGCGCATCCAGCAGCTGGAAACCAGTCTGGAGCGTCTGGCCGATCGCCAGAAACGCTTGGGCGAAGAGCGCGCCTTGCTGTCGACGGACCCGGAAGACCTGGCGATCATGGAGCTCAGTGAGCAACTGGCTGAATCCGAGGCGACCCTTGAAGATCTGCAGACCAGTGAAGAAGCCCAGGTCGAAAAACTTGAGCAAATTCGCCAGCAATTGCAGCAAGCGCTCACCGCACAACAACAGGCCCAGGGCGAGCTGCAACGACTCAATGGTCGGCTGGCCTCGCTGGAGGCCCTGCAACAGGCCGCCCTCGACCCCGGCACCGGCGCCGCCGAATGGCTGCGTGAACAACACCTGGCGGATCGCCCGCGCCTGGCCGAAGGACTGAAGGTCGAGGCCGGTTGGGAGCTGGCGGTGGAAACCGTGTTGGGCGCCGATCTGCAAGCGGTGCTGGTGGATGATTTCAACGATTTCGATTTGTCCGGGTTCGCCCAGGGCGACCTGCGGCTGCTCAGCCCGGCCAGCGATGGCGTGCGGGTGCCGGGCAGCCTGCTGGAAAAGGTCGAGGCGCAGATCGATCTGTCACCTTGGCTGGGCCAGGTCAAACCCGTCGACAGCCTGGAACAGGCCCTGGCCTTGCGCGGTCAACTGGCCGCCGGGCAAAGCCTGATCAGTCGCGACGGTTACTGGGTTGGCCGGCATTTCCTGCGGGTGCGTCGGGCCAGTGAAGCGGAAAGTGGCGTGCTGGCCCGTGGTCAGGAAATCCAGCAACTGAGCCTGGATCGCGAAGCGCTTGAAGCCAGTGTCGAAAACCTGGAAACCCAGTTGCAGAACCTGCGGGCGCAACAGCGTCAGCAGGAAAACGGCCGTGAGCATTTGCGCAGATTGCTGCAAGACGAGGCCCGTCAGCAAGGTGAGTTGAAGGCCCAGTTGTCGGCCGGCAAAGCCAAGGCCGAACAATTGACCCTGCGCCGTACCCGTCTCGATGAAGAGATCGCGGAGTTGACCGAGCAGCGCGAGCTGGAGCACGAAAACATCGGTGAAGCGCGCCTGCAGTTGCAGGAAGCTCTGGACAGCATGGCGCTGGACACCGAGCAGCGTGAACTGCTGCTGGCCCAGCGCGACAGCCTGCGCGAACGCCTCGACCGGGTGCGTCAGGAAGCGCGTCAGCACAAGGATCACGCCCATCAACTGGCGGTGCGCCTGGGCTCGCTGAAAGCGCAGCACGATTCCACGCGCCAGGCGCTGGAGCGTCTGGAAATGCAGTCCGAACGCCTGACCGAAAAGCGCGAGCAACTGAGCCTCAATCTGGAGGAGGGCGAGGCGCCGCTGGAAGAGCTGCGCCTGAAGCTCGAAGAGTTGCTGGACAAGCGCATGACCGTGGACGAAGAACTCAAGACCGCGCAGATCGCCATGGAAGACGCCGACCGCGAATTGCGCGACGCCGAGAAACGTCGGACCCAGGCCGAGCAGCAATCGCAGATGATCCGTGGCCAGCTCGAACAGCAACGCATGGAATGGCAGGCCCTGACCGTGCGGCGCAAGGCGTTGCAGGACCAGTTGCTCGAAGACGGTTACGACCTGCACGGCGTGCTCGCCACGCTGACCGACGAGGCCAGCGAAAAGGCTGCCGAAGAAGAACTCGAACGTATTGCCGCGAGGATTGCACGCCTGGGGGCGATCAACCTGGCGGCCATCGACGAATACCAGCAACAATCGGAGCGTAAACGTTACCTGGATGCCCAGGACGCCGACCTGGTCGAAGCGCTGGACACGCTGGAAAACGTGATTCGCAAGATCGACAAGGAAACGCGCAACCGTTTCAAGGATACCTTTGATCAGATCAACGGCGGTTTACAGGCGCTTTTCCCAAAAGTTTTCGGTGGTGGCCGCGCCTATTTGGAACTGACGGGCGAAGATCTACTCGATACAGGGGTGACGATCATGGCGCAACCGCCCGGAAAGAAGAACAGCACCATCCATTTGCTCTCCGGCGGCGAAAAAGCCCTGACCGCACTGGCCCTGGTTTTTGCCATCTTCAAGTTGAACCCGGCGCCGTTCTGCATGCTCGACGAGGTTGACGCGCCGCTGGATGACGCTAACGTTGGACGCTACGCGCGGCTGGTCAAGGAGATGTCGCAGTCGGTGCAGTTCATCTATATCACCCACAACAAGATCGCCATGGAAATGGCCGATCAACTGATGGGGGTCACGATGCACGAGCCCGGTTGTTCGCGCCTGGTGGCGGTGGATGTCGAGGAGGCGATGGCGATGGTGGACGCCTAGCGGCGGGCTGCAAGTTGCACGCCTCCAGCGGCAAGTGGCGTGGCTTGCGGCTTGGGGCTCAAAGCTTGTAGCTGCGAAGCCTTTGATCGTGCTAGTTTAATGTCAATTTTTCGTATACGTGGGCAAAACGCCTGTCAGAACATAGAGTTGGCGCCACGTTTTAAAGCGGTTTACAGGTTGTAAACCCCTTATTTTTCAGCATTTTTTATAGAGGCACGGGATTACATGGAAATCGGTCTGCGCGAGTGGCTGATCGTCATCGGCATCATTGTCATTGCCGGTATTCTTTTCGATGGCTGGCGCCGTATGCGCGGCGGCAAGGGAAAACTGAAGTTCCGTCTTGACCGAAGTCTGTCCAACCTGCCGGACGAGGACACCAGCGCCGAGCTGTTGGGCCCGTCCCGCGTCCTGGACAATCACAAAGAGCCGCAACTGGATGAGCAGGATCTGCCGTCGGTGAGCATGCCGGCCCGTGAGCCCCGTGAGTCGGGTTCCAAGCGTGGCAAGCGTGGTGGCGAGCCCGCTCAGGGCGATATGAACCTGAGTCTCGATCTGGACGGCGGCCCGAGCTTCAGCAGTCGCGATGACGATTTCGTCGAAGACACCAAGGCTTCGCCTTCGGTCAGCGAAAAAGATCAGCCGCAAGCCGAAGAAGTACTGGTGATCAGCGTGATCTGCCGCGATGCCGCTGGTTTCAAGGGGCCGGCTCTGTTGCAGAATATCCTGGAAAGCGGCCTGCGCTTTGGCGAGATGGACATCTTCCACCGCCACGAAAGCATGGCGGGTAACGGCGAAGTACTGTTCTCCATGGCCAACGCGGTCAAGCCAGGGGTCTTCGACCTGGACGACATCGACCACTTCAGCACCCCGGCAGTGAGCTTCTTCCTCGGTCTGCCAGGCCCGCGTCATCCGAAGCAGGCCTTCGACGTGATGGTGGCGGCGGCGCGCAAACTGTCCCAGGAGCTCAACGGCGAACTGAAGGACGATCAGCGCAGCGTACTGACCGCGCAGACCATCGAGCATTACCGTCAGCGCATCGTCGAATTCGAGCGTCGTGCCCTGACCCAGAAACGCTGAACGGCAGGCGCCAGGCATGTCGGCGAAGGCGGATTCGAATACGCCTTCGTCGGCAAGCCTGGCGCCTGTAATGGTTTGTACAGATTGAGCAGCCTCGGCTGCTCTTTTGCTTTATGAGAGAACACCCATGACCGCCGCCAAAACCCGCATTCTAGAGCTGCGTGCCGAGCTGGATCTGCACAACTATCGCTATCACGTGCTGGACGAGCCGAGCATTCCGGACGCCGAGTACGATCGGTTGTTCCACGAGCTCAAGGCCCTCGAAGCTGCCAATCCCGAGCTGATCACCAGCGATTCACCAACCCAGCGCGTCGGCAGTGCGGCGTTGTCGGCCTTCACGCAGGTACGTCACGAAGTGCCGATGCTCAGCCTCGGCAACGCCTTCGAAGAAACCGACATGCGCGAGTTCGACCGACGCGTCACCGAAGGCCTGGATCTGCCGGTCGGTGATCTGTTCGGTGGCGGTGCGGCCGTGCAATACAGTTGCGAGCCCAAGCTCGATGGCCTGGCGGTCAGCCTGCTGTATCAGGACGGCGTACTGGTGCGCGGCGCAACGCGAGGCGACGGCACCACCGGCGAGGACATCAGCGTCAACGTGCGTACCGTACGCAACATCCCCCTCAAACTGCATGGCACCGGCTGGCCGGCGACCCTGGAAGTGCGCGGCGAGGTCTTCATGTCCAAGGCCGGTTTCGAACGGCTCAACGCCACGCAACTGGAAGTCGGCGGCAAGACTTTCGCCAACCCGCGCAACGCGGCGGCCGGCAGCTTGCGACAGCTGGATTCGAAGATCACCGCCAACCGTCCGCTGGAGTTCTGCTGCTACGGCATCGGCCAGGTATCGGCCGATATCGCCGACACCCACATCGGCAATCTGCAACAGCTCAAGGTCTGGGGCCTGCCGATCAGCCACGAGCTGAAGCTGGCGAACGGCATCGATGAATGCCTGGATTACTACCGTGACATCGGTGAGCGCCGCAACGCACTGCCCTATGAAATCGACGGCGTGGTGTTCAAGGTCAACAGCATTGCCTCCCAGCGCGAACTGGGTTTCCGCGCCCGCGAACCACGCTGGGCCATCGCCCATAAATTCCCGGCCATGGAAGAGCTCACCGAACTGCTCGACGTGGAGTTTCAGGTCGGGCGCACCGGCGCCGTTACGCCAGTGGCGCGCCTCAAGCCGGTCAAGGTCGCGGGGGTTACCGTGGCCAATGCGACCCTGCACAACATGGATGAAGTGGCACGGCTGGGCCTGATGATCGGCGACACTGTGATCATCCGCCGCGCCGGCGACGTGATTCCGCAAGTGGTGCAAGTGGTCACCGAACGTCGCCCGGAAAACGCCCGCCCGGTGCAGGTCCCGGAGAAGTGCCCGGTGTGCGGCTCCCATGTCGAGCGCACGCAACTGATCAAGCGCAGCAAGGGTCGCGAGACCATCAGCGAGGGCGCGGTGTACCGCTGTGTCGGTCGACTGGCCTGTGGCGCGCAGCTCAAGCAGGCGATCATTCACTTCGTTTCCCGTCGGGCGATGGACATCGAAGGCCTGGGCGAGAAAAGTGTCGAGCAACTGGTGGACGAGGGGCTGGTGAGTTCGCCGGCCGATCTGTACGCCCTGACGTTCGAGCAGGTGGTGGAGCTGGAAGGCTTTGCCGAACTGTCGAGCAAAAACCTGCTCAGCGCCATTGAAGACAGCAAGAAGCCTGGCCTGGCGCGTTTCATCTACGCCCTCGGCATTCCCGATGTCGGCGAAGAGACAGCCAAGGTCCTGGCGCGCTCCCTGGGCTCGTTGGAGCGAGTGCAGAAGGCGTTGCCGCAAGTGCTGACTTACCTGCCGGATGTCGGCCTGGAAGTGGCGCACGAGATCCATAGCTTCTTCGAGGATGCGCATAACCAGCAGGTGATCGCCGATCTGCTCAAGCACGGCCTGCAGATTCAGGATCAGGGTGAGCTGGGCGCCGAGTTTGCCGCCAGTACCACCTTGGGCGGCTTCCTCGACAAGCTGCATATTCCTTCGGTCGGGCCGGGCGGGGCGCAGAAGCTCGCCGACAAGTTCGGTTCGCTGCAAGCGGTGATCGATGCGGACTGGCTGGACATGCGCCAGACGCTGCCGGAGAAACAGGCCGGTTCGGTGCGTGAGTTTTTTGCCGTCGAGGAGAACCGCTCGCTGGCGTTGGCGGCCGAACGGCAATTGGCGGATTTCGGCATGCACTGGCACAGCGAAAAGAAAGCCGTCGAAGGCCTGCCGCTCACGGGTCAGACCTGGGTGCTGACCGGTTCCCTGGAACTGATGAGCCGCGACGTGGCCAAGGACAAGCTCGAAAGCCTGGGGGCCAAGGTCGCTGGTTCCGTATCGGCCAAGACCCATTGCGTAGTGGCTGGGCCGGGGGCAGGTTCGAAGCTGACCAAGGCCAATGAGCTGGGCTTGAAGGTGCTGGATGAAGAGGCGTTCGTCGAGTTTCTGAAAACTCACGGTCTATCCGTCTAGTTGATGGTTCCCACGCGCTGCGTGGGAACGATCTTGACCGGGCAATGATCTAGTCTTGGCAAGCCCCAGGGAGAGATCGCCATGTACCGCTTCTTCGAACAGCTCAGCTCGCGCATCGCCGCGCCTTTCATCGGCGAAAGTTCGCGCAACAGCAAGGTCTGGCCCTGTCGCTGCGGGCAGTCGCTGTTCTTTCGCAATAGCCAGTGCCTGGCCTGTTCCGCCGCATTGGGTTATCAGCCCGGGCTGAGTCGGCTGTCCTCGTTGCAACCGGGTGCGCAGCCGGGCACCTGGACGCTCGATGCCGATCCAGGGGCCGGCCTGTTCCGTCGTTGCGCCAACCTCGATTCACCCGCCGCCTGCAATTGGTTGCTGCCGGCCAATGATCAGGATGCCTTGTGCATCGCCTGCAGCCTCAATCGCACCATCCCCGATCTGTCGATCATTGAAAACCACGAGCGTTGGGGCAAGGTTGAAACGGCCAAGCGGCGCCTGATCGCGCAGTTGATCAGCCTCGGTCTGCAAGTCACGCCCAAGACCGTCAATGAGGAATCCGGACTGGCCTTCGATTTCATTGGCGTAGATTTGGAAGGCAACCCACCCACCACCGGCCACGCCAACGGCCTGATCACCCTCGACATCAAGGAAGCCGACGACGCGCACCGCGAAAAAATACGGGTGCAAATGCACGAACCCTATCGCACCTTGCTCGGCCATTTTCGTCACGAAGTCGGGCATTACTATTGGGACCGCCTGATCGCCAGCAGCGAGTGGCTGGAGCCGTTTCGCGGTCTGTTCGGCGACGAGCGCGCCAGTTACGCCGAAGCGCTGGAGCGCCATTATCAGCAGGGCGCACCGCTGGATTGGCAACAACGCTACGTCAGCGCCTACGCCACCATGCATCCCTGGGAAGACTGGGCGGAAACCTGGGCGCATTACCTGCACATGATGGACGCGGTGGACACGGCGCTGGGGTTCGGCATGAGCGCCCGGGAAATGGACTTCGACTATCGGCCGTTTCCGCTCGATACCCTCTACGATCCGCGACACCCCGGCGGCCCGGCGTTCCTGTCGTTCGTCAACGCCTGGATCGAACTGGCGGGCATGCTCAACGAACTGTCGCGCAGCATGGGGCAGCCGGATTTCTATCCTTTTGTGCTGCCGCCGGCGGTGATCGCCAAGCTGCACTTCATCCATCTGGTGATCCAGCGTGAGGGCGGCAGGGCGGATGACGTGCTGCAGGACCTGTAGAAGCGGCCGACGGTTACGTTCTTTTCAGCACTGCGCATGTCCTTGAACGGCCTCAATTTTTTTAATCCGCGCGAACGGTTGTAACTTCGTCACAGATAGGTACAATGGCGCGGCTCGCCGTCAGGTGAGCGTCGTTATGGTGACCCCATCGGTCCCCCCGCAACGATTACCCGTGAACCTGGTCAGAGCCGGAAGGCAGCAGCCACAGCGGGAACATTGTGTGCCGGGGTGTGGCTGGTGGGGGCACCACCTTAACGAACCGCGAGTACTCACTCGCGTTATCTGATTCCAACTATTTTTTATTGCACTGCCATGGATCCTGTCCATCGCGGTTTTTTTTCGTGTCCGATTTTCCACCCCACACAAAACG
>NZ_LYVP01000016.1 GCF_001984065.1 Pseudomonas sp. KK4
AGCGGTGTGTCAGTCATACAGGGGGTGACTGACACACCGCTTTCGCGAGCAAGCCCGCTCCCACAGGTCAAGCAGTGCTCAGAAACCTTGCGGCGTCGAACGGGCGACGATGGCTTCCACGTCCAGCCCTCGCGGCAAGGCACCGTACACTCGGCCGTTGGTGCCCAGACGGCTGGCGATAAACGCATCACTGACCACCGAACTCCCCGCCTCCAGCAACAGCTTGGCCTGCAGTCCCAGGGCGATGTCTTCGGTCAATTGTCGGGCGCGGTACTGGATGTCGCTGGTGTCCTTGAACGCCGCCTGCAATTGAGCGATGTGCGCCGCCAGACGCTTGTCGCCATGGCCATCGCCCAATTCACTGAACAACGCATCGAGCACCCCCGGCTCTTTCGACAGGGCGCGCAACACGTCCAGGCATTGCACGTTGCCGGAGCCTTCCCATGTCGAGTTGACCGGTGCCTCGCGGTACAGCCGCGGCAGGATGCTGTCCTCGACATAACCGGCGCCGCCCATGCACTCGGCGGCTTCGTTGATCATCGCCGGCGCGCGTTTGCAGATCCAGTACTTGCCCACGGCCGTCACCAGCCGGGCGAATTTTGCCTCTTGCGAATCGTCCAGGTGATCCAGCGCCCGACCCATGCGAAGGCTCAGGGCCAGGGCCGCTTCGCTTTCCAGCGCCAGATCGGCCAGCACGTTCTGCATCAACGGCTGCTCGCTGAGCGGTCTGCCGCCGACAGAACGGTGGGCGCAGTGATGGCTGGCCTGGGTCAGCGCCTGGCGCATCAAGGCACTGGAACCTACCATGCAATCGAAACGGGTCATGGCGACCATTTCAATGATGGTCGGCACGCCCCGGCCTTCTTCGCCGACCATCCAGGCCAGGGCGCCACGGAACTCCACTTCGCTGGAAGCGTTGGAGCAGTTGCCAAGCTTGTTTTTCAGACGCTGGATATAGAACTGGTTGCGGGTGTCGTCCGGGCGATGGCGCGGCAGCAGGAAACAGGTCAGGCCCTTGTCGGTCTGGGCCAGGGTCAGGAAGGCGTCGCACATCGGCGCCGAGCAGAACCACTTGTGGCCCACCAGTTCGTACGCCTGACCAGGGCCGCCGGCCCCTACCGGGTAGGCCTTGGTGGTGTTGGCCCGCACATCGGTGCCGCCCTGTTTCTCGGTCATGGCCATGCCGATGGTGACACCCGGTTTGTGCGCCATGCCGACGTTGCGCGGGTCGTATTCGGTGGAGAGGATTTTCGGCAGCCATTTCTCCACCAGGTCCGGTTGCAGACGCATTGCCGGGACGCTGGCGAAGGTCATGGTCAGCGGGCA
Organism: Pseudomonas sp. KK4; assembly: GCF_001984065.1. Taxonomy (GTDB): domain Bacteria; phylum Pseudomonadota; class Gammaproteobacteria; order Pseudomonadales; family Pseudomonadaceae; genus Aquipseudomonas. The sequence continues at coordinate 1,327 of NZ_LYVP01000016.1, forward strand.
GCCACTGCCAGCTTCGGCCTGACTGTGCAGATAGGTCATGGAGGCGCGGGCGACATGGGCGCCGTCCTGCGGCTGCGCCCAGGGCAGCGAGGTCAGCCCGTGTTCGATGGCGGTACGCATCAACTGGTGATAGGCCGGGTGAAACTCCACCAGGTCGATACGATGGCCGTAGCGATCGTGACTGCTGAACACCGGTTTGTTCTCATTGGCGAGGAACCCCGCTTCCATCAACGGCCCGCCTGCCAGTGCGCCGTAAGCGTCGATCCGCGATTCGGCCCAACCGGCCCCGAAACGCCGCGACCATTCCTGTAGTGGCAAATCGATGCGATACAGGTTGGCGCCATCCAGCGATGGCGGCTGATTGGTCACTTCGTGGGTTTCGGCGAACTGGTGCAGGTTCATGGCAGGGCTCCTTTGGTCAGCCAAGGGGATTTCAGTTAAGCACCGTCCCTTGGCCGAACAAAGTGTCATATCTGCCTAACTTCCGGCGCTTTCGCCTTGTTGCGCGCAGAGGACCCGACGATAGAGGGCCGCCTGCAAGTCTTCAAATTTCACCGGTTTGCTCAGGTAGTCGATCAACGCGCCGGTCGGGCAGCGCTCTCGATCCACACCTTGGGCAATCACGAACAGTGGCAATTCGGTGCAACCGGGCAACGCCCGGATCTGGCAGCAGACCGACACGCCCTCCAACGGTAGCAACTGGCAGTCGAGCAGCACCGCATCGAAGCTGTCCCGTTGCAGGATGTCGAGCGCTGCGCTGCCGGTGTCGGCGGTGCGCACCCGGAAGCCCAGCTTGAGCAACATGCCGCGCATCACCAGTTGATTGATGCTGTTGTCATCCACCAGCAGCACCGTGCAATCCTGCGGCAACCGCACCCGTGGCAGTTCGCGGGTCATGAACGACAGCGGCGGCGCCTCGCTCGCTTGAATGTCGCACTCGACATCGAGCTGGAAACGACTGCCGCGCCCCGGTTCGGAACGGTGAGTCAGGCGACCGCCGAGCAATTCGATCAGTTGCCGGCAAATCGCCAGGCCGATGCCCAGGCCGCCATACTCGCGGGTCATCGAACCGTCGACCTGGAAGAAGCGCTGGTACAGGGTCGCCTCGCCCAGATCGGTGAAGCCGATGCCGGTGTCGATCACGGCAAAGGTCAACGCCAGTCGATTGGGTTTGACGGTCTTGCCGGTCACCCGCAACGCCACCCCACCGACCCGGGTGAACTTGATGGCGTTATCGAGCAGGCACTCCAGGCATTGCACCAGCCTGGCGCTGTCGCCGTACAGGCGGTCCGGCACATTCGGCGCCACGTCGACCTTGAAATCGAGCGACTTGCCCGTGGCATTGCCCTCGAACTGCACACGCATGGCTTCCACCACGCCGCGCAGGCTGAAGGCCGAAGGGGAAGCCGTGAGCTTGCCCGCCTGCAACTCGGTCAGGGTGAGAATACCGTTGACCATGCGCATCATGTCCCGCGCCGATCCCGCGGCGGTCTGCTGGTATTGCTCCAGCTCCGGGTCCATTTCCACGGTTTGCATCAACTCCAGCGAGCCGATCACACCGTTCATGGGCGTGCGCAGTTCGTGGGTCAGGGTGGCGAGGAATTCGTCCTTGAGCTGGTTGCTGCGTGCCAGTTGCTGGTTGAGCACTTCCAGTTTCTGCCCGGCATCGAGCAGGGTCTGCGCCTGCTGTTCGCGCATCGCGTTGATGCGGTCTGCCAGGGCCAGGGACAACAGTGCCACCTCGATGGCCGAGCCGATCTGGCTGGAATACATGGTCAGGAAAACGTTCGGCAGGTAGCCCAGGACCATCAGGGTATTGATGATGCCGCCGAGCAGGAACGCCGACCAGGCAATGATGAAATAGCGCGCAACCCGCAAGCCGCGAAGCCAGGCGAAAATCCCTGCGGCAAAAATCACCACGGTGAAGGTCAGCGCCAGGGCCGTCGCCAGGCGCAGGGCCAGGGCATAGCTGGTCATCAACGACAGGCCGACCACCAGTGCGCTGAACAGCACCAGCGCCAGCAACACGCGGTCCAGCCAGCGGCTATGGGTGGCGGTCTGCAGGAAGCTGCGGGCGAATTGACTGCCGAACAACCCGGCACATCCGATGAAAAACGGTGTGGCGGCGTTGGCCCACCAGGGATTGTCCGGCCAGAAGTACTGTACGGCGGCGCCGTTTACCGACAGCTGATACAGGCCAAACGAGGCAATGTAGAAGATGTAGTACAGGTAACTGGTATCGCGCACGCTGAGAAAGATGAACAGGTTGTAGACCAGCATCCCCAGCAGCACGCCATAAATCAGCCCTAGCACGTACAGCCGCACCGGTTGCTCTTCCAGGTACGCGGTGCTGGACCACAGCGTGACCGGCGCCTGGATCGAGCCTTGGCTTTGCAGGCGCAGGTAAACGGTTTGCGCCTGTTCGGGGGCGAAATTCAGGTTGAACAGATAATTATTCTGGCGGATCTCGCGCGTGGCGAACGGCAAGGCGTCGCCAGTCTCGCGGACCAATTGATAGTTGCCGGCTGCGTCGGGCAAATACAGGTCCAGGCGATCGAGGGGCGGATAGGCCAGTTCCAGCAGCCAGGTGCGCTGCGCCGCCGGGTTGGTCGGGCGATAGTGAAGGTCGATTTTCAGCCAGAACACCGAACGCGAATAACCGGCGTTGAGGGTCGCCTTGTGGTGCGGCTTGAAGTTGCCGGACGCCGCTTGCAGTCGCACATCGCCAATGCTCGCCTGGCCGTCGACGTCTTCAAACACTTGCAGGGATTTGCCCAAGGGCAGGCTTTGAGTGAACTCATCGAACTCGACGGCGTTCGCCAAAAAGGGCAAACACAACAGCAACATCAGCAAATAGCGCATTTATGCCCCAGCGTGGCCTTTCCGGTCCCGTCAGCAAGTCCCCCCATTCCTTTTGAGCAGACGTCAAACCGGTGTTTTCTATTATTTGTTTGAATCCACTCTAGCATAGCGGCTGATTGCCATTAAACACTACAGAAATATTTCCTGAAAAGGCTCTAGAACGGGCGTTACAGCGAATATTCCGGCGACAGCGCCATGGGTCCGTTCACCCCGCTATTGGACTTTGCAGCCGCCGCGCAGGCTCGGCAACCGCTAAAGGGACCTTCATGACTACCTGGTCGACTGGTGGTAAGCTCGCGCACCATGAATATCTACAGCTCACGCCCCGTTGTCCTCTGTCTCTCCGGCCACGACCCAAGTGGTGGCGCCGGCTTGCAGGCAGATATCGAAGCCCTGCTCGCCCAGGGTTGCCATGCGGCTCCGGCCGTCACCGCCCTGACCGTGCAAGACACGGTCAATGTCACTGACTTCCGCGTCCTCGACCGTGAGTGGGTATTGGCCCAGGCCAATGCCGTGCTCAACGACTCCGACGTCGCTGCGGTCAAACTGGGCATGCTCGGTTCCCTGGAAATGGTCGACACCGTTGTCGAACTGCTTTCGGCGAACCCGCACTTGCCGGTGGTCTGCGACCCGGTGCTGCGCGCCGGCGGCGGCGGGCGACTGGGCAAGGACGAAGTCGGCTACGCCATGCGCGAACGCCTGCTGCCCCTGTCGATCATCGCCACCCCCAACCTCCCTGAAGCCCGCATCCTGGCCGAACTGCCAGAAGGCACCGCGGACGAGTGCGCCGAAAAGCTCCTGCCGTTTGTAAAACACTTGCTGATCACCGGCGGTCACGGCGACGAAACCGAAATCCACAATCGCCTGTACAGCCGCGACGGCCTGCGCGAAACCTACACCTGCCAGCGTCTGCCCGGCAGCTACCACGGCTCCGGCTGCACCCTGGCCAGCGCCCTGGCCGGTCGTCTGGCCCAGGGCGAAAACCTCGCCAGCGCCGTGCAGACTGCACTTAACTACACATGGCGCACCCTGCGTGATGCCGAGCAGTTGGGCAAAGGCCAGTTCGTGCCTCGCCGCCTGCCGCTGGACTTCTGTTCGTAACTTCTTTTCGTGATGCGGTGAGGCTTGCCTGATGAAACTACGTGGCCTGTACGCCATTACCGACAGCCAGTTGCTGGCCGGCAAATTCCTGTCGTACGTGGAGGCCGCGCTGGAAGGCGGCGTCACCCTGCTGCAATACCGCGACAAGAGCAGCGACGAAGCCCGCCGTCTGCGGGAAGCCGAAACCCTGCGCGATTTGTGCGACCGCTACAAGACCCGGTTGATCATCAATGATGACGCCGAACTGGCCGCACGACTGAACGTCGGCGTGCACCTGGGCCAGACCGATGGCCCGTTGTCCCCGACCCGCGCCTTGCTCGGTTCCAGGGCCATCATCGGTTCGACCTGCCACGCGCAACTTGAACTCGCCGAGCAAGCCGCAAAGGAAGGCGCCACTTACGTCGCCTTCGGCCGTTTCTTCAATTCCAACACCAAGCCCGGCGCACCGACCTGCAGCCTCGACCTGCTCGACCAGGCGCGTAAACAGCTGCACCTGCCAATCTGCGCGATTGGCGGCATCACCCTTGAAAACGCCGCACCGCTGGTGGCCCACGGGGTTGATCTGCTGGCGGTGGTGCACGGATTGTTCGGCGCCCAGAGCACGGCTGAAGTGACCCGTCGCGCCCGCGCCTTCAACGAATTGCTTTCCATTTAAAAATCTGAGAATCCGATCATGTCTCGTTCCGAAACCCTGTTTGCCAACGCCCAGAAGCATATCCCCGGTGGCGTGAACTCCCCGGTTCGCGCGTTCAAGAGCGTTGGCGGCACGCCGTTGTTCTTCAAGCACGCCGAAGGCGCCTACGTCACCGACGAAGACAACAAGCGCTATGTGGATTACGTGGGTTCCTGGGGCCCGATGATTCTCGGCCACAGCCACCCGGACGTGCTGGATGCGGTGCGCAAGCAGCTGGAACACGGTCTGTCCTACGGCGCACCGACCGAGATGGAAACCCAGATGGCGGACCTGGTCTGCTCCCTGGTGCCGTCGATGGACATGGTGCGCATGGTCAGCTCCGGCACCGAAGCGACCATGAGCGCGATCCGTCTGGCCCGTGGTTTCACCGGCCGCGACAGCATCATCAAATTCGAAGGCTGCTACCACGGTCATTCCGACAGCCTGCTGGTCAAGGCTGGCTCCGGTGCCCTGACCCAGGGCGTGCCAAGCTCGGCCGGCGTGCCGGCGGCGTTCGCCAAACACACCCTGACCCTGCCGTTCAACGACATCGACGCCGTTGAAGCCATGCTCGCTGAAGTCGGCCAGGACGTGGCCTGCATCATCGTCGAGCCGGTGGCCGGCAACATGAACTGCGTACCGCCAGCGCCGGGTTTCCTCGAAGGCCTGCGGACCCTGTGCGACAAGCATGGCGTGGTGCTGATTTTCGATGAAGTGATGACCGGCTTCCGTGTCGCCCTCGGCGGCGCCCAGGCTCACTACGGCGTGACGCCGGACTTGACCACCTTCGGCAAGATCATCGGTGGCGGCATGCCGGTCGGCTGCTTCGGCGGCAAGCGCGAGATCATGTCGCGTATCGCCCCGCTCGGCCCGGTGTACCAGGCCGGTACCTTGTCGGGGAACCCGCTGGCGATGGCGGCCGGCCTGACGACCCTGCGCCTGATCAGCCGTCCGGGCTTCCACGCCGAGCTGACCGACTACACCACGCGTCTGCTCGATGGCCTGCAAGTACGCGCCGATGCCGCCGGCATTCCATTCGTGACCACCCAGGCCGGGGGCATGTTCGGTCTGTACTTCAGCGGTGCCGACGACATCGTGACGTTCGATGACGTGATGGCCAGCGATGCCGCACTGTTCGGTCGCTTCTTCCACCTGATGCTCGAAGGTGGCGTCTACCTGGCACCGAGCGCCTTCGAAGCCGGTTTCACCTCGATCGCCCACGGCGAAGCCGAGTTGAAACTGACCCTGGACGCCGCCGAGCGTGCCTTCGCCGCACTGAAATAACGCGGGTCCGCTGACGTTGGCCATTGCCAGCGTCAGCTTTCACCTACACTCCCGCGCTTTTTCCTACGCATCTGCCAACAATCCCCAGCAAAGTGGGCGATATATTCCCCGCGCAGCAGAAAAACGAGTAAAGACTTTGTAAGGTTGGCCCTGCTTATTTCATAATGCGCGCTTATTGGATCCCCTCGTTGGGTCCGCGCGCCCTTCAGAGGTAAGTCGATTCCCATGAACCGCACCGGCCGCGCCCTTTCAATGGGCTGCCTGTTGCTCCTTCAGCCCCTGCTCGCGCTCGCACAAGCAGGCGGTAACTCGTTGTTGATCCCAGCGATGGGTCGCTGCACCCTCAATACCCAGCCGCAAGACCTGGCACAGGCCATCGCCGCCTGCCAGAAAGCGTCGGATGAAGGGGATGCACAAGCGCAATATGAGTTGGGTGAGTTCTACTACGAAGGCAAGAATGCGCCGCGCGACCTCAATCAAGCCCTGAGCTATTTCGAGAAGGCCTCGTTGCAAGGCCACGCCCAGGCGCAATTCAAACTCGGCACCATGTTCTTCCACGGCGAAGGCGTGCCGGCCAACAACGTTCAGGCCTACATCCTGCTGAAAATGGCGGCGGTCAACGGCGCTGAAGATGCATTGGACACAGCCGACGAAGTCACCGAGCAAATGCCCCGCGAAGAACTGGAAGTCGCCACCCAGGTACTCGGGCAGATCTTCCGCAAATACCTGATGGAACTGCAGAGCGCCGATGGGCGCACGCCGTTTGCGCCGCTGCCCTGAATACCGCTGACTGGGAGGGAGCTTGTTGTGGCGAGGGAGCTTGCTCCCGCTGGGGTGCGAAGCGGCCCTAAACCCTGCAATCACACTCCGCCTGACACACCGCGCGCTTCGGTCTTGCGACTGCTTCGCAGCCGAACGGGAGCAAGCTCCCTCGCCACAAAAGCTCGCTTGCGGCTATTTCGAATTACTTCTCAGGCATCGGCACCGGAAACGGCATCACATTGCCGACCGCGCCGCGGGCTTCGCTGATTTTCGGGGTGCCCAGGCGTTCGACTTCGTCGATGCGCACGATCGAATGCATCGGCACGAAACTGCGCACCACGCCTTCGAACTGCGCCTTGAGCTTTTCTTCGCTCGGATCGACGACAACCTGCGTGCGCTCGCCGAAGACGAACTCTTCCACTTCCAGAAAGCCCCACAGATCGCTCTGATAGATCTGCTTGGCGTACATTTCGAACACCTGGCCCTGGTTGAGGAAAATCACCTTGTAGATTGGAGCTTCACGTTTGGTCATGGTGGGCGAGCAACACATCGGGGGATAAAAAGAGGGGGCGAACTATAGCATAGCCACCGGACGCACAGCGGTAGGAACCTTGGAACTTGTTCCCTATAATGCGCGGTTCTCCGAACCACGTGATGACCCTTTTCCATGGCCAAGAAGCTTTACATCGAAACCCACGGTTGCCAGATGAACGAGTACGACAGCTCGCGCATGGTGGATCTGCTGGGCGAACACCAGGCCCTGGAAGTCACCGCCCGCGCTGAAGACGCCGACGTGATCCTGCTCAACACCTGCTCGATCCGCGAACGCGCCCAGGATCGCGTCTACTCGCAACTGGGTCGCTGGCGCGAACTGAAACTGGCCAACCCGGACATGGTGATTGCCGTCGGCGGCTGCGTGGCCAGCCAGGAAGGCGCCGCCATCCGCGATCGCGCGCCCTATGTCGACGTGGTGTTCGGCCCGCAGACCTTGCACCGCCTGCCGGAAATGATCGACGCGGCGCGCAGCAGCAAACTGCCGCAAGTCGACGTCTCGTTCCCGGAAATCGAAAAGTTCGACCACTTGCCCGAACCGCGCATCGACGGCCCGAGCGCCTACGTGTCGGTGATGGAAGGCTGCAGCAAGTACTGCACCTTCTGCGTGGTGCCTTATACCCGCGGCGAAGAAGTCAGCCGGCCGTTCGACGACGTGTTGGCCGAGATCATTCACCTGGCCGAAAACGGCGTGCGGGAAGTGACGCTGCTGGGGCAGAACGTCAACGGTTATCGCGGCGCGACCCATGACGGTCGCCTGGCGGATCTCGCCGAATTGATCCGGGTGGTGGCCGCTGTCGATGGCATCGACCGCATCCGCTACACCACCTCGCATCCGCTGGAGTTCTCCGACAGCCTGATCCAGGCCCACGCCGAGGTGCCGGAGCTGGTCAAACACCTGCACTTGCCGGTGCAGTCCGGCTCGGACCGCATCCTCGCGGCGATGAAGCGCAACCACACCGCACTGGAATACAAATCCAAACTGCGCAAACTGCGGGCGGCAGTGCCGGGCATCTGCATCAGTTCGGACTTTATCGTCGGCTTCCCCGGCGAGACCGAAAAAGACTTCGAACAGACCATGAAGCTGATCCAGGACGTCGGTTTCGACTTCTCCTACTCGTTCGTCTACAGCCAGCGCCCGGGCACTCCGGCCGCCGATCTGGCCGATGACACCCCGGAGGAGTTGAAGAAAGAGCGCCTCAACGCCCTGCAACATCGCCTGAACCAGCAAGGTTTCGAGATCAGCCGACAAATGGTCGGTTCGATTCAGCGGATTCTGGTGACCGATTATTCGAAGAAAGACCCGGGCGAACTGCAAGGCCGGACCGAAAATAACCGTATCGTCAATTTCCGCTGCGACAATCCGACCCTGATCGGCCAGTTCGCCGATGTGCACATCGATGCCGCCCAGCCGCATTCGTTGCGGGGTTCGTTGATTTCGTAACACTGAACTCCCATATGGCAGAAAGGTTTTTGTGGTGAGGGGATTTATCCCCGCCGGGCTGCGAAGCGGCCCCAAAAAAGGGGACGGCCATGCATCCCAGCTGGGATAACCCCCTCACCAGAGTTCAATGGCCAAATTCCGGCAACCATTTAAGAGCTTTCGCACCCGAGCCACTGGCGTTATCCTCTATTTCATCACTATTGCCCCAGGGCGGCTAAATACGACCTTGAACGCACCCATCGAACCACATCGTTTCATTCTCGAGCCTTTTGAGGCTCGCCGCTTCGCCAATCTGTGCGGGCAATTCGACGAGCATCTGCGCTTGATCGAACAGCGCCTGACCATCGAGATCCGCAACCGCGGAAACCAGTTCGAGCTGATCGGCGAGCGCAAACACACCACCTCCGCGGAAAACCTGCTGCGCCGCCTGTACCGGGAAACCAAGGGGACCGAGCTGTCGCCAGACATGGTTCACCTGTTCCTGCAGGAATCCGCTGTCGAAGAGCTGGACAACCACTCGCCCGCCACCGCCTCCGTCGCCCTGCGCACCAAAAAAGGCATGATTCACCCTCGCGGCTTGAATCAGCAGCGCTACGTGAAGGAAATCCTTGGCAACGACATCAACTTCGGCATCGGCCCGGCCGGTACCGGCAAGACCTACCTGGCCGTGGCCTGCGCGGTCGATGCACTGGAACGCGAACAGATCCGTCGCATCCTGCTGGTACGCCCGGCGGTTGAAGCCGGGGAAAAACTCGGCTTCCTGCCGGGCGACCTGAGCCAGAAAATCGACCCGTACCTGCGCCCGCTCTATGACGCGCTCTACGAGATGCTTGGCTTCGAATACGTCGCCAAGCTGATCGAGCGCCAGGTCATCGAAGTCGCGCCGCTGGCCTACATGCGTGGCCGCACGCTGAACAACAGTTTCATCATCCTCGACGAAAGCCAGAACACCACCGTCGAGCAGATGAAAATGTTCCTGACCCGGATCGGCTTCGGCTCGACCGCCGTCATTACCGGCGACATCACCCAGGTCGACCTGCCGCGCGGCACCAAGTCCGGGCTGCACCATGTGATCGAAGTGTTGAAAGACGTGCCGGGCATCAGCTTCACGCATTTCCAGCCCAAGGACGTCGTGCGCCACCCGCTGGTGCAGCGCATTGTCGAAGCCTACGAGCGCTTCGAAAATCGCGCCGAGGATCAAGCGCCGAAGGACAACCGCCGCGATGCTTGAGCTTGACCTGCAAATCGCGACCCAGGCGCCCGCCCCCAGCGAAGCCGAGTTCCGTCAATGGTGCGAGCTGGCCCTGCGTCAGCGCAGCGCCGACTCCGAGATGACCATTCGCCTGGTCGACGAAGCCGAAGGCCGCGAGCTGAACCACACCTGGCGGCAGAAGGATTACGCAACTAACGTCTTGTCATTCCCGGCCGATGTGCCGGACGAGTTCCTCGACATCCCGCTGCTGGGCGACCTGGTGATCTGTGTCGCCGTGGTCGAGCGCGAAGCCGCGGAACAAGGCAAGGCACTGAGCGCCCATTGGGCGCATCTGGTGATCCACGGCTGCTTGCATCTATTGGGTTACGACCATATAGAGGACGAGGAAGCCGAGGAGATGGAAGCACTGGAACGTACCTTGCTTGCAGAACTGGGCTACCCCGATCCGTACGCGGACGACGAAACCGAAACATCCCCTACCGTTACAACAAAGGATTCAGAGTAATCGCTATGAGCGAAGATCGATCGAGCAACGGGCAGAAGTCCTGGCTGGGTAAACTGACCCAGGCTTTTGCCCACGAGCCGAAGAACCGCCAGGAGCTGCTGGAGCTGCTGCGCGACGCACACCAGAACAAACTGTTGGACAGCGAGGCGCTGGCCATCGTCGAAGGCGCCATCCAGGTCGCTGACCTGCAGGTTCGGGACATCATGGTCCCGCGCTCGCAGATGATCAGCATCAAGGCGACCCAGACACCCCGCGAGTTCCTGCCTGCCGTGGTCGACTCGGCCCACTCCCGCTACCCGGTGATCGGCGAAAGCCACGATGACGTGATGGGTGTGCTGCTGGCCAAGGACTTGCTGCCGTTGATCCTCAAGGAGAACGGCGACAGCTTCAACATCAAGGACCTGCTGCGCCCGGCCACCTTCGTGCCGGAGTCCAAGCGCCTGAATGTGCTGCTGCGCGAATTCCGCGCCAACCATAACCACATGGCCATCGTCATCGACGAATACGGCGGCGTGGCGGGCCTGGTGACCATCGAGGACGTGCTCGAGCAAATCGTCGGCGACATCGAGGACGAGCATGACGTCGAAGAGGACAGCTACATCAAGCCGCTGCCCAGCGGTGATTTCCTGATCAAGGCCCTGACGCCGATCGAGAATTTCAACGAATTCTTCGACAGCGAATTCTCCGACGACGAGTTCGACACCGTCGGCGGCCTGGTGATGAGCGCGTTCGGGCACTTGCCAAAACGCAACGAAATCACCGAAATCGGCTCCTGGCGCTTCCGCATCCTGAACGCCGACAGCCGTCGGATTCATTTGCTGCGCCTGACGCCTATCGCACGATAAATATTAAGGATTGAAATGCATCGTCTGACCCGCCCCGGCTGGCCCGGTAACCTGCTGGCCATGGCGGCCGGTGCAATCACCACCCTGGCCCTGGCGCCGTTCGATATATGGCCGTTGGCTTTGCTGGCGGTCGGCCTGTTCTATGCCGGCCTGCGCGAGCTGAGCCCGCGCCAGGCCCTGGGCCGCGGCTGGTGCTTCGGCTTCGGCCTGTTTGGCGCCGGTACCAGTTGGATCTACTACAGCATTCACCATTTCGGCGGCGCCTCGGTGCTGCTGGCCGGCTTCCTGATGCTGTTGTTCACCGCCGCGATCGCCTGGTTCTTTGCCCTGCCCGCCTGGCTCTGGGCGCGCTGGTTGCGCCGCAACGAAGCACCACTGGCCGACGCACTGGCGTTTGCCGCGCTGTGGGTCGGCCAGGAAGCCTTTCGCGGCTGGTTCCTCACCGGTTTCCCGTGGCTCTACTCTGGCTACAGCCAACTCGACGGGCCATTGACCGGGCTCGCCCCCGTCGGCGGGATGTGGCTGATCTCCTTCACCCTCGCCCTGACCGCCGCCCTGATCTACAACGGCATGCGCCTGATCCGTACCGGCCGCAAAGGCTTTATCGCGGTGGGTGTTCTGCTGCTGGTCGGGCCATGGGTGGCCGCACTGGCGCTCAAGCACCATGCCTGGACCAGCCCGGCAGGCGCACCCTTGAGCGTCGCCGCACTCCAGGGCAACGTCGAACAAAGCATGAAGTGGGACCCGGCGCAGCTCAACGCGCAGCTGGCGCTGTACCGCGACATGAGTTTCACGTCCAGACCCGTGGACCTGCTGATCTGGCCTGAAACCGCGGTGCCGGTACTCAAGGAGTCGGCCCAGGGCTATCTGGACATGATGGGGAATTTCGCCTCGGAGCGTAAATCTGCCCTGATTACCGGCGTGCCGATCCGCGAAGTGGTCCATCACCAGAAGCGTTTCTTCAATGGCATTACGGTGCTGGGCGAAGGCGACGGCACTTACCTGAAGCAGAAACTGGTGCCGTTCGGCGAGTACGTGCCGCTGCAGGATGTATTGCGCGGACTGATCGCGTTCTTCGACCTGCCGATGTCGGACTTCGCCCGGGGCCCTGCCGACCAGCCCATGCTGCAAGCCAAGGGTTACCAGATCGCGCCTTTCATCTGCTACGAAGTGGTGTATCCGGAGTTCGCCGCCGGACTTGCCGCGCAAAGCGATCTGCTGCTGACGATCAGTAACGACACCTGGTTCGGCACGTCCATCGGCCCGCTGCAACATTTGCAGATGGCCCAGATGCGAGCCCTGGAAGCCGGACGCTGGATGATCCGTGCCACCAACAACGGCGTGACCGGCCTGATCAATCCGTTTGGCCAGATCACGGCGCAGATCCCGCAATTCGAGCGCGGCATCCTGTATGGCGAAGTCGTGCCAATGCACAACCTGACGCCTTACCTGCAATGGCGCTCGTGGCCGTTGATCATTGTTTGCTTATTCTTGTTCGGTTGGGCACTGGTGGCGAGCCGCATGGCCAAGACCGTCTGACAGGGCTTTGGTGGCGAGGGAGCTTGCTCCCGTTGACTGCGCAGCAGTCCCTTTTTGAGGCCGCTTCGCGCCCCAGCGGGAGCAAGCTCCCTCGCCACAAAGAGCTCTCAGCGGTAAAACAACGAATACCCCACCTGCCCCACCGCCTCGTTCATCAACTGCCCGCTGCGCCAGATCGCCTTGAACTCCGGCATCCAGCCGCCCAGCGGCTCATCATCGCTGCCGCCCAGAAACCCGACCGGTGCCGGCACCACGTCAAACCCCGCTTTCTTGAAGCTCCAGACCGCGCGAGGCATGTGTGCAGCCTGGGTCACCACCACCACGCGCTTGATGCCCTCGGGCAACAACACCTTGGCCGTCATTTGCGCGTTTTCCCACGTGGTACGGCTCTGCCCTTCTTGCCAACGCACCGTCACACCGAAATCATCGCGCAAGGAATCAGCCATCAATTGCGCCTCGCTGGGTGGCGTTCCGTAATGCAGCCCGCCACTGGTCAACACTGGCAGGCCCGAGGCCTTGGCCAATCGGGCTGCATAACGTTGACGCTCCAGGCCGACGCCCGTCGGCTGATCTGAACCCCACGCCACATCACCTCGCTCACGCCCCGACCCCAGCACAACGATGGCCTGCGCACGCTGCCCCAGCGTTGCCCATTCGTCCCGGGCCAGCGGCGGCTCGCGTTCGAGCAGCCCGGCCCCCCATTGCACCACCACCGGCAAGCTCATGAGCCAGAGACCTCCCAGGCCAAGCGCAAAACACACCCCGGCAAGCCGCGGCCTTGAGCGGCGCAACCACCAGGCGAACAAAAGCAGCAGCAATAAAATGCCGGGGGGCAGAAGGAGTTGTTTCACGAAATAACGAAAAGGCATCGAGCATCTCCATGAAGATGCCCGAAGCCTAAGTGGGTTGACGCAATGCGACAATAAATACGGAAGGACCGGGCTTCAAAAAACCATGGAGCATGGCTCTATACCCTTACTTGAATTGCAGAGACCGGACCTTTACCGCGTCTCTACCGGGAACTTTGTCCTTGAGCCAGATGATCTTGGCAGAACGTGGTGCGTCGAGCTGCTTCACCGCTTCGGACAAGCATCCGTGCGTCTCACGCTCACTGCGATCCAGGTACGCCTTGACCAGTGCAAACTCTGCAGGGCTCAGGCCGCGCAACTCCAGCTCCAGCGGACGCTCGTCCCGCAGCCGGCCGGCGGTTTTTGCCGCTTCCAGCGCCATGCCCAGACGATCGATCAGTCTTTCGTACAGCTCCGGTTTTGTAGCTTTACGCTGTGACTCCACCATCCCTCACCTCATTGGAAGATAAGACCTACTCCCCAGTTAGAGCTTAGCTTCCATGTACAAACCGGCTGAACGCCGCGACCAACGGCCCTCGCAGCGGTTTTGGCCGGATGCGCGGCGCTAATCAGGGTTTCCCTCGGTCCAGTGCGGTCATGTATGCTACGGCGCTTCCTGTAACTCCACTTCCAGCTCGTCCGGGCACAGAAAACGCCGAATCGGCGCCTTCATCGTCCAGCGTTGCATTGAAGAGGATTAGGCCACCCCTATTCAGTTCAAAAGTAGCCATGCACGAACAATATCAGCCCCGTGAAATAGAAGCCGCCGCCCAGTCGTTCTGGGACGAGCAAAAGTCCTTTGAAGTCAGTGAACAGCCAGGCAAGGAGACTTACTACTGCCTGTCGATGTTCCCTTACCCCAGCGGCAAGCTACACATGGGGCACGTGCGCAACTACACCATCGGCGACGTGATCTCCCGCTACCAGCGCATGCAAGGCAAGAACGTTCTGCAACCCATGGGTTGGGACGCCTTCGGCATGCCGGCGGAAAACGCCGCGATGAAGAACAACGTAGCGCCCGCCAAGTGGACCTACGAAAACATCGCCTACATGAAAAACCAGCTGCGCAGCCTCGGCCTGGCGGTGGACTGGTCCCGTGAAGTGACCACCTGCAAGCCCGATTACTACCGCTGGGAACAATGGCTGTTCACCCGCCTGTTCGAAAAAGGCGTGATCTACCGTAAAAACGGCACCGTGAACTGGGACCCGGTGGACCAGACTGTCCTGGCCAACGAACAGGTGATCGACGGACGCGGCTGGCGCTCCGGCGCGCTGATCGAAAAGCGCGAAATCCCGATGTACTACTTCAAGATCACTGCCTACGCGGATGAGCTGCTGGAGAGCCTCGACGAGTTGACTGGCTGGCCTGAACAGGTCAAGACCATGCAGCGCAACTGGATCGGCAAGTCCCGCGGCATGGAAGTGCAGTTCCCGTACAACGTCGATTCCATCGGCGAAGCCGGTGCCCTGAAAGTTTTCACGACCCGTCCGGACACCCTGATGGGCGCGACCTATGTCGCCGTGGCCGCCGAGCACCCGCTGGCCACCCTGGCCGCGCAGAACAATCCCGAGCTGCAAGCGTTCATCGCTGAATGCAAGGGCGGCAGCGTCGCCGAAGCCGACGTCGCCACTCAAGAGAAAAAGGGCGTACCGACCTCGCTGTTCGTCGAGCACCCGCTGACCGGTGAAAAGCTCCCGGTGTGGGTCGCCAACTACGTGCTGATGCACTACGGCGATGGCGCGGTCATGGCCGTGCCGGCCCACGACGAACGTGATTTCGAGTTCGCCACCAAATACAACCTGCCGATCAAGTCGGTAGTGCGCACCAGTTCCGGCGAGACCAACCCGGCCCCGTGGCAGGACGCCTACGGCGAGCACGGCACGCTGATCAACTCCGGAGAGTTCGACGGCCTGGATTTCGCCGGCGCCTTCGATGCCATCGAAGTGGCCCTGATCAAGAAAAACCTCGGCGCCTCGCGCACCCAGTTCCGCCTGCGCGACTGGGGCATCAGCCGTCAGCGTTACTGGGGTTGCCCGATCCCGATTATCCACTGCGACAGCTGCGGTGATGTGCCGGTGCCGGAAGATCAATTGCCGGTGGTATTGCCGGAAGACGTCGTACCTGATGGCGCTGGCTCGCCATTGGCGCGCATGCCCGAGTTCTACGAGTGCAACTGCCCGAAATGCGGCCAGCCTGCCAAGCGTGAAACCGACACCATGGACACCTTCGTCGAGTCCTCGTGGTACTACGCCCGCTACGCCTCACCGCACTTCGAGGGCGGCCTGGTGGAGAAGTCCGCGGCCGACCACTGGTTGCCGGTCGATCAGTACATTGGCGGCATCGAGCACGCGATTCTTCACCTGCTGTACGCGCGTTTCTTTCACAAGCTGATGCGCGACGAAGGCCTGGTCAGCTCCAACGAGCCGTTCAAGAACCTGCTGACCCAAGGCATGGTGATCGCCGAGACGTACTATCGCCGCGAAGCCAACGGTGCCTACACCTGGTTCAACCCGGCGGACGTCGAACTCGAACGCGACAGCAAGGCCAAGGTCATCAGCGCCAAGCTGATCGCGGACGGCCTGCCGGTGGAAATCGGCGGCACCGAGAAGATGGCCAAGTCGAAGAACAACGGCGTCGACCCGCAATCGATGATCGACCAGTTCGGTGCCGACACCTGCCGCCTGTTCATGATGTTCGCCTCGCCACCGGACATGAGCGCCGAATGGTCCGACTCCGGCGTGGAAGGCTCGCACCGCTTCCTCAAGCGCGTCTGGCGTCTGGCTCAAGCCCACGTCACCCAGGGCCTGCCGGGCAAACTGGACATCGCCAGCCTGAGCGACGAGCAAAAAGCCATCCGTCGTTCGATCCACCAGGCCATCAAGCAGGCCAGCCATGACGTGGGCCAGAACCACAAGTTCAACACCGCCATCGCCCAGGTGATGACGCTGATGAACGTGCTGGAGAAAGCCCCGCAAGGTACCGGGCAGGATCGCGCACTCGTTCAGGAAGGCCTGGAAACCGTCACACTGCTGCTCGCCCCGATCACCCCGCACATCTGCCACGAACTGTGGAATCGCCTGGGTCACGCCGACCCGGTGATCGACGCCGGTTGGCCGGTGCTGGATGATAGCGCGCTGGTGCAGGACAGCCTGCAACTGGTGATTCAGGTCAACGGCAAGCTGCGCGGCCACATCGAAATGCCGGCCAGCGCCAGCCGCGAAGAAGTCGAAGCCGCGGCACGGGCCAACGAGAACGTGCTGCGTTTCGTCGACGGTCTGACCATTCGTAAAGTGATCGTGGTGCCCGGGAAACTGGTCAACATCGTCGCCAGCTAATTGGATCAGGCGCCTGGCTGAGCCTGGCGCCGAGTAAAACCTTTCGGGCCGCTTGAACGGCCCACATGGTTTCAAGGGGAGCAACACAATGATCAAACGCAACTTGCTGGTGATAGGCCTCGCGGTCCTGCTGAGCGCCTGCGGTTTCCAGCTGCGCGGCACCGGCACTACCGAACTGGCGATCAAGGAACTCGACGTCAGCGCCCGTAATGCCTACGGCGACACCGTGACCCAACTGCGCCAGGTGCTCGGCAACAGTGGGGTCAAGGTGTATACCGGCGCGCCGTACAAGCTGGTGCTCAACAATGAGCAGGAAACCCAGCGCATCCTCAGCTACGCCGGTGCCGGCCGTACTGGCGAATATCAACTGAACACGGTGCTCAACTACACCATTCTCAGCCAGGGCAACCTGGAGTTGATGGCTGACAAGCTCGAAGTGGAAAAGGTCTTCATCCACGACGGCAACAACCTGGTGGGTTCTGACCAGGAAGCCGCCGACGCCCGCAAGGACATGCGTCGCGACCTGGTGCAACGCATGATGCTGCGTCTGCAGCAGATCTCCCCGACTCAGTTGGCGCAGTTGCAGCAGACCGCCGAAGCCAAGGCCAAGGCCGAAGCCGCGGCACTGGAAGCAGCGCAGAAGGCTGAAGCGGAAACACCGCGTCAGTCGCCGCTCGAAATCCCGCAGCAATAAGACTTACGGGGCGCTCAGGCGCCCCGTTCGCCCTCTCTTATGAAGCTCGCCCCCGCCCAACTCTCCAAGCATCTGCAAGGTGCCCTGTCGCCGGTCTACATCATCAGCGGCGATGACCCCTTGCTGTGTCAGGAAGCTGCCGACGCTGTTCGTACCGCCGCTCGCCAGCAGGGCTTCGATGAACGCCAGGTCTTTGCCGCCGACGCCAGTTTCGACTGGGGCACGTTGCTGCAGGCCGGCGCCAGCATGTCGTTGTTCGCGCAAAAACGCCTGCTGGAACTGCGCCTGCCTTCCGGTAAACCCGGAGACAAGGGTGCCGCCGCGCTCATCGAATACTGCTCGCGACCGGCCGATGACACGGTGCTGCTGATCAGCTTGCCGAAGCTCGACGGCAGTGCGCAGAAGACCAAATGGGGCAAGGCCCTGGTCGAAGGCCCACAGACGCAGTTCGTGCAGATCTGGCCGGTGGATGCCAGCCAATTGCCGAGCTGGATCCGTCAGCGTTTGTCCCAGGCCGGTCTGTCCGCCAGTCAGGATGCCGTCGAACTGATTGCCGCACGGGTCGAAGGCAACCTGCTGGCCGCCGCTCAGGAAATCGAGAAGCTCAAGCTGATGGCCGAAGGCGGTCAGATCACCATCGAAACCGTACAGGCAGCGGTTGCCGACAGTGCGCGCTTCGATGTCTTCGGCTTGACCGATGCGATCCTCAATGGTGAAGCCGCCCACGCCCTGCGCATGCTCGAAGGCCTGCGCGGTGAAGGCGTCGAACCGCCGGTGATTCTCTGGGCACTGGCCCGGGAGCTGCGTCTGCTGGCTAATATTTCGTTGCAATACAGTCAGGGCACACCGCTGGACAAAGCCTTCAGCCAGGCCCGGCCGCCAGTATGGGACAAGCGCAAGCCCCTGATGAGCAAGGCCCTGCAACGCTATTCGGCGCCACGCTGGGCGCAGTTGCTGCTCGAAGCTCAGCGTATCGACGCGCAGATCAAGGGCCAGGCGGCGGGGTCCCCGTGGATGAGCCTGAGTCGCTTGACGTTGTTGATGGCTGGCCAACGGCTTTCGCTGCCTGCCGAATAAGCGCCAGCTGCCATAGCGTTCAGCGAAAGGTCCTACACAATGCAGGGACTAGACAGCCCCCCCAACTTCGGCAGATTATTGCCACCCGCGAAAACCACTTAATCGAGAGATCAGATCATGAGTAAAAAGCCATCAACGCATGGCCCCAACAAGGCCAAATCCATCGTCGCCCAGCCACTGTTCCGCAGCCGTCAGGAACGCGCCGGCAAGGGCAAAGGCAGCTACCGCCGCGAAGCCTTCCAGTCTGACAACTGGGAGGCTTCTTACTTTCTGGCCGCCTGAAAAGGCAAGCATCGGCTCAACATGTTAAGGTCTGTACCTGATTCGTTCTCCCTGGACCCGTGCATGCCCCTCAGTCTTTCCCGTCGTTGGCACCTTCGCCAACTGATCGCTGCCTCCAGCCTCATTTTGCTAGTCGCCTGCGCGGAAAAACCGACCGCCGCCGACGCACAGCCGCTTCAGACACTGCCTGTCGCCACCGCCCCAGCCGTCGTCGCCCCCGTGGTACCGAGCGGCGAAAACCTCGACATCCAGCCGACCCAGACCTTCGCCGAATGGCAGGCGGGATTCCGCAAGGATGCCCTGGCCGCCGGTATTCGTGCCGACCTGTTCGATCGCGCTTTCGCCAACGTCAGCTTCGACCCGAGCGTGATCCGTGCCGACCGCAGCCAGCCGGAGTTTTCCCGCCCGGTGTGGGAATACCTCGACGGCGCCCTGTCGCCGTTGCGGGTGCGTAAAGGCCAGGCCTTGGTCAGCCAGTACGATGGCATTTTGCAGAGCATCGAACAGCGCTACGGCGTTGACCGCCAGGCATTGGTCGCGGTGTGGGGCATGGAAAGCAACTTCGGCCAGTTCCAGGGCAGCAAGTCTGTGATCAACTCACTGGCGACCCTGGCTTATGAAGGCCGTCGTCCAGGGTTTGCCCATGCGCAATTGATCGCCG
Organism: Pseudomonas sp. KK4; assembly: GCF_001984065.1. Lineage (GTDB taxonomy): Bacteria > Pseudomonadota > Gammaproteobacteria > Pseudomonadales > Pseudomonadaceae > Aquipseudomonas. The sequence goes on from NZ_LYVP01000016.1 coordinate 21,005, forward strand.
CGCTGCAAATCCTGCAGCAGGGCGATATCGAACCCGAGAAGATGCTCGGTTCCTGGGCCGGCGCCATGGGCCAGACCCAATTCATTCCCACCACCTACAACACCCACGCTGTCGACTTCGATGGCGACGGTCGCCGCGATATCTGGGGCAGCGCCACCGATGCCCTGGCCTCGACCGCGCACTACCTGCAAAGCTCCGGTTGGCAGAAAGGCCAGCCGTGGGGCTTTGAAGTGCAACTGCCGGGCAATTTCAACTACGTGCTGGCCGATGGCACGATTCGCAAGAGCGTCGCCGAATGGCGGCAATTGGGTGTAGTGCTGCCCAATGGCGGCCAGGTTCCGGCAGGCTCGGAACAGTTGTCCGCGGCATTGCTGCTGCCGGCGGGTTATCGTGGCCCGGCGTTCCTGGTGCTGGATAACTTCCGGGCAATTCTCAAGTACAACAATTCGTCGTCTTACGCGTTGGCGGTCGGCTTGTTGTCGCAGCGCTTCGATGGTGGGGGCCTGATCAGTGGCACCTGGCCGAAAGATGATTTGCCCCTGAGCCGCACCGAGCGCATCGAACTACAGAATCTGCTGAGCGCGCAAAATTATGACGCGGGCACTGCAGACGGCATTATCGGTGCCAATACCCGCAAGGCTATTCGCAGTGCGCAGCAGTCGCTTGGCTGGCCGGCGGATGGGTATCCGACGCACAAGTTGCTGGAAGGTTTGCGTAACAGATAGTCAGCCGTAAAGCTGACACCGCTTTCGCGAGCAAGCCCGCTCCCACAGGTTTGACCGAGTTCATTCATGAAAATACGGTCGAAGGTGGGAGCGGGCTTGCTCGCGAAGACTGACTGTCTGGTGCCGACTCGTTATGGCTTGACCACCACATCCTGCTCCAATACCAATTCCTTTTTCCCCGCATCCAACCTCACCAGCGCGCCCATCGGCAGTGTCAGGTTCGGGTCACAATGCCCGCTGCGCCATCCGGACAACACCGGAATTCGCAAAGGCTCGAAGGTCTGCTTGATCAGTCGATCCAGCGCAGCAGCCTCCACTCCCGCCACATCGCCCACCAATACCCCACGCAGCTTGCCCAGGGTGCCAGCCAGACGCAGATGGGTGAGCAACCGGTCAATGCGGTACAACGGCTCGTTGATGTCCTCGATAAACAGAATGACACCCTCGGCATCAATTTCGTAAGGCGTGCCCATGGTGGCGGCAATCATCGACAGATTGCCCCCCAGCAAGCGTCCGTGGGAAACGCCCGGCTCGATGGTCGTCAACGGATACGCCACCGGATGCGTCAGCACGCTGCCCGCCTTGACCTGCCCACGCAGCATGTTGAAGAACGACGACTCGGTGGGCTTTTGCCTGTCGCCGAGCAAATCCGCATTGAGCAGCGGGCCATGAAACGTCACGAATCCCGCATAACGGCTAATCGCCAGATGCAGCGCCGTGATATCGCTGTAGCCCACGAACGGCTTGGCGTTTTTGCGCAACAGTTCGAAATCGATGCGATCGAGCAATCTCGGTGTACCGTAACCGCCGCGCAGGCAAATGATCGCATCGACCTCTCTGTCGGCGAACGCGGCGTGCAGATCATTCAGGCGTATGTCATCGCTGCCGGCCAGGTAACCGTCCTTCTGGTAGACACCAGGAAAAATCTTCAGCGAATAGCCACGGGCGCGCATCCATTGCACGGCTTTATCGGTATCCAGCGGCGCGGGACCTGCTGGCGCAATGACGCCGATCCTTCCTTCGAGGGGCAAAGCCGAAACCGGGACGTGCGGACAAAGGATGGGGCTTGGTCGAACGGTCATCCATGAATCTCCCTGGGTGAAATCTTCAACACACAGTAGTCAGGTACGCGAGCAAACAGAAGAGGGTTCGTCGCCTCCGGACTGCGGGAAAACGCTGCCATCGCCGTGGGCAAGGCAAAAAAACGCCCGCAAGGCGCAAGGCTTTGCGGGCGCGTCTTCAGGCTGTCAGTGGATCAGGACGACATCAGCTCGGCCTTGACCAGCTTGGCCTGCTCGTCGGCATGGTACGAGGAACGGACCAGAGGGCCGGACGCGACGTTCTTGAAGCCCATTTTGTAACCTTCCTCGGCGAACCAGGCGAACGTGTCCGGGTGCACGAAGCGCTGAACCGGCAAGTGGCTACGGGACGGTTGCAGGTACTGGCCCAGGGTCAGCATGTCGATGTCGTGTTCGCGCATGCGCTTCATGACTTCGATGACTTCTTCGTCGGTTTCGCCCAGGCCCAGCATCAGGCCGGATTTGGTCGGAATGTGCGGCATCATCTGCTTGAAGCGTTGCAGCAGGGTCAGCGACCACTGGTAGTCCGAACCCGGACGCGCAGCCTTGTACAGGCGCGGCACGGTTTCCAGGTTGTGGTTGAACACATCCGGCGGCTCGGCGGCAGTGATTTGCAGCGCGATGTCCATGCGGCCACGGTAATCCGGAACCAGGGTTTCGAGCTGTACGTTTGGCGACAATTTGCGGATTTCACGGATGCAGTCGGCGAAGTGCTGGGCACCACCGTCGCGCAGGTCGTCGCGGTCCACCGAGGTGATCACCACGTACTTGAGTTTCAGGTCGGCAATGGCGATGGCCAGGCTTTGCGGCTCATTGACGTCCAGTGGCTTCGGACGACCGTGGCCAACGTCGCAGAACGGGCAGCGACGGGTGCAGATGTCGCCCATGATCATGAAGGTCGCGGTGCCGCCCGAGAAGCATTCGCCGAGGTTCGGGCAGGACGCCTCTTCGCAGACGCTGTGCAGCTTGTGTTTGCGCAGCAGGGCCTTGATGCGGTCGACTTCCGGGGAAACCGGAATGCGCACGCGAATCCAGTCAGGCTTTTTCGGCAGTTCCGTGGTCGGAATGATCTTTACCGGGATGCGTGCAACCTTCTCGGCGCCGCGCAGCTTGACGCCGGCTTCAACCTTGGCACGCGGGGCCGGACGCTCGGAGACATCAAGCGTCGGGATCATGGTTTGCACTGCATCAGTAGTCATATCAGTCGATTCCGCCCGTGAGGGTCGTCTGCTCAGCATAGTCGAGGTGTTTGACGAGCTGCGCGCGCAGCCGGGCACTTACCTCGGCAAATTCAATCGATCCTGCGTGCTCGCTCAGCTGGGTCATCGCCAGCCCGGCATAGCCGCAGGGATTAATCCGTCGAAACGGTTCCAGGTCCATGTCCACGTTCAGGGCCAGGCCGTGAAAGGAACAGCCGTGGCGGATGCGCAACCCCAGGGAAGCGATCTTCGCGCCATCGACGTAGACACCCGGTGCATCGGGCTTGGCCGCCGCGGTCACGCCGTAGCTGGCGAGCAGCTCGATCAGGCATGACTCCATGCGGGTCACCAGATCACGTACGCCGAAACCCAGCTTGCGTACGTCCAGCAACAGGTAGACCACCAGTTGTCCGGGACCGTGGTAGGTCACCTGACCACCGCGATCGACCTGCACCACCGGGATATCCCCCGGCAGCAACAGGTGCTCGGCCTTGCCGGCCTGGCCCTGGGTGAAGACCGGTGGGTGTTCGACCAGCCAGACCTCGTCGGCGGCATCGCTGCCGCGTTCGTTGGTGAAGCGCTGCATGGCGTGCCAGACAGGCTCGTAAGCCATCCGGCCGAGCTCGCGAAAGCCCAACGTACCGGACATCACAGCACCATGTGCACGAAGCCGGTAGCCCGCAGTTCGCTGTTGATGTTGTACAGCTGGTCCTGGTCGGTGGCGACGATGTGCAACTGAATCGTGGTGTACTTGCCGTTGCTGCTTTGACGCTCGTCCACACGCTCATCGTTGATCTTGGCGTGTTTGCGGACGATGTCGATGATCTTGTCCTTGTTGCCCACACCCGTATCGCTGATCACCTTAACCGGATAATCATTGGCAGGGAATTCGATCTTAGGCGCCTTTACTTCGGTATCGGTCATGGCGTAACGGCCTCGTAAGCGTAAGCCGTGGCGACGGGCACAGCCCCACGCTGGATCAGCGCGGGGCCATGCAGGTGCACACTATCAGTTGAACAAGCCGTAGAAGAATAGACGGATGCTATCCCACATGCGACGGAAGATACCACCCTCTTCGACGCCGTCCAGAGCGATCAGATCGGCGCTGTGCACCACTTTGTCGTCCAGTTTGACTTCGACTTTACCGATCACGTCGCCCTTGGCGATTGGCGCAACCAGTTGCGGGTTCATGGTCATGCTGGCGGCGAGCTTTTTCAGCTGGCCCTTCGGTAGGGTCATGGTCAGGTCTTCAGCCAGACCGGCCTTGACCTGGTTGGTGGCGCCCTTCCAGACAGGGGCCTGAGCCAGCTCGGCACCTTTCTGATAGAAGGTCTGGGTTTCGAAGAAGCGGAAGCCGTAGGTCAGCAGTTTCTGGGTTTCAGCGGCACGGGCCACTTCGCTGCTGGTGCCGAACACCACGGCGATCAGGCGCATGCCGTCACGTACCGCCGAAGACACCATGCAGTAACCGGCTTCGTCGGTGTGGCCGGTTTTCAGACCGTCGACGGTCTTGTCACGCCACAGCAGCAGGTTACGGTTCGGTTGCTTGATGCCGTTCCAGAAGAACTCTTTCTGCGAGTAGATCGCATAGTGAGCCGGGTCTTCGTGGATGATCGCGCGAGCCAGCACCGCCATGTCGTGAGCCGACGAGTAGTGCTCTGGGTTCGGCAGACCGGTCGGGTTCATGAAGTGGGTGTTGGTCATGCCCAGGTCGGCGACCGTCTTGTTCATCAGGTCGGCGAACGCGTCTTCGCTGCCGGCGATGTGCTCGGACAGCGCCACGCTGGCGTCGTTGCCCGACTGGATGATGATGCCGTGCAGCAGGTCGCTGACCGTCACCTGGGAGCCAACCTTGATGAACATCCGCGAACCGCCGGTACGCCAGGCGTTTTCGCTGACGGTCACCGGATCGTTCTCGCCGATCTGGCCACGACGGATTTCCAGGGTCGCGATGTACGCGGTCATCAGCTTGGTCAGGCTGGCTGGAGGCAGGCGCTGATCACCATTGTTTTCGACCAGCACGTTGCCGCTGCTGGCGTCCATGAGCACATAGGCCTTGGCGGCCAGTTGCGGTGGCGACGGCATCATCTCGACCGCGAACGCGGCAGGTGAGAGGAGCAGCGGGACTAGAAGGCACAGGCGTTTGGCAAAGGTGGTGATGTTCATCCGTCTCTCGAAATCGCTAATGGAAACTTGCCCAGCGGGCAAAACTATTCAAATGGCCTTCTAACGGGCCATCGCGTGTTCAGTTGCTCACTCAAGTCACCCTTGCCGGGTTTTTGTTTTTCGACGAGCCAACAACCTGGTTCACCCCCGACTGCGAGTGAACCGTCAATCAAGTCCTACGTATTACTCCGTGACCACACTCGGCGAACCGAGATTGGCCATGCGTACACTGTTCTGCACTTGCTGGATCTCACCCGGCGAACCGATCGGCCCCAGGCGCACCCGATGCAGAGTCTGCTGGTTGCGCACGATCGAGCTGATGAACACCGGAGCGCTCACCATCCCGCTGAGCTTGGACCTCAGGAGTTCTGCAGCGTCCGGGTTGGCGAACGCGCCCACCTGCAGAAACTGGCCAGAGGCTGGTGCAGAAGCGTTTTTTTTTGCGTCAGCCAGTTGGACTGGCACAACGGCGGCGGCGTGTTGCTGCGGCGGTGGCGTCCATTGCTCGACGGTACCGGCCGAAGCCGTGACAACCGGCGCGCTATTCTGCGCGACTTGCGGCTCGTTGAGCATTAAAGGCGCCGGACGGCCCTTGGCGGCCCACCATTGCTGCGGATCGATGCCTTCGACCTTGACCCTGGCGGTGCCGATTTCGGCATAACCGAGCTTCTTGGCGGCCGCGTAGGACAAATCGATGATCCGGTCCGAGTAAAAAGGCCCGCGATCGTTGACGCGAAGGATGACGCTCTTGTTGTTGTCCAGGTTGGTGACCCGGACATAACTCGGCAGCGGCAAGGTCTTGTGCGCGGCACTCATCCCGTACAGGTCATAGACCTCGCCATTGGCGGTGTTCTGGCCATGGAACTTGGTGCCATACCAGGAGGCCGTACCCGAGGCCACATAGGTCTTGGATTCCTGCAACGGGAAATAGGTCTTGCCCAGCACGGTGTAGGGGTTGGCCTTGTACGGGCCGCTGTGCAGGGTCGGCGTGGCATCCGGAATGCGCGACACGTCGACGTCCCACCAGGGCGCGCCATCCTTGTGGGCGCGGTTGATGTCCAGCCCCGGCGCAGAGCGCACGGCGGTGGAGGATTTCTGCGTCGGCGAACGGCTGGTCGAACAACTGGCGACCAGCACTGCCAACGCGGCAAATGCCATCAGCTTCAGGGGTTTATTCATAGGCAATGCCCGCATTACTTGACGCCCCGTGCTTGGACCAGCTGTTCAGACAGTTGATGTACGGCCATGGCGTACATCACGCTGCGGTTATAACGCGTGATCGCATAAAAATTCTTCAGGCCCATCCAGTACTCGGGGCCATTGTCGCCTTCCAGCCGGAAAGCGGTAACCGGCATATCATCGCGCAGCGCATCATGACTTGACCAGCCCAAGGCCCGCAACTCTCCAACGGTTTTAGTCGGCTCGATACCGGCGGTCAAACCCTCGTCGATCTGATCGCCGCGCACATCGGCCCGGCTGACCACCGGCTCGCCGGCGGCCCAGCCGTGACGCTTGAAATAACTGGCGACACTGCCGATGGCGTCGTCCGGGTTGTTCCAGATATTGATGTGGCCGTCGCCGTCGAAATCCACCGCATAGGCGCGAAAGCTGCTGGGCATGAATTGCGGCAGGCCCATGGCCCCGGCGTAGGACCCCTTCAAGGTCAGGGGGTCGACCTGCTCTTCCCGGGCCAGCAACAGGAACTCACGCAGTTCCTTGCGGAAAAATTCGGCACGGGGAGGATAGTCGAAACCCAGGGTCGACAATGCATCGATCACGCGGAAATTGCCGGTATTGCGACCGAAAAAGGTCTCGACGCCAATAATCGCCACAATGACTTGCGCCGGAACGCCGTATTCCTGCTCGGCCCGGGCCAGTGCTGCCTCGTGCTGACGCCAGAAGTCCACACCACGGGCAATGCGCGCGTCGGTGATGAACATCGGCCGATACTCATTCCACTGCTTGACCCGTTCGGCGGGTTTGGAAATCGCATCCAGGATCGACTGCTTGCGTTCGGCTTCGCGGAACACGCCCATCAACTGTTCGCCGGCAAAACCGTAGTCGCGGGTCATTTCACCGACGAACTCGGCCACTTGGGGTGAGCCGTCGTAATCGCCGGCCAACGCTTCCTGCGCGGTGCCAAGGATGCTTACCAGGCCGACCCACGGCGCATTTCGAGTCGCCCAGCCACGCATTACTTGCATTGAACTCTTCACCTTATTCAAACCTGCGCGATCCACTTGCGATGGGTATGGATCGACATCAAAACCCCAAACGCTGACAGCAGCGTCACCAGCGAAGTTCCTCCGTAACTAATGAACGGCAACGGTACCCCCACCACTGGCAACAGGCCACTGACCATACCGATGTTGACGAAAACATAGACAAAGAACGTCATGGTCAGCGCACCGGCCAGCAACTTGCCGAACAGGGTCTGGGCCTGGGCGGTAATCACCAGGCCACGACCGATCAGCAACAGATAGATCAGCAACAGCGCGCAGATACCCACCAGGCCGAACTCTTCACCCAGCACCGCAATGATGAAGTCGGTGTGGCTTTCCGGGAGGAAGTCCAGGTGCGACTGGGTACCCAGCAGCCAGCCCTTGCCAAATACGCCGCCGGAACCGATGGCTGCCTTGGACTGAATGATGTTCCAGCCAGTGCCAAGCGGATCGCTTTCCGGGTCGAGGAAGGTCAGGATCCGCTGCTTCTGGTAGTCGTGCATGATGAAGAACCACATGGCGATGGCCACGGGCACGGTGGCAGCCAGTACGCTGAGAATCCAGCGCCAGCGCAGGCCACCCATGAACAGCACGAACGCACCCCCGGCCAGGATCAGCAGGGAGGTGCCGAGGTCGGGTTGGCGCACGATCAGGATGAAGGGCACACCAATCAGCATCAGACTGATCCCCACATGCTTGAGCTGCGGCGGCAAGGTGCGCTTGGACAAATACCAGGCGATGGTCGCCGGCATCAGGATCTTCATGAATTCCGATGGCTGGAAGCGCACGACCCCGGGAATATTGATCCAGCGCGTGGCCCCCATGGCGTTGTGGCCCATGACATCCACCACCACCAGCAACAGCACACCGATCACATAGCCGACCGGTACCCAACGGGCCATGAAGCGCGGCTCGAACTGAGCGATGACGATCATCGAAACCAGGCCGATGCCGAACGATGTGGCCTGTTTGGCCAGCAAGTCCCAGCTCTTGCCACTGGCCGAATAGAGAACGAACAGGCTGCCGGCGGCCAGGGTCAGCAGCAAAACCAGTAACACACCATCGATGTGCATGCGTTGCAGCAGCGTCGCGCGACGCCGCATCACATCCTCACTGGAGAGCATGCGATCAAAATTATTCATCACGGGCCGTGGCCTCCGCGCTGGTAGGGCTGGCGTATTCGGCTTTGAGGCGACCGTCCTGGTCCAACAGCCAGGCGTCCATCACCTGACGCACCACGGGCGCTGCGACGCCGGAGCCGGACTCACCGTTCTCGACCATCACCGACACCACGATCTGCGGGTCGTCCGCCGGCGCGAAGCCCACGAACAAGGCGTGGTCGCGGTGGCGTTCCTGAACCTTGGAGCGGTCATATTTCTCACCCTGCTTGATCGCGACCACCTGGGCCGTACCACTCTTGCCGGCGATCCGGTACTGCGCACCGATCGAAGCCTTGCGCGCCGTACCGCGGGCGCCGTGCATCACCTGCTGCATGCCGTGGTTGACCTTGGTCCAGTCGGACGGATCGCGCAGGATGATGTCCGGCATCGGGTTGTGGTCCACCGGCTTTTCGCCTTCGATGGTCTTGGCCAGGTGCGGGCGGTTCCAGATGCCTTTGTTGGCCACCAGCGCCGTGGCCTGGGCCAGTTGCAGCGGGGTCGACTGCATGTAGCCCTGACCGATCCCTAGAATCAGCGTTTCCCCCGGGAACCACGCCTGACGGCGGGTTGCGCGCTTCCATTCGCGAGTCGGCATCAGCCCCGGGGATTCTTCGAACATGTCCAGAGACACCTTCTGACCGATACCGAACTTGCCCAGGTACGACGACAACCGATCGATCCCCAGCTTGTGGGCCAGGTCATAGAAGTAGGTGTCGTTGGAACGCATGATCGCCGTGTCGAGGTCGACGAAGCCGTCCCCGGTCCGGTTCCAGTTGCGGTACTTGTGATCGTAATTGGGCAGCATGTAGTAGCCGGGGTCGAACACTCGGGTCGACGCCGTCACCACGCCGGCGTCCAGTCCGGCAATGGCCACCGCAGGCTTGATGGTCGAGCCCGGCGGGTACAGGCCGCGCAGTACACGGTTGAACAGCGGCCGGTCGATGGAGTCGCGCAGTTCGGAATAGGCCTTGGAACTGATGCCGGTGACGAACAGGTTCGGATCGAAGCTCGGCTGGCTGACCATTGCCAGCACCTCGCCGGTTTTCGGGTTCAGCGCCACAACCGCGCCACGACGACCGCCGAGCGCGGCTTCGGCAGCTTCCTGCAGCTTGATGTCCAGGCTCAGGACGATGTCCTTGCCGGAAACCGGTTCGGTACGCTTGAGCACCCGCAACACACGCCCCCGAGCGTTGGTCTCGACTTCCTCGTAACCCACCTGGCCATGCAGTTCCGGCTCGTAGAAACGCTCGATACCGGTCTTGCCGATTTGATGGGTGCCGCTGTAACTGACCGGGTCCAGGGACTTGAGCTCTTTCTCGTTGATCCGCCCCATGTAGCCCACCGAATGCGCGAAATGCGCACCCTGGGGATAGTGACGAACCAGTTGCGCAACCACCTCCACCCCGGGCAGGCGGAACTGGTTCACGGCGATCCGCGCGATCTGCTCTTCGGTCAGCTCGAACAGGATCGGCACCGGCTCGAACGGACGGCGCCCCTGACGCATGCGTTTTTCGAAGACCACCCGATCCTCGGGCGTCAGCTCCAGCACTTCGACGATCACGTCGAGCACCTGTTGCCAGTCGCCGGAGCGCTCACGGGTCATGCTCAGGCTGAAACTGGGCCGGTTATCGGCAATCACCACGCCGTTGCGGTCGAAGATCAGGCCGCGAGTCGGCGGGATAGGCTGCACATGGACGCGGTTGTTTTCCGACAGGGTCGAGTGGTACTCGTACTGGATCACCTGCAGGAAATAAAGGCGCGCAATCAGCACGCCGATCAGTGCCACCACCGCAATTGCCCCGAACACGACGCGGCCACGCACCAGACGGGCGTCTTTTTCGTGGTCCTTGATGCGGATCGGTTGGGACATGGGGGCAGAACTACTTGTGGTAAGGGTGGCCGGACAATACGGTCCAGGCACGATACAGCTGTTCACCGATGAGGATGCGCACCAGTGGGTGCGGCAACGTCAACGGCGAGAGCGACCAGCGCTGATCGGCACGGGCGCAGACTTCCGGCGCCAGCCCTTCGGGGCCGCCGACCATGAAATTCACCGTGCGCGAGTCCAGCCGCCAGCGATCGAGTTCGACCGCCAGTTGCTCGGTACTCCAGGGCTTGCCGTGGACTTCGAGGGTGACAACGCGCTCGTTCGGCCCGACCTTGGCCAGCATGGCTTCGCCTTCCTGACGGATGAAGCGCGCCACGTCGGCGTTCTTGCCACGGGTGTTGAGCGGTATTTCCACCAGTTCCAGCGCCAGCTCGGACGGAAGACGCTTGGCATACTCATGCCAGCCTTCTTCCACCCACTTGGGCATGCGGGAACCGACGGCGATCAGTCGCAGTCGCACAGCCGTTCCTTATTCCTGGTCTTTGTTGAGCTTGTTGAAATGCTCGTGACCAACTTCAGGGCTGTGGTGTTTGCCATCGGCGGCACGGCTCTGCTCGGCACCTTTCCACAGGCGCTCCAGGTCGTAGAACTGACGGGCGTTGGAGGTCATCATGTGGACGATCACGTCGTCCATGTCCAACAGCACCCAGTCGCTGTCGCCCTTGCCTTCTTCACCCAGCGGCTTGATGCCCAGGGCTTTGACCGCTTCGCGGACCTTGTCCAGCATCGCGCCGATCTGGCGATTGGAGGTACCGGTGGCGATGATCATGTAGTCGGTGATGCTCTGCTTGTCGCGAACATCGATCACCAGTACGTCCTGGGCCTTGACGTCTTCCAGGGCGGCTACGGCGATCTTGACCAGTTCGTCGCCCTTTGGCGGCTCGGCGGCGAGGACTTTCTCAGGCAGCGGCGCACTCTTGAATGTGCCTTTGCGTTTTACTTTGCTTTCGTTGTTGCTCGTCATAAAAAACTCGTTTTGCTCGTTTGTTCGGGGCTTCGATACACGTTGTTGCCACGTGCCTTGAAGCACTCCTGTTCAGTTCGACGCACGGTAGAGTCCGTGCGCCTCGATGTAGGCCAGGACCGCGTCGGGCACCAGGAAACGTACCGACTTACCGCTGGCCAGCAGTTGACGGATCTGGGTGGCGGATACCGCGAGCGGTGTCTGCCAGACGAATGCAATCTGTCCGCTCGGCCCTTTGAGGGCCAGCGGGTCGCTCACCGAGCGCGCTGCCAGCAGGTTGCGCAAGGCATCCGGCGGTTCGCTGTCGGCATCCGGGCGTTGCAGCACCAGGATGTGGCAATGCTGGAGCAACTCTTCCCAGCGGTGCCAAGTGGGCAGGCCGCAAAATGCGTCCCAGCCCAAAAGTAGAAAAACCTGGGTCTCGTCGGCCATTTCGGCACGCATCGACTCCAGGGTATCGATGGTGTAGGACGGTTTGTCGCGCTGCAATTCGCGGTCATCCACCACCAACGGTGCCACACCGGCCACCGCGCACTCGACCATCGCCAGACGGTCCTTCGCCGACACCTGCGGCGTGTCCCGATGAGGCGGCCTGGCACTGGGTACCAGACGCAATTCATCGAGCGCCAGCGATTCGGCGACTTCCAGCGCACCGCGCAAATGGCCGATGTGCACCGGGTCAAACGTTCCGCCCAGTACGCCGATGCGTCTGCATCGAGGCGCGCTGGCGTTTACCGGGACTGACGGGTCGAAGTCGCCCAAGTCAGAGCGACTCCTGTCCGCGCAACTGGCCATCACCGACCACGACATACTTCTCGCAGGTCAGACCTTCGAGACCCACCGGGCCGCGGGCGTGCAGCTTATCAGTAGAAATGCCGATCTCGGCACCCAATCCGTATTCGAAGCCATCGGCGAAGCAGGTCGGGGTGTTGATCATCACCGACGAGGAGTCGACTTCAGCCACGAAACGCCGGGTTTCGCCCTGGTGTTCGCTGACAATCGAATCGGTGTGGTGAGAGCCGTAATGATTGATGTGCTCGATCGCCTGTTCCAACCCGTCGATCACGCGGATCGACAGGATCGGCGCCAGGTACTCGGTATTCCAGTCCTCTTCGGTCGCGGGCAGCGCATCGATGATCGTCCGTGTGCGCTCGCAGCCGCGCAGCTCGACGCCTTTTTCGCGGAACTGGGCAGCCATCGCCGGCAGGAAATCTTTGGCAACCATTTGATCGACCAGCAGCGTCTCCATCGCACCGCAGATGCCATAGCGGTAGGTCTTGGCGTTGAATGCGATGCGCTGGGCTTTGGGCAGATCGGCATGGGCACTGACGTAAACGTGGCAGATGCCGTCCAGGTGCTTGATCACCGGAACGCGGGCGTCGCGACTGACGCGCTCGATCAGGCCACGGCCACCACGGGGCACGATGACATCGACGTATTCGGGCATGGCGATCAGGGCACCGACGGCCGCCCGGTCGGTGGTTTCAACCACTTGCACCACCGCAGCCGGCAGATCGGCTTCGGCCAGGCCACGCTGGATGCAGGCGGCGATGGCACGGTTGGAGTGAATGGCTTCCGAGCCGCCACGCAGGATGGTCGCGTTACCCGACTTCAGGCACAGACTGGCGGCGTCGATGGTCACGTTCGGCCGTGATTCATAAATGATGCCGATCACGCCCAACGGCACGCGCATCTTGCCGACTTGAATCCCCGACGGCCGATAGCTCATGTCGCGGATCGCGCCGACCGGGTCCGGCAATGCGGCGACCTGGCGCAGCCCCACGATCATGCCGTCGATACGCGCTGGCGTCAGCGCCAGACGCTCGAGCAGCGCCGGCTCCAGACCATTGGCGCGGCCAGCGGCCAAATCCAGCTCATTGGCGGCGCTCAGCTCGGCACGGGCAGCGTCCAGCGCGTTGGCGGCGGCCTGCAGCGCGCGGTTCTTCTGCGCAGTGCTGGCACGGCCGATGACGCGGGAAGCCTCGCGGGCAGCGCGACCCAGGCGGGTCATGTAGTCAAGAACGGACTCAGTCATGGTCTGGCGTGGTCTTTGATCAGGTCTTGGTAAAGAGTAAAGCGGCAGATTATAGCTGTCGTGTCTCCCGACTAACAGCGGTGACGGGCGGATGGTCGAAATGGAGGGCCATTTGCCGACGTTCAGCCGGGATTAAGGCGCAAATTGTTATCATCACCGCTCACTCAGCCCTGACAACGCCGTTGATCATGTCCAATCTGACTGTTCGAACCTCCGCTTCGAGCCTGCCCAAGGGCCTGCCGGACGCTTTTTTCGACCGTGACCCGCAGATTCTGGCCCGGGACTTACTGGGCAAGGTCATTCGCCACAAGGTCGGTCATTTGTGGCTCAGCGCTCGAATCATCGAGACCGAAGCCTATTACCTCGCCGAAAAAGGCAGCCATGCCTCCCTGGGCTATACGGAAAAGCGTAAGGCTTTGTTTCTGGATGGCGGGCACATCTATATGTACTACTCCCGTGGCGGCGACTCCCTGAACTTCAGCGCACAGGGCCCGGGCAACGCGGTACTGATCAAATCCGCCTACCCTTGGGTCGACGATCTGAGCGGGCCGGCGAGCCTGGCGCAGATGCTGCTCAACAACCCCGACGCCCAGGGCCGCCCTCGCCCGTCGCAAAAGCTCTGCGCCGGGCAAACGCTGCTGTGCAAATCCCTTGGGTTGAAGGTGCCGGTATGGGATGCCAAGCGTTTCGACCATGAGATCCTGCTGGTGGAAGACGTCGGCCAGACACCCGCCCATGTCATCCAGGCCACGCGCCTGGGCATTCCCCAAGGGCGCGATGAACACCTGATGTACCGTTTCGTCGATGCGGCGTATGCGGCCTGGTGCACGCGGAACCCGCTGCGACGGGGACAGGTCGAAGGTCGCGATTATTTTGTACTGTCTTGAGTATTTTGCAGATCCCGCAGGGGCCTGCCGTGTCTTCAGCAATTGTGCCTGACATTCAATGGAGTTGTATTTATGGGCCCATGGCTCGATAGCGTGACTGCCTGGCTGACGCTCAATCCGCAATGGCTGGCGGCAGCGGTGTTCATCGTGTCCTTTGTCGAGTGCCTGGCGATCGCCGGGCTGATCGTGCCGGGAACGGTGCTGCTGTTCGCCGTGGCGGTACTGGCCGGCAGCGGAGCACTGTCGTTGAGCGAAACACTGCTGCTGGGCTTCGTCGCAGGCGTGCTGGGCGATGTGGTGTCGTATTTCCTGGGACGTCATTTCCATCAGAATATCCGGCGCCTGCCGGGGCTGCGTCATCATCCGGAATGGATCGCCAGGGCCGAGGCCTATTTCCAGCGCTATGGCATCGCCAGCCTGTTGGTTGGCCGCTTCATCGGGCCGTTGCGCCCCATGCTGCCGATGGTCGCCGGCATGTTCGATATGCCCTTCCCCCGCTTCTTCGCCGTCAGCCTCCTGGCCGGTGCCGGGTGGTCGGTGGCTTACCTGCTGCCGGGTTGGGCCACCGGTGCAGCGATTCGTCTGCCATTGCCCCAGGGTTTCTGGCCCCAGGCCGGGGTGGTGGCGGCGAGCATTGCACTGATGGTTGGCCTGAGCGCCACCAGCAGCCTGCGCAAGCATCGCAAGGCGACGATCTTCATCAGCGCAATGAGCTTTCTGATTCTGGCCGCACTGTTTATAGGTTACTCACAGCTGAACGCACTCGACCAAGGGATCATGACCCTGGTACAGGAACACCGCAGCCCGATGCTCGATGAAGTGGCCGTGGTGTTCACGCTGATCGGCGAATTCCACAACATGCTGGCCTTCAGTACCCTGTTGGTAGCACTGCTGCTGATTACCCGGCAATGGCGCCAGGCAATCTTCGCCTGCAGCACACTGCTGTTCACGGCGCTGGGCAACACCGCGACCAAACAGTTTTTCGCTCGGGTACGCCCGGAAGTGCTGAGCGATCCACTGGGCAGCTACAGCATGCCCAGTGGTCACGCCTCCGGCGCTTTCGCGCTGTTCCTCACCCTCGCCGTGCTCGCCGGTCGCGGACAACCGCCACGGATGCGCCTGACCTGGCTGCTGGTAGGCTGCCTGCCGGCGCTGGCGATAGCGCTGTCTCGGGTATATCTGGGGGCGCACTGGCCGACGGATGTGCTGGCCGGCGCGATGCTGGCCGCTTGTGTCTGCGCGGCGAGCCTGGGGCTGACTCAGCGGCGGACATCGCTCGACGCCATGCCGCAGAAGGTCTGGTGGCTGATATTGCCAGCGCTGGTGGCGTTGTTCGGGTTCTTCGTATTGCGGCATTTGCCGCACACGATGCTCAGATACGCCTATTAACAGGCGTCAGGCAAACAGTTCACCCTGCAACTCATCGAGCAGCGCCTGGATCGCATCCAGTCGCTGCTGCGGATCATCGAGTTGCAACAGGTCGATCTTGTCCAGTTCGGCAAAGGGCAGCAGGTAGGCCAACTGATTGGCCAGGGACTGTTGCCCGGTCGCTTCGGTGCCCATGTTCAGCGCTTCGACCATCGGGTGCTCCGCCAGCGCCCGAAGCAAGGCCACCAGGTCGGCATCTTCATCCTGCAGCGGTTGTTCCGGTTCATCTTCCAGCCACTCGACGTCGGCGACGATCAACTGATCGCGCTGCACCTCGGTGCGCAATACATGGAAGCGTCGACCGCCCTGCACGCGAATGCCCAGCAGGCCGTTGTCCTGGGTCTTGAAATCGGTGATCAGCGCTTCGCAGCCGACCAGCGCATAACCCGCCGGGGCGATGCCGACTTCTTCGCCCTCGAGGATGCACACCACGCCGAAGCCGCCGCCCTGTTTCATGCAGCGACCGATCATGTCCAGGTAGCGCGCCTCGAAAATCTGCAAATCGAGGATGCAACCTGGAAACAGCACCGTGTTCAGCGGAAAAAGCGGCAGACTCATAGACATTTCCTTAAACCACCATCGACACCGCCAACGGCAGCAACACCGCCGTGGCCACGCCCATCAAACTCATCGCCAGCGCCGCGAAGGCGCCGCATTCTTCGTTTTCCTGCATCGCCACCGCCGTGCCGACCGCGTGGGCGGTCATGCCCAACGCCATGCCCCGGGCCTCGGGGCTGTGCACGCCGAGCCGGGTCAACAGGCTCGGGCCGAAAATCGCGCCGATCACACCGGTGATCAACACGAACACCGCCGCCAGCGCCGCCACTCCACCAATCTGTTCGGCCACCAGCATGGCGATCGGCGAGGTCACCGATTTGGGCGCCATGGTCATCAGGATCATGTGTTCAGCGCCGAACCACCAGCCCAGCAGCACCCCCATTCCCGTGGCGACCACACCGCCTATCACCAGCGTAGTAAATATCGGCCAGAACAACTGCCGAATCCGTCGCAGGTTCAGGTACAGCGGCACAGCCAGGGCAACCGTGGCCGGGCCCAGCAGGATGCTGAGGATCTCGGTGCTCTTGCGGTATTCGGCGTAGGTCAGCCCGCAGCCCACCAGCACACCGATCACCAGCAACATGGAGACCAGCACCGGTTGCAAAAAGATCCAGCGGGTTTTCTCGAACGCCGCCAGCACCAGTTGATAGGCGCCCAGAGTTACGCCAATGCCGAACAACGGATGATGGATCACCGACGTCCAGGCGCCTTGCCAGTCAAGGGTCATTGGCTGTCCTCGGAAGGTTGTGCGTGACGCTTGATCAGGCGCTGCATCAGTACACCGGCGAAGGCCATGGACAGCAGCAGGGACAACACCAGCGCGCCGGTAATGGCCCAGAAATCCGCCGCAATGTCCTTGGCATACACCATCACGCCCACCGCTGGCGGCACCAGCAGCAAGGGCAAATAGCGCAGCAGACTGCTGGCCGCCAGGTTCAGCGGTTCACCGACCTGACCGCGACTGATCAGGAACACCAGCAGCAACAGCAGACCGACGATCGGCCCCGGCAGCACTGGTAAAAACAAATGGTTGATCGCTGTACCGAGCAGTTGAAACAGCACCAGCCAGGTCAGGCCACGTAACAACATCCTTCATTCTCCCGCAGAACCCGTCACCCGCAAGGGCGGGCCGGGCATTATAAACACGCCTGCCCTATGGATCGGCATTCGCCATAAGCATGGTCGGTTGACCGGAGCAATTCGCCATGTTGATCTAAAGTGGTAGACCGGGAGACCAGATCCCCCGGCTGAAACTATAAAACCGATGAACCCAAGGAGAGTCTCAATGCCCTATGTTCCAGTTGCAGAGCTCAATGATTATGTCGGCAAGGAACTTGGACGTTCCGAATGGCTAACGATCGATCAGGAACGCATCAACCTGTTCGCCGAAGCCACAGGGGACTATCAGTTCATCCACGTCGATCCGGTCAAGGCCGCGCAAACCCCCTTCGGCAGCACCATTGCCCATGGCTTCCTGTCGCTGTCGCTGATCCCGAAACTGATGGAAGACATCCTCATCCTGCCCGAAGGCCTGAAGATGGTGGTCAATTACGGCCTGGACAGCGTGCGCTTCATTCAACCGGTCAAGGTCAACTCCAACGTGCGCCTGAAGGTCGACCTGACCGAGGTGTCCGAGAAGAAACCCGGCCAATGGCTGCTCAAGGCCACCGCCACCCTGGAAATCGAAGGCTCGGACAAACCGGCGTATATCGCTGAACCGCTGTCGCTCTGCTTCGTGTAAAGCCTCACGGAAGCGAAGCAGCCCAGGCTGTTTCGCACCCGCTGCATTTCTACCGGCTGTATAAGGTCACATAGCTGCGGCATACTCGGTCGCCTAATTGCCCGGAACCCGCTATGCGCTCACTTGCACTCCTTGCCTTGACCCTGATGCTCACCGCGTGCGGTGACGGTGAATCACCGCTGCCTCCCGACGCCCGTCTGCCGGACGGCGGCCGCTATCGCGGTGATCTGGTCGATGGATTGCTGCAAGGCCAGGGCCGTATCGATTATCCCAATGGCAGCTGGTACGCCGGCGACTTCGACAAGGGCCAATGGCACGGCCAGGGCGAATGGCATGGCAGCAACGGCGAAGTCTATCGCGGGCAGTTCAACCAAGGCCTGTTCGACGGTCAGGGCAGCCTGACCACCAATGGCAGCAGCTACAACGGCGGCTTCAAGCTCGGCCGGCGCGACGGTGAAGGCACGCTCAAAGAAAACGGCATGACCTACCGCGGCGAATTCAAGGCCGATCAGTATTCTGGCCTGGGTCGCCTGGAACTCGAAGACGGCAGCGCCTATCAAGGCCAGTTCGCCCACGGCAAACCCAACGGCGAAGGACAGCGCAGCGACGGTAACGGCAATCAGTTCACCGGGCGCTTCGTCGACGGTCAGCTGGAAGGCAACGGGACATTCAACAGCGCAGACGGCGACACCTATGTCGGGGCCTTCAAGAACAATCAACTGCACGGCAAGGGTCGCTACGAAAACGCGGACGGCGATGTGTGGCTGGGTCAATTCAAGGAAGGCTCGCTCAATGGCAAGGGCGAACTGATCGGCGCCGACGGCAGCCACTACATCGGCTACTTCAACGATTGGCGTTTCAGTGGTCAAGGCCGCCTGAACCTGGCGGACGGCAGCTTCTACACCGGCCAGTTCGACAACGATGCCTACGCCGGTCGCGGCACCCTGGTGCTGACGGATGGCTCGGTGCTCAGCGGCACCTGGATCAATGGCCAACGGGTGCGCGATGCCGATGGCAAGTTGCTGCCCGACACCCTCGAACTCGGCCTGCTGTCCCAGGGGCGCCTACTGGAAGATGCCTTGGGCAACGTACCGGCCTCGACCCCGGCAGTGGAGCTGTACACCCTGACCCTGGGCGGCGACGGCAAGCAAAGCGTGTTCCTGCGTGAATCGGACTACGTTGCCAACATGCTCACCAGCCGTTTCGGCGCCTTCGGCCAGATTCGCCTGGTCAACCATCGCGATCACCTCAGCGACCGGCCGATGGCCACCCGGGAAAACCTGCGTCGCGCCGCCGTGACCCTGGCAGAACGCAGCGGCCCGGAAGACTTGATTTTCATCTACCTGACCAGCCACGGCACCAGCGAGCATGAACTGGTGCTCGACCAGCCGCGCATGGAACTGGCCGACCTGCCGGCGGACGAACTGGCGGCCGTGCTGGCGCCGCTGAAGAACCGCGACAAAGTGATCGTGATTTCGTCCTGCTACTCCGGCGGCTTCATTCCCGCCCTCAAGGACGAACGCACCTTGATCATGACCGCTTCGCGAGCCGATCGCGTGTCGTTCGGCTGCTCCGAAGAAGCCAACTTCACCTATTTCGGCGATGCTCTGTTCGCCCAGGCCCTAAACCAGACCGATGACCTGGAACAAGCCTTCAAACTGGCCAAGGCCACCGTCGCCGAGCGTGAGCTGGCCGACGGTTTCGAAGCGTCTGAACCGCAGATCTGGGCACCGAAAACCGTGCTTTCCCATTGGCAGTTATTGCGCAAACAGCAAGCCCGCAAAGCCCTGCAAAGTGTGTCGATCGACGGCAAGGATGCAAAGACCAACTAAGCTGAACAGTATCAAGGGAGAAACACTATGTACTTGACGCCTCAGCACGTACTGCTTGCCGGAGCCACAGGCCTGACCGGTGAGCACCTGCTCGACCGCTTGCTCAATGAGCCAACGATATCGCGGGTTCTGGCACCTTCACGCCGGCCGCTGGCCAAGCATCCGCACCTGGAAAACCCGGTGGGCGACCCGGCAATGTTCCTGCCGCAACTGAGCGGCCGGGTCGACATCGCCTATTGCTGCCTGGGCACCACCATCAAACAGGCCGGCTCGGAAGAAGCGTTTCGCGCGGTGGACCTGGACATGGTCGTGGCGTTCGGCAAACGCGCCCGGGAGATGGGCGCGCGGCACCTGATCGTGATCAGTGCCCTGGGGGCCGATCGCCGGTCTTCAATTTTTTATAACAAGGTCAAAGGCGAGATGGAGCACGCCTTGCGCGCCCAGGATTGGCCGCAGCTGACCATCTGTCGCCCTTCGCTGCTGCTGGGCGAACGCACCGAACCACGTCTGGGCGAGAAGGTTGCCGGGCCATTGTCTCGGCTGATTCCCGGCAAGTACCACGGCATCGAAGCTTGCCAACTGGCCCGCGCGATGTGGCGTTTGGCGCTGGAGGAGCAGGATGGGGTGAGGATTGTCGAGTCGGATGAATTGAGGAAGTTGGGCAAATAAGCTGCGGTGCCCTGGCGGACGCCTTCGCGAGCAAGCCCGCTCCCACATTGGACCGCGCTCTCTCAAGCGCCCCGGTCAAATGTGGGAGCGGGCTTGCTCGCGAAGGACGCGCCACACATTCCCGCCTTAAGCTACAACCCGCCCGTCGCCTGAAAACTCACCCCAATCACCGTCAACACCGACAACGGCAGCAGCAACGTATCAAGCAATGCACTGGCCGGCAGATCCACCCCCGGATAACTCGGTGCTTCGGCGCCAAAACGGTCCATCGCGCAACAACCGCCATTCATCGCATACACATCCAGCCGCGTCCCGGCGTACACCACCGGTGCCCCTGGCTTGGCCGCATCCAGCGTGCGCGCGGTGGCACAGCCCGCCAGTTGCACCGCCAGCAACACGATCAGCAGCTTATTCATCGCTGGACAGATGGTTTTCGCCCCAACGCGGCAGCATGTCCTGAGGAATGTTCAGCAGATTGAGAATGCGCGCCACCACGAAATCGATCAGGTCATCGATGGTTTGCGGCTGGTGGTAGAAGCCCGGCGATGCCGGCAGGATCGTCACCCCCATGTTCGACAACTTGAGCATGTGCTCCAGATGGATGCTTGAATACGGCGCTTCCCGGGGCACCAGAATCAGCTGACGGCGCTCCTTCAAGGTTACGTCGGCGGCACGCTCGATCAGGTTATTGCAGGCGCCGGTGGCAATGGCGGACAAAGTGCCAGTTGAACACGGCACCACCACCATCGCCGCTGGCGCGCCGGAGCCCGAGGCCACCGGCGACATCCAGTCTTCCTTGCCATATACCCGAATCTGCCCGGCAGCAGCGCCGGTGTATTCGGTGAGGAACGCCTGCATCATCTGCGGCTTGGCCGGCAGCGTGACGTCGGTTTCGGTGGCCATCACCAGTTGCGCGGCCTTGGAAATCAGGAAATGCACTTCGCGGTCGTCGCGCACCAGGCAATCGAGCAGGCGCAAGCCGTACTGGGCGCCGGAAGCGCCGGTCATCGCCAGCGTGACGCGGTCCGGGCCGTTATTCATTTGAGCGCCTCGGCGAGTTTGCCGTGCAGGCCGCCGAAGCCGCCGTTGCTCATGATCACCACGTGCGTGCCCGATTGCGCCTGGCTTTTCACCCGTTCGATGATGCCTTCCAGCGAATCGCTGACAATCGACGGCACGGTGCACAGCGCCGCCGTCGCCCCCAGGTCCCAGCCGAGGTTGGCCGGGGCGTACCAGATCACCTGATCGGCA
Source organism: Pseudomonas sp. KK4 (assembly GCF_001984065.1). Lineage (GTDB taxonomy): Bacteria > Pseudomonadota > Gammaproteobacteria > Pseudomonadales > Pseudomonadaceae > Aquipseudomonas. Next base: position 42,809 of record NZ_LYVP01000016.1, read on the forward strand.
TCAACCACGCTTTCCGGCAAGCCGTCGCGGTGCGCCCCAAGCTTCATCGAGTTGGAGCGCGGCTCGATGATCGCGATCAGCGGCGCATCGCCAATGCGCTTGCGCAGGCCGTCGAGGGTGGTGGCGATGGCGGTCGGATGGTGGGCGAAGTCGTCATAGATGGTGATGCCGCGCACTTCGGCGACTTTTTCCATCCGCCGCTTCACGCTTTTGAACGCGCTCAACGCGGCGATGCCCATGGACGGCACCACACCGACGTGGCGCGCTGCAGCCAACGTGGCCAAGGCATTGGCGACGTTGTGCTGGCCGGTCATGTCCCATTCGACCACACCCTGGGAAACCCCTTCGAACATCACTTCGAAGGCCGAACCGTCTTCGCTGAGCAACTTGACCTGCCACTGACCACCGGCACCGGTGGTTTGCACCGGGGTCCAGCAACCCATTTCGATGACCCGCTGCAATGCAGGCTCGGTGGTCGGATGAATCACCAGGCCTTCGCTCGGGATGGTCCGCACCAAATGGTGGAATTGCCGTTCGATGGCTGGCAGATCGGGGAAGATGTCGGCGTGATCGTATTCCAGGTTATTCAGGATCGCGGTGCGCGGACCGTAGTGGACGAACTTGGAACGTTTATCGAAAAAGGCGCTGTCGTATTCATCGGCTTCGATCACGAAAAACGGTGTGCCGCCCAAACGCGCCGACACCGAGAAGTTCTGCGGTACACCGCCAATCAGGAAGCCCGGGCTCATGCCCGCGTGCTCCAGCACCCAGGCAAGCATGCTGCTGGTGGTGGTCTTGCCGTGGGTGCCGGCAACCGCCAGCACCCAGCGCCCTCGCAGGACGTGCTCGGCCAGCCATTGCGGGCCGGAAACGTAAGGCAGGCCTTTGTTGAGCACATATTCCACCGCCGGGTTGCCGCGGGACATGGCATTGCCGATCACCACCAGGTCCGGCGCCGGATCAAGCTGCGCCGGGTCGTAGCCCTGGGTCAACTCAATGCCCTGAGCCTCCAGCTGAGTGCTCATCGGCGGGTAGACGTTGGCATCGGAGCCGGTCACGTGATGGCCCAGCTCTTTGGCCAGAACCGCCATCGAACCCATGAAAGTGCCGCAGATACCAAGAATATGAATGTGCATAGTCGACCTCGTAAAACATGGCCGCAGGTTAGCTTAGGGAGGGGAAATTCGCACTCTTTAGCTGCGGCTGCCCCGACCACTGTGGCGAGGGGGCCGTCAGCGGGCGATACCGTGCTTGCGCAGTTTGCGGTAGAGGGTATTGCGACTCACACCAAGCTGTTCGGCGGTATGGGTCATGTGCCAGCGCGTATGCTCCAGCGCATTGAGTAGCGCCAGCCGCTCGGCATCCGCCAGCGGACGTTCCGACGCTTCAATGGGGTGTACCGCCAATGGCCGGGACTGGCGGATCATCACCGGCAAATCCTCCAGACCGACTCGCCCGCCATCGCACAACGCGGCCAGCGTGCGCAGCACATTACGCAACTGCCGCACGTTGCCCGGCCAGGCAAAGGCCAGCAGGGCCTGGCGTGCCGGCTCATCGATCAGTACCGTTTCCCCTCGCGCTTCTTCGGCCAGCAAAAAGTCGAGCAGCTGCGATTTATCACCGCGCTCGCGCAACGCCGGCAGCGCGACTTCCAGGCCATTGAGCCGGTAATACAAGTCTTCGCGGAAGCTGCCCTCCTGGACCCGAGCCAGCAGATCACGGTGAGTGGCGCTGATGATCCGCACGTTGATCATCTGTGGCTCGCCACCGATGGGCACCACCTGACGGTCTTCGAGCACCCTCAATAGCCGGGTCTGCAATGCCAGGGGCATGTCGCCGATTTCATCGAGGAACAAGGTCCCGCCATCGGCCTGCTGCAACTTGCCGCGCATGCCTTCCTTGCGCGCCCCGGTGAAACTGCCGCCGCGATAGCCGAACAGTTCACTTTCGATCAGGCTTTCGGGGATGGCCGCGCAATTGAGGGCGACGAAGGCCTTGTCGGCGCGCTGACTGGCGTGGTGCACCGCTTTGGCGAATGCCTCCTTGCCCGAACCGGTTTCGCCGTGGATCAGCAATGGCGCGTCTCGTTCGTACACCCGCAGGGCCTTGCGAAAATCCGTCTGTAACGCGGCGTCACCCAGGCAGATCCCGGGCAGTTGCGCACGGTCCTCAATGACAGGGGCCGGTACCCGTGGCATCGGTGTGCGCGGGGCCTGCCCGCGCAAAACGGCAAACAGCCGCCGCCCGTCACGGGTACGCAACGGCCAACCGGCGCTGGCATCAGGGCTGGCACGGCCGAGCATTTCATCGAGTGTGCAGTCGAAAAATGCCTCCACCGGTTGCCCCATCAAACCGCCACGGCCCTGCCCCAGCAGGTTCAGTGCACTTTGATTGACCGCGCAGATGTGCCCCTCCCCGTCGAACGCCAGCAGCCCTTCGCTGAACAGGCCGACAGATTCGGCCTGCAGATGAAATCGCAGCAACCACTGGTTGGCGAAGTTGCGCAGGAAATAGCTGCTCTCGATCATTTTCGCCGAAAGATTGACCAAGGCCATAGTGTGGAACTGGCTCTGGCGCGACACATCGGGCCGCGCCGAGGACACGTCGAGCACTGCCAGCAGTTCACCATGCGGGTCGAACACCGGGCTTGCCGAGCAGGTCAGGCCGGTGTGGCGGCCGCGAAAATGCTCGTCTCGATGAATGGTCAGCGCCTGGCGCTCCACCAGGCAGGTGCCAATGCCATTGGTGCCCTCGCAGGCCTCGCTCCAGTCGGCGCCGAGCCAGAGCCCTGCCCGCTCAAAAATCTTGCGCTCGGTGGGGGCCGTCACACAGTTGAGGATCACGCCACGAGCATCGGTCAGCAGCACCGCATGGCCCGCGCCGCAAAGCTGCTGATGCAGGCTGGTCATTTCATTGCCAGCAATGTGCAACACCTGCTGCAGGCGCTCGCGACTTTCGAGGACGCGGCCATGCTCCAGCACCGTTGGCGCCATGGTCAGGGCAGGATCGAGGTGATAGTCCTCCAGGCACCGCAGCCACGACCGGGCGATGGACGGATCAGTGCCAGGCCCGTGCAAATGGGCTTTGCCCTGGGTCACGGTCAGAACCTGTTGGGCATGGCGACTCAAGTGGTTGTCGTGCATTTCTTATTGTTCTCCCCGAAAGGTTTCCACGTTCCTGCTGGCGACATCAACGGTGCGGATTGCCCGAGCATCCTCCAGGCCGGCCGTCATTGCAATGCTGGCAAGACCGGCCCGTCACAGGCTGTGCCATAAACGGTACAAAGTGTCACGGGCAGTGTATCGATAGCGTCACGCGCGCTCTCCACCGGTCCGACAAAAACAACGCAAAGCCTTGATTTGCCTGACCTGCAAGGCAGTGGCCCGGCCTTTGCTCTACGCTTAAGGCAGGCGCACATGCGCTCTCCCTTATAAGCACAAAAAGCCAAGGAGAAATCACCATGCGTTACGCTCACCCCGGTACTGAAGGCGCTATCGTTTCGTTCAAGAGCAAATACGGTAACTACATCGGCGGCGAGTTCGTCGCGCCTGTCAAAGGTCAGTACTTCACCAATACCTCGCCAGTGAATGGCCAACCCATCGCCGAATTCCCCCGCTCCACGGCCGAAGACATCGACAAGGCCCTGGACGCTGCCCACGCCGCTGCCGATGCGTGGGGCGCCACCTCCGCCCAGGCCCGTTCGCTGATCCTGCTGAAAATCGCCGATCGCATCGAACAGAATCTGGAAACCCTGGCGATCACCGAATCCTGGGACAACGGCAAAGCCGTTCGCGAAACCCTCAACGCCGACATCCCGCTGGCCGCCGACCACTTCCGCTACTTCGCCGGTTGCATCCGCGCCCAGGAAGGCAGCGCTGCCGAGATCGACGGCAACACCGTGGCCTATCACATCCATGAACCGCTGGGCGTGGTCGGGCAGATCATCCCGTGGAACTTCCCGATCCTGATGGCCGCCTGGAAACTCGCCCCGGCCCTGGCTGCCGGCAACTGCGTAGTACTCAAGCCTGCCGAGCAGACCCCGCTGGGCATCACCGTGCTGGTCGAGCTGATTGGCGACCTGCTGCCACCGGGCGTGCTGAACATCGTGCAGGGCTACGGCAAAGAAGCCGGCGAAGCCCTGGCCACCAGCAAGCGCATCGCCAAGATCGCCTTCACCGGCTCGACCCCGGTCGGCTCGCACATCATGAAATGCGCGGCGGAAAACATCATCCCGTCCACCGTGGAGCTGGGTGGCAAATCGCCGAACATCTTCTTCGAAGACATCATGAAGGCTGAACCAAGCTTCATCGAAAAAGCCGCCGAAGGCCTGGTGCTGGCGTTCTTCAACCAGGGCGAAGTCTGCACCTGCCCGTCCCGCGCCCTGGTGCAGGAGTCGATCTACGACGACTTCATGAAAGAAGTCATGAAGAAAGTCCTGTCGATCAAGCGTGGCGACCCGCTGGACACCGACACCATGGTCGGCGCCCAGGCGTCCGAGCAACAATTCGACAAGATCCTGTCGTATCTGGAAATCGCCAAGGGTGAAGGTGCCGAACTGCTGACCGGCGGCAAGGTGGAAAAACTCGAGGGCAACCTGGCGAGCGGTTATTACATCCAGCCAACCCTGCTCAAGGGCACTAACAAGATGCGCGTGTTCCAGGAAGAGATCTTTGGCCCGGTGGTGAGCATCACCACCTTCAAGGACGAAGCCGAAGCGCTGGCCATTGCCAACGACACCGAGTTCGGCCTGGGCGCCGGCCTCTGGACCCGCGACATCAACCGCGCCTATCGCATGGGCCGCGCCATCAAGGCCGGTCGCGTGTGGACCAACTGCTACCACCTGTACCCGGCGCACGCCGCGTTCGGTGGCTACAAGAAGTCTGGTGTAGGTCGTGAAACCCACAAGATGATGCTCGATCACTATCAGCAGACCAAAAACCTGCTGGTGAGCTACGACATCAATCCGTTGGGCTTCTTCTAAGGGTGTGGGGCGATGCAGGTGATGCTGTGTCGCCCTTTCAATCGCTTTCGCGAGCAAGCCCGCTCCCACATGGGTTTGGGGGTGTCTGTCATTGCAGGCATGCCGTAAAACCCATGTGGGAGCGGGCTTGCTCGCGAAGGCGTGCTCAATCGCACCACTTTGCTGGCGCAAGCCTTGCATATCATCGATCACCAAGATGCGTAGAGAACAAGAGGACTCCGCCCCATGGCCGTATTCGCCCACTCCGTCGGCGCCCAGACCTATCGCTTCGACAGCCTCAAGGACGTGATGGCCAAGGCCAGTCCGGCACGGTCCGGAGACTTTCTGGCGGGTGTCGCCGCGCTCAACGATGGTGAGCGCGTCGCCGCGCAGATGGCCCTGGCCGACATTCCCCTGAGCCATTTCCTGCAGGAAGTGCTGATTCCCTATGAAGCCGATGAAGTCACCCGACTGATCATCGACACCCACGACAAACAAGCTTTCGCGATCGTCAGCCACCTCACCGTCGGCGGCTTTCGCGACTGGCTGCTCAGCGATGCCGCCGACGAGCATGTCCTGCGCGCCCTCGCCCCGGGCCTGACCCCGGAGATGGTCGCCGCCGTGTCGAAGATCATGCGCGTGCAGGATCTGGTGCTGGTGGCGCAGAAAATCCGCGTGGTCACGCAGTTCCGCGGCACCCTGGGCCTGCGCGGACGATTATCCACACGGCTGCAACCGAATCATCCTACAGACGAGCCGGCCGGCATCGCCGCCAGCATTCTCGACGGCCTGCTGCACGGCAACGGCGATGCCATGATCGGCATCAACCCGGCCACCGACAGCATCGCCTCGATCTGCGCCCTGCTGGAAATGCTCGACGCGATCATCCAGCGCTACGAAATTCCGACCCAGGCCTGCGTGCTGACCCACGTCACCACCTCGATCGAAGCGGCCAATCGTGGCGTGCCCCTGGACCTGGTGTTCCAGTCGATCGCCGGCACCGAGGCGGCCAACGCCAGTTTCGGCATCAATCTGAACGTGTTGAAAGAAGGCTATGACGCGGGCCTGAGCCTCAATCGCGGCACCCTCGGGCAAAACCTGATGTATTTCGAAACCGGCCAGGGCAGTGCCCTGTCAGCCAATGCGCACCACGGTGTCGATCAACAGACCTGCGAAACCCGAGCCTACGCCGTCGCACGCCATTTCAACCCGTTCCTGGTGAACACCGTCGTCGGCTTCATCGGCCCGGAATACCTCTACAACGGCAAACAAATCATCCGCGCCGGCCTCGAAGATCACTTCTGCGGCAAACTGCTGGGCGTGCCGATGGGCTGCGACATCTGCTACACCAACCATGCCGAAGCCGACCAGGACGACATGGACACCTTGCTGACGTTGCTGGGTGTGGCCGGGATCAACTTCATCATGGGCATCCCCGGCTCCGACGACATCATGCTCAACTACCAGACCACCTCGTTTCACGACGCGCTCTATGCCCGGCAGACCCTCGGGCTCAAGCCCGCGCCGGAATTCGAGCAATGGCTGGCGAGAATGGGCATCTTCACCCAGGCGGACGGCAAGGTTCTGTTCGGCAACAGCCTGCCACCGGCCTTCCGCCAGGCCCTGGCGCAATTGGGATGAGTCCAGACATGGAAAAAATACCCTTCGATCCGCACAACCCCTGGCTGGAGTTGCGGCGCCTGACCCCGGCGCGTATCGCTCTGGGCCGTACCGGCACCAGCATGCCGACCCGGGCGCAGCTTGATTTTCAGTATGCCCACGCCCAGGCGCGGGATGCGGTGCATTTGCCGTTCGATCATGGCGCCCTGAGCGCGCAACTGGCGGAACGGGGACGGGAAAGCCTTTTGCTGCACAGTGCGGCCATTGACCGCAACAGCTACCTGCAACGCCCCGATCTGGGGCGAAAGTTGAGTGATGCATCGGCCAAGGCTTTACGCGAATATGCGGCGGCCCATCCGGGCGGGGTCGATCTGGTCATCGTGGTCGCCGATGGCTTGTCAGCCTTGGCGGTTCATCGGCACACCTTGCCCCTTCTGGCGCGGCTCGAAGAACACATTCGCGCTGAAAACTGGACCGTGGCACCGGTGGTTTTGGTGGAACAGGGTCGCGTCGCGGTCGCTGATGAAATCGGTGAATTGCTGGGCGCGAAAATGACCGTGATTCTGATCGGCGAGCGCCCGGGTCTCAGCTCGCCAGACAGTCTGGGACTGTACTTCACCTACAATCCCAAGGTCGGCCTGACGGATGCCTACCGCAACTGCATCTCCAACGTGCGCCTTGAAGGCCTGAGTTATGGCATGGCGGCGCATCGCTTGTTGTATTTGATGCGCGAGGCCTGTCGGCGGCGGCTGTCGGGCGTCAGCCTGAAGGACGAAGCGCAAGTGCAGACGCTGGAGGACGATTCGGGTGCGGACATGAAAGGTAATTTCCTGCTGAGCCCGCCCGAGGCCTGAAACGCTTGTGCGTTGCACTTTCGTTCCAGTTTCAGGCAGGATCGACGCACGGCATTCAGGGTTTCCCGTCGCCGTCCAAGCATGCACGACAGCCACTTGAAGACGAGACCTACCATGCGGATTATTCAAGCGACCCTCGAACACCTGGATTTGCTGACCCCGTTGTTCGTCAAGTATCGCGAGTTTTATGGGTCCCTGCCGTATCCGGACTCGTCCCGGGCGTTCCTCGAGAAACGCCTGCGTCGCAAGGAATCGGTGATCTACCTGGCCCTGTCCGATGACGACAACAGCAAACTGATGGGCTTTTGCCAGTTGTATCCGAGCTTCTCTTCGCTTTCGCTCAAGCGCGTCTGGATCCTCAATGACATTTATGTCGCCGAGGACGCCCGCCGCCAACTGGTGGCCGACCACCTGATACGCACCGCGAAGAAAATGGCCAAGGAAACCAACGCCGTGCGGATGCGCGTTTCCACCAGCAGCAACAACGAAGTGGCGCAGAAAACCTACGAATCCATCGGATTCAAGGAAGACACCGAGTTCAAGAACTACGTATTGCCGATCAGCGACGAGTTGTAGGCAAGCCCCCTGTAGGAGCGAGCTCGCTCGCGATGTTCACAAGGACGCCGTGGGGCATCAGACTTCCCTCGTTATCGTCAACGACCATCGCGAGCTCGCTCCTGCAAGGGCATTCGTTATTAATTGTCATCCGACAACTCATCGCGTCCTCGACATCCCCCGCTACAATCTCGACGCGCTTTTCACGTCCTCGACCGTATAATGCCGACCTTCCGGCTTGTAAGAAAAACTACCTCCGTCTGTAGTCTTACGCGCAGTTATCCGCACAGGCCCACTGAACAGGGCCGTCATCACAGGTGCCTTCCATGGATTTCAACCCGCTCGATCTCGTCCTGCATCTCGATGTTTACCTCGACATGCTGGTCAACAACTACGGGCCATGGATCTACGCGATTCTGTTTCTGGTGATTTTCTGTGAAACCGGTCTGGTGGTGATGCCCTTCCTGCCAGGCGACTCGCTGCTGTTCATCGCCGGCGCCGTAGCCGCTGGCGGCGGCATGGACCCGGTGCTGCTGGGCGGGCTGTTGATGCTTGCTGCAATTCTGGGCGACAGCACCAACTACGTCATCGGACGAACGGCCGGCGAGCGATTGTTCAGCAATCCGAACTCGAAAATCTTCCGTCGCGACTACCTGCAACAAACCCACGACTTCTACGACAAGCACGGCGGCAAAACCGTGACCCTGGCGCGCTTCCTGCCGATCATTCGCACCTTCGCGCCGTTCGTCGCCGGTGTCGCAAAAATGCCTTACCCGCGGTTTTTCGGTTTCAGTGTTCTAGGCACCATCCTGTGGGTGGGTGGCCTGGTCACACTGGGCTACTTCTTCGGCAACGTCCCGTTCATCAAATCCAATCTGTCGCTGCTGGTGGTCGGCATCATCCTGCTGTCACTGGTTCCGATGATCATTGGTGTGGTGCGCAGCCGCTTTGGCGACTCGAACTCCAAAGCCGAAACCCGCTGATCCGGCATGTGGTCACTCAGCGCCTGGCGACGCCAGCGCACCTTGGCTAAACACCCGATTGCCGACGACATGTGGCAACGGGTGCGCCATCACCTGAGCTTTCTCGACGGCATCAGCGCCGCTGAAGACCAGTGGCTGCGCCAAGCCTGCGTACTGTTTCTACAAGACAAACACCTGACCGCCCTGCCGGGTGTCGAGCTGCACCAGGAGCAACGACTGCTGCTCGCCGCCCAGGCGCAATTGCCGTTGCTTCATTTGGGCGACCTGAACTGGTATCAGGGCTTCCACGAAATCGTGCTCTACCCCGACGACTTCCTCAGCCCTCAGCGCCATCGGGACGCCAGTGGCGTCGAGCACGAGTGGGACGGCGAACACAGCGGCGAAGCCTGGCAGCAGGGCCCGGTCATCCTGGCCTGGCCGGGCGTGATGGCCAGCGGTGGCTGGGACGGCTACAACCTGGTGATCCACGAACTGGCGCACAAACTCGACATGCTCAACGGCAACGCCAACGGCCTGCCGCCACTGCACGCCGACATGCGGGTCAGCGACTGGGCCAGGGTCATGCAAGAGGCCTACGATGACCTCGACCAGCAACTGGAGCGCAATCCGGACGCCGAAACCGCCATCGATCCTTACGCTGCGGAAAATCCCGCCGAGTTCTTCGCCGTCACCAGCGAATACTTCTTCAGCGCCCCGGATTTGCTGCACGAGGCTTATCCACAGGTGTACGCCCAACTGAAGCTTTTCTACCGGCAGGACCCGTTGGCGCGGCTGAGGCAACTTCAGGCCACGGACCCGGTCTATCAGGCACACGACTAAGGTCTACGCGACTTCTGGTACGTGGCGTCGCCGTAGGAATATGCCTATAATCGCCGCCACTTTTTGGTCAATCCGGCCAAGTGTTTTTGGTCAACTAACGGGGGCAACGCCCAATGAGCTACAGCAAGATTCCGGCTGGCAAAGACCTGCCGAACGACATCTACGTCGCGATCGAGATTCCGGCCAACCACGCGCCGATCAAATACGAAATCGACAAAGACAGCGATTGCCTGTTCGTTGACCGTTTCATGGCCACCCCAATGTTCTACCCGGCCAACTACGGTTACATCCCGAACACTCTGGCTGACGACGGCGATCCCCTGGACGTACTGGTCGTGACCCCTTACCCGGTTGCCCCAGGTTCGGTGATCCGCGCTCGTCCAGTCGGCATCCTGAACATGACCGACGATGGCGGCGGCGATGCCAAAGTGATCGCGGTACCCCACGACAAGCTGTCGCAGCTGTACGTCGACGTTAAGGAATACACCGATCTGCCAGCCCTGCTGATCCAGCAGATCGAGCACTTCTTCGCGAACTACAAAGATCTCGAAAAAGGCAAATGGGTGAAAATCGAAGGCTGGGACGGTGCAGATGCCGCCCGTGCTGCGATCACCAAATCGGTTGCTGCCTATAAAGGGTAAGAGCCGCTGCACGCTTTAAGCTGCACGTTCAAGAGACCCCGGTTGATCCGGGGTTTTTTGTGGGCGGTTGAAAGGCATATTTAAACGCCTTGTTTAACACGGCGCGATTGGGTGGGTTTTTGTTTAAAATTCCTCAAACGCGTCTTACATTCCGTCGTAAATTTCCCGCGAAATTTGAACGAAGCGTTTATTCAAAGGGCTTTGCCTCGCCAGTAGACTCGCGTTCATGAAAAAGAACACTAGCGGTCCACGATTCAAAGCCCTCCTGGGAATAGCGAATATCACCACGACTGGATTCGCCGAATTCCTGAATACTGCGCCGCAAAATGTCCATAACTGGTACAAGCGCGGCGTGCCTGCCCACTACATGGAAGAAGTCGCCAGGAAGCTGTCCGTCAGCAGTGAATGGCTCAAGACAGGAGAAGGCCCCAAGGATGCCGTACACCTGCGTCTGCACGACGAATCCGGCAACGTCTTCGATGCCCAGGCCATTCGCGGCGTCTATACCGTTATCGAACCCACCGACATCGACCTGCCCATCTACAAAGAAACCGCCACTGCACCCGACTCAGGCAAAACCCACGTCATCGAAGACCCTGGCCAAACCATTCGCCTGCCCCGCACCCACCTCGACTCCCTGGAAATCAACCACTCGGATGCCATCTGCACCTACATGATCGGCAACAGCATGGCCGAACGCATAGAAGACGGCTCGATCCTGGCCATCGACCGCGGCCTGACGCAAATCGTGGACGGCGAGATCTACGCCATCGAACATGACGGCATGCTGCGCATCAAATACGTACATCGAATGCCGGGCAACGCGCTGCGACTGCGCAGCCATAACCGCGAGCAGTACCCGGACGAGATTTTTCGGGCCGCACAAATCGAAGAGCAGAACATCAGGATTGTCGGCTGGGTGTTCTGGTGGTCAACACTGAACAAGCGCAGGCCGGAGGTGCCGTTTCTGTAGATAGGCTTTTCTGTAGCAGCTGGCGAAGCCTGCGTCCGGCTGCGCCGCAGTCGTGAATCGGCATCCGCGGTATACATGAATCACTGCAGTGACTGGTTTTGCGACTGCTTCGCAGCCGGACGCAGTCTTCGCCAGCCTTCGGCATTGCTCCAGCCAGCATTCAGACTGGGAATTTCCCTCAAAAATCAGTATGCTGCGCCCCACATTTGCGCATCGACCCTCTCAGAGGCTCGGATCGCACCGACAAGGCAGATGATTTTCTCGCCGAGTCCCACAGCCGGACGCAAGATCCGGGTGTACGTTTTGAAGGCTGGCGAGGTTTACCAAAAATAAACCAAGCCAGTCCCCGAGAAGCCGGCCACAAGCCGGCTTTTTAATGCCCGTGATTTGTGCAAGCACCTCCTGCACAACCTCCGCATCCAGTGACGCCTCTGCCTTCCAGCCTCACGGATAACTAAACCCCTTAACCAACGTCAACTCCCCCACCGACCGCATCGGCACCAGAAAAGTCTCCATCTTTTCGCTCGGCGTGCCTTCCTCCGTAATCACCGTGACCTGCGCCGTCGTCAGCGGTTGAACCGCCTCGTCCTGCCCGTCTTCATCACTGCGATACCCACCGCCAAAGTAATTCACATACACCAGATACTGCCCCTTGATCGGCGCGGGCATGGCGAAGATTTCCGGGCCGTAGCCGGTGGTGACGTCGACGTCGAGTGCGGCGCCGTTGGGGGCGATGCGGTTGCCGTACCAGATGTGGGCGCCGTCGGGGGTGATGAGGTGCAGATCGAGGTCGGTGCCGTCGCTGTCCCAGGCCAGCAGTACGCGTAACTTGGCGGGGGTTGCGCCGCCGCTGGCGTTGAGCAATTGCGTGCGGCGACGTTGTTGGCCGTCGGGGCTGCGCACTTCGACGCTGTTGCTGCCGTTGGGGAAGGAGAACGGGCGGTCGAAGCGGCCAGCGGGGTCGATTTTCAGGGGCATGCTGACGCCGTTGACGATCAGGCGGCCGGGCTCGGTGGATTTGGGCGTGGATTTGATCTGGCCGCTGATGCGCGCGGTGTTGGCCTGGCCGGCCGGGGTGTTGACCGATGAAGCCGGGTAGTTGACGGTCTGGCGGAAGTTTTCACCCTCGCCTTCGGACGCGCCAGTGCGCCAGCCGCCCACCGGAGTGTCCAGTTTGATGCTGTCTGCAGCCATCGCCGGGGATAACGCTGCGAAAGCGCCGAGCAACAGCAAGACCTGTGGAAAACGAAGTGTCATGGTCTATTCCAGCAAAAGGTGGCGGGCGAGCCCTTCAATGTAGGTTTCATCCTGGCCGTTGGGGTGTGCTTCAAAGGCCAGGTGCAGGTATTCGTGGGTCAGGTCGAGACGGTCTTGCAGGGTGAGCACGCCGCGCACGTAGATGCGTTGGCGTTCGCGGTCGACATAGGGTCGGCCAAAGGCCAGTCGGCAGACCGCGAAGGTGCTGACTTCGTTGTAACCCGCTTCGCTTTCCAGACGCGGACGCCAGCCGCGCCGCTGCTTTTGCAGCCAGCCCTGAGCGGCGGGCAGCGCTTCGCAGGACGCGATCGGGTTGTCCCAACGGCTGAGGCTGGCTCGCGGGTAAGCGTGCAGCAGGATGGCGTCGTAACGTTGGCCGGCATTGGCTTGTTCGACGGCTTGCTGCCAGGACAGTTTGTCCGGACCGGGTTGATCGGAGTGATAGGTGACGGTGGTACCCGCGAGCACCAGGTCGCTGGTCCATGCCGCCACACTACGGGCTTCGGCGCTGGCCGGGCGTGGGGCGACACGTTGGCGCTGGCTGCTGTCGTCGATGCTCAGGCAGTCGCCGCTGCGCGTGGCGTTTTGCAGCAGATAAGTGCGGATGGCCACGGCTAGGGCTTTGGCGGCTTCGGCAGGGTCGGGGCTGGCTTCACGCTGCAGCACACGGGCCACGTATTCTTCGCGATCCAATCGTGCGATCAGCTTGTCCTTGAGTAAAAACAGTTCGCCGTCGCTGTGAATATCCAGTTGGTTGCCGTTGGCGAATTCGACGCGATAATCACCTCGCAACGGCCCCGAAGAGACGGCGCTATCACCAGAAAGCACCTGTTTGAGCGGATAGCGGGAGAACAGGCCGACTTCGACACAGCGTCCCGTTTCATCTGGCCATTGCACAGGCACGACCGTCGCCAAGGCCTGCGCGTAATCGCGCAACACCCGTTGACTGGTCCCGCGACCACCGGCCCAGATTGGCGTACCGCCCGCAGTCCAGCCGGCGAAACCGCCCTGGCGCGACGCCGCATCCCGATCCCCCAACCAACTCCAGGTTTTCACCCGCAAGCGGCTGCCGAGCTCGCCGACGACATTGCCGTCGGCGGCATTCAGCATCACATCGAGCAACACGCGCCGGGCCTGTTCCTGCGCCGGCAGCGCCGCCAGCATGCGCAGCAGATCAACCACCGAAACCCGTGTTGAAGGCTGCAGCGATGCCAAGTCCAGCAACCACTGCGGCGCCTGCCGCGCTTGCCAATAAGCGCGCCAGTCCCCGGCGGAAATGCCCAACCGCGCCGGCTCGAAATACAACCCGCAAGACTTCACCAACGCCTGATCGCGCTCGACCCTGCCGCCCGCAGTGCAGCAATACACTTCCTCTTTCGACTGCCCGCGACATTCATAAGCCGGTTCACGCGCCCCGGTATCCACCAGCCAGCCATACACAAACAACTTCCACACGCTGCCCAGCGGTGCCTGCAAGGTGTCCGGCAATGGCTCGCGGGACAGTAGTTGCGTGCGGTTCAACGACAGCAACTCGCCCTTGAACGCCAGATGCAAAGGTTCGTCCTGCGCCAGTACCAGCGCAGGAATCAAACACAGCAGCCAACCCACCAGAAAACGGAACATGTCAGTGGACGGTCACCTGACCGAGCGCCGGTTTCTGTTCCTGGGCCTGATGCTGCGGCGCATACACCTGCGTGAAGCGCACCGGCGGCAAGTTGAACTGGCCTTTCTGCGAGAAGCGCACCAGATGCCGCAGGCGCAGTTCGCCGCTCAAGGCATCCACCGGCACCGCATAGGCCAGTTGCCCCGGTTCGAAACGGGCCTTTTCCAGCGCGCTCGGTTCGGTACCGGCCTTGCCCATCAGCTTGATCCCCCAAGTGGTGCGCTCGACATCCGCGCCCGGCGGCAATGGCACTTCGAGCAGACCGTAACGCAACGGTTTCGCAGCCTTGCTGGTGAGGATCACTTCGTCCAGATACAGGCTGTCGCTGGACAGCGGCGTCGTGCCGACCGGTTCGAGCTTGAAGGTGAACGCTTCGTCACCGGGCACCAGTCGCGACAGGCGTCGAGTGATGGTCACCGCCATAGGATCAACGGCCGGTTGCCGGGTCTGGAAACTCAACAGCGCACGCAACGGCCGTTCCTGAACGCCGGACAACGACAACACGGGCGGTACCGCTGCAGTGCCCTGCCACGTCCAATACATCTCACCGGTATCACCGTATTGTTTCTTCCAGCCTTCTCCCGGCGCCAGCGCGATGGTGGGCGAAGCCTGCTCGATGCTGCGTTGCAACCAGGTCAATGCCAGTGCCCGTTCCAGGGTGGATTGCTGTGGCAGCAGACGCTGCAACAGTGCTTGAGCGCGGGCCTGATCGAAGGGTTGCAACGACAGGTTCAGCGCCTCGGCAAACGGCTGGGAACTGACCGTCAGACGCTGTTGCGCGTCCGCCAGTTGCCGATTGAATGCATCAGGCACATTCACCTTGGCCTGACGCGCCAGCGATGCAGTCAGCACCCGGGCAGCCGCCAGACCGAGCGCTGAATTCGGGTCGCTCATGACGATGCTGTCTTCGCCATCCTCCATCAGATTCGCGGCATTGCCCTCGCCCGCTTTCGCCAGATCGTCCATCAAGCCGCTGAGCAAGGTATTGACCGGCAATTGCATCTGCCTGGCGAACGACAGAATCAAGGCACGCTGCAACAATGGCGTGTTTTTCGCCTGTTTGGCATAAACCTCCAGCACCCGCTGCCAATGCTCCGGCGGCAGGCTCAGCTCCAGCACCTGGCTGGCGTGCCAGTCGGCGTAATAGGCGTAAGCGGTGAGAAACGCATCCGGCTCGCCGTCCATGCCCCACCAGGTAAAGCTCGCCGATGGCCCGGCCATTTGCACCAGGCGCAGGCGACTGTTCTGCATGATCAGGCGCAGGCGATCGCGGATCTGCGGGTTCGACGCCAGGGTCGGGTAGGCGATGCTCAGCGGCAGCAAGCGGCTGGCGGTTTGTTCGACGCCGCCGTAGGGGTAGCTCAGCAGGTCATCCAGCGCCGAACGGAACAGCGCCTGCGGACTGTCATCCAGACGCAGGCGAATACCGGTCGCATCCGCCGGCAAGGTCAGCGGCGTATCACCGCTGACCACATCCAGGCTCTGGCTTTGGGTGACCTGCCAGCCTTCACCGGTCGCCGTCAGGCGCACGGCCAGGGCATCGGCAGTTTTACCGTCCTGCACCAGTTCAGCAGTCCAATCCCCTGTCGCCAGGGCAAATGCCGGCAGCGGGATGTAGTTGATGCCGCTGTTGAGCGTAACGGGGATGCGCTGCTCGGCACCCGCGTTATGAGTCACCAGTTCGGCCTTGACCGGATCTTGCGCTTGACTGAAAGCGAACACACCGAGATCCGGTTTATCCCCCGCACGGAATGTGCTCGGCCCACTCCACTTCAGATACAGCGGCTTTTCCGAACGCAGGAATTGTTTCTTCTGCCCGACCTGGCCGTCATCGGCAATGGCCCGGGCGGTGATGCGCCAGCGGGTCAGGGAGTCCGGCATCGTGAAGGTGAAGCGGATCTTGCCGTTGGCGTCGGTCAACAGTTCAGGTTGCCACGCGGCAGTGTCGACGTCTTCGCGACGCGGACGCTCCAAGACCTTCACCCCGCGCTCGCTGCGGTTGGCCTTGCCCGGTGCGCCGGGGCTGCCCGGCAGGGCGACGTCGTAGCTGATGAACGACAGGCTGGCACTGGTGCGCACGTTGTTGCGCCGTGGGTGGTAGAAAAACTGGTCGATGGTCGGCGCCACTTCCGGTTGCAGCGCGTAGACCATTTCGTCGACCACGCTGACCGTCAGGTGCGCGGGGATTGGCTGGCCGGCGAACTGTGTCGTCAGGTCCACCGAGACGGTTTCGCCCGGCTGATAGGTCTCTTTGTCCGTAGAAATCGCCACGTCGATCTGCGGCGTGATCACCTTGATCCCGGCATTCTGGAAGCTGTACTGGCCGCCCTTGGTGTACAGCACCGAGAACGTCAGGTTCGGCGCGAAGCTGTCCTTCACCGGGATGCGTGCGCGGTATTGGGTGTCGCTGAGTTTTTCCAGCTTCAACCAGTTGCTGCCCTTGGACAGCAATGCGGTGGCCTCGACCTTGTCGCGTTCCAGCGACAGCAAGGCATCGCTGACCGGCTCGGGGAACGTGATCAGCGCCAGCGCTTCTTCGCCGGCCTTGTACTCGGGTTTATCGAGGACGATCTCCACCGTGCCGGGCACCGCTTTGACGCCGTCGCCGGTGACCGAGTGCCCGGTGGCGCCGAGGGTTCGGCCGTGGTCGTCGCGAAGCGTCAGGTTGTAAGTGCCCGGGCGCTCGAAGGCCAACGAGAAACCTTTATCGGTCGCCGTCAGCTTGCCTTCGCCGGTGCTCTGGTCCTCCAGACGTACCCAGCCGTAGCTGCTCGGCGCGACCGCTGCCGCTTGCTCGCCTTCATTGCTGTAGCTGAATGCCACCTTGTCGCCCACCGCGCTGAAGCGTTGCGGTGCGCTCAAACGGAAGTTGGCAGCGCCACGATCGATGAGGATTTCCTTGGTGGTCTTGACCCGATACGCCGCGCCATCGCTTGCAAACACGGTGAGCATGTAGCGGCTCGGTTTCTCGGCGGCGGGCAGGTCGAGAGTGGCGTTGCCCTTGGCGTCGGTGGTCAGTTCGGTGCTGGTCAGCTCCACCGGGAATTGCCCCAGGTATTGCAGCTCGTTGTCGACCATCGACAGCTGTTGGGCACGCAGGCTCAGGCTGAGCTTGGCATTGGCCACCGGTTTACCGTCGGGGTACAGCAGCACCAGATTGCCCTTGACCGGTTCGCCGGTACGGTAGTCCTGCTTGGCCAGGTTCAGCGAAATCTCGAAGTGCGGCTTGATGTATTCGGCCACCCGGAAGGCGCTGCTGTAGGCCTGATCCTTGTAGCTCAATCGCAGCTCATAACCACCGGCCACGGCGTTTTCCGGCAACTGGAAACGGCCCTGGGTGCCGGCCTTTGAATCGAGCTTCAAGTCCAGGCTTTGCAGCGCCGTACCCGTCGCATCCAGCACCGTCACGTTGACGTCGGCGGCGGTCGGCTGCACCGAATCCCGGGCATTCTTGAACTCGCGCCCGACAATTTTCAGCGACACCCAATCCCCCGGCCGATACAGCGGCCGGTCGGTGAAAGCGTAGAGTTTGGTGTCGTAGATTTCGCTGTCGTAATAGAAGTTTTCCGAGACGAACACGCCGCCCTCTTCGTCCTCGCCGATCACGAACGAACGCTCGGGGCTGACGTGTTTCAAACGCAGCAAGCCCTCGGCATCGGTGGCACCGCTGCTCATCACGCCCAGGCCATCGGTCCACAGTACGTTGACCTTCGGCACCGAGCTGCCTTCGTGTTTGCGTGCGGCCCACACCAGCAGTTCATCGCCGGCAATCTTGCTCACCGCCACCGTGTTGGAAACGAAGACCATGGTGGTCGCGCGGTACTTGCCGATCAGCGCTTCCACCAGGTACAGGCCTGGCTTCAGGTTGCCCAAAGGGATGTAGACATTACCCGGGGCGACGCTGACGAATTCGCTGGAAGACCCGTCCAGGTTCACCCCGGGCGGCGGCTGGATCGGTTTGGCTTCCCACAACGGATAGCGGAACTGACTCACCACCGGCAAGCCCGGGATCAGTGCGAATTGCGGCTGCGCGTCGTAGGGCGTTGGCGTGGCCATGGCATTGCCCATCTTCAGCTCAGGCACTTGCTCGGTGACTTGTTTACGGGACTCGTAGGAAAACGCCCGCTGCATCACGCGCCGGGATTTGCGGTACCAGTTGTCCCACAGATACGCCAGGGTGTTGGACAGCCCTTCGCCCTTGAACTGACCGTCGCTGACCACCCGATGCAGGTTCTTCTGGCGCTTGAGGAAATCCAGCGGCTTGTCGATGCGATACACCCGAATGTCCGCGCCGCCGTAGGGCTCCATGCGGAATCGACGGTAGTCGCGGCCGGGCGCCTCGAGGCGCACCATGGCTTGTTCATCGCTGGCAAAACTGCTGTCGGCCAGCAGGAAAAAACTCTCGCCGGGCACCGGCGTATAGCCGCTGGGCTCGACCGTGTCTTCGGCACGGGTTGCAGAAAACGGCAGCACCAGCAGCAACAACAGAGGCAGAAAACGCAACATGCGGGCACCGATCATTGGGAGAGAAAATTCAGTCGATAAACGCCGATGAAGTTGGGGTTGGCGGCATCGGGTATCCATCGGGTGTCCTTCCATGTCATGAGTTGTTGCAGGCTTGCCGAACGCATGCCGTTGTCGGTGGGCGTGGTGGTGCCGGTGTGATAGGCGATGTAGCGGCCCATCCAGATCATCAGGTGCTGGTCATCGCCCTGATCGAAAAACATCAGGTCGCCGGGTCTGGCCTGAGCCACATCGCGGCCCACCAGATGGCTGTTGAACTGGATCAGCTTGATCGCGTTGACGTAGGGCCCGACCTTGCCGCCGCCCTGTTGCCATTGTTGGGCAAGGCCGCGCTGGGCGTCGCTCAGTTGCAGCTCTGGCGGCAGGTAGCGATTCGACAGGCCATTGCTGCGCAGCCATTTGTCGTCATGGACTTTCAGCGCTTCGTTGGCGGCAAAGCGCACCAGGCCGGCGCAATCCTGCTGATACCAGCGTGGGCTCGGGCCCTGGCTCAGTTGCTCCTGGGCGATGCGCACGAACCAGGCGCGGAACACTTGGGATTGCTGCACATCCAGCGCCGGCGCTTCGACGGCTCGGGCGCTCGCGCTCAGCAGCAAGGCGAGCAAACCGAGGCTGCGGATCAATGCGCTCACAGGGCTTTCCATTCAAGGGGCAGCCACTGCCAGTGACCGTCCGGCTCGCTGCCTTCGGGCAGGGTCAGGGCGTACTTGCCGTAACCGCCAAGGGTGCGCAATTTCGGGATCAGGTAGGTTTGCGCGGCGTTGTAGAACACCGGCTCCATGTCTGGCGGCAGGCTGTCGAGGGTTTCCTGTTGCATCAGTTGCGCCATGGCGTCCGGGCCGAAATAGATCGGCATCAGCAGGTCCTTGGGCACCACATCGGCCATCGGCGGGAAGCGTTTGTCGAGGGTACCGAGGGCCTTGTCCACCAGCTTGTCGTCGAGGGAAAACAGCAGAGTCGAGCCGTGCCGCGCCAGGCTCACGCGCATGAAGGCCTTGCCGCTGATGGCGTCGGGGTTTTCGGCCTCCTTGGCGTTGTAGGGGCCGAAGTTGGAACTGACCTGGCGCTGCCATTGATGGCTCGGGCCTTCCTGTTTTTCCACCACAGGGAACGCATGCTCATCGACGTTGGCTTCATAAGCGCCGACCATTGAGCCGAACAATTTGCCCAGGTCGCCGTCGAGTTTCGCGCTGTCGTCATCCTTGAGGCTGGCCACCAGCAACGGCGTGTACAGCCGCGAATCGGCGTACCAGCACAGGCCTGCCGCGCCGGCCATGTGTTCGGTCAGCGCCTTTGCCGCGTGCTCCTCGGCGCCGAGTTTCATCAGCAACGGCTGCTGTTGTTCGGCGGCCAGTGGCAGGGTCACGCAGGCACTGGCGCCCATGGGCATGGCTTGCCAGACCGGTTTGAAATCGAAGTCCGGCTGGTTGTCCAGTTCGTCCATGGCCAGAAAGCTGTGCCAGCCCTTGTCGTCCATGTCGAAGCGCAGGCCGGCGAAGTTCGGGATGAAACGCTGGTAACCCATAGCCAATACGCTGGCATTCACCGACAGCCGCTGTTTGATCTCGGGCGCACGGGGTTGCAGGCCGAAGGCTTCGGGGAACAGCTTTTCGCCGTTGAGCAGCGCGGCAATCGCCTGGGTGGAAACGCTGCCCGACGCCTGTTCCGCCCCACTCTGTGGGTCATACAGCCTGGTCGGATTGGACAGCACCACCAGTTTGTCGCCATGGGACGCGAACAGCAGCGCCTTGCTGGCGTTGTAGGTGAGCTGATACAGCGTCACGTCATCGGTGCCGACTTTCACCTCGGCGACTTTGCTCAGTTGCGCATCATCCAGCGCCACTTTCGCCAACGGCTCCAGCACCTTGGCCAGGCCACCGCGATCCATCACCAGCAGGAAATCCTTGAGCCGACCATCCGCCCCGCGCCACAGCGCAATATCCGCCGGCTGATCGAGCAGTTGTTCGATCAGGGTGTCCTGCAACTTCAGGTCGTGCTCGTAGATGATTCGCCGCAGACTGCCGATCAAACCGAGACGATCGGCGTGGGTCTCGTAATAGAAGACGAAATCTTCGGTCAGGGTTTGCTTGAGGAACGGCACCGCCAGCAGGTCCTTGGGCAACTGGCTCAGGGAATGGGTTTCGAGCAGGCCATCGGGGCGGCTCATGCCGAGTTTTTCAGACGCCAGTTGCGGGGCCGGGGCTTTGTTTTTTTGCATGAACCAGCCCATGCCAGCGGCCACGCCTGCGATCAGGCACAGCCCGACCACTATGGCCGGCCAGCGGCGCGATGGTTTTATGCTCGGTGTTTCGGCTGCCGTGTCGTTGCTCATGTTCAGAAAGCCCAATTCATCCGTGGTGCGGGATGCTCAATAGTTGAAAGTCTTGACCAGCAGCAGGTCGCCGATGGCGCGCAAAGGCACGATGAAGGTTTCGCGTTTCTCGTCGACGGTGTTTTCGTTGAGCACCAGGTTGATCTGCGAGGTGATCACCTCGTTCTGGTTGCTGGCCTCATCGAAGTTATAGCCGCCGCTGCCGAAGTTGCCCCAATAGTTGACGTAAACCAGATAGGTGCCATGCAGCGGCGCGGTCATGGTGAACATTTCCGGGCCGGGGCCATCGACGCCGTCCGGGTCCAGGCCGCCGCCGTTGGTCAACGCCGTGTTGGCGAAAAACGCGTGCTGGCCGTCGGGGGTGATGATGTGCAGGTCGAGCTCGGCTTTCGGGTCATCCCAACCCAGCACCACGCGAATCCGCGCCGGGGTGCGCAGATTGTTGGCTTCATAGAATTGCACGCGTTTGAGCGACTGACCTTCGGCGCTGCGCACTTCGACGCTGTTGGAGCCGGCGCCGAACGCATAGGGCCGGGCGAACCGGCCTTGATCATCGGTGTAGAGATTCAAAGGATTGCCGTTGACCGCCAGGGTGTGGGGTCCGCGTTGCGTACCGATGGCCTTGAGCTGGCCTTCGATCATCGTGCGATTGCGCTGCACGCCGCGATCGATCGGCGGCGTGGGATAGGCCACCTGGGGATTTTCCGTGCGGTCGAGCAAACCGTTGTAGCGCCAGCCGCCCACCGGCTCCGACAACTCGGCACTCGGCCCGGCCAGCGCATATGCGCAGACCAGGCCGAGCAGCAGCAAAGGAAATGAACGCATGTGACGCCTCCTGCGATGCATGACGAAACCTTGCGCCTGATCCTCGGCGCATTACAGGTGTGGACACTGCGTTTCGTCTGAAAACCGTGACGATCGGGTTTTCGATGGCGCGAAGGTTAGTCATTCGACCGAAGATTCACAATCAGACGGATCCTACAGTGCGACGTTTATCACGCCAATGGCTGGACCGTGAGCCGAATAACGATTGTATTGGGCTCATGACATGAGCCGAATAGCTCGTAGCGGCCGATTCGAGGGTCGCCATTGGCGAGAGAGCTCGCCGGATCACCGCGTCGTCCGTTCGGCTGCGAAGCAGGCGCATAATGCATGAATGTGGTGCGTGCGAAGAAACCGTTCTTGGGGCCGCTTCGCGACCCAGCGGGAGCAAGCTCCCTCGCCACAGAGGATGTTTTCGCGCTAGAACTTCGTTGACCGAAAAGCCCCGCTCATTTGCCCATGAACCCCCTATCTGCTAGTGTCGCGCCGGTTTAACGTCAACCGGAAATCGCCGCCATGGCCCGCAAAAAAGCTGCACTGGATTTCGAACAGTCCCTCGCTGACCTGCAAACGCTGGTCGAGCGTCTGGAGAACGGTGAATTGTCGCTGGAAGACTCGCTGACCGCTTTCGAGCAGGGCATCGGACTGACGCGTGATTGCCAGGCAGCGCTGGCCCAGGCCGAACAAAAGGTTCAGGTGCTGCTCGAACGTGATGGCGAATTGGCCGAGGAACCCTTCGACGCGGATCAACCAGAATGATTGCAGCGTACTCGGCGACCAGCCAGGCCCGTGTCAATGCGGCCCTGGAAACCCTGTTCACAGCGCCCGGCCCTGAGCTGGAGCGCCTGTACGAAGCCATGCGCTACAGCGTGATGAACGGCGGCAAGCGCGTGCGCCCGCTGCTGGCCTATGCCGCGTGCGAAGCGCTGGGCGGCCAGGCGGAACAAGCCAACGGCGCGGCCTGCGCGGTGGAACTGATCCACGCCTACTCGCTGGTGCACGACGATCTGCCGGCCATGGACGACGACGATCTGCGTCGCGGCCAGCCAACCACCCACAAGAAATTCGATGAAGCCTGCGCGATCCTCGCTGGCGACGGTTTGCAGAGCCTGGCCTTCAGTGCCCTGCTCGACCCGCGCCTGAGCAACGCCGATGCCGAGATTCGCCTGCAAATGGTCAGCGCCCTGGCGCAAGCCGCAGGCCCGGCGGGCATGGTCGGTGGCCAGGCCATCGACCTCGGCTCGGTCGGCCTCAAGCTCGACCAGAAGGCGCTGGAATACATGCACCGGCACAAGACCGGGGCGCTGATCGAAGTCAGCGTCAAACTCGGCGCCCTGGCCAGCGGCCGTGCCGAGAAGGACGAACTCAAATCCCTGAAGACTTATGCACAGGCCATCGGCCTGGCGTTCCAGGTGCAGGACGACATTCTCGACGTGGAAAGCGACACCGCCACCCTGGGCAAACGCCAGGGTGCCGACATTGCCCGCGACAAGCCGACCTACCCGGCCCTGCTCGGCCTCGACGCCGCCAAGGCCTACGCCCTGGAGCTGCGCGATCAGGCCCTGCACGCGCTGCGACCATTCGACGCGGCTGCCGAACCCTTGCGCGATCTGGCCCGCTATATCGTCGAGCGGCGCAACTGACGGCGTATCCGCCAAAAAAGACCAACGCGTGGGCAGGGGCCGATGCATCAGGTAAACTGCCGCATCTTTTATACCTATAACGATTCGCCTGATGCCCACGACGTTTCATGAGATTCCCCGCAAGCGCCCGACCACGCCCCTGCTGGACCGCGCGAACACGCCGGACGGCCTGCGCCGGTTAGGCGAAGCCGAGCTGGAAACCCTGGCCGATGAGTTGCGCCTGGAATTGCTCTACACGGTCGGTCAGACCGGTGGGCATTTCGGTGCCGGCCTGGGCGTGATCGAGCTGACCATCGCGCTGCACTACGTTTTCGACACCCCGGACGACCGGCTGGTGTGGGACGTGGGTCATCAGGCCTATCCGCACAAGATCCTCACCGGTCGCCGCGAGCGCATGGGCACCCTGCGCCAGAAGGACGGCATCGCCGCCTTTCCGCGCCGCTCCGAAAGCGAGTACGACACCTTTGGCGTCGGCCACTCCAGCACCTCGATCAGCGCCGCGCTGGGCATGGCCATCGCCGCCCGCCTGCAGAACAGTGATCGCAAAGCCATCGCGGTGATCGGCGACGGCGCGCTGACCGCGGGCATGGCCTTCGAAGCGCTCAATCACGCGCCGGAAGTGGACGCCAACATGCTGGTGATCCTCAACGACAACGACATGTCGATCTCGCGCAATGTCGGCGGACTGTCGAACTACCTGGCGAAAATCCTTTCCAGCCGCACCTACGCCAGCATGCGCGAAGGCAGCAAGAAAGTGCTGTCGCGCCTGCCTGGCGCCTGGGAAATCGCCCGTCGCACCGAAGAATACGCAAAAGGCATGCTGGTACCCGGCACGCTGTTCGAAGAGCTGGGCTGGAACTACATCGGCCCGATCGACGGCCACGACCTGCCGACCCTGATCGCCACGCTGCGCAACATGCGTGACCTCAAAGGCCCGCAGTTCCTGCACATCGTCACCAAGAAAGGCAAAGGCTTCGCCCCGGCGGAAGTCGACCCGATCGGTTACCACGCCATCACCAAACTCGAACCGCTGGACGCGCCGGCCGCCGCGCCGAAAAAAGCCAGCGGGCCGAAGTACTCCGGCGTGTTCGGCGAATGGCTGTGCGACATGGCCGCTGTCGATCCACGGCTGGTGGGCATCACGCCAGCAATGAAGGAAGGCTCCGACCTGGTGGCCTTCAGCGAGCGTTTCCCGTTGCGCTATTTCGATGTGGCGATTGCCGAACAACATGCCGTGACCCTCGCCGCCGGCATGGCCTGCGAAGGCGCCAAACCGGTGGTGGCGATCTACTCGACGTTCCTGCAGCGCGGCTACGATCAGCTGATTCATGACGTGGCGGTGCAGAACCTCGATGTGCTGTTCGCCATCGACCGCGCAGGCCTGGTGGGTGAAGACGGTCCGACCCACGCCGGCAGCTTCGACCTGTCGTTCCTGCGCTGCATCCCCGGCATGCTGGTGATGACCCCGAGCGACGAAAACGAACTGCGCAAGATGCTCACCACCGGCCACCTGTACGAAGGCCCGGCGGCGGTGCGTTACCCACGCGGCAACGGCCCGAACGCGACCATCGAGAAGAACCTCGAACCGATCGAAATCGGCAAGGGCGTGGTTCGCCGCCAAGGCAGCAAAGTCGCCCTGCTGGTGTTCGGCGTGCAACTGGCCGAAGCGCTGAAAGTCGCCGAGACTTTGGATGCGACCGTGGTCGACATGCGTTTCGTCAAACCCCTGGACGAAGCACTGGTGCGGGAAATCGCCGGCAGCCACGAGCTGCTGGTGACGATCGAAGAGAACGCGATCATGGGCGGTGCCGGCAGCGCCGTCAGCGAGTTCCTCGCCCGGGAAAACATCCTTAAGTCGATGCTGCATTTGGGCTTGCCAGACAGCTATGTCGAGCATGCCAAGCCTGCGCAGATGCTGGCCGAGTGTGGGCTGGATGAGGCTGGAATCGAAGCTTCGATCCGTCAGCGCCTGCAACTGCTCAACCTCTGAACGCAACACCCCTGTGGGAGCGGGCTTGCTCGCGAAGGCGGTGGATCAGTCAACATTGCTATCGACTGATCCACCGCCTTCGCAAGCAAGCCCGCTCCCACATTTGATTTTGCGTACACCAAAAGTACCAACGGATTATTCATGAAACTCTTCCCCCTCGCCCTGACGCTGACAATGCTGCCGGCCGGCCCACTGCTGGCCGACAGCTTCGAACGCGACCAGGCCCTGAAGCTGCCCGACGTACTGATCAGCGCCAACCGCCAGGTCGAGGCCCGCAACGACAGCAGCGCGGCCAACACCGTGTTCACCCGCGAAGACATCGACCGCCTGCAACCCGACAGCGTCACCGATCTGTTGCGCCGAGTGCCCGGTGTACAGGTCGCGCAAACCGGTGGGCGCGGCAGTCTGCCGGGGGTTTACATTCGCGGTACGCAATCGGCGCAAAGCCTGGTGCTGGTGGACGGGCAGCGCATCGGCAATTCGAGTTCCGGCGACAGCAACCTGCAGCACATCAACATCGAACAGGTCGAGCGCGTGGAAGTGCTGCGCGGCTCGCGCTCGGTGATCTATGGCAGCGACGCGATTGGCGGCGTGATCCAGATCTTCACCCGTCGCGGCGGCGAACCAGGCTTGCGTCCGCAACTGCATGTCGGTGTGGGCAGTCATCAGACCTGGGAACGCAGCCTCGGGTTATCGGGCGGCGACGAACAGACCCGGTTCAACCTCGGCGCCAGCCTGGATGAAACCGCCGGGATCGATCGCACCCATGAGTCCTACCCCAGCGACGCTGATCACGACGCCTACCGCAACCAGTCGTTCAGCCTGAGCCTGAGCCATGCCCTGACCGAAAACATCGAAATCGGCGCCAACGTGCTGGACAACAGGGGCAAAAGCGAGTTCGACAACCCGTTCGGCCGCTTTGACCTGAACACGTTCGAGTCCGTCCAGCAGCAGCCCTACAGTGAGTTCGATGTGAGCAGCGTCAGCAGCTACGTCGATGCGCGAATCAATGACGCGTGGAAGTCGCGCATCGAGTTCGGCCATAGCGAAAACCGAGAAAAGACCTTCGACAAGCTCAGCGATGAACGCAGCGTGTTCAACACTTATCGCGACTCGGTGAGCTGGCAGAACGACCTCAAGCTCGATGAACGCAACAGCCTGATCCTCGGCGGCGACTGGTACGAAGACCGGGTCAACAGCAGCACCGCCTTCGATGAAGACAGCCGCTGGAACCGTGCGGCATTCATTCAACATCGTTACCAGACCGACAGTTTCTCGACGGAGCTGGGTCTGCGCCGCGACCAGAACCAGCAATTCGGCGGCCAGAACAGTTGGAGCGGCACCCTCACCCTGCCGCTCAACCCCGACAACGAAGTGCTGCTGACCTACAGCGAAGGCTTCCGCGCGCCGACCTTCAATGACTTGTATTACCCGGATTTCAGCAACCCGGACCTCAAGCCCGAAACGTCGAAAAGCTATGAGCTGCAATGGCGCAGCCAATTGACCGAGGACAGTCGCCTGGAGGCGTCGCTGTACCGAACCGACCTGCAGGACGCGATCATCTTTGGCAGCAATTCGCGGCCGGAAAACGTCGCCTCGGCGCGGATCAACGGCTTGGAAGCGGCGCTGAAGCAGGACTGGTTCGGCTGGCAGAGCAACCTGGGTCTGGCGATCATCGACCCGCGGGACCGCGACACCGGCCATACCCTGGCCCGTCGCGCCCGGCGCACCCTGAGCCTGGACGTGGATCGGCAATTCGATCGCCTGGGCGTGGGCGCCAGTTGGCTAGCGGTGAGCAGCAGCTATGACGACTTGAACAACCAGCATGAGCTGGGCGGCTACGGGTTAATGGGCTTGCGCAGCAGCTGGGAACTCAACCGCGAGATCAAGCTGGAGCTGAAGGTGGATAACCTGTTGGACAAAGGCTACAGCCGAGTGCTTTACAGCCATGAAGACAGCCAGTACGGGTACCGCGAAGAGAGTCGGTCGTGGTTGTTCGGGGTGACCTGGACGCCGGAGATCTGACCTCAGCGATCAGGCGCGATCAGGCGACACAGCTTGGCCGTCGCCTCAATCATCTGCCCACTCGGCCGCTCCAGGCCTTTGTCGGCAACCAGCAGCAGCTGCCCCTGCTTCACCGCGGCCACCTGCGGCCACACCTCCCACGCCTCCAACTGCGCCTGATCGCTGGCCAGAATCACCTCAGGATTGCGCTGCAGCACCGCTTCCACACTGACTTGCGGGGCTGGCAGTGTCAGATCGGCAAATACATTGCGCGCGCCGCATACCTGCAGTGCATCACTGATGATCTGCCCGCCGCCAACGGTGTACAGCGGCCGGTCCCAGACCTGATAGAACACCCGCAACGGCTGATCGCGCCGAAAACGCTGATGCAATGCCTCCAGCCGCTGACGCAAATCGCCCGCCAACACCGAGCCACGCTCCGGTCGCCCGAGACGAACGGCAATGGCTTCGATCTGCGCGGTGAGTTCTGCGAAGTTGTGGGGTTCGGCGACGAACGTGGGGATGTTCAGGCGCTTGAGTTGTTCGCGTTGGGCCGGGCCGACACTGCCGGGCCAGAGCAGCAGCAAATCGGGCTTCAGGCTCAGGAGCCGCTCGATGTCCAACTGACCATAGCGCCCCACAGACGGCAATTGCTGGAGTTCGACGGGACGCTCGCCGGCATCCAGCACACCCACCAACAGGTCAGCAGAACCGAGTTCGACGACGATTTCCGAAAGCGAAGGCGCGAGGCTGACCACTCGCTCGACCGCCGCTGCCGGCACGCTGACGACCAGCAGCCACAACGCCAGCCAGACAGGACGCATCAGCCCAGTTGACGCGGAATACGGTAGAGGTAGAACAGCACGGCGGTGGACAGCGCGAGCAACATCAGTGGCACCGCCTCGAGGCCGACGAACACCGCCAATGCGCCGATCCACGCCGGCAGGCCTGCCGCAAGAAACGCCGTGCGCCGCTTGGCAGCGAGGCTGATCCACGCGGCAGGCTCTTGCGGGGTGTCGAGGGCTTTTTGCGTAGCGATCAAGGCATGTTTGTAGCCGCCAAAGAACTTCAGGCTGACGAACATCGACGCGACACCGGCGATGAACAGGGGCATCGCCAGCACGGGCAGGATCGCCTCGGTCTGACCGAACACGGCGTTGATCACGAACAGCGGCAGCAGCGCCAGTGCAAAGTACTGCCACCAGTTGACGGACAGTCGCCGCCGCACCTGACCGCGGGTCACGCCCGGTCAACCTCGCCCTGATGCTCATTGCCCATCATGTGGTCGAGTTTGCTGGCCTTGGTCGCCAGGTAGAGTTTGTTGTGCGGGTTATGCCCGGTGTGCAGCGGCACCCGTTCGGCAACCACGATGCCCATGTCGGTCAAGGCTTTGACCTTGCGCGGGTTGTTGGTCATCAGACGCAGGGATTTCACGCCCAGGTGCTCGAGCATCGGCAGGCACATGGCGTAGTCGCGCTGGTCGGCGGCAAAGCCCAGGCGCTCGTTGGCTTCAACGGTGTCGGCGCCGCCATCCTGCAGTTCGTAGGCGCGGATCTTGTTCAGCAGGCCAATGCCACGGCCTTCCTGACGCAAGTACAGCAACACGCCACGACCTTCCCGGGCGATGGCCTGCAGCGCGGCCTCCAGTTGCGAGCCGCAGTCGCAACGCTGGCTGAACAAGGCGTCGCCCGTCAGGCATTCGGAGTGCAACCGGCCGAGTACCGGGGCACCGTCGGCGATCTCACCCAGGCTCAGCACAACGTGCTCGCGGCCGGTGGCTTCATCGAGAAAGCCGTGCATGGTGAATTGCGCAAAAGGCGTTGGCAGCTTGGAAGCGGCGACAAAAACGACAGGCACCGGTGTGCTCCTGATCTATAGAGACTGAAGATTCGCAGGCCGGCATTGTAACAGCAGGTTCCAACCGACGCTTAGGCTGAATTATCGAGCATAACCATCAAAAAGTTTGATACCTGGGTCAACTCGATCAACTGTGGGAGCGGGCTTGCTCGCGAAGGCGTCGTGTCAGCAGACAACTCACTGCATGACACTCCCCTTTTGCGAGCAAGCCCGCTCCCACATTGGCTATCGCCAGCCGCATGACCGAGTCAATGGGCGTTGAATGGATAAGGCTGTCTCCAGCGCTCGAAGATCGGCTTGAGCTCCCCGCTTTTCACCAGATGCTCCATGCGCTGGTCGAACAGGGCCATCAGGGCGCGAGCCTGGTCGGTTTTGGCGAAGCACAGGTACAGCGGCAATTCGGCGACATGGGTGCGGCGAAACTGCGAGGGATCCTTGGCGCGACTGAGGACAAAATCGACTTCGGTCAGCGCATCGATGTAAAAATCAACGCGCCTGTAGGTCAGCATCGAGACGATGCCCGTGCGGCGGAGCACTTCACTGTAGTGAACGACGTTGGGCAGGTATTTCTGATAGTCGTAGCCGCGGACCCAGGCCAGTCGGTAGTCGCCCAGGGTTTGCGGTGTCGGCACCGGGGTACTGGTCAGCCCCAACGCATAGATGTGATCGGTATCGAAATTCCAGTGCGGGTAGAGCAGGTCTTCCAATTCGTCCTTGTAGGAACCCACGCAGGCATCGATTTCGCCGCGCTGCGCCAGGCCGATGGAGCGCAGGTAGGGTTCGGTACGGATATCCAGTTTGACGCCCGCCGGTTCAAAGACCTTGCGCAGCACGTCCCAACCCAGGCCATGGCCGTCGGCGGCGGTGTAGTCTTCCCAGTCTTCGCTGGCCAGGTGAATCACCGACGGCATCGTTGCGGCTTCCTCCGCTTGGGCAAGTGGGTAAAACAATGCCAGCATCATCACCAGCAAACCGCATCGAGCCATCCTTAGTTCTCCCAGTAAATTACTCCCGGTTACCGCCCTTTAGCCTCTCTGGTCAGGCGAAAATCCATACCAACCCCTGCATTGCCAGCCACGCGAACACTCCGGCCAACACGTCATCGAGCATGATCCCGACACCCCCGTGCACATGGCGGTCTATCCAGCGTATCGGCCAGGGTTTGAGAATATCGAAGAAGCGGAACACCAGAAAACCTGCCAAGAGCCACTGCCAACCTTCCGGCACCAGCCACAGGGTGATCCACATTCCGACCATCTCGTCCCAGACGATGCCTTCGTGGTCGTGCACGCGCAAATCGTCGGCCACCTTGCCGCACAGCCAGAAGCCGAACAGCATCGTGATGCCCAACATCAGCCAATAGCCCCAGTCGGGCAGCATCTGCCATAACGGGATGAAGGGTAGCGCAACTAACGACCCCCAGGTGCCCGGTGCCTTTGGCAGGGTGCCCGAGCCGAAGCCGAACGCCAGGAAATGCCAGGGATTGCGCCAGACCGACGGCGGTACGAACTCCGCCGGGACCTGCTTGGGATGGTCTGTCACGGTGTCTCCCGAAAATGTTGGTAGCCCCGGGTTTGCGGGGTGATGTCTTGCCCGTCGGCATCCAGCAGCGTAACGCCCTGCCCGTTCACCACGTGGCCGATCACATGGATCGGCCAGCCATTGGCCAGCAAAGCCGGCAACTCGACGGACGGCAAGGTGAACGCGAGTACGTAATCGTCGCCGCCACTGAGCGCTGCACGTTGGGCAGCAGGCAGCCCGAGCAATTGGACAAGCGCCGTCGACAGCGGCACCCGATCGAGCTCGACCTGCAGGCCGACATTCGAAGCCAGCGCAATGTGCCCGCAATCGGCGAGCAGGCCGTCGGAGATGTCCAGCGCCGAAGTGGCCTTGCGACGCAGCGCCTGCCCCAATGCCAACTGCGGTTGCGGCGACCAATAATGCGCCAGCAGTGGCTCGGCGATGCTCGCCTCGGCCGCTCGCTGGCCAAGCACCAGCGGCAACGCCCCGGCCGCATTGCCCAACTCACCGCCCACACACAACAGATCACCCGGTTGCGCGCCGCTGCGGGTCAACGCCAGACCGCCCGGCACACGGCCGAACACGGTCATGGTCAGGCTCAGCGGCCCACGGGTGGTATCGCCGCCCACCAGCGCCACGCCGCAGCGTTGCGCCATGAGGTTCAAACCACGGGCGTAGGCTTGCAGCCAATCGGTGGTGACCGTCGGCAATGTCAGGGCAAGGGTAAAGGCAACGGGCGTGGCGCCCATGGCGGCCAGGTCGCTGACCGCGACGGCCAGCGAGCGCTGACCGAGCAGAAACGGATCGCAGGGGTCGGCAAAATGCACACCGGCCACCAGCGTATCGGTGGAAATCGCCAACTGCTCCCCGGGAGGAACCGCCAGCAAGGCGCAGTCATCGCCGATGCCAAGGGCAACGCCTTCGCCGCCCTGCGCACAAGGCGCGGCGGCGAAGAAATTGCGGATCAGCTCAAACTCGCCCATGGCCGGGTGTCGACGTGACAAGCGCCGATCAGCGCTTGAACGCCTTCACTTCAGCTTCACGCAGGCGCGGGGCCAGCTTGTCGAGCACACCGTTGACGAACTTGTGGCCGTCGGTGGAACCGAAGACCTTGGCCAGTTCGATACCTTCGTTGATCACAACGCGGTAAGGCACGTCGACGCGCTTGAGCAGTTCCCAGGTGGACAGGCGCAGAACCGCCAGTTCAACCGGGTCCAGCTCTTCGATGGTCAAGTCCAGGCATGGCGTGAGCGCGGTGTCGATTTCGGTCTTGAACTGCGGAACCCCGTGAAGGATTTCGCGGAAGTAGGCACCATCGACATCGGTGAAATCGTTATCGACCCGGAACTGCGCCTCGATCTCGTTCAGCGATTGCTTGGCCATATGCCATTGGTACAGCGCCTGGGTCGCGAGCTGACGGGCTTCGCGACGCTTGACGCTTTTCGATGGCTTGCCGGCATCCGCAGGCTTTGGATCGCGCGGGTTGAAACGATCGCTTTCGTCGCTAATCACTTGGCCTCCAACTGCGCCAGCAGGCTGACCATTTCCAGAGCGGACAGGGCAGCTTCGGCACCTTTGTTACCGGCCTTGGTGCCGGAACGTTCGATGGCTTGCTCGATGGAATCAACGGTCAGCACGCCAAAGGCGACCGGTACGCCGAACTCCATGGACACCTGGGCCAGGCCCTTGGTGCATTCGCCCGCGACGTATTCGAAGTGCGGCGTACCGCCACGAATGACCGCGCCCAGGGCAATGATGGCTGCGAACTCGCCCTTCTGAGCGACTTTCTGCGCAACCAGCGGGATTTCGAAGGCGCCAGGGGCACGGATGAGGGTGATGTCGCTTTCGCTCACGCCATGGCGAACCAGGGCATCGACTGCACCGCTGACCAGGCTTTCAACGACGAAACTGTTGAAACGGCCCACTACCAGAGCGTAGCGGCCTTTGGGGGCGATGAAGGTACCTTCGATGGTCTTCAGGGTCATTCGATAGATCTCTTAAAGAGCCGGGACGCGTCTGCTACGCGCCCCTCAGGGATATTTGAACCGCGAATTCAGGGCCGGGAACAACCGGTCATTCTTCGGAGGGCACGTATTCTACAACTTCCAGATCAAAACCGGATATCGCATTAAATTTCATTGGTGCCGACATCAGGCGCATTTTGCGCACGCCCAGGTCACGCAGGATCTGCGAACCGGCACCGACGATGCTGTAGGTGGTCGGTTTTTTCACGGCCGCGTGATCGGCGGTTTCGCGAATATGCGCCAGCAGCACGTCGCCATCGAGCGGGTGACCGAGCAACAGCACCACACCGCTGCCGGCCTCGGCCACCGCGCTCATCGCGGCGCGCAGGCTCCAGCGGCCCGGTTGCTTGACCATCAGCAGGTCGCGCAGCGGGTCCATGTTATGCACACGTACCAGGGTCGGCTCTTCGGCGCAGACGTTGCCCAGGGTCAGGGCCATGTGCACGTCGCCTTCCACCGAATCACGATAGGTCACCAGGTTGAATTGGCCCAGTTCGCTGTCCAACGGCTGCTCGGCAATCCGCTGAACGGTACGTTCGTGGATCATCCGGTAGTGGATCAGGTCGGCGATGGTGCCGATCTTGATGTTGTGTTCGGCGGCGAAGGCTTCCAGTTCGGCGCGACGGGACATGGTGCCGTCGTCGTTCATCACTTCGCAGATTACGCCGCTCGGTTCGAAACCGGCCATGCGTGCCAGGTCACAGGCCGCTTCGGTGTGGCCGGCGCGAGCGAGGGTGCCGCCGGCCTGGGCCATCAGCGGGAAGATGTGGCCCGGGCTGACGATGTCATCGGCCTTGGCGTCTTTGGCAGCGGCAGCCTGTACGGTGCGCGCGCGGTCGGCGGCGGAGATGCCGGTGGTCACGCCGGTGGCCGCTTCGATCGACACGGTGAACTTGGTACCGAAACCGGAACCGTTGCGCGGCGCCATCAATGGCAGCTTGAGCAGTTCGCAGCGCTCACGGCTCATCGGCATGCAGATCAGGCCGCGGGCGTGCTTGGCCATGAAGTTGATGTGCTCGGCCTGGCAGCACTCGGCGGCCATGATCAGGTCACCTTCGTTCTCGCGGTCTTCGTCATCCATGAGGATGACCATCTTGCCTTGGCGGATGTCTTCTACCAGTTCTTCGATGCTATTGAGCGCCACAAGGCACCCCCTTATTTCGACATTTGAGCTTCAGGATTTGAGGTAGCCGTTGGCGGCCAGAAAGCTTTCGGTGATGTTACCGGCAGCCGGCTCCGCAGCCTTGTCGCCCAACAGCAGGCGCTCCAGATAACGGGCAAGCAAATCGACTTCCAGGTTCACCCGTCGACCTGGCTGGTACGACGCCATGATGGTTTCACTCAGGGTGTGCGGAATGATGGTCAGCAGGAACTCGGCGCCGTCGACCGCGTTCACGGTCAGGCTGGTGCCGTCGACGGTGATCGAGCCCTTGTGGGCGATGTACTTGGCCAGTTCCTTTGGCGCGCGGATGCGGAACTCCACGGCCCGGGCGTTCTCGGTGCGGGCAACCACTTCGCCCACGCCGTCGACGTGGCCGCTGACGAGATGCCCGCCCAGGCGAGTGGTCGGGGTCAGGGCTTTTTCCAGGTTGACCGGGCTGCCGCTCTTGAGGTCGTTCATGGCGGTGCAGTCCAGGGTTTCACGACTGACGTCCGCCGCGAAGCCGTTGCCCGGCAATTCAACGGCGGTCAGGCACACGCCGTTGACCGCAATGCTGTCGCCCAGCTTGACGTCGCTCAGGTCGAGCTTGCCGGTTTCGACATGAACCCGCACATCTCCGCCTTTTGGGGTCAATGCACGAATACTGCCGATCGATTCGATGATGCCGGTGAACATGGGGTTCTCCTCGAGAACAGGGCCAGCGCTTTAACTGGCCTGGAATTATACGCTCGCTGCTGGCGAAGGGATGGCAGTGACTCGCCAGTCATCGCCCACGGCGCGAATGTCGGTGATTTTGAGTTCCGGTGCATCTTTCATTTGCGCGAGCGGCCAATCCAGCAATGGCCGCGCCGTGGAACCGAGGAATTTACCGGCGATGAAGATCAGGAATTCATCCACCAGGCCGAGCTGGGCAAAGGCGCCCGCCAGCCGTGGGCCGGCCTCGACCAAGACCTCGTTGACGCCACGGTGTGCGAGTTCGACCAGCAACTGACGCAAGTCGACCTGGCCATCGTAGCCAGGCACGATCAGGCATTCAGGGCCATTGGCATACTGCTCTTCCACTGCCACACAGGTGGCGACCAGCGCCGGGCCCGCCTTGAAGAACGGCGCATCCAGCGGCACCCGCAAGCGGCCGTCTACCAGCACCCGCAGCGGCGGACGGCTCAGGGCCAGGGCGGTTTGTTCGGCATCCAGACCCAACTCTTCGACGCGCACGGTCAAGCGTGCGTTGTCCGCCAGCACCGTATCGGCGCCGGTCAGCACCACGCTGGCCTGGGCGCGCAGCCGCTGTACCGCCGAACGCGCCGCCGGGCCGGTGATCCATTGGCTTTCGCCGCTGGCCATCGCCGTGCGACCGTCCAGGCTCATGGCCAGCTTGACCCGTACGAACGGCAAGCCGTGCTCCATGCGCTTGAGAAAGCCTTGATTGAGCGTGCGCGCCTCGCTTTCCAGCACGCCGCTGACCGTGGCGATGCCGGCCTGCTCCAGGCGTTGCAGACCGCGACCGGCCACGTCCGGGTTCGGGTCCTGCATGGCGGCCACGACCCGCGCCACACCGGCATTCACCAGCGCGTCGGCGCAGGGCGGCGTACGGCCATGGTGGCTGCAGGGTTCGAGGGTCACGTAAGCGGTCGCGCCCCGGGCCAGTTCACCGGCGGCGCGCAGGGCATGGACTTCGGCATGGGGTTCGCCGGCGCGCACGTGCCAGCCTTCGCCGACAATCTGCCCGTCCCGCACGATCACGCAGCCAACCCTTGGGTTGGGATGGGTCGTGTAATGACCCTTGCGCGCCAGTTCCAGTGCGCGGGCCATGTACTGGGCGTCGAGGATGGCAAGCTCTGCGGGTGTGGTCATTCTTTCACCGGTTCACGGGCCAGGCGATCGATCTCTTCACGGAACTCGTTGAGGTCCTGAAAGCGCCGATACACTGAAGCGAAGCGGATGTAGGCGACTTCGTCGAGCTTTTGCAGCTCGGCCATCACCAGCTCACCGACCACGAGGGATTTGACCTCGCGCTCGCCGGTGGCGCGCAGTTTGTGTTTGATGTGCACCAGCGACGATTCGAGACGCTCGACACTCACCGGGCGCTTTTCCAGCGCGCGCTGCATGCCGGCGCGGAGTTTTTCTTCGTCGAACGGCTGGCGACTGCCGTCGGTTTTGATCAGGCGCGGCAACACCAGTTCAGCGGTTTCGAACGTCGTGAAACGCTCGCCGCAGGCCAGGCATTCGCGCCGGCGGCGCACCTGTTCGCCCTCGGCGACCAGACGCGAGTCGATGACCTTGGTGTCGTTGGCACCGCAGAAGGGACAGTGCATGGTGGCAGGCAACAAAAAAAGGGAGGGCCATGGTAGCGCATCCCCGTGGCAAGACAAGCCATAGGGTTTGCGGTATACAGACTGGCTATATATGGATCATGTTTTGCTGGAGCCGCAAATGTCCCTAAGACCGCTTGTTTTGCTCAGTCTTTTCAGCCTGTTGGTGGCCTGCGGCAGCGATGCGCCCAAGCCTCAACCGCCGACCCCGGGCCCTGCGCCGGAGCAGGCCCAGAAGAGAGCCAGGGAGTCGGTCAACCTCGGACCGTTGCCAGCCTATCAACGGGAGTTGAGCGGCACCCTGCAGGGCGTGCCGGCCGGCGCCGAAATCGAACTGGCGCTGCTGGTGATCGACGACAAGGACCGCCCGCAACAATTGCTCGCCAGTTCCAGCCTGATCGGCACCAATCAGGTGTTGCCGTTTCAGTTGCGCTTCAACCCGGAATCCTTTCCGGCGGGGGCCCGCGTTGAACTGCGGGGCCGCGCCACCCAGTCCGGCCAGCTGATCCTGCACCTGCCGTCGCAACTGATCACCCAGCCCACGACCCAGGCCCTGGGCCAACTGCAATTCGTCAAAGCCCCATGAATACACCGCTGGACCTGCAACAGGCTTTGGGTGAACTGCTCGGTGATGCGCGCCTGGTCGCCTGTGAGCTGCCGAACACCGAGTTGAAGCTGTGGCTGATCGACGGCGACAACATGGACCGCGCCTTCAGCCCGGAAGAAACCCGGCGCATCCTGCATGAACCACCCTACTGGAGTTTCTGCTGGGCCAGCGGCCTGGCGGTGGCCCGCTATCTGGCTGAGTTCCCCGAATGGGTCAAAGGCAAGCGGGTGCTGGATTTCGGCGCCGGTTCCGGGGTGGCGGGGATTGCCGCGGTCAAGGCGGGAGCGCTGGAAGTGGTGGCCTGTGATCTGGACCCGCTGGCAATCGCGGCCTGCCGGGCGAATGCCCAACTCAATGATGTGCAGTTGAGCTACTCCACCGATTTTTTCACCGAGGCCGATCGCTTCGATCTGATTCTGGTGGCGGATGTGCTGTACGACCGGGCGAACCTGCCGTTGCTCGATGAGTTTCTCAGTCGGGGTCGAGAGGCGCTGGTGGCGGATTCACGGGTGCGGGATTTTCAGCATCCGCTGTATCGGCGCATCGAGATGCTCGAAGCGATGACGCTGCCGGATTTGTGTGAACCCGAAGAGTTTCGGCATGTGAGCCTGTACCACGCGCGCCGTTGATTGCACACCCTTCCGGCCAGCCCCCACCAAGCCGTATAGTTGCCCCATCCACGCTTTTACGAGATCCCCCATGAGTCAGCCAACGCCGTACATCTTCGACGCCACGACTGCCGATTTCGACCAGTCGGTGATCGAGAACTCTTTCCACAAACCGGTTCTGGTGGATTTCTGGGCCGAATGGTGTGCGCCGTGCAAGGTGCTGATGCCGATGTTGCAGACCATCGCCGAGAGCTATCAGGGCGAGCTGTTGCTGGCCAAGGTCAACTGCGACCTCGAGCAGGACATCGTCGCCCGCTTCGGTATCCGCAGCCTGCCGACGGTGGTGCTGTTCAAGGACGGTCAACCGGTCGATGGTTTTGCCGGGGCGCAACCGGAGTCCGCCGTTCGGGCATTGCTCGAACCCCATGTGCAGATGCCGCCGCCCGCCGCTGCCGATCCGTTCGAACAGGCTCAGGCGCTGTTCGACGACAGTCGCTTTGCCGACGCCGAGGCCATTCTCAAAGTGCTGCTGGGCGAAGACAACACCAACGCCAAGGCGCTGATTCTGTATGCGCGCTGCCTCACCGAACGCGGCGAACTGGGTGAAGCGCAGGCCGTACTCGATGCGGTCAAGAGCGATGAGCACAAGGCCGCCCTGGCCGGCGCCAAGGCGCAGATCAAGTTCCTGGGCCTTGCCAAGGACTTGCCGGACGCCGCCGACCTGAAGGCGCGGCTGGCGAAAGATCCGCTGGATGATGAGTCGGTCTATCAACTGGCGATTCAGCAACTGGCCCGCCAGCAATACGAAGCGGCGCTGGATGGCTTGCTCAAGCTGTTCATGCGCAATCGCAGCTACAGCGAAGGCTTGCCTCACAAGACTTTGCTGCAGGTGTTCGAATTGCTGGGCAATGATCACCCGCTGGTGACCACCTACCGTCGCAAGTTGTTCGCTGCGCTGTATTGATTCGCCCTTGCAGGAACACGGCTTGCCGGCGATGAGGTCGCTATCGCGGGCAAGCCCTGCTGCAATTACAGGCCGCGATTGATCCAGTGATACAACGGCGTATCCCCGCCACTCTCCACCTTCACATCCGGGCTATGACGCAAGCGCACCAACAGGCGCTTTCCCGCCGCCGCGCTGCCGGTCAATCCTTCCAACTGCTCCAGCAAATCCGGCCCGCTCATTTGCCCCGCCTGGCGCAGCAGGTCCCGAGCGATCTGCCACGGCGCATCATCCTGATTCAACGGCTTGGCCGGCGCCGCAACGGCTTCGGTCTTTTCCACCTGCAACTGCGCACCCAGCCGCGCCCAGTCGGCGTCATCCAACTCCAGCGTCAAATCCACCGGCCAGTCGCCGATGCTTCCGCGAATTCGCAACATAGGTCTGCTCCCGCATATTTCTGCCTTGCATGCTCCCATGGGGCTTGTGCAACGCCAAGCAGGCAGTCAAACTCTCCGCACTTACGTTATAAGATTACATAACATATTTTTCATCTACGGAGATTCATCATGCGTCGTCTGCTGCTCGCTTTGCCGTTTGCCTTGTTGCCGCTGGCCGTCGCACAGGCGGCCGACGAGCATGACCATGACCATGATCACGAGCACGGCAGCCTCGGCGCCCATGAACATGGCGTAGGTCGTCTGAACGCGGCGCTGGATAGCCAGACCCTGGAGCTGGAACTGGAAAGCCCGGCGATGAACCTGGTGGGCTTCGAACACGCTGCTACCTCCGATGCCGACAAGGCCAAGGTCGCCGCCACCCGCGCACTGCTTGAAAAGCCCCTGGCGCTGTTCAGCCTGCCGCCAGCCGCCGGTTGCGTGGTGGCAAGCCAGGAACTGGAGAGCCCGTTGTTCGGTGACAAGCCGGACGCCGATGACGATCACGACGAAGACGCCAAGGACGAACATCACCACGACCACAGTGAAATCCACGCCCACTATCACTTCACCTGCGCAACACCGGGTGCGCTGAAAACCCTGGACCTGGCGAATATTTTCAACACGTTCCCGGCCACCCAGAAAATTCAGGTACAACTGATCGGCCCGAGCGGGCAGCAAGGGCTTGAAGTGACGGCGAAGGCTGCGGCGCTCAAATTCTGAATCCGCTAAAAATCGAACGCTGGGAGCGGGCTTGCTCGCGAAGGCGGTGTGTCAGTCGACATCAGCGT
>NZ_LYVP01000017.1 GCF_001984065.1 Pseudomonas sp. KK4
GGGCTTGCTCGCGAAAGCGGTGTGTCAGTCGCCAATGATGCTGACTGACACGACGTCTTCGCG
Organism: Pseudomonas sp. KK4; assembly: GCF_001984065.1. GTDB lineage: Bacteria > Pseudomonadota > Gammaproteobacteria > Pseudomonadales > Pseudomonadaceae > Aquipseudomonas. Next base: position 64 of record NZ_LYVP01000017.1, read on the forward strand.
AGCAAGCCCGCTCCCACAGTGGTCTGCGTTACCTCGCCTCAGTTCTTGTCCAGGTCGACATTGCGCGTCTCACGCAGGCACAGCATCCCCACCACCAGGCTCACCCCAGTCACCAGCACCGGGTACCACAGCCCGTAGAAGATATCCCCGGTGTACACCACCAGCGCGAACGACACGGTAGGCAGGAAGCCGCCGAACCAGCCGTTGCCGATGTGGTAGGGCAGGGACATCGAGGTGTAGCGGATGCGCGTCGGGAACAGTTCGACCATCAGCGCCGCCAGCGGGCCGTAGCACATGGCGGAGATGGCGATCAGCGCAACGATCAGCGCCACGATCATCGGTTTGTTGATTTGCTGCATGTCAGCCTGCTGCGGGTAGCCAGCAAGCGTGACCGCGCCGCGCAGGGCGGCTTCGTCGAAACCGTCGATCTTCACATCGCCCACGCTGACCTGCACGCCGCTGCCGGCCGGTGCCGCTGCGCTGTGGTACGGCAGGCCTTGCTTGACCAGGAAGGTCTTGACCTTGTCGCACGGGCTGTCAAATTTCGCCTTGCCCACCGGGTCGAACTGGAAGGTGCAGGTGGCCGGGTCGGCCAGCACGGTGATCGGGGCCTGGCGGCTGGCCTGGTCGATGGCCGGATTGGCGTAGTGGGCCAGGCTCTTGAAGATCGGGAAGTACAGCGCGGTGGCCAGCAACAGGCCGATCATCAGCACCGGCTTGCGCCCGACCTTGTCCGACAGCCAGCCGAAGAAAATGAAGAACGGCGCACCCAGCGTCACGCTGACGATCAACAGGCCGTTGGCCACGGCCGGGTCCATTTTCAAGAACTGGGTGAGGAAGAACAGCACATAGAACTGCGCTGCGTAGAAGGTCACCGCTTGCCCGGCGTTGATGCTGAACAGGGCGATCAGCACGACTTTCAGGTTTTCCCATTTGCCGAAGGAGTCGCGGATCGGCGATTTGCAGAGCTTGCCTTCCTCTTTCATTTTCACGAAGGCCGGCGACTCGTGCAGGCTCATGCGGATCCAGGTCGAGATGCCCAGCAAAATGATCGAGAACAGGAACGGAATGCGCCAGCCCCAGACTTCGAACTGATCGCCGGTGAAGTAGCGGCAACCGAGCACCACCAGCAGCGACAGCAACAGGCCGAGGGTCGCGGTGGACTGGATCCAGCTGGTGTGGAAGCCGCGCTTGCCCATGGGGGCATGTTCGGCAACATAGGTGGCGGCGCCGCCGTATTCACCGCCCAAAGCCAGGCCCTGGAGCATGCGCAGCACCACGAGGATGATCGGCGCGGCGATGCCGATGCTGGCGTAGGTGGGCAGCAGGCCGACACAGAAGGTCGCCAGGCCCATGAGGACGATGGTGGCCAGGAAGGTGTACTTGCGTCCGATCATGTCCCCCAGGCGACCGAACACCAGCGCGCCGAATGGTCTGACGACAAATCCGGCGGCGAAGGCCATCAGGGCAAAGATGAATGCCGTGGTGTCGTTGACCCCGGCGAAGAACTGTTTGCTGATCACCGCCGCGAGGGCGCCATACAGGAAGAAGTCATACCACTCGAACACCGTGCCAAGTGACGAGGCGAAGATGACTTTCTGGGTGTCCCGGCTGGTGCCCGCGCTGCGCACGGCTTCCAGGGGCTGTACATGTTCTGACATATCGGTATCCCTCACAGTGATTGTTTTTGTTGTTCCACTGTCGGCGCCTGCCTTGTGGGCCGGTGCCGCGTTTGTCCATAAATCAGATGAATCAAGAACTGGTGACCAACTCCATTGCCAGGGTGATGTTCCTTGTGTCTGGGTTGAGGATCAGTTGCGCCGCTTTCTCGGCAATCATCAGCGTAGGCGAACAGGTGTTGCCCGAGGTGATGCGCGGCATGATCGAGGCGTCGGCGATGCGCAGGCCCGGGATGCCGTGCACGCGCAGTTGCGCATCGACCACCGCTTCGGTGTCGTTGCCCATGCGGCAGGTGCCCACTGGATGGAAAATCGTGGTGCCGATCCGCGCGGCGGCTTCGTGCAGTTGTTCTTCGCTTTGCAGGCTGTCGCCGGGCAGGTATTCGACCGGTTTGAACGCCCGCAGGGCCGGGGCGGCGACAATGCGCCGGGTCAGTCGGATGGCGTCGGCGGCGACCCGCAGATCCTCTGGATGGCTCAGGTAATTGGGTTGGATCAACGGCGCATCCCGAAGATCGGCGGAGCCAATTTCCACGCGGCCACGGCTTTGCGGACGCAGGTCGCAGACCGAGGCGGTGAACGCCGGGAAGGCGTGCAGCGGTTCGCCGAAACGCTCCAGGGACAAGGGTTGCACGTGGTACTCAAGATTGGCCGAGGTCTGTTCCGGCCCCGAACGGGCAAAGGCCCCCAGCTGACTCGGTGCCATGGACAGCGGCCCGCTGCGGTCATACAGATACCGCAGGCCCATGCCCATCTTGCCCCACAGGCTGCCGGCGATCTGGTTGAGGGTGCGGGCGTTCTGCAGTTTGTAGATCAGCCGCAGTTGCAGGTGATCCTGCAGGTTGCCACCGACCCCGGGCAGTTCATGGGCAACGCCGATGCCCAGGCGTTGCAGCAGCGGGCGAGGGCCTATCCCTGAGCGCTGCAGGATGCTCGGTGAACCGACGGCGCCGGCGCACAGAATGATTTCCTTGCGGGCCTTGAGGGTTTTCGCCTGATCCTGATGGCGCACGCTGACCGCGTCGGCGCGGCCGTTTTCCAGCAGCACCCGGTCCACCTCGACCCCGGTCAGCACCGTCAGATTGGTGCGATGGCGGATCGGCTTGAGAAACGCCTTGGCCGCGTTCCAGCGGATACCGGCCTTCTGATTGACCTGGAAGTAGCCGCAACCTTCGTTGTCGCCCTGGTTGAAGTCATCGATGCTGGCGATGCCGCTTTGCTCGGCGGCACTGCGAAACGCATCCAGAATCGGCCAGGACAGGCGCTGGCGTTCAACCCGCCAGTCGCCGCTGGCACCGTGAAACTCGGAATCGCCGGCAAAGTGGTTTTCGCTTTTCTTGAACAGCGGCAGCACATCCTGCCAGCGCCAGCCGGGGTTGCCCTCGGCGGCCCAGCGATCGTAATCGCCGGCCTGGCCGCGCATGTAGATCATGCCGTTGATCGAGGAGCAGCCGCCCAGCACCTTGCCCCGGGGATAGCTCAGGGTACGGCCCTGCAGGCCGGGCTGGGCTTGGGTCTTGAAGCACCAGTCGGTGCGCGGGTTGCCGATGCAGAACAGATAGCCGACGGGGATGTGAATCCAGGCATAGTTGTCGCGCCCACCGGCTTCGAGCAGCAGGACCCGGTGTTGCGGGTTGGCCGATAGCCGGTTGGCCAGCAGACAGCCGGCCGGCCCGGCCCCGACCACGATGTAGTCGAATTCATCAAGGGAAGTTGGCATCCCTGACCTCGTGTTGTTGTTCTTATGGTTTGCATCCTAGTTGTTAGCTTTCGTTAAAAGAATGTTAGTTTTTACGCAGCGGCTGTGCGTTTTTAAACAGTGCGTTCAATCGACCGACCCAAGGATGATTCATGTTCGACTGGAATGACCTGCGGTTTTTTCTCGAGCTTCAGCGTAGCGGGCGTTTGCTCACCGCGGCCCGCCGCTTGAACACCACCCACGCCACTGTTGCCCGGCACATCGAGGCCATTGAAAAGAGCCTGGGCACGGCGCTGTTCGTTCAGCATGCCCAGGGTTACGAGCTCACGCCGGCCGGGGAAGCGCTGCTCAAGCATGCCGAAGCCATGGAAAACGTTGCCCTGCTGGCCCAGGAGGAAATCACCCAGTCCACGGCGCCGCTGGGCAAGATCCGCGTCGGGGTCACCGAAGGGCTGGGCATCATGTTTCTGGCCAGTCGCATGAACGGCTTGTTCGAGCGTTATCCGGGGCTGGAGGTGGAACTGGTGGCGGTGCCGCGTTTCGTCAGCATTCTCAACCGCGAGGCGGAAATCAGCATTCACCTGGAGCGCCCGGCCGCCGACATGCTGGTCACCCGCAAGCTCACTGACTATCGCCTGGCGCTCTATGCCAGCCAGGATTATCTGAACAAGGCGCCGCCGCTGCGCACGCGCGAAGACTTGGCGCGGCATGCCTGGATCGGCTATGTCGACGACTTGCTGTTCAGTCAGGAACTGATGTTTCTCAATAGCTTCTGCCGCAACCCGCACGTGGTCTTCCACAGCACCAGCGTCATCGCCCAGCAACAGGCTGCCCGCGCCGGTCTCGGCATCGCCGTGCTGCCATGCTACATGGCCAGCGCCGACCCGATGCTGGTGCCGTTGTTCGCCGAGGAAAGCATCCTGCGCAGCTACTGGATCAGCACCCGCCGTGAGTTGCACAAATCCGTGCGGTTGCGGGTGATGTGGGATTACGTGGTGGAGCTCTGCGAGCGCGAACAGAACCTGCTGCTCGGCACCATCCCCCTGTAGGAGCGAGCTTGCTCGCGATGGTCGTCAACGATAACGCGGGGCGTCTGATAACCCACGGGGTTCTCGGGTGCGTCGCGAGTGAGCTCGCTCCTACAGGGGAGTGCGATGTGTTCACAGGCTTTGCGGAATCGACAGCACGGCGCGCAAGCCACCCTCCGGGCGGTTGACCAGCGTGATGCGGCCGCCCAGTCGAGTGGCAATGGTGTTGACGATGGTCAGGCCCAGCCCTGCGCCCTGGTGATTGCCACGGCTGTAGAAGCGTTCGAACAGGCGAGCGCGATCGGCTTCGTCGATGCCCGGCCCCTGATCCTCGACGCTCAGGTGATAAAACCCTTGGGCCTGGCTCAACTGCACGGTGATAACGCCGCCCTCGGGGGAAAAATTCGCTGCGTTGGTGATCAGGTTGTTCAGGGCGATGTCGATGGCGGCAGCGTCGGTGGTCACTCTGCAGGGCTGCTCGCTGACATCGAATGCCAGCTCCAGGCGCTTGCTCAGCAGCCAGGGTGTGAGCTGTATCAGGCTGTCGCGGACGGCCTGGGTCAGGTCAATGGTGCGCAGCGGTGCAGAGGTGGCCTTGGGTTCGAGGCGGGCCATGGTCAGCAACTGATTGACCAGTCGGCTGGTGCGATCGACGCCGGAAATCAGAAATTCCAGGGACTCGCGTCGCTGCGCCTCGGTCCCGGCCTCCAGCAGGTTTTGCGCATGCACCCGCAACACCGCCAGGGGCGTGCGCATTTCATGGGCCGCGTCGGCAATGAAGCGCCGTTCCCGGCCAAGCACTTCCTGAATCTGCGCGAGCATGCGGTTGAGCGCCGCTTGCATCGGTTCGAGCTCGCTGGGCAGGGGCTTGAGTTGCAAGGGTTCCAGCGAACCGCTGTGCCGTGCCCGCAGGGTTGCCGCCATGTCAGCCAGCGGTTTGAGCCCCCAGCCGATCGCCAGCCAGACCATCGCCGCCAGAATCAGGCTGCCCAGGACGTTGGGCCCCAGGGTGTGGCGTACGATCCGGTCCACCAGGTCCGCGCGGACGTCATCGCGCTCACCGACCCATATCCGCAGGTCGTTCTGCTTGTCCTCCAGCAGGAAGGCACGCCAGTGACGGTCGTTCATGTCCACGACATCGCTGAAACCGGGTGTCGACGGCGGCGCCGTGAAAGAGGGTGCGCTGGCGGTGTGTACCAGCACCTCGCCATGACGGTCCCACACCTGAAAAGCAATCTTGGTCTCGTAAGGGTGACCGTCCACCCGCGGTTCGGCTTCGCCCAAGGCCTTGTTGAACGCCTTGTACAGCTCGGTGTGTTCCTTGCTCGCCAGCGGCATGCGCAGCACGCCCTGCAGCAGCCGCGCGTTCTGCGCCAGTTGGGCGTCATAGACTTCGGCGATTTCGTGGTTGCTGTCATGCAGGTTCAAGGTGCTGATCACCGCAAGGCCAGCGAGCATCAGGCCGATGATCAGCGTCAGGGTGCGACGCCGGATCGAAGTCATCGACGCTCCTCCACCAGATAGCCGACACCGCGGATGGTGCGGATCAGATCGGTGGAAAATTTCTTGCGCAGGTGGTGGATGTGCACTTCCAGGGTGTTGCTTTCGGCTTCTTCGTTCCAGCCGTAGAGCAATTGCATCAGTTGATCGCGGGTCATGACCCGCCCCGGCGGCGAGAGCAGTTCGTGCAGCAGTTGATATTCCTTGGGTGTCAGCGCCACCGGCTGGCCTTGATAGCTGACTTGCTGGGTGCTTGGGTTGATGCTGATGCCACCGTGCTCGATGAGCGCCTGGGCGCGACCGGCGCTGCGTCGCAGCAAGGCTCGCAGGCGCGCCTTGAGTTCGGCCAGGTCGAAGGGTTTGATCAGGTAGTCGTCGGCGCCGGCGTCGAGCCCGGCGATGCGGTCTTCGGTGGCATCGCGGGCGGTCAGGATCAGTACCGGAAGATTCGAGCCGCTGTCGCGCAAGCGGCGCAAGACCTCCAGGCCGTCCATGCGCGGCAGGCCGAGGTCGAGCACCGCCAGATCAAAGGACTCGCTGAGCAGCGAATGCAAGGCACTGCTGCCGTCCTGCACCCAGTCGACGGTGTAGCCCTCGCGGCCCAGGGCCTGATGAATGCCTTCGCCCAGGGCCACGTCATCTTCAATCAGTAGTAAACGCACAGGGACTCCTGTCAGTCGAGTTTCTTGTTGACGTCCACCAGCAAGGTTTCGATCTCTTTGCGCCGTCCGGCGTCCGCCGTTTCCCGGCCGGGGCGGGGGGCGGCTTGCAGGGCTTTTTGCAATGCCGTCCTGGCCTCAGCGTAGCGCTTTTGACGGTAAAGGTGATCGCCCCAGAAGTACAGGGGATCGATGCCATTGGGGTTCAAGCGCAGGGCGACTTCGAGCAGTTGATCGGCCTTGTCCGAGTCGCCGAAGCCGATGGGCCAGCCCGGCACGCGGTCATACAGGGCACCGAGGCTTGTATAGGCCGAGCCTTGCAACGCCTTGGGGTCCAGGGCCAGGGCTTTTTCCAGGTCGGCCTTGGCGTCCTTGACCTTGCTCAGTGCGCCAAGCCCGCCCTGGGCACCGGCCCAACTGCTGGTGACGATGCCGGACCAGATCCAGGCCTCGGCCACCGATTGGCGTTGATGGGTAAAGTTTGTGGCTTCAGTGGCCAGTTTTTCGAAGGCGGCCTCGCGTTGTCCTTCCGGCAGCTCGTACTGGATATGGGCCCAACTCTGCTGGATGCCGTTCAGGCGTTGCTGATCGGCGGCATCCAGCGCCCAGGCGCTCTGGCTCAAGGCGCCCAACAGCAGGCAAGCGACGAGTGTTTTCATGGTTTTGGATTCTCCTGGTCGGGTTTCTGGCTCAGGCGGCGGATCAATGGCAATTGCTTGCGCAAGCCGCGATCCACGACGTTGGGCAGCAGGCTGTTGAGGCGTACGAAAAAGCGTTCCGGCCAGCCCAGGTACAGGTCGCGGCGGTCGCCGGCGATGGCGTGGATCACCGCGGCGGCTACGGTTTGCGGGTCATCGACGTTGGCCTTGAGCGCATCGTTGAGCGCCTGGGCTGCCGGGCTGTTCATGCTGGTGCGGGTGGCGCGCGGGGCAACATAGAGAACGCTGACCCGGGTGTCCGCCAGTTCCCGACGCAGCGCCTCGGAAAAACCGCGCAGGGCAAATTTGGTGGCGCAGTAACTGGCATAGCCCGGATAGCCGATGGAGCCGTAGGTCGAACCGACGTTGACCACCATGGCGCTGGAGGCCTGTTTGAGCAGGGGCAGCAGGATTCTAGTCAGGCAGATTGGTGCGCCGACGTTGACCGCCAGCATGGTGTTGATATCGCTGTCGTCCAGTTGTTCGAGCATCGCGAACTGGTTGACCCCGGCGGCGTTGATCAACAGGTTGATGCCACCGATGCTCTGGGCTTCGGCCAACACTTCGGCGCGCTCGGCGCCCAGCGTCAGGTCTGCGCCGATCCAGCACAGGTTGTTCGGGTATTGCGCCAGCAACGGTTCCAGCGGTTGCCGATGGCGAGCGACCGCCAGTACCCGGGCGCCACTGGCACACAAGGCCGTGGCGATGGCCAGGCCGATGCCGCCGCTGGCACCGGTCAGCACGACGCGAGCTTCAGACAGGCGCATGCAGTTTCTCCCCGTTGCGCGGCAAACCGCGGAACATGTCGGCGTACAGCCGGTACACCACTTTCGAGGCATGGATGACAGACGCCTGGTCGGCGGGGTCTTCGAGCCTGTTCATCAGGCCGCGGAAGGTCTGCATGTGCTCGATGTCCAACGAACCGTGGGAGCTGAGGTAGCTGAAAGCGGTTTCCGGCAGTTGCAGGTGCTCGCGGAGGCTGCCGGCCGCGTGCGTGGCCAGGGCGATGCTGGTGCCTTCGAGCACGTTGACCATGCCGAACAGCCCCACCGGATTGCCCCGCGCGATCAAGTCGTAGAGATAGCTCACCATCAATTCGATGGGAAACGAAGGTTGGCCCTGACGCACGGCGGCTTTGTCGCCACCGCAAGCCTCGATGTCGTTGAGCACCCACTGTTCGTGGCCGTATTCATCCTCGATGTATTCGCACACGGCCTGGCGCAACCACTCCAGACTCGAGGGCAGGCGCGCACCGCAGGCCATCATCAACGGTACGGTATGGCGAACGTGGTAATAGGCCTGGGTCAGAAAGGCGCGGTAGCTTTCCAGGCTGACCTTGCCTGCGAGGGCGTCGGCAATGATCGGCAGATTGAACAGTTCGATCCGTTCCTGCTGGGTGGCTTCTTGCAGTTGGTCAAAAAAACTCATGATGCGGATTCCTCGCGGATGACAGGTTCAGTCAATGACGTGCGGTAGCGCTCGACAATGGCGTCGCGGCGCGGGCGCCCATTGGCGGTCAGCAGGCCGTTGGCGTGTGTGAAGGGTTGCTCCAGCCGGGTCCAGTGATGAACCTTGGCGTAATCGGGCAGGGCGTGGTTGGCCTCGGCCACGGCGGCGGCCAGTTGGGCGTCCGTGCAATCGGCGCGCTGCGGCCAGAGCAGTGCGTGGTTGGTGGGCATGGCTTCGCCGTAGACGAACGCCTGGGCGATAGACCCCCGTTGAGTCAGTTCCGCCTCCACCCATTCGGGGTTCACGTTGCGACCGAAACTGGTGACGAATTGATGCTTCTTGCGCCCCTTGAGGTAGAGGAAACCGTCGGCGTCGAATTCGCCGAGATCGCCGCTGGGCCACCACTGATCGTTGTGGGGCGCGTCTCCCAGATAGCCGAGCAGGGTCGAACCCTTGATCAGCACTTCGCCATCGTCCGCCAGGCGAATCTGCACATGGGGCAGGGGTTGGCCGACACTGCCGGGGCGCGTTGCCTCGGGGCGGTTGAGGCAGACCACAGAGGCGCATTCCGACAGGCCATAACCCTCGTACACCGGGATGCCTGCCTGCTGCGCGCGCTGCAGCAGCGATTGGGCCACCCGCGCGCCACCCACCGCGGCAAAGCGCAGAGACCGCGCATCGAAGGCGCTCTGTTCAGCCGCCGTGACCAGCATCAACAGCAACTGCGGCACCAGGATCAGACTCTGGGGTGCACGGCTGGCCAGGCAGGCCAGCAACTGCGGTACATCCACGCCGCTGGCGCCGTGGATGCCCAGCGCCTTGTGGCCGGGCAGGCTCAGCGTCGCGCCGGCGTACAGCGCGGCATAGCAACCGATGTTCTCCAGCAGAATGGCCAGCGGCAGCAGGGCCAGGTGGTGCCGGGGATCGGTCGGTTTGCTGGCCTGATACAGTTCGCGGGCCACCTGCACAATGCTGTCGGCACTCAGGCAGACGCCTTTGGGGGTGCCCGTGGTGCCGGAGGTGAAGGTCAGTTTGGCGGTGCCTGCGGGCATCCGCTGTGGCCCGCTGAAGCGGCGGCGCCAGAACTCTCCACGCTTCTCGTAGCCGGCCGCTTGCAGTTCCTCTTGCAGTGCGGGCTCGGCAATCACCAGGGCGGCCTGGCTTTGTTCCAGGCAATGCTGGCGCTGCGCCGGGCTGAAAAACGGCGGCAATGCCACGCAGGTCAGCCCTTCGAACAACAGCGCCAGATCCCACAGCATGGCGTCGATGCCATTGTCCAGGGCGATTGCAACGACCTGGGTGTGCTCATCGCGCAGGCGCTGCTGGCGGTACACCACTTCGGCATAGAGGGTGGCGTAGTCCAGCCTCGAGTGGTCACCCCACAGGGCGAGGGTGTTGGTTTGGTGTTCGGCGTGCTGACGCAGGGTCTGTTTGAAGCGTTCGGTTTCAGGCGACATGGCTGGACGCCTCCAGTGAGGTGGGCAGGCCGAGACGGCTGAACATGCCGATATTGCGCAAATGAATGAAGCCTGCGCGGATGTTGCCGACGTGCACCCAGGGCTTGCTCTCGTAGTAGCTGCCCCAACTGTTGCGATCCTCGCCCAGGCGCGCCGGGTCGGCGGCACACAGGGTGACAGGTTTCAGACCCAGGCGATGGAAGCTGTTGACCAGACCGACATTGCCGGTGAACGCCACCCATTCCAGGCCGCCCATGGCCAGCAGGTAGGTGATGGCAATGATGCTCAACCGCGCGCTGCCGGTGTCGCTGGCTGCCAGGTTGCCCACTTCGACGATGCCTGCGCGGTCCACCGGGCAGTCTGCCGCGGCGCTGATCAGCGGATCGATCGAATTGTCCAGATAACGCTCCAGGAACAGTTGGCCACTGCTGGCCAGCCGCACCCCGGCGACGGCGCACAGCGCGCCGGCCTCGTTGCTCATGCCGAACAGCTCCGGCATGAAGTGCCGGATGTCGGCTCCGTGCACCTTGCGAAATCCTTCCTGGATAAAGGCTTCAAACGCCGGGCGTTGAGGTTGGTCGGGCAGTGCTCGGTCCAGGCGCAGCTGCGGTGTTTCGGCATGGCCGAAATGCAGCGGCAAGGGGATGTTCCAGTCGAAATGGGGCATTGGCAAGCGCCTCCCGGTGAAGTATGGGAGGAGTATCGGCGGCATTTCTTAACGGAATCTGAAGGTGGGTGCGCCGATTGTCTTCAGATTGCCTTAAGGCTGGACGGGCACAGTTGCACTCGATGGACGGCGCGATTGAGTGCGCTGTCTGCATTGACGCTCATGAGGCTCACCATGATTGGCGATTCAACACCACAGCGGTACGCAAAACTGTCGATGACCTTGCACTGGCTGATGCTTGCGCTGTTTGTCGGGGTGTATGCCTGTATCGAGATCAAAGGCTTGATGCCCCGAGGCGGCCATTTGCGGGGTCTGTTCCTGGGCCTGCACGGGGTGTTCGGTTTGAGTATTTTTGCCCTGGTCTGGGTTCGGCTGCTTGCCCGACTCTCGCCTCGGCCGCCCATTACACCCAAGCCACCGGCCTGGCAGACCGGCGTTTCGCACCTGATGCACCTGGCGTTGTATGGCTTGATGATTGCCACGCCGGTACTGGCCTGGCTGATGCTGTCGGCCGCTGGCAAACCGATGCCTTATTACGAGTTCTACCTGCCATCGCCGGTGGCCGTGGACCCGGACCTGGCCAAGCAGTTCAAATACTGGCATGAGCTGATTGGCAGCGCCGGCTACTGGTTGATCGGCTTGCACGCGGCGGCAGGGTTGTTCCATCACTATTGGGTGCGGGACAACACCCTGCGGCGCATGCTGCCGGGCCGGCCTTGATGGTGCACCTGTAGGAGCGAGCTCGCTCGCGATGCACCCGAGAACCCCGCGGGGGATCAGGCGCCCCGCGTTATCGTTGACGACCATCGCGAGCGAGCTCGCTCCTACAGGGGAGGGTGGTGGTTTATTGAAGGATCTCGAAGGCCGTGCTCGCCAGGCGCTCGCCGTTGACCAGTACATGGACCGCATGCCGGCCGGCATAGTGCCGGCGCGTGGTGAGTTCCTTGATGTGCTGGCCACGGGTGATGGACTCGCTGGCGTGGCCGGGCAGGGTCAGGGCCTTGAGCTTGAACACCTTCGCCGAGGTGCTGCCGTTGGCTTTCACATAATCGATGGCGTAGTCGATCACCAGTCGCTGGCTCTCTGCGACCTTGGACTGGACGTCAAAGGACAGGGTGATTTTCTCCCCCAGGCCAATCACCGGCGGGTAAACCCGCACATCGACGATCTCCACGTGCGGTTTGCCACCGGCCCCGATGATGGCCAGCGCCCGTTGATTGCCCTGTTTGATCAGGCTGCGCAGCGCATGTCTGGCGATCCAGGCGGTGTGCTTGTTGTCCAGTGACCAGCCCTCGATCAAGTCCAGCACCCACTCGGGGTGGTCCTTGGTGATGTCGTTGAGGTGATTGGCCACCGACTTGCGTACGTACAGGCTGGGATCGGCCTTGAGGTTCTCGAGGATGGCGGCGGCCAGGCTCGGGTCGGCCTGTATCTGTTCCAGGCGGAATGACCACGGCAGGCGCGGGCGACAGCCTTCACTGGCCAGACGCCGGACATGTTCGTTGTCGTCCAGCGACCAGTCGTGCATCCGTTGCAACGTGTTTGGCAGATCCCGGCGCAGGAAGGGGCGGATCGCGAACTCCGAGGAGCCGAATGCGGTGAAGTACTTGAGTGCGTCCATGGACAGCTCAAAGTGCTCAGCACCATAGATCGCCACGTAGTGCGGCAGGCACATGCTGACAAAGCCGCTGTTGAGGCGCGGGGCGAGGGCGCGCAGGAGGTCCAGCGAGGCCGCGTAATCCAGCGGCAACACTGCGTGCAGGCACTCGCTGACCCGGGCCATGCGTTGCATCACTGACAATTGGGCCAGATCTTTTTTCGCCAGTTTCAGGAATGTCTTGGCATCGAACTCGGGATAGACCGCAGTCATCTCGCTGGCGATGTGCTGCAGGCGCTCGGCGTTGAAGATTTCCTTGAGGGCGGGGGAGGAGGAGTCTGCCATTGGTCAATTCCTTGGGGATTCGGGGGAGCCTGCTGTACCGCGTTATCGTTCTTCGCGAGCAAGCCCGCTCCCACCTTTGGAATGCGCACACCCTGTGGGAGCGGGCTTGCTCGCGAAGAGGCCGGTCAATTCACCTCATTTCCTGGCGGCTTGCTCTTCCAGCTGATCCGCCTCGAACAACCGCGCCAGTTCCGCCCGGGCTTCCTGGGCGGTCTGCAGGACCTTCACCGCATCGTCGTATACCGCATGCTGGGCTTCGAGCACCTGTTCGTCGTGATGCTTGAAGCGCTTGATCCGCGCATCCGCCTGAGCCTGGGACAAGCCCAGGCCGATCAGTGTCTGCCGGCTCATTTCCAGGCTCGAATAATAGGTTTCCCGCACGGCCTGGGCGCCGACGTCCATCAACCGGTGCACGTGCTGGCGGTTTCGGGCGCGGGCGATGATCTTCATATGCGGGTACAGCTTGTGCACCAGTTCGGCAGTCTTGATGTTGGTGTCCGGGTCGTCGGTGGCGATCACGAAGAACTCGGCCTGTTCGACCTTGGCCGCGCTAAGGATTTCCGGGCGCATCGGGTCGCCGTAGAACACCGGAACGCCACCGAAACTGCGGGACAGTTCGATGGTTTCCACCGAGGTATCGAGGGCGACGAACTTGATGTTCTGCGCCCGCAGGATACGCGCCACGATCTGGCCCATGCGGCCCATGCCGGCGATCACCACGCGAGGCGTTTCAGTGTCGATTTCGCGGAATTTCTCCGGCACCACCACCGGTTGCACCTTGGGGCTGACCAGGCGCGCACAGCCGAGCAGCAACAACGGCGTCAGCGCCATGGACAGGGTGATGGTCAGTACCAGCAAGTCGTACAGGCGCGGCTCGAACAGGCCCTGGTCGCGGCCGATCTTGAACACCACAAAAGCAAACTCACCGCCCGCCGCCAGCACGATGCCCAGGCGTATGGCGCTGACCTTGCTCAAACCGCCGGCCAGCCTTCCCACCAGAAACAGCAGCGGCAGTTTGATGGCGATCAGCAGCAAGGTCAGGCCCAGCACCGTGATCGGCGCACTCAGCAACAGGGAAAGGTTGGCGCCCATGCCGACACTGATGAAAAACAGCCCCAGCAACAGGCCCTTGAACGGCTCGATCTGCGCTTCCAGTTCATGCCGGTATTCAGAATCGGCCAGCAGCAGGCCGGCGAGGAACGCGCCCAGGGCCATGGATACGCCGACCAGGTCCATCAGCCACGCGGTGCCGATCACCACCAGCAGCGCCGTGGCGGTCGACACCTCCGGCAGACCGGTTTTTGCCACCACGCGGAACACCGGGCGCAACAGGTAGCGACCACCGACCACCACCACGGCGATGCTGCCGAGCACCCGCAAACCGTGATTCACATCCTCGGCGGTGCTGGTGTTGTGATCGACGCCCGCCAACAGCGGCACCATGGCAATCAACGGGATCGCGGCGATGTCCTGGAACAGGAGGATCGCGAACGCCAGACGCCCATGCGGGCTGGTCAGTTCCTTGCGCTCGGCCAGGCTTTGCAGGCCGAACGCGGTGGACGACAGGGCCAGCCCCAGGCCCAGCACGATGGCGCTGTTGAGCGGTTGCCCGAACATGAACAGCGCCACCACGCCGATCACCGAACCGGTCAGCAGCACCTGCGCCAGGCCGACGCCAAACACCGATTTGCGCATCACCCACAAGCGTCGCGGCGACAATTCCAGGCCGATGATGAACAGCAGCAACACCACCCCCAGTTCCGAAATGTGGCTGACGCTGCTCGGGTTGCCGATCAGGCCCAGTACCGACGGGCCGATGATGACGCCGGCAAACAGATAACCGAGCACGGCGCCCAGTTGCAGGCGTTTGGCCAGGGGCACGGTGAGGACTGCCGCGAGCAGGAACACGACAGCGGCTTGCAACAGATTGCCTTCATGGGGCATGGGTAAAACTCCATCGACTCGGTACGGCAGGGGGTGACAAGGATAAGGGCTTGATCCGATGACGTCAGTAATACGTCTGGTTTAAGTTGTTACATTTTGCATTAATTGGTTACATTCATAGGGTAACCGGATCAATCTGTCTCCTGCCCGAGTGCCCGTCATGGCCATCAACTTCGACCTCAACGACCTGCAAGCCTTTCGCGCGGTGGTCGAGCAAGGGAGCTTTCGCAAGGCCGCCGATACGGTGCGCATCTCCCAGCCTGCCCTGAGTCGGCGCATTGAAAAACTCGAAGATGCGCTGGGGGTGCGGTTGTTCGAACGCACCACGCGCAAGGTCAGCCTGACCCAGGCCGGGCGCGGTTTCATGCCCAGCGTCGAACGCTTGCTGGATGACCTGGACGTGGCCTTGCTGGGCATCAGCGAAGTGGCATCGACCCGTCTCGGCCACGTCACGGTCGCCTGTGTGCCGTCGGCGGCCTACTACTTCATGCCACGGGTGATCGCCCACTATCACCGGCAATTTCCTCGCATCAAGGTCAAGGTGCTGGACTCCAGCGCCCACGAAGTGCTGAGCGCCGTGGTCAACGGCGAGGCGGATTTCGGCCTGAGTTTCATGGGCACCCTGGAAGCCGAAGTGGATTTCGAGCCGCTGGTGCAAGAAGGGTACGTGGTGGCGTGTCGGCGCGATCATCCGCTGGCCGGACGCAGCAGCGTGACCTGGGACGAGTTCTATCAGCAGGACTACATCTCGCTGGACAAGACTTCGGGTAACCGTTTTTTGCTGGACCAGGCCTTGACCGGCGTGGTGCCGAAGCGGCAGAGCATCTGCGAGACTCGCCATGTGACGACCATGATCGGCCTGGTGGAAGCCGGGCTGGGGGTGGCGGCGGTGCCGTTGATGGCGATGCCGGCGGCGGATCATCCGATACTGACCCGGGTGCCGCTGACCGACCCGCAGGTGATGCGCAGCGTCGGCCTGATCAAGCGCCGGGGTCGAACGCTGACCCCGGCGGCACTGGAGCTGGAACGTCTGGTGGTGGAAATGAAAGTCCGGCAGCCCTCGCTCAGCGACTGACCGAATCCAGCCCCGTTGCTTGCACGTCGGCCTGGGCTTGCTGTGAAGCCATGTAGTGCAGCAGCGCCCTGGCTTCGGCCGGGTGCTGGGCGCCCACCGGAATGCCCGCGGCGAAACGGGTCACCGATTGCACCGATTCGGGAATCTTCGCCACAAAACTCACCCCCGGCACCGGCAGCAGCTCGCTGACCTGCTGGAATCCCAGTTGGTAGTCGCCGGTGGCGACCACCGACGCCACGGGGATCTTCGGCACCATGGTCGCCTTGGGCTTGAGCTGGTCTTCGATGCCCAGGCGCTTGAACAATTGCTGTTCGATGTACACACCGCTGGCGCTGTCGGAATAGGCTACCGATTTGGCCTCGAGCAAGGTTTTTTTCAGGCTGTCGACAGAGCTGATGTCCGGCTTGGGCGTGCCTTCGCGTACCACCAGGCCAATCCTCGAGTCCGCCAGTTCGACCCGGGAGGCCGGGTCGACTTTGCCCTGTTTGATCAGGTCGTCCAGCGCGTAGCCGACCATGATCACCACGTCGGCCTGTTCACCCCGCGCCAGACGATTGGGGATCGCTTCCGGGGCCTTGCCCATCGACGGGCCGAGGGCGGTGTCGAGGGTGTTGCCGGTGGACGCGGCGAATTTCGGGCCGAGGATTTTATAGGCCGCCGTGAAGCCGCCGGAGGTCATCACGCGAATCTCCTGAGCCTGAGCGACAGCGCTCAGGCTGAAGCTGAACAGCAAGGCCAGGGCAGCAACGTTGAATGGTTTTTTCATGCTTATTTCTCGCTCAGGGCAGGTTCACGAAAGGGCCGGGTGCAAGCGACCGCTGGCGCGGCGATAGAGGTACAGCGTTGCGCACAGGGCCACGAGGGCGGCGAAGCTCATCCAGTAGCCGGGTGCTGCCTTGTCGCCGCTGTATTGAATCAGCAGGGTCGACATCGCCGGGGTGAAACCGCCGAACACTGCGGTGGCCAGGCTATAGGCCAGGGAGAAGCCCGCTACCCGCACTTCCACCGGCATGATTTCCGTCAGCGCCGGGATCATCGCGCCGTTGTACAAGCCATAAATCAACGACAGCCACAGCAGCACCAGTAGCATGTTGAGGAAGCTGGGCGCCTGCACCAGGTACGACAGCGCCGGATAAGTCGTCGCCAGCGCCAGCAAGGCCATGGCGATCAACACCGGACGCCGGCCGATGCGGTCGGACAGGGCACCACCGATGGGCAGCCAGAAGAAGTTCGACACCCCCACCAGCAAGGTCACCAGCAACGCATCGGAGGTGCTCAGGTGCAGCACGGTTTTGCCAAAGGTCGGCGCATACACGGTGATCAGGTAGAACGCAGTGGTGGTCAGGGCGACCATCAACATGCTGGCGATTACGGTCACCCAGTTCTGCGCCAGGGTGCGGAACACTTCAGCCATGCTCGGGCGGTGTTTGCGTGCGGCGAACTCCTCAGACTCCTCGAGGTTGCGACGCAGGAAGAAAATGAACGGCACGATCATGCAGCCGACGAAAAACGGAATCCGCCAGCCCCAGGCGGCAATCGCATCCGGCGCCATCCATTGGTTCAGGCCATAGCCCAGCGCCGCGGCAACCACGATTGCCACCTGTTGGCTACCGGACTGCCAACTGGTGAAAAAGCCTTTATTGCCTGGCGTGGCGATCTCCGAGAGATACACCGAGACACCGCCCAGCTCCGCACCGGCCGAGAAGCCCTGCAGCAAGCGACCAATGAGCACCAGCGCGGGGGCGAACAGGCCGATGGTTTCGTAGCCGGGCACCAGCACAATCAGGATCGTGCCGCTGGCCATGATCGACAGCGTGACGATCAAGCCTTTGCGCCGGCCCACATCATCGATGTACGCACCCAGCACCACGGCACCGAGCGGGCGCATCAAAAAGCCTGCGCCGAACACCGCGAAGGTCATCATCAGGGAGGCGAATTCACTGCTGGCCGGGAAAAACACGGCGGCAATCTGCGTGGCATAGAAGCCGAAAAGAAAGAAGTCGAACTGTTCGAGGAAATTGCCCGAGGTCACTCGGAAGATCGCGCCGGCCCGGGAGCGGCCGCGTGGGATTGAGGCTGTCATCGATAAATACTCCACCGCTTTTATGACGTACACCGCCTGGACGCGGCGTACGGTTCTTATTGGGGCGGATAGTGGAGCAGGGGGGTCGATATGTTAATTGCATAGTTGGCATGCATTGATGCGTGGGGTGGATCAATGGGTTTTCGTTGTTTCAGGTCAAGGTCCGTCACTGAGGCGGCCTCTTCGCGAGCAAGCCCGCTCCCACAGAGGGCATATGCGCCGCAGCTCCAGTGTGGGAGCGGGCTTGCTCGCGAAAGCGGACTCTGCCATCGCGCGGCTCTAAAGCCAGGTGACATTAGCAAGGCGACTCGGCAGACGGTTGCCAATCTTCGGCAAATCTGGGAAAACGGCGCCCTTCAAGCCTTTCAGGCAACAGGACGCGAGTGAATGCAATGAATGACCCACTTCAGGTAATCGATCTACAGACAGGTGACGGAAAAGCCGCCGTCAAAGGCGCACTGATCACCACCCAGTACCGTGGCTGGCTGGAGGATGGCAGCGAATTCGATTCGTCCTACAGTCGCGGCAAGCCGTTCCAGTGTGTGATCGGCACCGGTCGTGTGATCAAGGGATGGGATCAGGGCATCATGGGGATGCAGGTCGGTGGCAGGCGCAAGCTGCTGGTGCCGGCGCACCTGGGGTATGGCGAACGCACGATGGGCAAGATCCCGCCGAATTCGAATCTGGTGTTCGAGATTGAATTGCTGGAAGTGCTGACGCGGGATGATTGATACCCTTTTGGAGGCGCGGCGGTTGGCAGATTTTTATCGCGAGCAGGCTCGCTCCCACAATGAAATGCGCTCCATTGTGGGAGCGAGCCTGCTCGCGATGAGCGATAACGCGGTCCTCTTCTAGCGCAGGGTGTAGCCGCTATCCACCACCCAATCCTGGCCGATCACATTACGCGCGCCGTTGCTGAGCTGGAACAGGATCACGTCGGCGACAGCGCCCGGCTCCAGGAACTGGCCGTCGAGCAGGCGTTGGTTGACGGTACTGGCGACCGCGTTCAATTCCTCGTTTTTCAAACCCAGGGTCGACCAGATGGGGGTGGCGGTCGGGCCCGGGGAGACGGTGTTGATGCGGATGCCGTGAGGCGCCAGTTCTACCGCCAGGGTGCGGGCATGATGGATCAGCGCCGCTTTGGAGGCGATGTAGGCCGCCAGGCCCGGGAAAGTGACTTGCGCCAGGAAGGTGCCCGTGAACACCACCGAGGCGGACGCGGTCATTTGTTCGCGAAGGCAAGCCAGGGTGTTCAATGCGCCGGCGCCGTTGACTGCCCATTGCCGATCGAATGCCGTCACGTCGAGGCCGTCGGCCAGTTGCGCGATGCCGGCATTCGGTACCAGGAAACTGACCGGGCCCAGGGTCGCGGCCTGTTTAGCCAGTCGTTCCAGGTCTGCTGCCTGCGTGACATCACCGGCGACCCAAGACAGGCGGGTTGGAAAGCGTTCGGCCAACTCGGCCAGACCGCCGATCTTGCGGGACATCGCCAGTACGCGGGCGCCCTGGGCCAGCAGGCGCTCGGTGACGGCCAGGCCAATGCCGGAGCTGGCGCCGGTGACGACGGCCAGACGATCCTGGAAGGTGCTGTTCATGCAAAGGTTTCCTTTTTGGTCAGTGAGTCGTTGCGCAGGACGTTCCAAAAAGCGGGCCAACGGGAGGGGGCTTGAAACGCGGGCCTCGTGGGCGGGTTGTTGTTATTTTGACCCTGCACTGACGTTGTCTTTATGACCATTCGGAGTCTTTTTGACTTCATGCATTGAAGTATGCTCGCGATGAACCCACAGACGCCGCAATACATCCGGGTTCCCTCGTTATCGTTCACGTCCATCGCGAGCGAGCTCGCTCCTACAGTCCGACCGGGGGTAGCCTGTCGGGTTGTTTCGCGGCGGCAGACGCATTACTGTATATGCAAACAGTATAGGCGTAGCCCATGGAACTCATCGACAAGCTCAGCATTCTCGCCGACGCCGCCAAGTACGACGCGTCCTGTGCCAGCAGCGGTGCGCCCAAGCGCAGTTCCGAAGGCAAGAGCGGCCTGGGCTCGACCGACGGCATGGGCATCTGTCACAGCTACACGCCGGACGGCCGTTGCGTCTCGCTGCTCAAAGTCCTGCTGACCAATTTTTGTCTCTACGACTGCCAGTACTGCGTCAACCGCCGCTCCAGCGATGTGCCTCGCGCGCGCTTCACCCCGGAGGAGGTGGTGACGCTGACCCTGGACTTCTATCGGCGCAACTGCGTGAGCGGGCTGTTTCTCAGCTCGGGGATCATCCGCAGCGCCGACTACACCATGGAGCAGTTGGTGCGCGTCGCCCGGTTGCTGCGCGAAGAGCATGAGTTTCGCGGCTACATCCACCTCAAGACCATCCCCGAAGCCGATCCCGCGCTGATCGAGGAGGCCGGGCGCTACGCCGATCGCCTGAGCGTCAACATTGAATTGCCCACCGATGCCAGCCTGCAGACCCTGGCGCCGGAAAAGCAGCTGGGCTCGATCAAGCAAGCGATGCAGACCATTTTCACCGGCGAACAGACCGTGCTCAACGAGCCGCGGGCACCCAGATTCGCGCCTGCCGGGCAAAGCACGCAGATGATTGTCGGCGCTGACGACACCGACGACAGCACCATCCTTCATGGTGCGCAGGCGCTGTACGGCAACTTCAAACTGCGCCGGGTGTATTACTCGGCCTTCAGTCCAATCCCCAACAGTCCGAAAAGCGTGCCGCTGGCCGCACCACCGCTGATGCGCGAGCACCGCTTGTATCAGGCCGACTTTCTGTTGCGCAGCTACGGCTATACCGCCGGCGAATTGTTCAAGGGGCCGGGGCACCTGGCGCTGGACATCGATCCGAAACTGGCGTGGGCGCTGGCCAATCGCGAAGTCTTTCCCCTGGATCTCAATCGCGCCGCCGCGTCATTGATCGCCCGCATCCCCGGCATCGGCCTGCGAACCACCGAGCGCCTGGTGGCGTTGCGACGGGAGCGTCGGATTCGCTATGAGGACCTGGCACGGATGCGCTGTGTGCTGGCCAAGGCCAAGCCCTTTGTCATCACCAGTGACTATCACCCGCAGCAGGCCGAGGTCACCAGTCAGATGCTCTACCAGCAACTGCGCGACAGACCGCAGCCGCAACAAATGGGGTTATGGGGATGATTCATCTCGATTGCGACGACCTGTTCGACAATTGGCGTCAGCAGGCCCGATGGCTGCTCAGCCATGAGGTGGACCCCAGCCGGGTGAGTTGGGCCAGTGATCATGTAGCGGATCTGTTCGCCAGCGACGACGCGCCCCCGGCAAACCCTGGCCCGTTCCAGGCGCGCATTCCACGAACCTTGCTCGACACCCTGGAGCGCGCCGCCCGATACCGTGGCGATCAACGTTGGAGCTTGTTGTATGAGGTGTTGTGGCGAGTGAGCCATGGCGACCGCACCGCCATGCTCGCCGGTGACAGGCTTGGCAGTGAATTAACCAGAAGAATCAAGCAGGTACAGCGTGAAGCTCATCATTTACATGCATTTGTGCGCTTTGTTGCGGTGCAGCAGGAAGAGGGGCCGGAGTATGTCGCGTGGCATGAGCCGGCCCACGACATCCTGCACAGTGCCAGTGAGCACTTCGTCGGGCGGATGGGTCGCCATCGCTGGTTGATCGCGACACCCCGCGATGGCGTCTATTACGACGGGGAGCAATTGATTTATCAGCGTCAGTGCCCGACCGAATGGCAACAACTGGCAAAAAACGCCGAAGATCCCCACGGCGCCATGTGGCTGACCTACTACAGCCACATCTTCAACCCGGCGCGGTTGAACCCCAAAGTCATGCAGGGGCATTTGCCGGCGCGGTTCTGGAAAAACTTGCCGGAAGGCGTGTTGATTCCTGGGTTGATCAGTCAGGCGCGCACCGGCAAGCAACAGGACGGCCAGGCCAGCTCAATCAAGGGCAGGGCGGGCAAGCGCATTGCATTGACAGAAAACGAGCGTGATTCGCCGCCATGAAAAAGCCCCCAGTGCCAAGGCAATGGGGGCT
Organism: Pseudomonas sp. KK4; assembly: GCF_001984065.1. Taxonomy (GTDB): domain Bacteria; phylum Pseudomonadota; class Gammaproteobacteria; order Pseudomonadales; family Pseudomonadaceae; genus Aquipseudomonas. Next base: position 21,968 of record NZ_LYVP01000017.1, read on the forward strand.
TATGGTTTGCTGCTGGCGTCAGGTCAAACCTTGACGATCCAGCCGGCTGGCGCTTCGATGTCGCCGGTCTGCACGCCGGTCAGCTCTTTGTAGAGCTTCTGGGTGATCGGGCCGACTTCGGTTTCGCTGTGGAACACGTGCAGGTGGTCTTTGTAGCTGATGCCGCCGATCGGCGTAATCACAGCAGCAGTACCGCAGGCACCGGCTTCCTTGAAGTCCGAGAGCTTGTCGATCAGCACGTCGCCTTCGATGACTTCCAGGCCCAGGCGGGTCTTGGCCAGTTCGATCAGCGACAGGCGGGTGATGCCTGGCAATACCGACGGCGAGTTCGGGGTCACGAACTTGTTGTCGTGGGTGATCCCGAAGAAGTTGGCCGAGCCGACTTCCTCGATTTTCGAGTGGGTCATCGGGTCCAGGTAGATGGCGTCGGCGAAGTGCGCCTTCTTGGCTTGGGAGCCCGGCATCAGGCTGGCGGCGTAGTTGCCACCGACCTTGGCGGCACCGGTGCCCTGAGGTGCGGCGCGGTCGTAGCTGGAGATGATGAAGTTGTGCGGGGTCAGGCCGCCCTTGAAGTAGGCGCCAACCGGGATCGCGAACACCGAGAAGATGAACTCCGGCGCGGTACGCACGCCGATGTTGTCACCCACGCCGATCACGAACGGACGCAGGTACAACGCGCCGCCGGTGCCGTAAGGCGGGATGAAACGCTCGTTGGCGCGCACCACTTCCTTGCACGCTTCGATGAACTGCTCGGTGGACACGTGCGGCATCAGCAGGCGCGAGCAGCTGCGCTGCATGCGCGCGGCGTTCTGGTCCGGGCGGAACAGGTTGATCGAGCCGTCCTTGCAACGATAGGCCTTCAGGCCTTCGAAGCATTGCTGGCCATAGTGAAGGGCCGTGGAGCCTTCGCTGATGTGCAGCACGTTGTCTTCGGTCAGGGTGCCTTTGTCCCACTCGCCATTGCGGAAATACGACAGATAGCGCTTGTCGGTCTTGATGTAGTCAAAACCCAGCTTGTCCCAATTGATGCTTTCGTTACCCATGACACCCTCTATCACTTAACAACCGCCGAAACGGTTCAAGGCTTCTGACGTTTTTTGGATGGGCACAACAATACTTCATTCCGGGCCTGTTTCGCAGCCCGGACGATCGGATGACAGGCAGATAAATGGCATTGTCCTTGAGGATTCGCGAGCAAGCCCGCTCCCACATGTGGAACGCATTTCAAAATGTGGGAGCGGGCTTGCTCGCGAAAGGGCCCTCACAGGCGCTGTTTGCCTCCCTGTATTACACGTGCAACGCATGCCCCAGCGCCCGCAACGCGGCTTCCTGAACCGCCTCGCCCAGCGTCGGATGGGCGTGGATGGTGCCGCCGATGTCTTCCAATCGCGCGCCCATTTCCAGGCTTTGCGCGAAGGCCGTGGACAATTCCGAGACCCCGACACCCACTGCCTGCCAACCGACGATCACATGGTTATCCCGACGGGCGACCACACGCACGAAACCGCTTTTCGACTCCAGCGTCATCGCCCGGCCATTGGCGGCGAACGGGAAGCTGGAAACGATACAGTCCAGGCCGGCAGCCTTGGCCTCGTCCGGGGTCTTGCCCACTACCACCAGTTCCGGGTCGGTGAAGCACACGGCAGCAATGGCTGCCGGGTTGAACTCACGGGTTTTACCGCTGATCAGCTCGGCCACCATTTCGCCCTGGGCCATGGCCCGATGGGCGAGCATCGGTTCGCCGCTCAGGTCACCGATGGCATAGACGTTGCGCATGCTGGTCTGGCACCGGTGATCGATCTTGATCGACGCACCGTTCATGTCCAGGTTCAACGATTCCAGGTTCCAGCCCTGGGTGTTCGGCTTACGGCCCACGGCCACCAGCACCTGATCGGTTTCCAGATGCAGGGTGCCGCCATTCGGGTCGATAACTTGCAGAATATTTGCAGTTGAATCAAAGACTTGCACGCTATGCTTCAAGTAAAGCTTTACACCGAGCTTCTTCAGTTCTTCGTGCACCGGCTGGGTCAGTTCGGCGTCGTAGGCCGGCAGGATGCGCTCCTGGGCTTCGACCACGCTGACTTCGGCACCCAGCTTGCGGTAGGCAATCCCCAGCTCCAGACCGATATAACCACCACCAACCACGATCAGCCGCTTCGGTACCGATGTCGGTGCCAGGGCCTCGGTGGAGGAGATGATCGGGCCGCCGATCGGCAGCATGGGCAGGTTGACGCTCTTGGACCCGGTGGCCAGCACCAAGTGCTCGCACTGGATACGGGTGTCGCCGACATCGACGGTTTTCCCGTCAACCACCTTGGCCCAGCCCTGAATGACCTGAACCTTGTGTTTTTTCAGCAGCGCCGCGACACCGGTGGTCAGGCGATCGACGATGCCGTCCTTCCATTCGACGCTTTTGCCGATGTCCAGGGTCGGGGCCGACACGCTGATACCCAGCGGCGAATGCTGGCTGTGATGACGGGTCTGGTGGAACTGCTCGGCCACATGAATCAGCGCCTTGGACGGAATGCAGCCGATGTTCAGGCAGGTGCCGCCCAAGGACTGGCCTTCTACCAGGATGGTCGGGATGCCCAGTTGACCGGCACGGATCGCCGTCACATAACCGCCGGGGCCGCCGCCGATGATCAGCAGCGAGGTGTTCAGAGTCTGCATGGCTTACTCACTCCACAAACAGGGTGGCGGGTTGTTCGAGCAGGCCACGAACGGCCTGGATGAATTGCGCCGCGTCCATGCCATCGACCACCCGGTGGTCGAAGGAGCTGGAGAGGTTCATCATCTTGCGGATCACGATCTGGCCTTTGATCACCATCGGCCGCTCGACGATCTTGTTCACGCCGACGATCGCCACTTCCGGCAGGTTCAGCACCGGGGTGCTGACGATACCGCCCAGGGCGCCGAGGCTGGTCAGGGTGATGGAGGAGCCCGACAGCTCATCGCGGCTGGCCTTGCCATTGCGTGCAGCCGTGGCCAGGCGCGAAATTTCCGAGGCACTGTCCCACAGGCTGCGGGCTTCGGCGTGACGCACCACCGGTACCATCAAGCCGATGTCGGCCTGGGTGGCAATGCCCACATGCACCGCGCCGAGGCGGGTGATGACCTGGGCTTCGTCGTCGTAGCGTGCGTTGATCTGCGGGAAGTCGCGCAGGGCGACGACCAGGGCACGGACCAGGAACGGCAGCAAGGTCAGCTTGCCGCGGCTCGCGCCGTGTTTTTCGTTCAGATGGGCGCGCAACTCTTCCACGGCGGTCACGTCGATTTCTTCGACGTAGCTGAAATGCGCGGCTCGCTGGGTGGCGTCCTGCATGCGTTGGGCGATCTTGCGGCGCATGCCGATCACCGGGATCTGCTCCTCGTCGGTGCGCTGGGTGTAGGCATTGCGGGCAGACGAAACGTTCGACTGACCCATGCTCAGATAGGCGTCGAGGTCTTCGTGCAGGATGCGCCCGGCCGGGCCGGAGCCCTGGACCAGACGTAGCTGGATACCCAGATCCAGCGCATGCTTGCGCACGGCCGGGGAGGCGAGCGGGCGTTCGTCGACTTCACGAGCGACCATCGGGCCCTGGCATGTTGCAGCGCGCGGTGCGGCGGCAGGCACCGGCTTGGCCTGCGCTGCAGGTTCCGCTTTCGGTGCAGCAGCAGGTGCTTCTACAACGGCAGATTCAACGGCAGCCGGAGCAGCCTGCGCCGACTCCTTCACGTTGCCCGCACCTTCGACTTCAATGCTGATCAGCACACTGCCCACCGCCATCACTTCACCCGGCTGGCCGCCGAGGGCGATGACCTTGCCATGCACCGGCGACGGGATATCCACCATCGCCTTGTCGGTCATGACGTCGGCCAGCACTTGATCCTCGACCACCAGGTCGCCGACTTTCACGTGCCACTGAGACAATTCAACTTCTGCGATGCCTTCGCCAATGTCCGGCATCTTGATAACGTGCGTGCCCATTCAGACCTCCATGACCCGATGCAAAGCCGCGCCCACACGGGACGGACCAGGGAAATACGCCCATTCCTGCGCATGCGGGTAGGGGGTGTCCCAACCGGTGACACGTTCGATCGGCGCTTCCAGATAGTGGAAGCAATGCTCCTGCACCAGGGCTGCCAGTTCGGCGCCGAAACCGCAGGTGCGGGTCGCTTCGTGAACGATCACGCAGCGGCCGGTTTTCTTCACGGATTTGGTGATGGTTTCCAGGTCCAGCGGCCACAGGCTGCGCAGGTCAATGACTTCTGCGTCGATACCGCTTTCTTCAGCGGCGACTTGCGACACATAGACCGTGGTGCCGTAGGTCAGGATGGTCACGTCCTTGCCCGGGCGGGTAATCGCGGCCACATCCAGTGGCACGGTGTAGTAACCGTCCGGCACTTGCGCGGCGGGGTGTTTCGACCACGGGGTTACCGGGCGGTCGTGGTGGCCGTCGAACGGGCCGTTGTACAGACGTTTTGGCTCGAGGAAGATCACCGGGTCATCGTTTTCGATGGAGGCGATCAACAGGCCCTTGGCGTCGTAAGGGTTGGACGGCATGACCGTGCGCAGGCCGCACACCTGAGTGAACATCGCCTCGATGCTCTGGCTGTGAGTCTGGCCGCCGTAGATGCCGCCGCCGCACGGCATGCGCAGGGTCATCGGCGCGGTGAATTCACCGGCCGAGCGATAACGCAGGCGCGCCGCTTCGGAAATGATCTGGTCGGACGCCGGGTACACGTAGTCGGCGAACTGGATCTCGGCCACCGGGCGCAGGCCGTAGGCACCCATGCCTACGGCGACACCGACGATGCCGCTTTCGGAGATCGGCGCATCGAACACCCGCGAGGTGCCGTACTTGGTCTGCAGGCCTTCGGTGCAACGGAACACACCGCCGAAATAGCCGACGTCCTGGCCAAACACCACGACGTTGTCGTCGCGCTCAAGCATCACATCCATGGCCGAGCGCAGGGCCTGGATCATGGTCATGGTGGTCGTGGTCATCGCGGTTTCCAGCTGAATATTGTTGTTGTGATCGTTCATGTCAGACCCCCAACTGCTGACGCTGGCGCTTCAAGTGCTCCGGCATCTCTTTGTAGACGTCTTCGAACATGGTCGCGGCGCTTGGAATCTGGCCGCCGGCGAGGGTGCCGTACTGTTCGGCCTGCTTCTGCGCGGCGATCACTTCGGCTTCCAGCTCGGCACTGACGGCGGCGTGTTCCTCTTCGGACCACTGGCCGACCTTGATCAGGTGCTGCTTGAGGCGCGCGATCGGATCGCCCAGCGGGAAGTGGCTCCAGTCGTCGGCGGGGCGGTATTTGGATGGATCATCGGACGTCGAGTGCGGGCCGGCGCGGTAGGTGACCCATTCGATCATGGTCGGCCCGAGGTTGCGGCGGGCGCGCTCGGCGGCCCAGGCGGAAGCGGCGTACACCGCATAGAAATCGTTGCCGTCGACCCGCAGCGAAGCGATGCCGCAGCCCACGCCACGACCGGCGAAGGTAGTGGCTTCACCACCGGCGATGGCCTGGAAGGTGGAGATCGCCCACTGGTTGTTGACCACGTTGAGGATCACCGGCGCGCGGTACACGTGGGCGAAGGTCAGGGCGGTGTGGAAGTCGGACTCGGCGGTGGCGCCGTCGCCGATCCAGGCCGAGGCGATTTTGGTGTCGCCCTTGATCGCCGAGGCCATGCCCCAGCCCACGGCCTGGATGAATTGGGTGGCCAGGTTGCCGGAGATGGTGAAGAAGCCGGCTTCTTTTACCGAATACATGATCGGCAACTGGCGGCCCTTGAGCGGATCGCGCTCGTTGGACAGCAGCTGGCAGATCAGGTCCACCAGCGGCACTTCACGGGCCATCAGGATGCTTTGCTGGCGATAGGTGGGGAAGCACATGTCGTCGATGTTCAGTGCCAGGGCCTGGGCGCTGCCGATGGCTTCTTCACCGAGGCTCTGCATGTAGAACGACATTTTCTTCTGACGCTGGGCGACCACCATGCGGTTGTCGTAAATCCGCGTCTTGAGCATGGCGCGCATGCCTTTGCGCAGGATCTCGACCGGAACGCCTTCAGCCCACGGGCCCAGGGCATTGCCCTGATCGTCGAGCACGCGAATCAGGCCACGGGCCAGGTCGGCCGTGTCGGCGGGTTCTACGTCGATTGGAGGTTTGCGCACCGTACCGGCATCGGTCAGATGCAGGTAGGAAAAGTCAGTTTTACAGCCGGGACGGCCCGAGGGCTCTGGAACGTGCAGACGCAGCGGTTCATACGCTTGGTTCATGGCTTCTACGCTCGATCTTGTGAATTTCTTGTAGTGAGCTGACAGATTTCCTTCGATAAAAGAAATCTTGTCCTACAACAATCATAGGCCCGGCCAAGAAGAATATTTCTCTCTGTTTCGTTGCGCTGGAGGTCATTTGCAGATAAAAAATCTGCATACGAATAAAAAACAGGTGGTTTTGTCTCATGCGCAAACTGGACCGTACCGATATCGGCATTCTCAACAGCCTTCAGGAGAACGCGCGCATCACCAACGCCGACCTGGCGCGCTCGGTGAATCTGTCGCCGACGCCGTGCTTCAACCGGGTCAAGGCGATGGAGGAATTGGGGCTGATTCGTGAGCAGGTGACGCTGCTCGATGCCGACCTGTTGGGCCTGCATGTGAACGTGTTCATTCACGTCAGCCTGGAGAAGCAGGTGGAAGAGGCGTTGCAGCATTTCGAGGAAGCGATTTCCGATCGCCCGGAGGTGATGGAGTGCTACCTGATGGCCGGCGATCCGGACTATCTGATCCGGGTGCTGGTACCGACCATCCAGTCCCTGGAGCGCTTCATGATGGACTTTTTGACCAAGGTGCCGGGGGTGGCGAACATCCGCTCGAGCTTTGCGCTCAAGCAGGTGCGCTACAAGACCGCGCTGCCGTTGCCGGCCAATGGGTTGACCTTGGGCAGTTAAAACTGGTTGAGGGGAATCTTGAGGTACGTCACGCCATTCTCTTCCGCCGGCGGCAAATTCCCGGCCCGCACGTTGACCTGAATCGCCGGCAACAACAACGTCGGCATCCCCAAGCCGGCATCGCGCCGGGTGCGCATGTCCACGAAGGCGGCTTCGTCGATACCGTCACGCACATGGATGTTGTGTTTGCGTTGCTCGCCCACAGTGGTCATGCAGCGGGGTTCACGACCTTCGGGCGGGTAGTCGTGGCAAACATAGAGTCGCACGCTGGCGGGGAAGGCCAGCAGTTTCTGGATCGAGGCGAACATCTGGTTGGCATTGCCGCCGGGGAAGTCGCAGCGCGCGGTGCCGACGTCCGGCATGAACAGGGTGTCGCCCACCAGGATCACGTCACCGTCGATCAGGTAGGCCATGTCCGCCGGGGTATGGCCGGGCACATGCAGGGCCGTGGCCTTGAGGTTGCCGATGCGGAATGACTCATCCGCAGCGAACAGGTGATCGAACTGCGAGCCGTCGATGCAGAACTGCGGCTCGAGATTGAACAGCGCCTTGAACACGTGCTGCACCTTGCAGATCGACTGGCCGATGGCGATCCGGCCGCCCAGTTCCCGGCGCAGGTACGGCGCGGCGGACAGGTGATCGGCGTGGGCGTGGGTTTCCAGCAGCCATTGCACCTGCAAGTGGTGTTCGCGCACGAATGCGATGATCCGGTCCGCCTGCTCGGTGGTGGTGCGCCCGGCGGCAGGGTTGTAGTCGAGCACCGGATCGACGATCGCACATTGCCCGCCATCGGCTTCGTAGATCACGTAGCTGTAGGTGGATGAGGCGGGGTCGAAAAAAGCTTCAATCAGGGCAGGCATGGGGGTGGATTCTGTCGTGGGCAAGCCATGAGGTTAGATTCATTTTCCCTGCGCTTACCAGCCCCCCATTGAAATCTGTTGATGAAAAAAAGCACGTGGGCTCTATCCTGTCACCTATCGATACCGGGCGTTCCCGGCCTATGTCATGGATTACGAGCGTTTTATGTTACTGGCGAGTTTTTTCGGTGTAGTGATGGGATTGGTGCTCGGCTTGACCGGTGCCGGCGGCGGCATTCTTGCGGTACCGGCGCTGGTGCTGGGCCTGGGCTGGAGCATGACCCACGCGGCGCCCGTGGCATTGTTCGCGGTCGGCAGTTCGGCGGCGGTCGGTGCCATCGATGGCCTGCGCCATGGCCTGGTGCGTTATCGCGCGGCCTTGTTGATCGCCGCGCTGGGCGCTGTGTTTTCGCCGCTGGGTATCTACTTCGCCCATCAGTTGCCGGAAAAAGTCCTGATGATTCTGTTCAGCCTGCTGATGGTCATGGTGGCCGCGCGGATGCTGCGTCGCGAACGCAAGGATGAAGGGCCCAGCGATCACGGCCACGCCAACTGGGGCCAGAAAAACTGCATGCTCGATCAGCACACCGGGCGCTTTTCCTGGACCGCCAAATGCACCGCGACGCTGGCGGCCCTGGGTGCAGTGACGGGCGTGGTTTCAGGCTTGCTCGGCGTCGGCGGCGGCTTTCTGATCGTGCCGGCGTTCAGGCAACTGACCGACGTGCAAATGCGCGGGATCATTGCCACCTCGCTGATGGTGATCAGCCTGATTTCGGCCATCGGTGTGATCGGTGCCTTGCACGCCGGGGTGCGCATCGATGGCCTGGGCGCTGCGTTTATCGTCTCCAGCATCGTCGGCATGGTCATCGGCCGCAAACTCTGCGCGCGGGTGCCCGCCCGGGCTTTGCAGGTCGGCTTCGCCACGGTGTGCGTGGTCGTCGCTGCCTCTATGCTGCTCCGTTCGCAGGGATAGACAGTCTTACATCTGAGTTCCGGCCTGCGTGGCGGGCCGGTCCTACGCCCATCTGTGGGCAAGCCTACTCCCATCGAACCGCCAGACCGCTACCCAAGTAGCATACGGCGCCATCCCCGGCCTTCGTACACTCGTGCCTCATACAGGCGCCTGCGGGAGGCGACGATGCAAGGGCTCAATAACGAAGGTATCGTCAGTGCCATGTCCCAGGCGACCGATGCCCGGCAAGCGGCACAGGAGCTGGCGCGCCAGTTGCTGCACCCGCACCTGGGCTTCGTGCTGTTCTTCTGTTCCGCCGAATACGACTTGCAGGCGTTGGGGCCGGCCCTGCAGCAAAGCTTTGGCGGGATCCGCCTGGTCGGTTGCACCAGCGCCGGGGAAATCACGCCGTTGGGCTATGGGCGCAACTGCGTGACGGCGGTGGGGTTCGATCACCGGCATTTCTCCATCGACGCCGAACTGATCGACGAGATGGAGCGCTTCAGCCTGATCGACGCCCAGCAGGTGGTGGAGCGCCTGGTGAGCGGCTGTCGCAGCAACACCCTGGCACCGATCAAGGGCAACAGCTTTGCCCTGACCTTGCTCGATGGTCTGTCCAGCCGTGAGGAGATGGTCCTGGCAGCATTGAGCGCGGCCTTGGGCGACATCCCGCATTTTGGCGGCTCGGCCGGTGACGACAATTATCTGACCCACACCCACGTTTATTTCGGCGGCGAGTTCCACAGCGGCGCTGCGGTGGTACTGCTGGTCAACACCTGGCTGGATTTCGAAGTGTTCACCACCCACCACATCCTGCCGCGCGCGGAAAAACTGGTGGTCACCGGGGCCGACAGTACTTCGCGCCGGGTCTTCGAGCTCAATGCCGAGCCTGCCGCCGAGGAATACGCCAGGCACATCGGCATCCCGGTGGCTGACCTCGAACACCGGACCTTCGCCGCCCATCCGCTGGCGGTGCGCATCAACGATCAATACTACGTGCGGGCAATCCAGCAGGTTCATACCGACCTGAGCCTGAGTTTCTACTGCGCCGTGGAAAACGGCATCGTCCTCACCGTCATGACCCCGGGCCCGATGCTGCCCAACCTGCAAAGCCTGTTCGACGGTTTGCAGGCGCGGCTTGGCGAGTTGTTGCTGACCATCGGCTGCGACTGTTTCCTGCGGCGCATGGAGCTGGAAGACGACGGCAGCCTCGAACAGATCGGCCACTTTTTGCGCAAGCGGCGGGTGATGGGGTTCAACACCTACGGAGAACAGTTCAATGGCATGCACATCAACCAGACCTTCACCGGGGTCGCCATTGCCAAAGGCCGTTCCCCTGGACGCCACTGAGCCGGACCTGCAAGCCCAGGTGGCCAGCCTGCAGCACGAGAACCGCAAACTGCAGCGCATCAATGCGGCTTTGATCGAGCGCATCGAATCCGGTGTCACCCGTGGCAATGATCCCTACCGGGCTTTCCAGCACTCGGTGGTGCTGGCCGAACAGGTGCGCGAGCGCACCGATGCCCTGAACCAGGCCATGGCCGAGCTGAAGTCGGGCAATCGCTTGCTCAGCGAAGCACGCCTGCGGGCGGAAACCGCTCACCAGCACCTGATCGATGCCATCGAGAGCATTTCCGACGCCTTTGTGCTGTTCGACGCCGAGCAGCGCATCGTGCTGTTCAACAGCCGCTTCAAGGCCTTCTGGAGCAGCAGTCGGGTGCGCATCAACGCCGGCATGCGCCTGGCCGAAGTGAAGCGCCTGATGTTCTCCACCGGCCTGTTCACCGAGGAGCCGCGCGGGCAGGCTGACGAAAACCTGCTGTATCGCCTGCACAACGGGCGCTGGCTGCAAGTCAGCGAGCGGCCGACCCAGGAAGGCGGGCGGGTGATCCTGTTTACCGACATCACCGACGTCAAGCACAGCGAGACCCTGCGCCGCGAGCAGGCCGTGGCGCAGAAATCGCACCTGTTGCAACGGGCCGTGGACAACCTGTCCCAGGGCGTGGCCATGGTCAACGCCGAGGGTGTGCTGGAATTGTGGAACCGGCGTTTCCTCGAGCTCAGCGGCCTCGCACCGGTGGCGGCCCATCGCCCGTTCGCCGACGTGATCGCCGACAGCGAATTGAGCCTGCTGACCCCGGCCACTCGCGACGGTAATGGGCGCCCGGTGCAGGAGCTGGAGCAGCGGCTGTACGATGGCCGGGTCCTGGAGATCCGCACGCACCCGCTGCCCACTGGCGGTTTCGTCAACACGTTCACCGACATCACCGAACGTTATCAGCACGCCGAGGCGCTGAGCGAAAGCGAGCGCTGGATCCGCCTGATCACCGACCACGTTCCCGCGCTGATTGCCTACCTCAACGCCGACCTGGTCTACGAATTCACCAACAAGGTCTACGAAGAGTGGTACTGCTGGCCGCGCGGGGTGATGCTTGGGCAGAGCCTGCGCGAAGTGCACAGCGAGCAGCATTACCAGCGCCTGGAAGTCTATGTCGCCCGCGCCCTGTCGGGGGAAAGCGTGACGTTCGAGTTTGCCGAGACCAACATCAACCATCAGGAGCGCTACATGCTGCGCTCCTACGTGCCGAACCGGCTGGCCAGTGGGGAAGTGGTGGGGATTTTCGTGCTGATCCGCGACATCACCGAGCGTCGGCGTACTGCCGAGGCGTTGCATCAGGCCTACCAGAACCTGGAGGTACGGGTACGCGAGCGCACGGCGGAACTGACCACCCTCAACGATCAGCTGTTAAGGGAGATCGATGAGCGCCGGCGTGTCGAATCCCGACTGCGCGAGGCCAAGCTTGAAGCCGAGCAGGCGAACCTGTCGAAGACCAAGTTCCTCGCTGCCGTCAGTCACGATTTGCTGCAGCCGTTGAACGCGGCGCGGCTGTTCACCAGCGCTTTGCTGGAGCGCGGGGAACCGCTGGCCAACGAAAATCTGGTGCGCAACGTCAGCAATTCCCTGGACGACGTGGAAAACCTGCTGGGCACCCTGGTCGACATTTCCAAGCTCGATGCCGGCGTGATCAAGGCCGACATCGCCCCGTTCGCCCTGAGTGAGTTGCTGGAAAACCTCGCCGCCGAGTACACCCAGGTGGCGCGCAGCGAAGGTCTGGCGCTGCATTTCATCCCCTGTTCGGCCCTGGTGCGCAGTGACATTCAATTGCTCGCGCGGATTCTGAGAAACCTGCTGAGCAATGCGATTCGCTACACCTACAGCGGGCGCGTGGTGCTCGGCTGCCGGCGTCGGCACCAGAAGCTGTCGGTCGAGGTGTGGGACAGCGGCATGGGCATTGCGCAAAACCGCCTGGAAGAAATTTTCCAGGAGTTCAAGCGCGGTGACGTGCAGCGCCCTGACCAGGACCGTGGCCTGGGCCTGGGGCTGGCCATCGTCGAGAAGATCGCCGGGATTCTCGGGCACCGCATTCACGTGCGCTCGTGGCCGGGCAGGGGCTCGGTGTTCAGCGTCGAGGTGCCGCTGAGCGCCACGGCGCCCAGGGCGCTGCCCTCGTTGCTGATGAGCGAGCCGATGCTCGAGCGTCTGCGCGGGGCGCGGGTCTGGGTGCTGGACAACGACGCCGCCATTTGCGCCGGCATGCGCACATTGCTCGAGGGCTGGGGATGTCAGGTGGTCACGGCGTTGTCGGAGCAGGACCTGGCGCGGCAGGTGGACAATTACCATGCCGAAGCCGATCTGCTGATTGCCGATTATCACCTGGACGATGATCACAATGGCGTCGACGCGGTGGCGCGGATCAACGCCCGGCGCGCTACAGCGATTCCAGCGATGATGATCACCGCCAATTACAGCAACGAGCTCAAACTGCAGATCCGCGAGCTGGGACACACCCTGATGCACAAGCCGGTCACGCCGATGAAGCTGAAGACGGCGATGAGTCATTTGCTCGGCCGGCCTTGAAAGTCTGCGGTGCTGGCCAGGGCACTTTCGTCGCAATGTCGCCCAGAGCCGGCTCGCTCCTGCAAAGGTGATCACAAACCCTGTGGGAGCGAGCCTGCTCGCGATAGCGGCGCCTCGGTCCTAGCGCCGCAGATAGGACCCGAAATCAATATCCCCGGCACTCAAGATCGCCTGCACCCGGTTGTGCACATTGAGTTTGCGCAGGATCGCCGACACGTGGGCCTTGACCGTGGTTTCGGCGATTTCCAGGGTGTAGGCGATCTGCTTGTTCGACTCGCCCTTGGTCATGCGCTCCAGCACCAGCAGTTGCTTGCGAGTGAGCGCCTGGAGCAGTTCGGGCGGGAAGCTCGGGGTGTCGTTCATGCGCCGGTGGGTGCTGCTTTTTTGCGTGCGGATGATGTCCGGCGGCAAGTACACGTTGCCATTGAGAATCTGCTGGATGGCATCGGTCATTTGCTGGCGCGGCGAGGACTTGGTGATGAAACCCACGGCACCGTAGGTGATGGCTTGCAGCACGATCTGCTTGTCCTGTTCGGCGGACACGATCACCACGGGAATCGTCGGCGCCTCGTTGCGCAGGTTGATCAGGCCGTTGAGACCGTGCATGCCGGGCATGTTCAGGTCGAGCAGGATCAGGTCCAGGTCGTCGTGCTCTTGGGTCAGCGCCAGGGCGCTGTCGAGGTCGGCGGTTTCCATGACCTCACTGCCGGGGAAACCATCGCTGATGACGTTGTGAATGGCTTCGCGAAACAGCGGGTGATCGTCGGCAATCAGAATTTTGTACATAGCCTTTCACCTCATTATTTTCGTTATGGTGTGGCAACAACACGCAGGCGTAAAGCTCAGGGAAAGGGCTCCGGCTGAGCGGGCGTCACGGGCAGGTTCGCTGCTTGCCACGCATCCAGGCCATCGCGATACCAATACAATGTCTTGTAGCCCAGGGCGGCGGCGCGCTTGACCGCGTTCCAGCTCAACCAGCAATCGGAGCGGCAGTAGAAGACCAGCGGCTGCCGCCGATTGCCGGCGGTGAGTTTATCCAGGTAGCGGATGAAATAGGCCTGCCAGTCGGGCGCCAGGTCACCGTCGCCGGTGTTGGCCAGCCAGTGGCTGCCGGGCAGGTTCTCATGGGGCTGGTCCTCGATGAATCGGCCCTGCAACCATTGGCGACGGTAGACGTCGATCAGCACCGGCCGTGGCGTCTGGCTCAACAGGGCCTGCAGGGCCGGGGTGTCGATCAGGGTGGCGCCCTCGGCTTGCGCGGGCGTCGGGCTGCGGTACAGGCCGACGCGATAACCTTCGGGGGAGAACAGTGCTGTTTCGGCTTGCGCGGCACCCGACACCAGGGCCAGGGAGACCAGGGCCAGGGCAGGGCACAGCAGGCGACGTCGGGCACGCGGCATGGCTTCGATCCTTGGAGTTATGAGCCCATTACATGCCAGTCCCGGTACGTTGGGAATGCGACGATAGACAGGTAAAACCAGTACTAAAGTCGTAATTTGGCCGGATTGAGGTGCGCCTGAACGACGCGGTTTTCTGTGGGAGCGAGCCTGCTCGCGATAGCGGACTGTCAGTCGACTTGTACTGACTGTTGAGACGCCATCGCGAGCAGGCTCGCTCCCACAAGGGGCACGGGGATGTCAGCCGGCCTTACGCAACGCCGCGTGCTGCGGATTGAAGGTCAGCACCGCGAGCAGGGCAAACAACAGCGTCAGGCCAATGCACACCGCCAACGCCAGCGGGTTGAACCGTTCATACAGGGCAAAGCGCACCAGTTCCACGGCGTGAGTGAACGGGTTCAACGCGCACAACCCATACAACCACTCGCTCGCCTCGCGCATCTTCCACAGCGGATACAAGGCCGAGGAGAGGAAAAACAGCGGGAAGATCACGAAATTCATCACGCCGGCAAAGTTCTCCAGCTGGCGGATCGCGTTCGACAGCAGCAGCCCCAGGGCACTGAGCATCAACGCCACCAGCAACAGCGCCGGCAAGGCGATCAACAGCCCCAGTGCCGGTGGTTGCACACCGTAGGCCCAGGCAATCGCCAGGAATGCATACACCTGCAACAGCGAAATCAGCGAAGTGGCCAGCAGCTTGCTGCACAGCAGAAAGGTGCGGGGCAGGGGGCTGGTGAGCAACACGCGCATGCTGCCCATTTCCCGGTCGTACACCATCGACAGCGAGCCCTGCATGCCGTTGAACAGCAGGATCATGCAGGCCAGGCCCGGGATGATGTAGACCTCATAGGGAATGTAGGTGTCGTACGGCTCGATGATCGCGATGCCAAGCGCCGCACGAAAACCGGCGGCGAACACCAGCAACCACAGCAGGGGCCGCACCAGTGCACTGAGGAACCGTGTGCGTTGCAACACGAAACGCAACCATTCGCGCAGCACGATGCCGCTGAAACATTGCCAGTAAGCGTTCATGGTCGGACTCCCGCAGTGGTCAGGCGGCTGAATGCCGAGCCCAGGTCGCCGCCGTGTTCCTGGCTCAGGGCATCGGCTTGTCCGCTGGCCACCAATCGTCCCTGGTGCAGAATCAGCAAATCGTCGCTGGGCTGCACTTCATCCAGCAGGTGGGTGGTCCAGAGCACGCTGATGCGTTGCTCCCGGCACAGGCTGCGCAGGTGCTGGTTGAGGGCCAGGCGGCTCGCCGGGTCGAGGCCGACGCTGGCCTCGTCCAGCAGCAACAGGCGCGGCTCATGCAGCAGTGCGCGGGCGATCTCCACACGACGGCGATGCCCGCCATTGAGTTCACGCACGCGTTCGCGACGGCGTTCGGTCAGTGCCTGGCGATTCAGTTCGGCGTCGATCCGAATCGTGCTCTGCCTCCGGGACAGGCCATGCAACGCCGCGTGGTAGCGCAGGTTCTGCTCGACGCTCAGGTCCAGGTCCAGCGTGCTTTGCTGAAACACCACGCCCAATTGCCGCAACGCCGAGCGTGGAGCGCTGCGCAGGGAGTGGCCGCCGACCCGGATATCGCCGCGCTGCAGATCGTACAGGCGGGTCAACAGCGCGATCAGCGTCGACTTGCCGGCGCCGTTCGGTCCCAGCAGTGCAGCAAAACGCCCCGGTCCCAGATTGAAGCTCACCTGGCTCAAGGCCTGACGCGCACCGTAGGCAAAGCTCAGCTCGCTGACCTCCAGGGTGTTCATGGCGTCACCACTACGCCCCAAGGGTAGCGCCCGACCTTGACCGATTTGATCACCTTGAGGCTTTCGACATCGATCACGGAAACGTCACCACTGACCCCGTTGGTCGCCAGCAACTGCTCCTGATCCGGGGTGAACGCCATCTGCCACACCCGGCGTCCCACCAGCAGATAATCAAGAACCTCATAGGTTTTCGCATCGATCACCGCCACATGGTTGGCCGGACCGAGCGCGACGAACGCATACTTGCCGTCGGCGCTGAGTTTGACGCCCACCGGTTGCACCTTGTCCGGGTGCACACCTTTGATCTGGAAGGTCAGCGTCTTGAGGATCTGCCGGCTGGCCACGTCGAGGATGGTCACCGTGCCGCCGATTTCCGCCGAGGCCCAGAGCCGGGTGCCGTCGGGCGAAAATTCGACGAAGCGCGGACGTTGATCCACCAGGGTGCTGTCGGCCAGGGTCTGGGTGCTGGTGTCGATCCAGTGCAGCATGTTGGTGGTTTCGCTGGTGTTCACCGCCCATTTGCCGTCGGGGCTGACGGCCATGCCTTCGGGCTCGACGCCGACGTTGATCTGGCCCAGCACTTTCGAGGTTTCGGTGTCGATCACCGTCACCAGCGCATCGTCCTCGTTGGAAACGTAGAGCCAGCGATTGTTCGGGTGCAGGGCAAATTGCTCGGGGTCCTTGCCCGAGGGCAGTTCCTTGATGATCTTGCGGGTGGCCACGTCCATCACCTGCACCCGATCCGAATCGCTGGCGCAGATGTACAGCAGCGTGTTGTCGTGGGACAGCAGCAGGCCCCGAGGGCGCTGGCCGACGGGCAGGGTGTCGATGACCTGCAGGGTCTGCATGTCGATCAGGCTGAGGTTGTTGTCCTTCTCGTTGGAGACCCAGGCGGTGCTGGCCGCGGCGTGCCCGGCAGCGAGGAGCAGGGCGCAGGAAAGCAGGGTGCGGCGCATGACGTGTTCCTTTTTGTTGTGGTTGTCGTGTAGGGCCAGATCAGGGAAACCGGCAACTGACCTCGGGCTTGTCGTAGCCCAGGCTGTCCATTTCGTTGAAGGGGTGCAGGAAGCCGTCCTGCGGCGAAGTGCTGACCAGCGCCCGCGGTTGCACGATCGGAATCGGCTGGCGCAACTCGCCGTTCCACGGGCGATAGCTGAGCTTGCGACCCTTGAAACCGTCGAGGGGCAACTGATCGCTGATTTGCAGGTCGCGGATCGCCATCGGATCGGTCTGGCGCAGCTTGCTCACGGCGCTGGCGATGCTGCGCACGGCCATCCATGCGGCGAAATCGCGATCATTCATCCACCGCCCGGTCAGGGCTTCGAAGCGCTTCTGCAATTGCGCGGCACCGAAGGTCTCGACGCTCTTGTGCCAGCCGACCGGGGTAAGGCCCTGGGTGCCGGCGACCGGCCGCGGGTACCAGGTCTGGTAGGGCACGTATTCGCCAAAATCGCCGCGTTCATCGGCCACCAGTACCACGTCGTATTCGGCGGTCTGGGTGAACAGCGGCATGTCGGCCTGGGCGCTGCGGCGCTGGTCGTTGTCGAAACGCCAGGCCTTCTCTGCCACCAGTTGCAGGCCAAAGCGTTTCGCCGCCCGGCGCAGGGCCGCGGCGTAGGCTTGATCATCCGTGGTCGGGCCGACGATCAACAGCGCCTTGTGCCATTTGCGCACCACCAGGAACTGCGCCAGCGCATCGGCCAGCATCGCCCGGCTTGGCAGCGTGTGCAGCACGTTCGGCAGGCAGTCGCGGGTGCGCACGGCGTCGTCCGGGCTGCCGGCATTGAACAGCAGGCTGTCGGACAGCGCAGCGCTGAGTTGGCGCAGGCTGTCTACCGGCGCATTCACCACGAACAGGCGCAGGCCCTCGGCATGCTGCGCCTTCGCGGCGTCGAGCAAGGCCTGCGGGCTGTCGACGCTGGCGGCGACCAGGCTGTAGCTGTGATTGAGGAATCGTCCGGTGCTGTTGCTGTCGGTGATCGCCAGTTCGGCACCGCGCAGCCCGGCGTCTGTCGGTTCGGGAATGATGTTCGACAGCAGCGGGCCTGGATCAGGGCGATAACCCAGGTAGCCGATCTGCACCTGTAGCGGCGCGTCGGCGGCCTGGCTGCGGGTCGCCAGCCCGGCGGCGCAGGCAATCGCCAGCAGGTAGATCAGGGCGTAAGGGGCGAGCTGGCGCATAAGGCACTCCGTTACAGGTAGCGCCAGCATAGGAAGCCCAGGACATAGAGGAAATATGCAGAAAGTACCAACGGGGCAGTACCAAGGTAGTAACTCATCTCGGGTGGCGCCTGCGGAAAAAGTCCCGCCGTGGCCGGGAAGAATTCCCAGGCGGCACCTGATTTGGGTGTGCACCACAAGCCCTACTACCAAGGTACTAAGCCGCGGCCACCAAAGCAGCATGGGGATGCGCCCGCGTGCTTTCTAAGATGGTTGCCATAGCCTCTGCAGAGAGGTTTTGTGTGCAATCCTGAGGGCATGACAATGACAACTAAACGCAACGCCTTGCTCGTCGCCGGACTGCTGGCCGGCTTTATCAGTGCAGGTTCGGCCTGGGCCCATGGCAACGTTGTGCCGCAAGCCGTCGAGACCAAAGGGCTGACCCCCATCAAGGAGGCTGGCGTACAGCTTGATGGTGACGGTTGGGCGGCGGTCAATCCTTACCGCAAATCACCCGAGCACGATAAAGCCGTGGAAATCGGTTCTTCGGCCTACAACCAGAACTGCGCAGCCTGCCATGGCCTGGAAGCCAAGTCCGGCGGCATCGCGCCCGACCTGCGCATGCTCGATGCCGATGAGGCCGGTGACGAATGGTTTGTCGAACGCGTGCGCCACGGTGCGGTGCGCGACGGTCGGGTGTACATGCCGAAGATGGCCGACTACCTGAGCCAGGAAGCCTTGTGGGCCGTTCGCACCTACCTCGACAGCGTCCGTGTCGAGAATTGATGCATGCGCCTGCTCGCGATGGTGATCAGCGCTGTGTTGCTGTGCTGCCCGGCGGTGCAGGCACAGGTCCGCACCTACGACGAAATGATTGCCGCCGGTGAATTGAAAGTGGCGGTCTACAAGGACTTCGCGCCTTACAGCTTCGAAGACGCCGGGCAGCCCAGGGGCGTGGACGTCGAGCTGGCCGGCGCCCTGGCCAAGGCGCTGGGTGTTCGCCTCACACTGATCTGGGCGCCGCCCGGCGAAAAACTCGATGACGATCTGCGCGATTACATCTGGAGGGCCAGCCAGTTGCACAACCAGCAACTGGCCGACCTGATGATGCGCGTGCCCTACGACCAGGACTACGCGCGCAAGCGCAATGACGTGGGCGAACTGGAAAATGGTCATGTGGTGATGTTCGGTCCTTACCAGAATGAGCAATGGCAGGTCGCCTATGACCGCCGGCGCCTGGAATCGGTGGCCAGTGTCGCGGTGTTCCAGCAACACCCCATTGGCGTCGAGGTCGACAGCGTGCCGTCGTTCTACCTGACGTCAGTGTTCAACGGCATGCTCGCCGGCACCACCCGTCATTATCCCGGCGTGCCCCAGGCGTTTGCCGCAATGAAGGCCGGGGAGGTCGACGCGGTCATGGCCATGCGCGGCGAGATTGACTGGCAGGTGCACGAAGCCGCCGACTCGCAGGTGGCGCTGGCGCAGAACGCCTACCCGAACATGGGCAAGCAGCGCTGGGAAATCGGCATGGCGGTCCACGAAAGCAACCGCCAGCTGGCCTACGCCGTGGAAGAGGCGCTGGAGGGGCTGATCCGCGATGGTTCGGTCAACGCCCTCTATGCCCGTTACGGTCTGCGCTACGACGTGCCGGACATGTATCAGCCATGACCCGGTGCGCAAGTTGGCTGCTGGCCTGCTGCTTGCCCCTGGTCGCATATGGGGCAGTGGAGCCGGGGCCGGACCCGGTGCCGTCGGTCATGTGGGCCTTCTACCACAAGCAGATGCTTGGCGATGCGCCGTTCGTGTTCGATGACCGGGTCAGGCTGCTGGCGCCGCCGTTTGCCGAGGACGCCCGTCAGGTTCCGCTGGAGATCGATGCCCGGGCGTTCAAGGGCGAGGTGGTGAAGATCCTCGCCTGGGCCGAACTCAATCCTTTGCCGAAAATCGTCGATTTCCAGCCACTGGACGGTGTGCTGCCCTGGCTATCGATCCGCATCCGTATCGAGCAGGCGACCCCATTGCGCGCCGCCGTACAGACCCGCGATGGGCTGTGGCATGTGGGGTCGACCTTGATCGATGCGGCGGGTGGCGGTTGCACGGCGCCCAGTGTGGTGCGCACCGAGCCGGGTTGGGAGGAGCGCCTGGGCCAGGTGCTGGGCGGGCGTTACCCGCGTGGCGAATTCAGCCGCCTGCGTTTGCAGGTGGCGCATCCGATGGACAACGGCATGGTCAGCGGCATTCCGGAATTTTTCATCAACCACGCCGAGCTGCGCGATCAAAACGATCGCCTGCTGGCGCGGCTCGAGCTGTTTCCCGCTGTCAGCGAGAACCCCAGCCTGGCCTTCGACGTAGTGGGCGCAGGGCAGACGCGCCTGACATTGCGTGACAACAGCGGCAATGAATTCGATGCGGCCATACCCTGACCCCAAGGAGTGCGCTATGCGCTGGATGCTGCTGTTGTTCATGAGCCTGAGCCTGCCGGTACTCGCCGAACTCGACTACAGGCTCACGCCCCGGCAGATCGCCGAAGACACCTGGTTGCTCGAAGGCAGCACCGATAATTTCGCCCGCAGCAACGGCGGCAACATCGTCAACACGGCGTTCATCGTCACCGAGCGCGGCGTGGTGGTGATCGACAGCGGGCCCTCGCGGCGCTACGGCGAAGCCCTGCGCAAGGCGATTGCCGCGACCACTGACAAGCCGGTCATCCAGGTGTTGTTGACCCATCACCACCCGGACCACGTGCTGGGCAATCAGGCTTTCAGCGACGTGCCGATCGGCGCGTTGGCCGGCACCACCGAGCGGCTCAAACAGCAGGGCGACGCCATGGCCGAAAATATGTACCGGCTGGTGGGCGACTGGATGCGCGGTACCGAAGTGGTGTTGCCGACCGAGACGCTGGCGCCAGGGGTACGAACTTTTGGGAATCATGATCTGCGCCTGCTGAGCCTGGGTGGGCATACGGGCGCGGATCTGGCTATTCTCGACCAGAAGACCGGCGTGCTGTTCGCCGGCGATCTGGTGTTTTATCAGCGGGCGTTGACCACGCCGAACAGCCCCGGGCTGTCGGTGTGGCTGGCAGACATCGACACCCTCCAGGCGCTGCCGTGGACGCTGATCGTGCCCGGCCACGGCCCGCTGGCCAGCGATGCCGGGCCGTTCGCGCAGATGCGCGACTACCTCGGCTGGCTCGATCAACTGATGCGCGACGGCGCCGCCAACGGCAGCGACATGGCGGAAATGATCCGCAGCCCCATCCCGGAACGCTTCGCCACGATCAGCCTGAGCCGCTACGAGCTGATCCGCAGTGTCAGCCATCTGTACCCGCGTTATGAGCGTGAGCAGATGAAGCGCGTTGATCAATAACCCCCCAACATCCCCATCCCCTGTGGGAGCGCCAGCGTCGGTCGAGACCGAGACGACCCGCTACCAAGGAACTAGAAATCTCAACACTGCGGGCAATTGTCGCAAGGCCTGTGGCGACCAAGAATCTGCACCAGACCGGGAAAATTTCCCGGTATAACAAAAAACCGCAGAGGTAGCCGCCATGACCCAACCCGCACGTCGCCAACCCTTCGTCCTGAGCGTTTTGCTCAGTGCCATGCTGCTGTCCGGCATGGCATTGGCCGCCGTCAGTGACCAGGACATTCTCCAGGACCCCAAGAACCCGGAGCAGATCGTCACCAACGGTCTGGGCGTCCAGGGTCAGCGCTACAGCCCCCTCGACACCCTCAACGTCAACAACGTGAAAGACCTGCGCCCGGTCTGGGCGTTTTCCTTCGGCGGTGAAAAACAGCGCGGTCAACAGGCACAGCCGATGATCAAGGACGGCGTGATGTACATGACCGGTTCCTACTCGCGGGTATTCGCGGTGGATGCGCGCACCGGCAAGAAACTCTGGCAATACGATGCACGCCTGCCCGACGACATCCGCCCGTGCTGCGACGTGATCAACCGTGGTGTGGCGCTGTATGGCGACCTGGTGTTCTTCGGCACCCTCGACGCCAAGCTCGTGGCGCTGAACAAGGACACCGGCAAGGTGGTGTGGAGCAAGAAAGTCGCCGACCACAAGGAAGGCTACTCGATCAGTGCCGCGCCGCTGGTGATCAACGGCAAGCTGATCACCGGCGTGGCCGGTGGCGAGTTCGGGGTGGTGGGGAAAATCGAAGCCTACGACCCGAAAAACGGTGATTTGCTGTGGTCCCGCCCGACGGTCGAAGGCCACATGGGTTATGTCTACAAGGACGGCAAAGCGATAGAAAACGGTATCTCCGGCGGCGAGGCCGGCAAGACCTGGCCGGGCGATCTGTGGAAAACCGGCGGTGCAGCGCCATGGCTGGGCGGTTACTACGATCCGGAAACCAACCTGCTGCTGTTCGGCACCGGCAACCCGGCACCGTGGAACTCGCACCTGCGTCCTGGCGACAACCTGTACTCGTCGTCGCGCCTGGCACTCAATCCGGACGACGGCACCATCAAATGGCACTTTCAGAGTACGCCCCACGATGGCTGGGACTACGACGGCGTCAACGAGCTGGTGTCGTTCAACTACACCGAGGGCGGCAAGGAAATCAAGGCGGCGGCGACCGCGGACCGCAACGGCTTCTTCTACGTGCTGGACCGCACCAACGGCAAGTTCATCCGTGGCTTCCCGTTCGTGGACAAGATCACCTGGGCCACCGGCCTGGATAAAGACGGTCGGCCGATCTACAACGAAGCCAGCCGTCCGGGTGCGCCGGGTAGCGAAGCCAAGGGCAGCTCGGTGTTCGTCGCCCCGGCGTTCCTCGGCGCGAAAAACTGGATGCCGATGGCCTACAACAAGGACACCGGGCTGTTCTACGTGCCGTCCAACGAATGGGGCATGGACATCTGGAACGAAGGCATCGCCTACAAGAAAGGCGCGGCGTTCCTCGGTGCCGGTTTCACCATCAAACCGTTGAACGAAGACTACATCGGCGTGTTGCGTGCCATCGACCCGAAAACCAGCAAGGAAGTGTGGCGCCACAAGAACTTCGCGCCGCTGTGGGGCGGGGTGCTGACCACCAAGGGCAACCTGGTGTTCACCGGTACGCCGGAAGGGTTCCTTCAGGCCTTCAATGCCAAGACCGGCGAAAAAGTCTGGGAGTTCCAGACCGGCTCGGGCGTACTCGGCTCGCCCGTGACCTGGGAAATGGACGGCGAACAGTACGTCTCGGTGCTCTCGGGCTGGGGCGGCGCGGTGCCGCTGTGGGGCGGTGAAGTGGCCAAGCGCATCAAGGACTTCAACCAGGGCGGCATGCTCTGGACCTTCAAGTTGCCGAAGGACCTGGTGGCGAAGCACTGACCTGAAATCTTGCCCATCACCCCTGTGGGAGCGAGCCGGCTCCGGGCGGCGTTCCGACGATGGTCGTCAACGGTGACGCGGGCTACCTGAATGCGCGCGGTGCCCGGACCTCCATCGTCGGAACGCCGCCCGGAACCGGCTCGCTCCCACATTCGATTTGCGCCCAACCTACTACCAAATAACGAGAGCCCCTCCTGCCAACGGCGCATTCGTCTGGCCGGCGGGGCTCTCTAGTATCGGTGCATCGCCTGTCGGTCCGACAGGCCTCGACCCAGACAGAGGCTCACCATGATTTACGCACAACCCGGAACCCCCGGTGCCGTCGTTTCCTTCAAGGCGCGCTACGGCAACTTCATTGGCGGCGAGTTCGTTGCGCCGGTCGATGGCCAGTATTTCACCAACACTTCACCGGTCAACGGCGAAGTGATCGCCGAATTCCCGCGCTCGAGCGCCGCCGACATCGACAAGGCCCTCGACGCCGCCCATGCCGCCGCTGACGCCTGGGGTAAAACCTCGGCTCAGGACCGTTCGCTAACGCTGCTGAAAATCGCTGACCGCATCGAGCAGAACCTGGAAATCCTCGCCGTCACCGAAACCTGGGACAACGGCAAGGCCGTGCGCGAAACCCTGAACGCCGACGTGCCGCTGGCCGCCGACCATTTCCGTTACTTTGCCGGCTGCATCCGTGCCCAGGAAGGCGGCGCCGCCGAAATCAACGAACTGACCACTGCCTACCATTTCCATGAGCCACTGGGTGTGGTCGGGCAGATCATCCCGTGGAACTTTCCTCTGTTGATGGCGGCGTGGAAACTCGCCCCGGCCCTGGCCGCCGGCAACTGCATCGTGCTCAAGCCTGCCGAACAGACGCCCCTGTCAATCATGGTCTTCGCCGAACTGATCGCCGACCTGCTGCCGGCCGGTGTGCTCAACATCGTCCAGGGTTTCGGTCGCGAAGCCGGTGAGGCGCTGGCCACCAGTAAGCGCATCGCCAAGATAGCCTTCACCGGTTCCACTCCGGTTGGCGCACACATCATGCATTGCGCCGCCGAGAACATCATTCCGAGTACCGTAGAGCTGGGCGGCAAATCGCCGAACATTTTCTTCGAAGACATCATGAACGCCGAGCCACAGTTCATCGAGAAAGCCGCCGAAGGCCTGGTGCTGGCCTTTTTCAACCAGGGGGAGGTGTGCACCTGTCCGTCCCGCGCACTGGTGCAGGAGTCGATCTACGAGCCGTTCATGGCTGAAGTGATGAAGAAGATCGTCAAGATCAAGCGCGGCAACCCGCTGGACACCGAAACCATGGTCGGCGCCCAAGCGTCGGAGCAGCAATACGACAAGATCCTCTCGTACCTGAACATCGCCCGGGAGGAGGGCGCCGAGCTGCTCACCGGCGGCGCGGCCGAGCGTCTGGAGGGTGACCTGTCCAGCGGCTACTACATCCAGCCAACCCTGCTCAAGGGCACCAACAAAATGCGTGTGTTCCAGGAGGAAATCTTCGGGCCGGTGGTGGGCGTCACCACCTTCAAGGACGAAGCCGAAGCCCTGGCCATCGCCAACGACACCGAGTTCGGCCTCGGCGCCGGCCTGTGGACCCGCGACATCAACCGCGCCTACCGCATGGGCCGGGCGATCAAGGCCGGGCGCGTGTGGACCAACTGCTACCACCTGTACCCGGCCCATGCCGCGTTCGGTGGCTACAAGAAGTCCGGTGTCGGCCGCGAGAACCACAAAATGATGCTCGATCACTATCAGCAGACCAAGAACCTGCTGGTGAGCTACGACATTAATCCGTTGGGGTTCTTCTAACTCACTGAACCCATTGCCCCTCTGTGGGAGCGAGCCTGCTCGCGATTGCGGTCCGACATTCAATGCTGAATGTGCTGACCTCATCGCGAGCAGGCTCGCTCCCACATTGGTTTTTCACATTGCTTGAACGCTGAGGCACACCCCCTACCAACGCACCCCACAACCTCGTTCGAAAGTAGCATTCGGACCTTTCGCGCCCCGTGCATTAATGGCTTTACCGGAATGGCCCGGCATAAGAAGAGGATTGACCCATGTGGACTAAACCCGCGTTTACCGACCTGCGCATTGGCTTCGAAGTGACGATGTATTTCGCCAACCGCTGATCGTTCACCCGGCCAGCCGTGGTGTTGGCCGGGCCTGCCTCCTGGAGCATTGCCCATGCACATCCGCGTTCTCGGCTCCGCCGCCGGCGGCGGTTTTCCGCAGTGGAACTGCAACTGCCGGCAGTGCGCCGGTGTGCGCAACGGCAGTCTGCGGGCGCAGCGGCGCACGCAGTCGTCCATCGTCCTGAGCGACAACGGTGTGGGCTGGTTGCTGTGCAACGCCTCTCCGGACATCCGCGCGCAACTCGAAAGTTTTCCGCTGCTGCAACCGGCACGTCGTTTGCGCGATACGGCGGTTGCCGGCGTGGTCCTGATGGACAGCCAGATCGACCATTGCACCGGCCTGTTGAGCTTGCGCGAAGGTTGCCCGCATGCGGTGTGGTGCACCGAGCGGGTCCATCAGGACCTGAGCAGCGGCTTCCCTTTGTTCAGCATGCTCACACACTGGAATGGCGGTCTGCAGTGGCAGCCGATCGGACTGGACCGCGAACCGTTCCGCATCGCGGCCTGCCCGCAGTTGCAGTTTCGCGCGATCCCGCTGGTCAGCAACGCGCCACCGTACTCGCCCAACCGCGGCAATACGCAGCCGGGCGACACCATCGGCCTGTTCATCGAAGACCTGCGCACCGGCGCTTCGCTGTTCTACGCACCGGGCCTGGGGCAAATCGACGACGAAGTATTGAGCTGGATGCAGCGCGCCGATTGCCTGTTGCTTGACGGCACCTTGTGGCGCGACGACGAGATGCGCGTGTGCGAAGTCGGCCAGAGCCTCGGCAGCGAAATGGGGCATCTGCCGCAGAGCGGGGCGGGTGGCATGCTGGAGGTGCTGGAGGGATTTACCCGGCAGCGCAAGGTGCTGATCCATATCAACAACACCAACCCGATACTCGACGAGGACTCGGCGGAACGGGCGTTGCTGGAGCGACGGGGGATCGAGGTGGCCTATGACGGCATGGACATTGTGTTGTAGCCCCTGGCCCCATCGCGAGCAGGCTCGCTCCCACACGTGGTGGGGGTGTCAGCAACTGATCCCGCACATCCTGATCAACCAGAGTCCCCTGTGGGAGCGAGCCTGCTCGCGATAGCGCCAGACCCAGACACCCAGAATCTTCCGGAGACCCGCAATGAACGAAACCCCCTTGACCCCCGCCGAGTTCGAACAGGCCCTGCGCGCCAAGGGGGCCTATTACCACATCCATCATCCCTTCCATCAGGCCATGTACGCCGGTCGCGCCACGCGCGAACAGATCCAGGGCTGGGTCGCCAATCGTTTCTATTACCAGGTGAACATCCCCCTGAAAGACGCCGCTATCCTCGCCAACTGCCCCGACCGCGACGTGCGCCGCGAATGGCTGCAACGGATTCTCGACCACGATGGCGTGCCCGGCAGCGCGGGCGGCATCGAGGCCTGGTTGCGCCTGGGCGAAGCCGTGGGGCTGGACCGTGAGCGGATCCTGTCCCAGGAACTGGTACTGCCGGGGGTGCGGTTTGCCGTGGATGCCTACGTCAACTTCGCCCGGCGTGCTTGCTGGCAGGAGGCGGCCAGCAGCTCGCTGACTGAATTGTTCGCGCCGCAGATCCACCAGTCGCGACTCGACGCCTGGCCGACGCATTACCCGTGGATCGACGTCGGCGGCTACGACTACTTCCGTACGCGACTGGGCCAGGCGCGGCGTGATGTCGCGCATGGCTTGCGCATCACCCTGGCACACTACGTCACCGTCGAAGCCCAGCAACGCATGCTGGAAATCCTGCAATTCAAGCTCGATGTGCTGTGGAGCATGCTCGATGCCATGAGCATGGCCTATGAACTGGAGCGTCCGCCTTATCACACTGTCACCCGGGACAACGTCTGGCATCGGGGGGGCACGCTGTGAGCCTGATCAAACGTGCACACGCGCCGATGCTGCGCCGGGGTTTTCGTCTTCAGTGGGAGCCGCGCCAGAACGGTCACGTGCTGCTGTACCCCGAGGGCATGATCAAGCTCAATGCCAGCGCCGGGCAGATTCTCGGCCTGGTGAATGGGCAACGCAGCGTGGCGGACATCATCGATTCACTGTCGGCGAGTTTCCCCGGTGTGCCGGGGATCGACGAGGATGTGCTGGCGTTTCTGGAGGTGGCCCATGCGCAGTTCTGGATCGAGTGAAGCACCGCCCGGCCCCCCGTTGTGGCTGTTGGCCGAGCTGACTTACCGCTGCCCGTTGCAATGCCCATATTGCTCCAACCCGCTGGACTTCGCTCAACAGGGCGCGGAGTTGAGCACCGATGAATGGATTCGCGTGTTCGCCGAGTCGCGGGCCATGGGCGCCGCGCAATTGGGCTTTTCCGGGGGCGAGCCGCTGGTGCGCCAGGACCTGGCCGAGCTGATCAAGGCTGCACGGGACATGGGTTACTACACCAACCTGATCACCTCGGGGATCGGTCTGACCGAAGGCAAGATCGCCGAATTCAAGGTGGCCGGGCTCGATCACATCCAGATCAGCTTTCAGGCCGCCGACGAAACGGTCAACAACCTGCTTGCCGGCTCACGCAAGGCCTTCGCACAAAAACTGTCGATGGCCAGGGCGGTGAAAGCCCAGGGTTATCCGATGGTGCTGAACTTCGTCACCCACCGGCACAACATCGATCGCATCGACCGGATCATCGACCTGTGCCTGGAATTGGAGGCGGATTTTGTCGAATTGGCCACGTGCCAGTTCTATGGCTGGGCCGAACTCAATCGCGCCGGCCTGCTGCCCACCCGTGAGCAACTGCAGCGTGCCGAACGCATCACCCAGCAATACCGCCAGCGCCTGGAAGCCCAGGGGCACCCGTGCAAGCTGATCTTCGTCACCCCGGATTACTACGAAGAACGCCCGAAAACCTGCATGAATGGCTGGGCCAACCTGTTTCTCGACATCACCCCGGATGGCACCGCGCTGCCGTGTCACAGCGCCCGGCAATTGCCGGTGCAGTTTCCCAACGTACGTGAGCACAGCATCGAGCACATCTGGAAGGATTCCTTCGGCTTCAACCGCTTTCGCGGCGATGACTGGATGAAGGAACCGTGCCGCTCCTGCGATGAAAAACACAAGGATCTCGGCGGCTGTCGCTGCCAGGCGTTCATGCTCACCGGCGATGCCGAAAATGCCGATCCGGTGTGCAGCAAGTCGCCGCACCACGCCGTCATCCTTAAGGCCCGCGAAGAAGCCGACGCGCCGGGGCAGGGCATGGAGCGCCTGACGTTGCGCAACGAAAAAGCGTCGCGCCTGATCTATCGCGGATAATCAAACACCACAAATGCCATTGTTTGGGGCTTGCTCGCAAAAGCGGCGCACCTTTGAGCAAATCATTGACTGACACGCCGCTTTCGCGAGCAAGCCCGCTCCCACAGAGGCGCTCTGTGAATCCATCAATTGGTCTGATTGCATTCGCAGCCGGATGGGTTAGTGTGGCTTTACCTTTCAAAACAATAAAAACAGGCTTTCCAATGAGCCAGAGTCTCAGCCAGCTGCGTAAATTCGTTTCGCCTGAAATCATCTTCGGTGCCGGATGCCGGCACAATGTCGGCAATTACGCCAAGACCTTCGGGGCACGCAAGGTGCTGATCGTCAGCGACCCCGGGGTGATCGCCGCCGGGTGGGTGGCCGATGTCGAGGCCAGCCTGCAGGCGCTGGGCATCGATTACTGTTTGTACAAGGATGTGTCGCCCAACCCGCGGGTCGAGGAAGTCATGCTCGGCGCCGAGTTGTACCGCGAAAACCATTGCGACGTGATCGTCGCCGTCGGTGGTGGCAGCCCGATGGATTGCGGCAAGGGCATCGGCATCGTCGTTGCCCACGGTCGCAGCATCCTCGAGTTCGAGGGCGTGGACACCATCCGAGTGCCGAGCCCGCCACTGATCCTGATCCCGACCACCGCCGGCACGTCGGCGGACGTGTCGCAGTTCGTGATCATTTCCAACCAGCAGGAACGCATGAAGTTTTCCATCGTCAGCAAAGCGGTGGTGCCGGACGTGTCGCTGATCGACCCGGAGACCACCCTGAGCATGGACCCGTTCCTGTCCGCCTGTACCGGCATCGATGCACTGGTGCACGCCATCGAGGCCTTCGTTTCCACGGGCCACGGACCCTTGACCGACCCCCATGCGCTGGAGGCGATGCGCCTGATCAACGGCAACCTGGTGCAGATGATCGCCAACCCGACGGACATTGCCCTGCGCGAGAAAATCATGCTCGGCAGCATGCAGGCCGGGCTGGCGTTCTCCAACGCGATCCTCGGCGCGGTACACGCCATGTCCCACAGCCTCGGCGGCTTCCTGGACCTGCCCCATGGCTTGTGCAACGCGGTGCTGGTGGAGCACGTCGTGGCGTTCAACTACAGCTCGGCGCCGGAGCGGTTCAAGGTGATCGCCGAGACGTTCGGCATCGATTGCCGTGGGCTCAATCACCGGCAGATCTGCGGGCGTCTGGTCGAACACCTGATCGCCCTCAAGCATGCGATCGGCTTCCACGAAACCTTGGGCTTGCACGGTGTCAGTACGGCGGACATTCCGTTCCTGTCGCAACACGCCATGCATGATCCGTGCATCCTGACCAATCCGCGCGAGTCCAGTCAGCGTGATGTCGAGGTCGTCTATGGCGAAGCCCTCTGACGACCAGCAACGGGCACTGGCCGGGTTACTCGGTTTAAGCAGCCACTCGGCGCGCAAAAGCCATTACCCCGAACTCAACGCGCGCCTGGACGAACTTGAAGCCGAGCGCAATCGCTACAAATGGCTGTTCGAAAATGCTGTCCACGGGATTTTCCAGGCCAGCCTGCTGGAAGGGATGCGCGCGGCCAACCCCGCCTTGGCGCGCATGCTGGGTTATCAAAACCCGCAGGAAGTGCTGTTTTCACTGGCGGACCTGGCGAGCAACCTGTTTGTCGGCGGTGCGCAGGAACTGGAAAACATCGGCGAAATCCTCCGCCACCAAGGCAGCCTGCATGGGTACGAAACCCAGTTGCGGCGCAAGGACGGCAGCAGCCTCGACGTGTTGATGAACCTGTTGCTCAAGCCCGATCAGGAGGGGCTGGTGGAAGGCTTCGTCGCCGACATCACCGAGCGCAAGCTGGCGCAGCAGCGCCTGCAACAACTCAATGACGAACTGGAGCAGCGGGTGACCGCGCGTACCGACGAGTTGCTCGAGGCCAATCGCAACCTGCAGCAGCAGATCACCCAGCGCAAGCAGATCGCCGAAGCCTTGCGCGATGCCCGTGATGCCGCCGAAGCCGCCAACCGCAGCAAGGACAAATACCTCGCGGCGGCCAGTCACGACCTGCTGCAACCGCTCAACGCCGCGCGCTTGCTGATTTCCACTTTGCGTGAGCGCAAGTTGCCGAAAGTCGAGCAGGTGCTGGTCGAACGCACCCATCAGGCCCTGGAGGGTGCCGAAGACCTGCTCACCGACTTGCTGGACATTTCCCGGCTCGATCAGGCAGCGGTCAAGCCGGATGTGGCCTTGTACCGCCTCGACGAGTTGCTCGGGCCGCTGGTGTCGGAGTTTCAGTCGGTCGCCGCGGCCGCCGGGTTGGGTTTGCGTGTTCACATGGGCAACTACGCCATTCGTACCGACCTGCGCCTGGTGACCCGGATCCTGCGCAACTTCCTCAGCAACGCCTGCCGCTACACCGATCAGGGCAGCATCCTGCTCGGGGCCAGGCGTCGCGGTGACTATTTGCGGCTAGAGGTCTGGGACACCGGACGTGGCATCCCGGCCGATCGCCTTGACTCCATCTTCCTCGAGTTCAATCAGCTGGATGTCGGCCGCGCCGCCGACCGCAAGGGCGTCGGCCTGGGGCTGGCGATCGTCGAGCGGATCGCCAAGATCCTCGACTACCGGATCCAGGTGCGGTCGCGGCCGGGGCGCGGCTCCCTGTTCAGCATCGAGGTGCCGATTTCCACGCAGGTGCCATTGCCCATCAGCCTCGCGCCGCCGCAACCGGGGACGGGCAATCCGCTACCGGGCCGGCGTTTGCTGGTGCTGGACAATGAAGTGAGCATTCTGCAAAGCATGAGCGCGTTGCTCGGGCAGTGGGGTTGCGAAGTGGTCACTGCCACCGATGAAGCCGCCGCGCTGGCGGCGTTGAACGGGCAGGCGCCGGAACTGATCCTGGCGGACTACCACCTCGACCACGGCGTGGTGGGCTGTGAAGTGGTGCGACATCTGCGCGAACATTTCCGTCGCACGATTCCGGCGGTGATCATCACGGCGGATCGCACCGATCAATGCCGGCGCTCGCTGCAAAGGCTCGATGCACCGATGCTGAACAAGCCGGTCAAACCCGGCAAGCTGCGGGCGGTGCTGAGCCAGATGCTGGGTTAGACGAGCGCGCGATAGTGCAGGCTCAAACCCAGCTTCGTGCTTTGGTCCTGCTCCAGCAACACCAGACCGGGGCGCCCCGGCAGATGATGGGCGTTGACCGGGTGGCTGACCGGTTCGATGCAGAAAAACCCCAGGCCCACCGGGCAGTAGAGCAGGTAATAGTCGCTGCCGGTGGCCTGGCATTGCAGTTCGTAGCCCAGGTCCGGTTGCTGGATCAGGCAGTGACCGTCCCATTGGCAAAAACCATTGTCGACCAGGGTGTCGGGTAGCGCCTTGGCCTGCTGGAAGTTCCAATCTGCGGGCAAACTGGCCAGGTGTGTCGGCAGTTTGCTCGCGTCACACTGCCAGACTTGTTCGGCCGGGGCCTTGAGACGGGTGTTCGCCGTGCGTGGGAAGTACGGATGCAAGCCGAGCCCATGCCAGGCAGCGCTTGGGGCCAGATGAGTGACCTGCAGTTCGATGCTCAGGCGGCCTGCGTTCAGGTGAAAACGCTGACGGGCGCGATAGGCGAACGGCGTGCTGCTGTCCAGTTGCAGGATCGTTTCGTTGGCGGTTTGAGACACCACCTGCCATGGCTGCTGCCAGGCGCTGCCATGGATCGGCAGGGGATCGGTGAGGCTGTTGGGGAGCAGCGCCAGCCAGCCGTCCGGGCAATCGAAACCGCCCTGAGCGATGCGGTTGGACCAGGGCACCAGCGGGAAACAGCCGAGTTTGCCCGGCAGGCCGGTGTCCAGGGCGTGCGCATCGGCGTGACGCAACAGTGGCTGGCCGGTGTCGCGCACCGTCCAGTTGACGATGCTCGCGCCCAGTTCCGGGGCGAGGGTGAGGTAAGTGAGTTCGTCTTCGAGTTCGAGCAAAGTGATTGTCATAGTAGGTTCATGGGTTCAAAAGGCCTTTGTGGCGAGCGAGCATGCTCCGTCGCCACACGGAGCATGCCGGCCGGTTACAACACCAGATGCGGCAACCACAGCGACAGTGCGGGAATGTAGGTCACGGCCATCAGCACCAGGAACAGCACGCCGTAGAACGGCAGCAGCGCCTTGACAGTGGATTCGATGCTGACCTTGCCCACCGCCGACCCGACAAACAGCACCGCACCTACCGGCGGCGTGATCAAGCCGATCCCCAGGTTCACCAGCATGATCATGCCGAACTGCACAGGGTCCACGCCGATACCGAGAATCACCGGCATCAGGATCGGTGTCAGGATCAGGATCAGCGGCGCCATGTCCATCACCGTGCCGAGCAACAGCAGCATGACGTTGATGCACATCAGGATCACGTAACGGTTGTCCGACAGGGTCAGGAACATCGTGGTGATCTTCGCCGGGATCTGCATCAGGGTCATGATGTAGCCGAAGCTGGCGGCGAAGCCGATCAGGATCATCACGATCGAAATGGTCCGCACCGTGCGGTGCATCAGCTTCGGCAACTCGCTCCACTTATAGTCGCGATAGATGAACATGGTCACGAAGAACGACCACAGCACCGCAATGGCCGCCGACTCCGTCGCAGTGAAAATCCCCGACAGGATGCCGCCGAGGATGATCACCATGGCCATCAGGCCCCACATGGCTTCGCCGCAGATCTTCAGCGCTTCGCGCATCGGAATGACTTCGCCCTTGGGGTAGTCACGCTTCTTGGCGAAGATCAGGCACAACACCATCAGGCACGCGCTCATCAACAGGCCCGGGACCACGCCGGCCATGAACAGCGAGGCGATCGACACGGTGCCGCCCGCTGCCAGCGAGTAGAGCACCGAGTTGTGGCTCGGCGGCGTCAGCAGCGCTTGTACCGAACCGCTGACGGTCACCGCCGTGGCGAACTCCCGTGGATAGCCGCGGCGCTCCATTTCCGGAATCAGCACCGAACCGACGGAGGCGGTATCGGCCACCGAAGAACCGGAGATCGCGCCGAAGAAGGTCGAGGCCATGATGTTGACCAGCGACAGCCCGCCACGCACGAACCCCACCAGCACCCCGGCAAACGCCACCAGCCGCCGGGACATGCCGCCCTCGGCCATGATCGCGCCAGCCAGGACGAAGAACGGAATGGCCAGCAGCGAGAATTTGTTCACGCCCCCGGCCACCTGGATCATCAAGGCCTGGAACGGAATATCGATCCACCACGCGCCGATCAGCGCTGAAAGCCCCAGGGCGTAGGCGACCGGCATGCCGATCAGGATCAACGCAATAAAGCTGCCCAACAGAATCAAAGCGTCCATTCAGGCAGCCCCTTCGTTTTCTTCAACCAGGTCGAAACGCACGACCCGCCGGTTGCTCTGGTCACCGAGCAGCAGTTTTTCCACAACAAAGACCAATGTCAGCAGACCGCCCACCGGGATCGGCATGTAGGTGATGCCGACGCGCAGGGTGGGCAGGGCGCTCATGAACTGGTTCCAGGTCGACAGGCACAACTTGGTGCCCCAAAGGGTCATGAACAGGCAGATGGTTGCCATCAGCAATTGCGAGAAGATGCTCATGCCCCGGCGCAGGCCGGGGGACATGCGATCGGTAAGCATCGCCACCGCCATGTGCGCACCGGCGCGATAACTGGCGGCGGCGCCGATGAAGGTGAACACCATCATCAGCAGAATCGCCGTGGGCTCGGGCCAGCTGGAGCCCGTGCCGAGGACGTAACGGGCGAACACGCCCCAGGGGATGATCAGGGAAATGGCCAGGACCGACAGGCCAGCGACCCAGATACAGGTCATGTACAGCCGGTCGTTGATGCGCAGCACTAGATTCTTCATCGGGTTTCACCGTAACCGGGCGCCCACGGACGTCTACCCACGTCCATGGCGCCGGGCCTTTCAGGGAGGCTGGGGGCGTTACTGAACCGCTTCGATACGCTTGATCAGGTCGGCGTAAGGCGCGCCGTATTTCTCGCGGATCGAGGCGGTCGCTTCGTAGAAAGGTTTCTTGTCGACGGTGATGAACTCGACGCCAGCGGCTTTGAGCTTTTCTTCACTGCTGGCGGATTTGGCGTCCCACAGGACGCGTTCCTGGGCCTGGGCGGCCTTGGCGGTTTTCCTCACCAGCGCCTGTTGCTCGGGAGTGAGTTTTTCCCAGGTGATTTTCGACATCACGATGGGCTCGGGCAGGATCAGGTGCCCGGTCAGGCTGTAGAACTTGGCGTTCTGGTAATGGTTGTGTTCCAGCAGGGTCGGCGGGTTGTTTTCCGCGCCGTCGATCACGCCGGTCTGCAGGGCGCTGAAGATTTCACCGGTGTCCATGGCGATGCCATTGCCGCCCATGGCATTGATGGTGTCGATGAACATCGGGTTGCCCTGCACGCGGATCTTCATGCCCTTGAGGTCTTCAAGGCTGCGCACCGGTTTCTTGGTGTAGATGTTGCGCGTGCCGCCATCCATCCAGGCCAGGGCCACCAGGTTGAATTCGGAGTTAGTGATCTTGTCGAGGATCTCGTCACCGACTTCGCCGTCGATGACCTTGCGCATGTGCGCCTGGTCGCGGAACACGAAGGGCATGTTGAACACGTTTACATCCGGCACCACCGGGCCGACGATGCCGAGGCTGACGCGGGCCATCTGGATGGCGCCGACCTGGGCTTGTTCGATGACCTCCTTTTCCGAGCCCAGCACACCGCCGGCGAACATCTTGAAGGTCAGTTTGCCGTCGCTTTCAGCCACCAGGGTCTTGCCCAGTTGCTCTTCTGCGACCACGGTCGGGTAGCCTGCGGGGTGGATGTCGGCGAATTTGATTTCCAGTGCCTGGGCGGCACTGCTGAGGGTGAACATCAACGGAAGCGAAGCGGCGAGCAAGGTGCGTTTGAAGTCCATGGGGTGTTTCTCCAGTCTTGTTATTGTTGTATTCAAAGGCGCAGCGGTGCAGCACAAACGTTTACAGCGAATCGTTGAACAGGGACTCGGGCAAGCCGGTTACGCCGGGATCAAGGGCGAACACGCCGCCGGCCAGGGATTGAGGGTCATTGTCGTCACCGGGGCGGATCGAGGTCACGAACAGCGTGTCCAGTCGACTGCCGCCGAAGGCGCACATGGTGGGTTTTTTCACCGGGACGGCGAGGGAACGGTCCAGTCGACCGTCCGGGGTAAAGCGGTGGATCAGCCCCGCGTCATTGGCGCAGATCCAGTAGCAGCCGTCGGCGTCCACCGCGGCGCCATCGGGGCGACCGGCGAACTGATGCATGTCGACGAACACTCGGCGATTGGAGGGCGTGCCGCTGTCGATGTCATAGTCGAAGGCCCAGATCTGCTGGACCAGCGGGTGGGAGTCGGACAGGTACATCGTGCGCCCGTCCGGGCTGAAGCCCAGGCCGTTGGGCACGATGAAACCGCCCAATTGCGCCGCAAGGGGCCCGCGTTGCCCGGCGCTGTAGCGATACAGCGTACCGTCGGCGGCGTTGGCGCCCATGTTCAGCACCATGCTGCCGGCCCAGAAGCGCCCCTGACGGTCGCAGCGACCATCGTTGAGGCGCATGTCGTCACGGGCATGGGCGACGAAGGCCAGCGGTTGGCTGTCGAGGCTGCCGTCGTGGTGCGGGCGCAAGTGGAAGAAGCCGCTCTCCATGCCGGCGACCCAGCCACCGTCGGGGTGGCGGGCGATGCAGGCGAGCATTTCAGGCGTCTTCCAGGCCTCGACCTGTCCGGTCGAAGCGCTCCAGCGTTGCAGGCCCCCGGCGGGAATATCGACCCAGTACAGGGCGTTTTCCCCGGGGACCCAGACCGGGCTTTCACCGACCGCATTGCGGGCATCGACGATCAATTCGGCTTGCATGGCGACGCATTCCCTTGGTTTTTGTTGTCGGGATCCAGTGATCGGTGTGGCTTCAGTCGCCGAACGGGCCGGCGGCGCAGAAACCACCGCCCTGATACACCCGCGCCGGGTCATCGGCGGCCGGCAGCGGCTGGGCTTCGACTTTTTCGCGGAACACTTCGGAGGTGTCCTTCGGGACATAACCCAGGTGCGCGGCGAAACGGTTGTCCCACCAGATGTCTTTGTTGTCGGACATGCCATAGACGATGGTGTGGCCGACATTCGGGGTGTACAGCGCGCGTTCGAGCAGTTGCGTGAGGTCGTCGAAGCTCAGCCAGGTACTCATCATTCGACGGTTCTGCGGTTCCGGGAACGAGGAGCCGATGCGCACACTGACGGTTTCGATGCCATAGCGATCGAAGTAGAAGGTGGCCATGTCTTCGCCGTAGGACTTGGACAGGCCGTAATAGCTGTCCGGACGGTGCGGGCTGCGGGCATCGATGACTTCATCCTGCTTATAGAAGCCGATGACGTGGTTGGAACTGGCGAAGATCACCCGCTTGACGCCATGCCGGCGCGCCGCTTCGTAAATGTGGAAAACGCCGCAGATGTTGGCGCCGAGGATCTGTTCGAAAGCATGCTCGGTGGACACGCCACCGAAGTGCAGGATCGCGTCCACGCCTTCGACCAGTTGATGCACCGCTTGCTTGTCGGCGAGGTCGCAGGGCACGACTTCTTCGCGATCATCGATGGCGGGTGCGATGTTGGCGATGTCCGACAGGCGAATGACATTGGCATAGGGGCGCAGGCTTTCGCGCAAGACCTTGCCCAGGCCACCGGCGGCACCGGTCAGAAGCAGGCGATTGAAAGGGGCGCAAGCTGTTGCAGTGGTCGTCATGGGCTTTCCTGGACGGCGGTCGTTATTGTTGGATTTGTTGTAGGTTGTCGTACGACTAGGTCGAAGTATTGTTAAGGTTTCTGGTTCTTGTCAACGTGCCAGTGATGGAAATTGACGGAGGGTCAGGCGTCAACGATAACGCGGGGAGCCTGACACCCCCGCGTTGTTCCGGGGTTGATCGCGAGTGTGCTCGCTGCGCAAGGGCGCGCGTTACAACAACGAAATCGGGTAGCTGACGAAGATCCGGTTTTCGTCGAATTCGTTGGTGCTGAAGTCCTTGCGGATGCTCGCGTTGCGCCATTTGACGTTGAGGTTTTTCAGCGGGCCGCTCTGCACGGTGTAGGTCAGTTCCGATTCGCGACCCCATTCCTTGCCATCGGTGATGGTGCCGGTGTGCACGTTGTCGCCGCTGATGTAGCGGTTCATCAGGGTCAGGCCGGGAATGCCCAGGGCGACGAAGTTGTAGTCGTGGCGCAACTGCCAGGATTTCTCCCGGGCGTTGTCGTAGCTGGAGTTGTAGCTGTCGTTGGCCAGGGTGCCGCCACTGGTGCCGTTGACGCGCATCCAGACATCGTCGCCGCTGAGTTTCTGCAGGCCGACGTAGAACGTATGGCCGCCGTACTTGGCCGAGAGCAGGGCAAACGCGGTTTTGTTATCCAGGTCGCCGGCCAGGGCACTGCCGTCTTCCTTGCCGATGAAATAACCGAGGTTGGCGCCCAGGGTCCAGTCGCCGATCGGCTGGCTGTGGCTGAGGTTTAAGTACTGCTGCTGGTAGATGTCGCTGAGCTCGGCGTACCACAGGCCGACCTGGGTGCGCTTGTCGTTGAAGGCATATTCGCCGCCACCGAAATTGAAGCGGTCGGACTTGAACGCTGTTTTGCCGTTCATGAACATGTCTTCCATGCTCGCATCGTTACGCGGGCTGTTCTTGCGGAACTGCCCGCCGTAGAGCGTCAGGCCACTGATCTCGGTGGACGTCAGCTGGGCACCCTCGAAGGTTTGCGGCAACGAACGGCCATCGTCGGAGCGCAGGATCGGCAATACCGGCATCCATTCGCCGACTTTCAGTTCGGTCTTGGACACTTTGCCCTTGAGCGCCACTCCCAGGCGACCGAAGTTGTCGGCCGGGCGGCCGTCGCTGTGGATCGGCAGCAGCTGCGTACCGCCAGTGCCTTTGCCGCCGTCGAGTTTCTGCGAGTACAGCCCCAGCACATCCACACCAAAACCGACCGGGCCCTGGGTGAAGCCGGATTTGGCGTCGAGAATGAAGTTCTGCGTCCACTCTTCAGCCTTGCCCTGGGGGTAGGCGGGGTTGGTGAAATTACGATTGAAGTAGGCGTTGCGCAGGTTGAGCGTGGCTTTGGCGTCATCGGTGAAACCGGCGGCCTGGCTGGTGACAGGCAGAGCGAGGGCCAGGCTGGTGCATCCGATAAGGCTCAGGGTATGACGGCGGGCGAGTTTGATACGTTTGTTGCGAACGGACGAATTGCGGGCGAGTTTGCTCACTGTGACGCTCCCTTCTTTCTTGTTTTTATTGTTTGTTATACGTTGTCGTACAACATTGGGGCGGATATTTGCGGGGTTTTTGCGGGTTGTCAACCGAAAGTTATACGATGACTTGCGGGGGAGGGCGTGAACGTCAGCCAGCAATCATCGGCGGCAATGTGCCCAGCAGTGAAACCGCTGCCACCGCGCCCATGCCCAGCAACCATTCCAGGGTCACGCTCAGGCGCAACGTCGCCAATCGCTGGTCGCAGTGATCGATCCGCAGCCGGTTGAACAACGCCAGCCCCAGCATCGCGCCCACCAGCGCGACCTTGATCAACAGGATCAAGGCAAACCCGGACAACAAGGGGGTCGGCCAGAGTGCGCCGGTCAGGGCCCGCACATTGATCAGGCCGGTGATCAGCAAGCCGGCCACCAGGCCATAGCCGACACCGCTGAAGCGCCGCAACATTGCATTGAGGCGATGTCCGTGGGGGCGACGCAGGATCATCACCAGCAGCAGCAAGCCGCCCAGCCAGGCGCTGACGCAGGTCAGGTGCAGCAGTTGATTGAGGATCAGCAGTTGGCCTTGGACACCCTCGAACATGGCGCCGTGACCGACCGGGGCGAGGGTCGCCAGCAGCAGGCCGGCGAGCAGGAGTTGCAGGGGGCGGCTGGCGCGTAGCGACGTGAGCAACACCACCAGAAGCAACCCGTTGATCAACAAATGCCAACGCCAGACCTGGCCAAAGAAGGTCCGGCCCAGCACCCGGTGCAACGTCGCAGGATCGAAGGCCGCAGCGCCGGTACCGGCCATGCTGACGGTGACCAGCAACAGCCAGCCGACACCACTGGCCAGCGCCACGGCCACCAGCCAGCGGCTGAGGCGGGCCAGTGGTTGATCCAGCGTCGTATCACGCTCAAGCAGCAACGGCTTGAAGACCCAGGCCCCAAACAGCATCAGCACCACGGTGAAATGCAGGAAACGGCAGAGCACCATCGCGCTGCTCATCAATTACTGGCCAACCGTGAACGCGAACGCGCCTTCGCTTTTGTGGGTGTCGACCGACACCACATGCCACTCGACCTTGTAGTCGCCCGCAGTCAACGGCACCGCCGGGGTAATGATCAGGGTTTTCTTGTTGCCACCCTGAGTGGCCAGGCTTTTGACCAGCACATCCTCGCCGTCCCTGGTGATCGTTACTTTGCAGAAGTCGGCTTCGACGCCTTCGGAAAACACCAGGCTCAGTTCCGCGGGCGCACTGACGGTGCTGTCGGCCGCAGGCGTCTGGCTTTGCAAGTGGGCGTGGGCCCACACCGAGGATGCGGCCAGGGAGCCGAGCAGGGCGGCGAGGGGCAGGATGTTCTTCAAGCGCATGTTCAATACCTCGGCGGCAGGTTCGATGTGAACGCAAGTCTAGTCGCGGCGGGCCGGTTGCACGAAGTTTGCGCCCGGCCTGTCGCCGCGAGGTAGAGCGGATGCTAGTCTTGTTTAACGCTGTTGTCAGGGAGCCCTCATGGGCAATCACAAGATCGAGATTCGTCGCAGTAACGTCGAGAAAATTCTGCTCGCGGCCGAAAAGGTCTTCGCCGAAAAAGGCTTCGGCAGCACCGCCATGGCCGACATCGCCGCCGAGGTGCAGCTGCCGCGTTCCAACCTGCATTACTACTTCAGCACCAAGACCGAGCTGTACAGCGCCGTGCTGTTCGACCTGCTGGAAGTGTGGAAGCAGGACGCGCTGTGCTTCGAGATGTTCGACGACCCGCGGGTGGTGCTCAGCAGCTACATCCGCGCCAAGATGAACCACTCGCGCAGCCGGCCCTACGGCTCGAAAGTCTGGGCCAACGAAATCATCCACGGCGCCCCCACCCTGGGCGAAGCGCTGGACGCCAGCCTGTACGACTGGGCCAAGATGAAAGAAGCGAAGATTCGCCAATGGGTGGAAGACAAACGCATCCTGCCGGTGGAACCCTCGAGCCTGCTGTACATGATCTGGGCCTCGACCCAGCACTATGCCGACTTTGATCATCAGGTGAACATCCTCAATGATCATCAGCCGCTGTCGGACATGCAGTTCGAGCGGGCGGTGCAGACGGTGACGCAGGTGATCTTGCGGGGGATCGGGTTGGAGCCTTGAGTTTTCAGCGTTCTGGCGGGCCCTTTCGCGAGCAAGCCCGCTCCCACAATGGAATACGGTCCAAGGTGGGAGCGGGCTTGCTCGCGAAGGCGCCTTTTCAGACACCGCAGGCCGAACAATACAATAGACAGTCCTTCAGTGCTTAGTTACCTCTGTAGCCCAGGGCGCTCTGTGCATAGTATTTTTCTACGCTGGTTTTTTTGATTTTCAGTTGTTGTTTTATGATCTTAAGGCCATAGCGTTGTTTGGCGTCACCACTTTCGGCTCCACGTAACTCATCTCGCATGTTGCTGAGTTTTGTTATCTGTTTTCTTGTGGCAACCGTTTTGAATTGGTTATTTGATTTGTTGAAGTCATACGAAGCTTCAAAATTTCTTAACTCCACTGTCTTGCGTGACAGGTCGCTTTCGGGGATGACGCGCGCCATATCAGACGGCAAATGTTCAGGCAGGCTTACAAGTTCGGAAGCTTGTGCTTGCACCCTGGGTACCCGTACTGACCTGCCCATAATGGGTTCGTCCAATAAAGCCGTCAGAATCGGATATTTTTTTGCCAATCTGTTTCGTGTGATCGTGGCGGCAGTTTGTTTTATCGTGGTTAAGTCAATTCCGGGTGCAAATCCGGAAAAATTCCATGGTTTAAATAGAGCAAGCAGGGAAGTTCCAGTCGGGTCGAAAAAGTTGATCGGGTCATTGCTGCAATAGGCGTAGGCATTAATCCCTCCTTTATCAAAAGGACTTAGTTCATCCGGGCTGTTAAAGCGCATTGAAAGAGGATTATAAAATCGTCTGCCTTGCCCGAGTGGATAGTGGCCCGTGACATTGTCTGGGTATTCGCCGTTGAAACCGTGCAGATGACGTGAACCACTTTCTGTCGGGTGATAGCCGTAAGCGCTGTAGGAAAACTTCTGCAGGTTTTTGCTTGAAACTGTTTGCAGCAGCGAATGGGCTTGGTCGGTAACCAGCAGTTCGGTTTCCATAACACCCGATTCACTGTGCTGCTGCGCCAATGGCTTCGCTTGATGGCGCAGGATCGTTCGCCGATCCTGTTGCTCAAGTTCGTTGACCAAATGGTCCCCTTGATAAAAACGCCGCGAGGGATTGTTTGGCACGAGCCCCGCGCCCGTGAGCCGGTCCAGCGGGTCGTATTCATAGCGACACAGGATTTTCAATGAGGGGGCCGACATGACGGGATCCACACTGTCAGAGTGACTTCGAGTCAGCTTCGAAGAAATTGCGAGTGGCGTCTACTAGCAGAAGTGATAGGTGGGAGTTTTCAGGGTTCTGGCGGGCCCTTTCGCGAGCAAGCCCGCTCCCACAATGCAATGCATTCCAAGGTGGGAGCGGGCTTGCTCGCGAAGGCGCCTTTTCAGGCGCCGCCGGACTCAAACGGCCACATGGTAGGGATTCCTCGGATCATGGTTCCAGTCCAGAAACGGCTTGCCGGTGTCCACCGCGACCATCTCGATGCAGCCCTCGACCGGGCAGGTGATCTGGCACAGGTTGCAGCCCACGCATTCCTCATCGATCACCTCATAGGCATGGGTGCCGTCGGCCTTTTTCAGGCTGGCCACCG
Source organism: Pseudomonas sp. KK4 (assembly GCF_001984065.1). Taxonomy (GTDB): domain Bacteria; phylum Pseudomonadota; class Gammaproteobacteria; order Pseudomonadales; family Pseudomonadaceae; genus Aquipseudomonas. The sequence continues at coordinate 64,581 of NZ_LYVP01000017.1, forward strand.
CCTGGTGTGACGTGTCTTCGCAGGCGATGTGGCAGCGGCCGCAGCCGATGCAGGCGTCCTGATCGATCTTCGCAATCACCTGGTAGTTGATGTCCAGGTACTTCCAGTCCGTGGTGTTGCCCACGGCCCGCCCGGAAAACTCGTCGATGCTGGCGTAGCCCTGACTGTCCATCCAGCGCGACAGGCCATCCTTCATCTCTTCGACGATGCGAAAGCCATGCAACATGGCGGCCGTGCACACCTGCACCGAACCGCTGCCCAGGGCAATGAACTCCGCCGCATCGCGCCAGTTGCCGATGCCGCCGATGCCACTGATGGGCAGGCCGGCCGTCTGCGGGTCGCGGGCGATTTCTGCGACCATGTTCAGGGCGATCGGCTTGACCGCCGAACCGCAATAACCGCCATGGGTGCTCTGGCTGCCGACCATCGGGTTGGCCACCATGCGTTCCAGGTTGACGCTGGTGATCGAGTTGATGGTGTTGATCAGCGACACCGCATCGGCGCCGCCGCGATGTGCGGCGCGGGCCGCGACGCGGATGTCGGTGATGTTCGGCGTGAGCTTGACGATCACCGGCAGCGAGCAATAGGTCTTGCACCAGCGTGTGACCTGTTCGACGTACTCCGGCACCTGGCCGACCGCCGCGCCCATGCCGCGTTCGGGCATGCCGTGGGGGCAGCCGAAGTTCAGTTCGATGCCGTCGGCGCCGGTGGCTTGCACCAGCGGCAGGATGTGTTTCCAGGATTCTTCGACGCAGGGCACCATCAGCGACACGATTAAGGCGCGATCCGGCCAGTCCTTCTTCACCTGGGTGATTTCTCGCAGATTGATCTCCAGCGAGCGGTCGGTGATCAGTTCGATGTTGTTAAAGCCCAGCACTTCCCGGTTGGCCCCGTAGTGCGCCGAGTAGCGTGACGAGACGTTGACCGCCGCCGGGTCCTCACCCAGGGTTTTCCAGACCACGCCGCCCCAGCCGGCCTCGAAGGCGCGGACCACGTTGTAGGCTTTGTCGGTCGGCGGCGCGGAGGCCAGCCAGAACGGGTTGGGGCTTTTGATGCCAACGAAGACAATCGACAGATCGGCCATTTATGCAGCCTCCACGTTAAGCATCAGTTGAGCATGAATGGCCTCGGCGGCGCGCTTGCCGTGCTGCACGGCTTGTACGGTGAGGTCCTGATCGAGGCTGGTGCAGTCGCCGCCGGCATACACACCGGGGAGGCTGGTGCGCAGTTGCTCATCCACCAGAATGCGATCGCCCTGGCGCTTGAGCTCCCGGGCCAGCGGGTCGACCAGGGCGCTGTCATCGAACGCCTGGCCGATGGCCTTGAAGATCGCATCGGCGGCCAGTTCGAAGGTTTCGCCGGTGGTTTGCAGGCGACCTTCCACCAGATGGGTACGGGCGAAACGCATGCCGCGAACCTGACCCTGTGCGTCGAGCAATACTTGATCCGGTTGCACCCAGGTCAACAGCCGCACCTGATTGGCCTTGGCGATGTCCTGTTCGTGATGGGTCGCGCCCATGTCCTCCAGGCCACGGCGGTACACCAGGTTGACGTCGTGGGCGCCGAGGCGAGCCATCTGCACCGCCATGTCGATCGCGGTGTTGCCAGCGCCAAGGACGATGCAGCGATCGGCCAGCGGCAGTTGCGTCAGGTCGTCGGCCTGGCGCAATTCGCGGATGTAGTCGGTGGCGGCGAGCAGGCCGGGGGCTTCTTCGTTGGCCAGACCCAGCTGTTTGCTGGCGTTGAGGCCAAGGCCGAGGAAGACCGCATCGAATTGTTGATGCAGTTCGCTGAGGCTCAGGTTTTCGCCGAGCTTCTGTCCGTGGCGGATTTCGATCCCGCCAATCTGCAGCAGGAAATCCAGTTCCTTCTGCGCGTAATCGTCCACCAGTTTGTATTTGGCGATCCCGTATTCGTTGAGGCCGCCAGCCTTTTCCCGCGCCTCGAAAATCACCACGTCATGACCGTGCATGGCACTGCGATGGGCGCAGGACAAACCGGCGGGGCCGGCACCGACCACGGCGATGCGTTTGCCGGTGGCGGCAGCACGGGAGAACGGGTGCTGGCTGAAATGCGCGTTGTCCACGGCATAGCGCTGCAACAGGCCGATCAGCACCGGCGCGCATTCGTGGGCGTTGTTGCGCACGCAGGCTTGCTGGCAGAGGATTTCCGTCGGGCAGACCCGGGCGCAACTGCCGCCCAGAATATTGGCCGAGAGAATTTTCTGCGCCGCGCCTTGCACGTTGTCCTGGTGGATGTTGCGGATGAACGACGGGATATCGATCTCGCTGGGGCACGCATTCACGCAGGGCGCGTCGTAGCAATACAGGCAGCGCGAGGCTTCGAGGTGCGCCTGGCGGTCATTGAGCGGTGGCGCCAGGTCGGTGAAATGGTCGGCGAGGGCGGCCGCGTTCTCGTGCGGGTGCGGAAGGTGGGTCAGGGACTTGATCACGGTTTTTAGCCTCACGGTGATGGAGGTGCTGCCTCTAGGTGGGCAATGGCAATCCTGTGGCGAGGGAGCTTGCTCCCGCTGGTCTGCACAGCAGGCCCAAAACCAGCCTGCACCGGCGTGTCAGGCGTACCGGGCCGGCAGGGATTGGGGGCGGCTGCGCCACCCGGCGGGAGCAAGCTCCCTCGCCACAATGTTGGTCAGCGTTTCACGGGCGTCGGCTGCTTCAACTCAGCCCGCTTGCTCAGCAAATCGAACACCGCCGGATACGCCGGCCGTTCGATATACCGCCCGGCACCGCGCTCGGCGCGCAAATCGCCGTCGGCCCAGACCACCCGGCCCTGGCTGATGGTGTGGCTGGGCACGCCGCGCACGGTCTTGCCTTCGAAGATGTTGAAGTCGACCTGCTGATGATGGGTCTTGGCCGAAATCGTCCGCGTGCCCTGGGGATCCCACAGCACCAGGTCCGCATCGGCACCGACGCGAATCGCGCCTTTGCGTGGGTAGATGTTGAAGATCTTCGCGGTGTTGGTGGAGGTCAGCGCCACGAATTGCTGCATCGAAAAACGCCCGGTATTGACCCCTTCATCCCACAGCACCGCCATGCGGTCTTCGATGCCGGCGGTGCCGTTGGGGATCTTGCTGAAATCGTCCTTGCCGGCGGCTTTCTGCTCGGCGCAGAAACAGCAGTGATCGGTGGCGGTGGTGTGCAGGTTGCCCGCCTGCAGGCCATGCCAGAGCGCCTCTTGATGACCGCGCGGGCGGAACGGCGGGCTCATCACGTAGCCGGCGGCGGTCTGCCAGTCCGGGTGTCGATAGACGCTGTCATCCAGCAACAGATGCCCGGCCAGCACTTCGCCGTATACCGGTTGGCCCTTGGCCCGGGCGTAGGTGATTTCGTCCAGGGCCTCCTTGGTCGAAACGTGCACCAGGTACAGCGGTGTGCCAAGTGTTTCGGCGATGCGGATCGCCCGGCTCGCGGCTTCGCCCTCCACCTGGGACGGACGCGACAGCGGATGCGCCTCCGGCCCGGTCATGCCCTGGGCCATCAGCTTGCGTTGCAGGTGAAAAACCAACTCGCCGTTTTCCGCGTGCACCGTGGGCACCGCGCCCAGTTCCAGGCAACGCTCGAAACTCGCCACCAGGGTGTCGTCGGCGGCCATGATCGCGTTCTTGTAGGCCATGAAATGCTTGAAGCTGTTGACCCCGTGATGGCTGACCAGCTCGGCCATTTCTTCGCGGACCTGTTCACTCCACCACGTGATCGCGACATGGAAACCGTAATCGGAGGCGGATTTCTCGGCCCAGCCGCGCCATTGATGGAAGGCTTCCATCAAGGATTGCTGCGGATTGGGAATCACGAAGTCGATGATCGACGTGGTACCGCCGGCGAGGCCCGCCGCCGTGCCGCTGTAGAAGTCTTCGCTGGCCACGGTGCCCATGAAGGGCAGTTGCATGTGGGTGTGCGGGTCGATGCCGCCGGGCATCAGGTATTGGCCGCTGCCGTCGAGGATCTCGGCACCTGCGGGGACGTCGAGGTTGTCGCCGATGGCCTTGATCACGCCGTCTGCGCAATACACATCGGCGCGATAACTTTCATCATGGGTAATAACGGTAGCGCCACGGATCAACAGAGACATTCCGAGTTCCTCACAGGCATGACCGACTGATGTCGGTTCTAGATGTTTTATAGAAAGCCATCGTCGACCTATATTCCTGTCAACGCTGTCAGGAATAAACGCTAGCTGCAGTTACGGAAATCAGCAAGAATATTTTTTATAAGCTTATTACTGTTTTAAACTATTGATAATAAAGAAATTAATATAGAAATCACCAAAATGGTGAGGCCCCTCACCAATTTGACGCACTTGACAGGATCGAAATATGGTCAAGATTTCCTATGTGAAATCAGCTGTTTGAAACGGGTCTATGATTGATGCGCAATTCTGAAAAAAATATCGACGCACCAGATTGAATCCTGACTGTTCGGATAACTTGCCTGGCATTCGGCCTGAGTGATGGGCAACTTTCCGCAGATCAATACACAAAACTGATAAACATCAGTTAGTTGCACAGTGTTTATGGAACTGCCCGATGCGCAGACGGGGCAAACGGCACGTTTATTGATGTCGCCAGCCCTTGATGAGCAAAAATAATTCAAAGAACAGTGGAGCGGCCATGCAACAGATCAGATCGCAAGTGACCGAGCGCGACGGCTTGTTCGAGCTCGAAGCCGGCAGCGATGTCCTCGACAGTCCCCGTTACAACCATGACATGGCACCGACCAAGGTGCGTGAACGAACCTGGAACAAATGGCACATCACGGCGCTGTGGGTCGGTATGTCGATCTGCGTGCCGACCTACACCCTGGGCGGCGTGCTGACCGCGTATTTCGGCCTGAGCGTCGGCGAGGCGCTGCTGGCGATCCTGTTCGCCAACATCATCGTACTGATTCCCCTGACCCTGAACGCCTTTCCCGGCACCAAGTACGGCATTCCGTTCCCGGTATTGCTGCGCTCGTCGTTCGGCATCCTCGGCTCTAACATTCCATGCCTGATCCGCGCCCTGGTGGCCTGCGGCTGGTTCGGCATCCAGACGATGTTCGGCGGGCTGGCGATTCACCTGTTCCTGGGCTCGGTGTTCGAGGGCTGGAAATCCTTGGGCGGCACCGGCGAAGTCATCGGTTTCATGATGTTCTGGGCGCTCAACCTGTGGGTGGTGATCCGCGGCGCCGAGTCGATCAAATGGCTGGAGACCCTGTCCGCGCCGTTGCTGGTGGCGGTCGGGGTCGGGCTGCTGGTGTGGGCCATGCCCAATGTGTCGATGACCGAGTTGCTGGCGATCCCGGCCAAGCGCCCGGAAGGCGCCAGTGTGGTCAGTTACTTTGCCGCCGGGCTGACGGCGATGGTCGGCTTCTGGGCCACGCTGTCGCTGAACATTCCGGACTTCAGCCGCTATGCCAAAAGCCAGAAGGATCAGATCGTCGGCCAGATCATCGGCCTGCCGCTGACCATGTTCCTGTTCGCTGCGCTGGGTGTGGTAATGACTGCCGCCTCGGTGAAACTGGTGGGCGTGACCGTCTCCGATCCGGTGACGCTGATCGGCCATATCCAGAGCCCGGTGTGGGTCGCGGTGGCCATGGCGCTGATCATCATCGCCACGCTCTCGACCAACACCGCGGCCAACATCGTGTCGCCCACCAACGATTTCCAGAACATCGCGCCCAAGGCCATCAACCGCACCAAGGCGGTGATGCTCACAGGGCTTGTCGGCCTGGCGCTGATGGCCCATGAGCTGCTAAAGAAACTGGGCCTGATCGTCTCGGACATCAGCCTGGAGACCGTATATTCCAACTGGTTGCTGGGCTATTCCAGCCTGCTGGGGCCGATCGCCGGGATCATGGTGGTGGACTATTTCCTGATCAAGAAACAGCAACTGGACCTGGCCGGGCTCTATCGCGATGACGTGTACCCGGCGTGGAACTGGAACGGTTTTCTCGCCTTTGGCGTGCCGGTGGTGCTGACGCTGCTGTCGCTGGGCAGCGATGCGTTCAGCTGGTTCTACAGCTATGGCTGGTTTACCGGCTCGGCGCTGGGCGGGGTGATTTATTACGGGTTGTGTGCGATGCGGGCGCAGCCTTCTGCCGTGAAATCGGCGGTGTGAGCACTGGCCTCTTCGCGAGCAAGCCCGCTCCCACATTTGGAATGCATTGCCCCTGTGGGAGCGGGCTTGCTCGCGAAGACGGCATTGGATTGACCGACACAACGCCGGAATAAACACACAAGAACAGCCTGAGGAGATCCCCATGAACGCAGCCGTCGACGTTCTGCAATCCACCCATCAGCACATCAACCGCGATCGCCTGTGGCAATCGCTCATGGAGCTGGCCAGGCTTGGTGCCACGGCCAAGGGCGGGGTGTGTCGCCTGGCCCTGACAGACCTCGATCGCCAGGCCCGGGACATCTTTGTGAAATGGTGCGAGGAGGCGGGTTGCACCGTCAGCATCGACGCGGTGGGCAATATCTTCGCCCGTCGCCCGGGGCGCAATCCGAACTTGCCGCCGGTGATGACCGGCAGCCACATCGACACCCAACCCACCGGCGGCAAGTTCGATGGCTGCTTCGGCGTGCTGGCGGGCGTCGAGGTGCTGCGCACCCTCAATGACCTGGGCGTGGAAACCGAAGCGCCGCTGGAAGTGGTGGTGTGGACCAACGAAGAGGGCTCGCGCTTCGCTCCGTGCATGATGGGTTCGGGCGTGTTCGCGGAAAAATTCACCCTTGAGGAAACCCTGGCCAAGGTCGATGCCGAGGGCATTACCGTGGGCGAGGCGCTCAACGCCATCGGCTATGCCGGACCACGGGCGGTCAGCGGCCATGCGGTGGGCGCTTACTTTGAAGCCCACATCGAGCAGGGGCCGATTCTGGAGGATGAACACAAGACCATTGGTGTGGTGATGGGCGCCCTGGGGCAGAAGTGGTTCGACCTGAAACTGCGGGGTGTCGAAGCCCATGCCGGGCCGACGCCGATGCATCTGCGCAAGGATGCCCTGGTGGGCGCCTCAGTGATCGTCGGCGCGGTCAACCGCGCTGCCCTGGGCCATCAACCCCATGCCTGTGGCACCGTCGGTTGCCTGCAAGCCTATCCCGGCTCGCGCAACGTCATTCCCGGCGAGGTACGCATGACCCTCGACTTCCGTCACCTGGAGCCGGCCTGCCTGGATTCGATGATCGCCGAAGTACGTGAAGTCATCGCCAGCACCTGCGAAGAGCACGGCCTGACCTACGAGCTGACGCCCACCGCCGACTTCCCGCCGCTGTACTTCGACAAGGGCTGTGTCGAGGCCGTGCGCGGTGCTGCCCAAGGTTTGGGTTTGTCGCACATGGACATCGTCAGCGGCGCCGGCCACGACGCGATCTTCCTTGCCGAACTGGGCCCTGCCGGGATGATTTTCGTGCCGTGCGAAGGCGGCATCAGCCACAACGAAATCGAAAACGCCGCGCCGGATGACCTGGCGGCCGGCTGCGCGGTATTGTTGCGGGCAATGCTGGCGGCGTCGGCGGCTGTCGCAAACCGCGAGTTGGCCGCCTGACTATCAAAAACACCGATAACCGTGGCGAGGGAGCTTGCTCCCGTTAGCCTGCGCAGCAGGCCGAAAACCATCCGGGGCGGCTTCGCCACCCGACGCGAGCATGCTCCCTCGCCACAGAGGTTGTGTTCACAACCTTTGCACTATCGCTGACCCGCGCGGTCGACATTTTCACAGACTGTCGCCCCGTGGAGATCCAATGAGCCAGGACGTCCTGACCACCGAAACCAATCGCCGCCAGTTGCAACAGATCATCGCCGGGCTGTCCGACGGGGTGATTGTGCTCGATCCCGACCAGAGCATCCTCAGGGCCAACGACGCGGCACTGGCCATGCACGGCGTCGCGCAGGTCAGCGACCTGGGCGCCGATGCCCGGGCCTATGCCAAGCGCTTCGCCCTGCGTTATCGCAACCACCATGTGGTGCCGGTCGACAGCTACCCGATCAACCGTGTCGCCAGGGGTGAAAGCTTCAGTGATGTGCTGGTGGAAGTCACCGCCATTGCCGATCAGGAGCAGCGCTGCTGGGTCCATCGCGTGCGCAGCCTGGTGTTGGCCGACAACCATGACGAACCGGAATCACTGGTGCTGATCATGGACGATGTCACCGAGTGGGCCAGTGCCGAGCAGCGCTTCGAGAAAACCTTCGCCGCCAACCCTGCGCCCGCCGTGATCTGCCGCCTCAGCGACTTGCGTTACATCAAGGTCAATCCGGGTTTTCTGGAGATGACCGGGTACGCCCGGGATCAGGTGATCGGCAGGTCCACCTATGAACTGGACGTGCTGGAGCAGGCCGAAAACAAGGAACTGGCCAAGCAGCGGTTGTGCGAAGGCAGCACCATCCCGCAAATGCAGGCCGAACTGCGCCTGGCGGATGGCGGCAACAAACAGGTGATCGTCGCCGGCCAGCCTCTGGAGCTCAACGACGAACCCTGCATGCTGTTCTCCTTCGTCGACATGGAGCCCCGGCACAAGGCCGAAGTCGCGTTGCGCCAGAGCGAGGAACGTTTTGCCAAGGCGTTTCGCCTGTCGCCGGTGCCGATTCTGCTGTGTAGCGCGGGCGATCAACTGGTGCTGGACGTCAATGAGGCCTTCCTCGATACCCTCGGTTATCCCAGCGAAGAAATCCTCGGTGAGAGCATTACCAAAGTTGATTTCATAGACGACAAGGGCGCCAGGGTCCGGCTGTTCGCAGCGCTGGAAAAAACCGGGCGCCTGGATCGCATCGACGTGCGCATACGCAGGAAAGACGCCGGATTGATCGATTGCGCGGTGTCGGCGGACACCGTGAACATTCAGGACAACCCCTGCTACCTGATGGTGTTGATGGACATTACCGAGCGCAAACGCACTGAACTGGAACTGGTGGCGGCCATTGAGGAGGTGATGAAAGACGCCTCCTGGTTCAGCCGCACCCTGATCGAAAAACTGGCCAACGTGAAAAACGTCAATTCGCCGCAGCTGCCAAGTGTGTCGTTTACCGAACTGACGGCGCGCGAGCGCGATGTGCTGGGCCTTATCTGCGAAGGGCTGGCGGACAAGGAAATCGCCGCGCGCCTGAAACTGGCGCCGAACACGGTGCGCAACCATGTGGCGACGGTGTATTCCAAGCTCGATGTACACAGCCGCAGTGAGGCGATTGTCTGGGCGCGGGAGCGGGGTTTGTTTGCCAGCCAAGGGAAGGGCAAACATTGAGGGTAAGGTGCAATTGCACTAGTCGATGGGGTGCAAATTCATGTGTTGAGCGGGTGTGGCGACTTTTAGGCTGCAACGGTACGGCAGGTCCTTTTTGAGTGCCTGTCTGTGCTTCGCAGAACCGCTCAAGGAGCAGCCAGATGCAAAACGATGATTCATATCACCCGGTTTTGACCCAATGATGACGCAGGCGCAGCTGCGCATGCTGATCGAACGCAGTTTTTCCCCGCGTGCCTGTGAGTGCACCGTCTCCGGTGAGCATTCGCTGACCGTGAAGCTCTATCACCCGGTCTCGGGGCAGGTGGATCTGGTGGTCAGCGGCTTGAACATGACCACTTTGCAGTCAGAGGACGCCGTGAATGCGCTGATTGAGGAGTTGCGCTACGAGCTGGAAAGCAACAGCCTGCATCGCCCTGATCCGGTGATGTAAGAACTGTCAGGTTTTCAGGGCGTTGCTCAATGATTGGGCTATAAGTGCAGGGCTAGTATTTTTTTTGTGACAGGTCTGCGGATTTTACCCGCCGGTTCTGTGGTCACAAAAAGAGTGTCCTCCACTTATCGCGGGTCAACCTATGAAAACTCTTGGGAAACGCGTTTGTACACCTCTGTCGCTGGCGCTCTGCACGGCGATTCTCGCCGCTTGTTCCAGTCCGCCCCCACCACCTCCCGCCGCGCCGCCACCGGTTCCGGTGCGCACCTGCGGCGCGCCCGTGGATAAAACCGATGTGATGGGTGATGTGCGCGGCGAAAACGGCGAAGTAACCCGGGTCACCACCACCACCCGCTGCATCACGCAGTAACTCGGCTCTTTGTAAGAGCGAGCTCGCTCGCGATGGATTCGTGAACACCGCGTTTTTCCAGAAGAACACGCGTTATCGTTGACCACCATCGCGAGCGAGCTCGCTCCTACAAAAAGCAATCAGGACAGGAAGCCGCCGTCCACGTTCAGGGCAACACCTGTGGTGTAGCTGGAGGCATCGCTGGCCAGGTACAGCACGGCGCCGGCCATTTCGCTCGGGTCCGCTACGCGCTTGAGAGGGATTTGCTGCAGCGCGGTGTTGAGGATCGCTTCGTTCTTCACCAGCGCCGAGGCGAACTTGGTGTCGGTCAGGCCCGGCAGCAGGGCGTTGCAGCGGATGCCGAACTGCGCGCATTCCTTGGCGAACACTTTGGTCATGTTGATGACCGCCGCCTTGGTCACCGAGTAGATGCCCTGGAAGATCCCCGGCGACACGCCATTGATCGACGCCACGTTGATGATGCTGCCGCCACCGTTCTCGCGCATCAGCTTGCCGGCTTCCACCGACATGAAGAAATAACCGCGAATGTTGACGTCGACAGTCTTCTGGAACGCCCCGAGGTCGGTGTCCAGCACATTGCAGAACTGCGGGTTGGTCGCTGCGTTGTTGACCAGGATGTCCAGGCGCCCGAACTGTTCCTTGATCCCGGCGAAGACCTGGCTGATCTGTTCCATTTCACCGATGTGGCAAGCCACGGCGGTGGCTTTGCCGCCGGCAGCGATGATCGCGTCCGCCACGTGTTGGCAGCCGTCGAGCTTGCGGCTCGAGACGATCACATGGGCGCCTTGCTGGGCCAGCAACTTGGCGATTGCTTCACCGATGCCACGGCTGGCACCGGAAACGAAAGCAATCTTGCCGTCGAGATCGAACAACTGGGTCTTGGACATGGAATTCCCTTGCTATGAAGTTGTTATAGGGCCAAAGGCGTGTCAGAGGCTGGATGTCTGGATGACCTGAAGGCTCATCTGCTCCAGCAGTTTGTTCATGTGAATGAACTGCGCGAAGCGTTTGTCCTGGGTCTGGCCATGGTAGAAGCGGTAGTAGATCTGCTGCACGATGCCGGCCAGGCGGAACAGGCCGTAGGTGTAGTAGAAATCGAAATTGTCGATCTCGATGCCCGAGCGTTGGGCGTAATAATCGACGAATTCACGGCGGGTGAGCATGCCCGGCGCGTGGCTCGGCTGGCGGCGCATCAGTTGCACCGGTGCCGGGTCACCGGCTTCGATCCAGTAGGCGAGGGTGTTGCCCAGGTCCATCAGCGGGTCGCCCAGGGTGGTGAGTTCCCAGTCGAGCACGCCGATGATCTGCATCGGGTTGTTCGGGTCCAGGATCACGTTGTCGAAGCGGTAGTCGTTGTGGACGATGCTGGAGGTCGGGTGATCGGCCGGCATTTTTTCGTTGAGCCAGGCTTTTACCGCTTCCCAGTGTGGCGCGTCCGGCGTCAGGGCCTTCTCGTAGCGATCGCTCCAGCCTTTGATCTGCCGCGCCACGTAACCCTCCGGTTTACCGAGGTCGCCCAGGCCGTAGGCGTTGTAGTCGACCTGATGCAGTTCGACGAACTTGTCGATGAAGCTTTTGCACAAGGCTTCGGTTTTCGCTGAATCCAGACCCAGTTCCGCCGGCAGCTCCGAGCGCAGGATGATGCCGTTGACGCGTTCCATCACGTAGAACTCGGCGCCGATCACCGATTCATCGGTGCAGTGCACATAGGCTTTGGGGCAATACGGAAAGCCGTCGCGCAATTGATTGAGGATGCGAAATTCGCGCCCCATGTCGTGGGCGGATTTGGCCTTGTGGCCGAACGGCGGACGGCGCAGGACGAACTCCTGTTCCGGGTATTCGAGCAAGTAGGTGAGGTTCGACGCGCCGCCTGGAAACTGGCTGATCCGTGGCAGGCCGCTGAGGCCGGGAATGTGCGCCTTGAGGTATGGATCGATCAGGCCGGCATCGAGTTCTTCGCCGGAGCGGATACGGGTGGACTGGTCAGTAAGCGCCATGCTTATCCCTTCTGCTTATTCTGGAGGCCTGAAACTATTGGCTAATCTAATGCGCGCTCCCGGCACCCACAACCACGAACGGCCCTTATAGGTGAGCGTGTTGCCGGGCAATCATTGTTTTTGATACACCTGTTTGAATTGTCCTACAGGACGGCGTTCTTCAGGCCGCGCGGCAGTTCGACAGGGGTCAGCACCGGTCGGCCGGAAAAGAACGCCACCAGGTTGCGGCCCACCAGTTCCACGGTGCCCTGGGTGGCTTCCGGCGACAGCCCGGCGACATGGGGGGTGAGGATGACGTTGGTCAGGGTCTTGAATGCATCCGGCACCTGGGGCTCTGCATCGAACACATCCAGGGCGGCGCCGGCGATGCGTCGCTGTTCCAGGGCGGTGATCAGGTCAGCGGTGACCACCACGCTGGCCCGGGCGATATTGACCAGGAAGCCCTTTGGACCCAGGGCGTCGAGCACCTGGCTGTTGATCAGGTGCTGAGTGCCGAGGCCGCCGGGGGTGGCGACGATCAGGAAATCCGAGGCGCGGGCCAGTTCGGTGGGTGTGGAGCAGAAATCGTAGGGCACATCGCTGCGATGCTGGCGGTTGTGGTAGCACACGCTCATGTCAAAGCCATTCGCGGCGCGTTTGGCAATGGCCATGCCGACGGCACCAAGGCCGAGAATGCCCAGGCGCTTGCCGGCCAGGGAAGGGCGCATGATTTTCGGCCACTCGCCCCGGCGCACGGCGGCGTCGCAGCGCGGTACATCGCGCACCAGTGCAAGAAGCAGGGCCATCGCATGGTCGGCCACGGAGGAGGCGTTGACCCCGGCGCCGTTGGTCACGGTGATGCCCCGGTCGGCGGCCGCTTGCAGGTCGACCATTTCATAGCCGGCGCCGATCACGCAGATGATTTTCACGTTGGGCAGGGCGGCGATTTCGTTGCCATGCAGGCCCAGCGGGCCGCGGGTCAGGACTGCATCGATCTGGGCGCCGTGGCGGTTGATGGCTTCGCTGCGCTCGGCGGGAGTCGGGGCCAGAATCAGGTGGAAGCCCTGGTGTTCGAGGATCGGCAGGTAGTCATTGATGGTTTCAACCAGTACCAGTACGGTTGCGGGCATGCTTGGCTCCTTTGGGCATGGGTTTGAGGCTCGAACGTTGCGTGAGATTGCTGGCTGCGAGCCGTTTTGGCAATCATCGCGTTCGAACCACGTCCATTGTAGGAGTTGGCGGCGCCTGGGATGTTTTCCGACGACGGCAGGCGATCAGTTGGCGGACTGGCCCTCAGGCTCCCGGGGGATCAGAAAGTCCTTCGCCGCTTCAAGCACTTCATCCGACAGCGCCTCACCGCGAGTGGCGCGGGCCAGCGTCAGCGCACCGACCATCAACGAGTACTGCACCAGCGCCTGTTGGCGGCTTGCGGTGGGATCATCGGCGTCCATCAACGTGACGAATGAATCGAGCAATCGGTTCAGCCCTGCCATGTACGGCTCACGCAGCGCGCTATCGGCGCTCTCATGGCACATGTCACCGGCGAAGGCCACCACCGGGCAGCTCTCACCGGGATTGTCGCGGCTTTGCGTCGATAGGTACGGTTCGATCAAGGCCCGGCGCGCTGCAGCTTTGTCCTCGTCAGTGCCGGCCCGTTGCTTCCAACGCTCACCCACCTGTTTGAACGCCCGTTCGCTGGCCTCCTTGGCCAGGGCCTCTTTGGATTCGAAATGACCATAGAAGCCGCCATGGGTCAGGCCGGCCGCCGCCATCACATCGACGACGCTGATGCCATGCAGGCCGCGTTCGCGGAACAGGCGGGTGGCGGCGTCGACGATGATTTCGCGGTTCAGGTCGGCTTGCTTGCGGGAAACTCGAGGCATTGGCGGCTCACAGGTATCAAAAATTGAGAATCAGAGGGCGTATTGGGCAATGCCATTGCCGAACGACCAGTTTTCTTTCTTCACTTCCACCAGATTAATGAAAACATCTTCAAGGCGCACGGCCAGTTCGCTGTTCAGGCTTTCGGCGATGGTCTTGTAGAGCAGTTTTTTCTGCTCGACGGTGCGGCCTTCGCTGAGGGTGATCTGGATGATCACCAGGTTGTCGGTGCGCTGGATGCCCAGGTATTGCGGGTCGAAGATGAAGTGATGCTCGTCGTGTTCGGCGAGGATCTGGAAGTTGTCGTCCTTGGGCACGCCGATGGTGCTGTGCATCGCGGCGTAGATCAGCTCGCCGACACGCTTGGCGAAGGTGGGGTCCTGACGTTTTTTGATTTCGACGCGTACCAGTGGCATGGGATGACTCCAGGTGACAGGCAGGTTCAGTTAAAATACATGACGCATAACCTTTATCAAGTGCGGATCGCCGTTTTGCGATGAACAGCAGATCTCGAAATCAATCAGGTTCCTGTGGGAGCGGGCTTGCTCGCGAATGCGGTGTGTCAGTC
>NZ_LYVP01000018.1 GCF_001984065.1 Pseudomonas sp. KK4
GGCCCGACCCTGGGCGGTCCGTTGGCGATGGGTTACGTCAATAGCGCTTATATCGCACTCGATACAACTGTTTGGGCGATTGTTCGTGGGAAAAAGGTTCCTTTGCTTGTAAGCAAAATGCCATTTGTTCCGCAACGCTACTATCGCGGCTGATTGACTGTTCCTATAAGTAACGCGGTTGCGTTAAAAGTGCACTAATGTGTAACGCAACCGCCATAAAACAGTGCACGGCTTCGATTATGAACTTTGCTTATAACAATCGAAAACAGGTGAACGAACGCAACGAATAAGCGACTACTAATGTCAGAGAAACTGCCGGCAACCTGAGCAAATACGGGGCTTCGCAGGGGCTTGTTTTTTCTCCCATAGTTGGCGTAGAGTTTGTTCACTGTGTTTGCATGGGTCGCTTGGAATCGTGACCTGGGCAGTAGCCTACAAGTTAGCTACATCCCGTTCGACGTCTTCTTACTCTCCTGCAACCAGCCCCAGTACTCTGTCACAAGATAGAGACTGTCATTAATTTTAGCGTCAAAGGAAATAAGAAATGTCCCAACGTCAGAGCGGTACCGTCAAGTGGTTTAACGACGAGAAAGGTTTTGGTTTTATCACTCCAGAAAGCGGTCCGGATCTGTTCGTGCATTTCCGCGCTATTCAGGGCAACGGCTTCAAGAGCCTGAAAGAAGGCCAGAAAGTGACTTTCATCGCCGTGCAAGGCCAGAAAGGCATGCAGGCTGACGAAGTACAAGCAGAAGCCTAATCTTCTGTAACTAAAAAGCCCCTGATGCTGACATCAGGGGCTTTTTTGTGCGCGTAAATCCGTAAAATGGCTTCTTTTTTTACCGAGAGCCGCCATGTCGAAACACCTGCTGAATCCCCAGGGCGAATTCCCCGCCGCTGGCCTGGGTCGTCGCCTGGCCGCCATGTTCTATGACTTCCTGCTGTGCACCGCCCTGCTGATCGTGACCAGCGGCGCGTACAAGATGATCCAGATGGCAATCATCGGTGAAGAGAAAATGCGCGCCCTCACAGAGGCTGGTGCGCTGGATGGCGATCCGTTGCTTTCGACAGTGCTGCTGTTTGTCCTGTTTGGCTTCTTCGCCAAGTTCTGGACCCATTCCGGCCAGACACTGGGCATGCAGGTGTGGTGCATTCGGGTCCAGAATGCCGATGGCTCATCCATCAGCCTGTGGCAGGCCCTGTTGCGCTTTTTGGTGTCGATCGCGTCGCTGCTGTGTGTTGGCCTGGGATTCATCTGGTCGCTGTTCGACAAGCAAAAGCGCAGTTGGCACGACATGTATTCCAACAGTCAGCTTGTGCGCATCCCCAAGAAGACCCAGTAATTCGGCCTTACGAAAACCAATGTGGGAGCGGGCTTGCTCGCGAATACGCTGTATCAGAAAACATTGATGTCATCTGATACAGCGTATTCGCGAGCAAACCCGCTCCCACAGTTTTTGGTGCCTTGGCTGAAGGACCTCAGGCGTTGCCGGCCAGCTTCATCCGCGCAGCCTGGGTGAAGTCGAGCATGCGCTTGAGCGGCCGAATCGCCTGGGGAATCAGCGCCGGGTCGACAAAGATCTCATTGGTCCCCTCTTTCAGGCTCTTGAGCGTGCGCTCAAGGGTGTTCATCGCCATCCACGGGCAGTGGGCGCAACTGCGGCAGGCAGCGCCGTTACCGGCGGTAGGCGCTTCGATGAAAACCTTGTCCGGGCACAGCTGCTGCATCTTGTAGAAGATGCCGCGGTCGGTCGCCACGATCAGCGTCTTGTTCGGCAATGTCTGCGCCGCCGCAATCAACTGACTGGTGGAACCGACGGCATCCGCCAGCTCGATCACCGAGGTCGGCGACTCCGGATGCACGAGAATCGCGGCATCCGGATACAGCGCCTTCATGTCTTCGAGCTGCTTGGACTTGAACTCTTCGTGAACGATGCAGGCACCGTCCCACAGCAGCATGTCGGCACCGGTCTGACGCTGGATGTAAGTCCCCAGGTGCTTGTCCGGCCCCCAGATGATGGTTTCACCGTTGTCCATCAGGCTTTCGACGATCTCCAGCGCGCAGCTGGACGTTACCACCCAATCGGCACGGGCCTTCACGGCCGCTGAGGTGTTGGCATACACCACCACGGTGCGCTCGGGATGCTGATCGCAGAACGCGGAAAACTCGTCGACCGGGCAACCCAGGTCCAGGGAGCAGGTGGCCTCCAGCGTCGGCATCAGAATGCGTTTTTCAGGGTTGAGGATTTTGGCTGTCTCACCCATGAACTTGACCCCGGCGACCACCACGGTCTTGGCCGGGTGAGCGTTGCCGAAGCGGGCCATCTCCAGCGAGTCGGAGACGCAGCCACCGGTCTCTTCGGCCAGGGCCTGTATGATCGGGTCGCAATAGAAGTGCGCAACCAGCACAGCGTCCTGAGCCTTGAGCTCGGCGGCAATGGCGGCACGGTAGTGGGCCTCCTCGTCTGCGGTCAGCGGTTTGGGCTGTTTGGCGTCGAGGTGGGCTTGAACCAGAAGGCGTTCGGAAATCTGCGTCATGTTCGCAAGACCTGCAGGCGCTTTCGCGCGAAAGTCGAGTATACACCCGGCTCCGGACCCATCAGGGTACCGCCGGGAAAGTGAGTATTCATCAGGCACGGACAGCATTGAAGATGCGCAAGGCTACAGAATATCCGGCGGATGCAAAAGATGATTCTGACCTGCGTGGTGCAGGGCCGCCACGGAACCGGGCGGACTTAAATCGCGGGCAAAAAAAAAATCCGGAAATCCTCACTTTCGTGGGCCTTCCAGACTTTTAAAACAGCTTGAAAATGGTGGGTCGTGTGGGATTCGAACCTACGACCAATTGGTTAAAAGCCAACTGCTCTACCAACTGAGCTAACGACCCGCTGTGTGGTGGCGCGTATAATACTGATTTCTAAGGACTATTCAACACTTATTTTGAAATAAATCAAAAATAGGGTGTTGGGTCGCTGACGCCGGCCGCCGCAAAGCCTTCCGCGCGCAGTCGGCAGCTGTCGCACTTGCCGCAGGCACGGCCGTTATCGTCGGCCTGATAGCAGGAAACGGTCAGACCGTAGTTCACGCCAAGCTTTACACCGGCTTCGACGATTTGCGCCTTGCTCAGGTTTTGCAGCGGCGCCTGGATACGGAAGCCGTTGCCTTCCACGCCAGCCTTGGTCGCCAGGTTGGCCATGCGCTCGAAAGACTCGATGAACTCGGGACGGCAGTCGGGGTAACCGGAGTAATCCACCGCGTTGACCCCGATGAAGATGTCGCGCGCACCAAGCACTTCCGCCCAGCCCAGCGCCAGGGACAGGAACACCGTGTTACGCGCCGGCACGTAAGTCACCGGAATACCTTCACCGGGTGTTTCCGGAATATCGATGCTGCTGTCGGTGAGCGCCGAGCCGCCCATGCCATTGAGGTTCAGGCCGATGACCTTGTGCTCGACCACACCCAGATCGCGGGCAACACGCTCGGCCGCATACAGCTCGGCGTGGGATCGCTGACCGTAGTCGAAGCTCATGGTGTAGCAGCTGTAGCCCTGGGCGCGAGCCATGGCCACCACCGTTGCCGAATCCAGGCCACCGGACAGCAGGATGACCGCGCGTTTTTCTGCAGTGTTCAATTGTTCCGTCATATCAGCGCCCCGGCTCGTCATTCCAAAGATATTTATGCAACTGCAATTGCAGACGCACTGGCAGATTGTCCGCCACCACCCAGTCCGCCAGGTCCCGCGCATTCAAGTCGTGATGGCTTGGCGAAAACAGGACTTCACCGGCGCGCCGGTCAAGACCGTACTGGATCAGCTTGGAAACGGACCAGTCATAGTCTTCCCGCGAGCAGATGACGAATTTCACCTGATCGTTAGGCGTGAGCAGTTCGATATTTTCGTAGCGGTTGCGGTGGGCTTCTTTCGAACCTGGGGTTTTCAGATCGACAACGCGACTGACCCGAGAGTCCACCGCCGAGATATCGATCGAGCCACTGGTTTCCAGTGAGACCTCGTAACCGGCATCGCACAACTGCTTGAGCAATGGAATGGCATTGGGTTGCGCCAGGGGCTCGCCGCCCGTGACACAGACATAGCGCGGACGAAAACCGGCCACCTGCTCGAGGATGTCGTCGAGTGTACGGATGGTACCGCCGGTAAAGGCGTAGGCGCTGTCGCAGTATTGGCAACGCAACGGGCAACCGGTCAGGCGCACGAAAACCGTGGGCAGGCCGGCGGTCCGAGTTTCACCCTGCAACGAGTAGAAAACTTCGGTAATTCTCAATGTGTCTTGCATAGTCGCCACGGGCGTAACAGCTAAACAGGCTGTCCGCCTCCGTCAGGCACTTCAAGGAACCCCGGCAATGCGTAGATCCCAAAAAGCGTGTTTCAGAAAAAGGGGATGAATTCTAACGAAAAAACCCGCGACAAGCGCGGGTTTCTTCGAATCAGGGCAGGCAGGCTTACATTTTCTGCAGATCGCGCTGGGCCAACTGCGCAGCGGACGTACCCGGGTACTGGGACACCACCTGCTGAAGGATGCCTTTTACGCGGTCGGTGTGACCGAGGCGGCGTTCTACATCCGCAAGCTTGTATAGCGAATCCGGCACCTTGGCGTGCTTGGGATAAAGCTGCGAGACCTTGGCGAACGCTTGACCTGCACCTTGCAGATCGCCTTTGGCCAGGTTCACTTCACCCAACCAGTACTGGGCATTGCCCGCGTACTGGCTGTTGGGGTACTTGCGCAGGAATGCGGCAAAAGCCTGGCTGGCCTTGTCGAAATCCTTGGCCTTGATCAGGTCGAAGGCGGCATCGTAGTAGAGCTTTTCCTTCGCCGGGTCTGCCGGTTCGCTGCCTGCGGCGGGTGCTTGAGCGGCTGCAGTTCCTGCTGCCGCACCTGCGCCTGCTGCCGCACCAGGGGCGTTCAAATCGCCACCGGTGGAAGAATTTTCTGGAGTCGCGGCTGGTGCAACGCCGGTTCCAATACGCCGATCAAGATCCTGGTATCGCTCCAGGTTTTCCTGCTTCATGCGCGCTACATCATTTTGCAGAACTTCGATCACACCCTGTTGGCGTGCAATTTGTTCCTGCATTTGTTGGAGCTGGTTGAACAGCTCGCCCTGTGCCGAGACAGGGGCCGCAGCCCCTCCCCCGGCATAGGCGCCGTTCGTACCGTAACCCGCAGGCGGATAACTGCTCCCGCTATTGTTATAGCCGGCATCGTTATCGACCACAGGAACCGCAGCCCACGCCGCAAGCGGCGCAAAGCTGAGAGCCAGAACAGTTACAGCACGACGGCACGTTCGCATGACGAATTACTTACGCAGTTCGACGCGACGGTTTTGAGCCCAGGACTGCTCGTCGTGGCCAGTGGCAACTGGACGCTCTTTACCGTAGGAAACCAGCTCCAGTTGAGCTGGGGAAACACCTTGCAGTACCAGGTAGCGCTGAACGGCTTTCGCACGACGCTCGCCCAGTGCCATGTTGTACTCACGAGTACCACGTTCGTCGGTGTTGCCTTCCAGAACAACGCGAGCGCCGTTTGCTTTCAGGTCTTTGGCGTGAACGTCCAGAGCGCGCATGGCTTCTGGCTTCAGGTCCGAGCTGTCGTATTCGAAGTAGAAAGTGGTGATTGCGCGCAGAGCAGCTTCTTCGCTCAGGGAGCCGTCAACTGCGCCAGTGTTTGCACCGTAACCAGCGTTTGGATCTACAGCGCCTTCACCGGCATTGTCGCCGCCTTTGGACGAGCAACCTACAGCTACAGCCATGGCCAGAGCCAGCGCAGCAAATTTACCAAACTTCAGCATTTCCATCGTGAAACTCCTAATGAACCCCAGTGTGTTAAGTAAAACGTAAAGCGCCGCGTCAGTTCAGGTAAGGGGACCAGGACGGTTCTCTGACTTCGCCTTGTGCGGTAGGAAGTGGGAGCCTAACGCGTCCATTGATGGACACGAGCATCAAGACTCCCCGGCCCTGCTGGGCGGTGGCGTAGATTACCATGGTGCCGTTGGGCGCAACAGTGGCTGACTCATCAAGGTTGGTGTCTGTGAGGATTTTTACGCTACCGCGCTGCAAATCCTGAGCCGCCACCCTGAAGTTGGTGAAGCCGTCCTGACGGTGGATCATCACCAGGGTTTTTTCATCGGCCGACAGTTTCGGCGCAGCGTTGTAGTTACCAATGAAGGTCACACGCTCGGCGCCGCCGCCATTGACGTTGCTCTTGTAGATCTGTGGTTTGCCGCCACGGTCGGAGGTGAAGTAGATGGTCGAACCATCCTTACCCCAGAACGGTTCGGTGTTGATACCAGGGCCGTTGGTGACGCGGGAGATCTGACGCGAGCCCAGGTTCATCACATAGATGTCCGGGTTGCCGTCTTTCGACAGTACGAATGCCAGGCGATTGCCGTCGGGCGACCACGCAGGCGCGCCGTTCAGGCCTTCGAAGTTGGTGATCTGCTCACGGCGACCGGTGTCGATGTTCTGCATGAAAATGCGCGGACGCTTCTGCTCGAACGAGACGTAGGCAATGCGCTTGCCGTCCGGTGCGAAACGCGGCGACAGAATGGGCTCGCGCGATTGCAGCAGGGTCACGGCACGGGCGCCGTCGTAATCCGAACGTTGCAGCGTGTAGCGAGTGTTCTTCTCGGAGAAGCGCTCAGCCGTCACGTAGAGCAGGCGAGTCGAAAACGCACCCTTGATACCGGTCAGTTTTTCGAACGACTGGTCAGAGATGTAGTGGGACATGTCCCGCAGTTGATCGACGCCGCCCGACACGCTGCCGGTCAGCACTTGCTGCTCGGTGGCGACGTTGAACAGGGCGTACTGCACCTGCAGGCGACCGCCTGCAGGAACGATGCTGCCGACCATGACGTACTGGGCACCCAGCGCCTTGAAGTCACGGAAGATGATTTCGCTGGCCTGGCTTGGCTGGCTGATCATGTTCTGTTTTGGAATCGGCGCGTAGTAACCCGAGTTGCGCAGGTCGTTGCCGATGATCTCAGCCATGTCGTCCGGCAGCACGCTGCCGCCCTGGTAGCCGAACGGAACGACTGCGATCGGTGTAGCCCGGTCACTGCCGCTGGTTACCAGAATGTTTTTCTCATCTGCCATCGCCAGACCTGCCATGCAGCAGATCGCGATCAGCATTCCTCGAAGAAGGTTTCTCACAAGGCTAGATCCTCAGGTGTGAATGTCATCTTGAATGAACGATACGGAGCGAAATCGCTCGGCTTCATTCCCTGCATTTCTGTCAAACGTCCAATATTCTTCACCGCTGCCACAGCCGAAGCGTCAAACGGACCGTCGCCACTGGACTTGGCCACGCTGACCGAAGTCACCGTACCGTCAGGCAACATGCCGATTTGCAGCACGACCGTCATGCCTTTGCGGGCCGAAGGTGGACGAGCCCAACCCTCTGCTGCACGCGCTCGAATCAGATCATCGAAACTGCCGGCGACTTCGTCACCCTGCTCATCGGCCAAGGCCTGCTGGCGCTGCGGCGTGTCGGAAAGCAAATCTGCCAGGGCCTGGGCCTTTTTGTCTTCGGCGGATTTACGTGCCGCATCCTGCGCTTTCTTCTTCGCAGCATCGGCAGCAGCTTTCTTCTTCGCTTCCTCGGCGACTTTCTTCTTCGCCTCTTCAGCTTCAGCTTTCTTCTTGGCGTCTTCGGCGGCTTTCTTCTTCGCTTCTTCAGCGGCCGCTTTCTTGGCCTCTTCTTCAGCAGCTTTCTTGGCTTCTTCTTCCGCTTTCTTCTTGGCTATATCAGCCAATTGTTTCTCTTCTGCCTTCTTGGCTTCGGCGGCCTTCTTCGCGTCGTCGGCTTTCTTGGCTTCATCAGCCTTTTTCGCCTCTTCCGCTTTTTTCGACTCGTCGGCCTTCTTGGCTTCCTCGGCCTTTTGAGCAGCCTCTTCTTTCTTTTGTTCCGCAGCCTTCACCGCTTGCTGCTCGACCTTCTTCTGTTCCATCTGCTCTTCTTCGGTCTGGCGTGCGGCGGATTTCTTCGCCTCACCCGCAATCTTCTGATTGGTCTGGGTGGTTGCCTGACTTTTCGATTTCAGCTGGTACAAAGTCGCCTGGACAATCGGCTTGGCCGGTGGCAGTTCCGGTGTGAAGGCAAAACTGACGAACAGCATGCCGAACACCAGCACGTGCAAGCCAATCGCCCAGACACTAGGCCAGAAGTAGCTTTCCGAGGCGGACGGCTCTCG
Organism: Pseudomonas sp. KK4; assembly: GCF_001984065.1. Taxonomy (GTDB): domain Bacteria; phylum Pseudomonadota; class Gammaproteobacteria; order Pseudomonadales; family Pseudomonadaceae; genus Aquipseudomonas. The sequence goes on from NZ_LYVP01000018.1 coordinate 8,200, forward strand.
CTGTTGCTGCATCAGGGCGCCTCGGTAATCAAGCCAACATTACCGACCCCGGCTTTCTGCAACCCGCCCATGGCACCCATCACAGCGCCGTAGTCGACGCTCTTGTCGCCGCGAATGAAGACCTGGGTACGCTTGCCGCCTTCGTTGCCGACGCGGATGATCTTGGTCACCGCGTCAGTCATCTGCGGCAGGGTCATGGCACGATCCTGCTGCTTTTCGGTATCGACTTCGCTGCCAAGGTTCCAGTAGTAGGTCTTGTCAGCCTTGATCGAAATGGTCAGGACCTGGGTGTTGTTGTCCTGCGGCAAGGCTTCGCTGGAAACCTTGGGCAAATCAACTTTCACGCCCTGATTGAGCATCGGCGCGGTCACCATGAAGATGACCAGCAGCACCAACATCACGTCGATGTAAGGCACCACGTTCATCTCGGCGACCGGCTTGCGCTTGTGTCGAGCTCGAGCGATTAAAGCCATTGGAAATTACCTGCTTATTCTTCGCTGGTGTGCACTTTGCGGTGCAGGATCGCCTGGAATTCATCGGCGAAGGTGTAGTAACGGCTCAGCAGGGTTTCGCTGCGAGCAGAGAAGCGGTTGTAAGCGATTACGGCCGGGATGGCCGCGAACAGGCCGATCGCGGTGGCGATCAAGGCTTCGGCGATGCCCGGGGCCACGGTGGCCAGGGTCGCTTGCTGGGCAGTCGCCAGTCCGCGGAAGGAGTTCATGATGCCCCAGACGGTACCGAACAGACCGATGTACGGGCTCACGGAACCGACGGTGGCAAGGAACGGCAGGCTCTGCTCGAGCTTCTCTTCTTCACGGGAAATGGCCACGCGCATGGCACGTGCCACACCTTCCATGACCGCTTCCGGGTCAACGCCCGGCTGCTGACGCAGACGGGAGAATTCCTTGAAGCCGGCGCGGAAGATTTGCTCGACGCCCGAATCAGGGTCCGGATTGCTGCCCGCCTGACGGTAGAGCTTGGACAGATCGATACCCGACCAGAAACGCTCCTCGAAGCTCTCGAGCGCGCGTCGACCGGCACGTATCAGATTGCTGCGCTGAAAGATCATTATCCATGAGGTCACCGATGCGGCTACCAGGGTCAGCATTACCAGTTGCACCACGATACTGGCATTGCTGACCAGGCTCCACATGGAGGAATGGTCGACGACGTTAGCTTCCACGCTTTATCTCCTGCTTTGAGTGTGTACCCGTGCCGCTCACGTCGGCAAAGGCCGCTCGTAGAGCTTCGGGAATGGCCCGGGGTTTCAAACTGTTGGTGCGCACACAGGCCACCAGAAACTGCCCTTCGCAGAGCAGCACATTATCCGTAGCCCGCCTGACCTGCTGTTTGAAGCGCAGGCTGGCACGGTTCAATTCGCTTACTTCAGCGCTTACCAGCAGTTCGTCATCCAGCCGCGCCGGCGCGTGGTAACGCGCTTCGCTGGAATGCACGACGAACAACAGGTCCTCCCCTGCCAGCTGCGATTGGGCAAATCCCAACTCTCGTAGCCGCTCGGTTCGAGCCCGTTCCATAAACTTGAGGTAATTAACGTAATACACGATGCCGCCCGCATCGGTGTCCTCGTAATAAACGCGACACCGATGTGCGAAAGGCTCAAGCCCGTTTTGCGCGCGCATACTCTAGTGCTTACTCCTCGGGTTGCCAATCCGGCCAGGCAACTGTTTTTCATTGTTCTGCGGCTTTCTCGCGAAAGTACGGTCCTAGGACAGCACAATGCCCGAAAAATCAGCACGCAAACGTTAATTAATCGTCCACGGCATCGAGGAACTCGTCTACCACAGGCATCTCGCCCAATCGTGACGGAATGTTTAACCCGAAATGCAGATAGGCATGCCGTGTCACCACCCGCCCCCGCGGGGTTCGCATGATGTAGCCCTGCTGGATCAGATAGGGCTCCAGCACGTCTTCGATGGTGTGACGCTCTTCGCTGATGGCCGCGGCAAGACTGTCCACGCCCACCGGCCCACCATCGAACTTCTCGATCATGGTCAGCAACAGACGTCGGTCCTGATGATCGAAGCCACGCTCATCGACATCCAGCAGGTTCAGGGCCAGATCGGCAATCGGCTTGGTGATGTGACCCTTGGCGCGCACTTCGGCGAAATCCCGCACCCGGCGCAGCAAACGGTTGGCGATACGCGGCGTGCCCCGGGCACGGCGAGCGATTTCGAAGGCGCCCTCCGGGTCCAGGGGCAACCCGAGAATGCTCGCCGAACGGCTGACAATCGTCGACAGATCGGCGTTGTTGTAGAACTCCAGGCGCTGGACGATACCGAAACGGTCACGCAGGGGGTTGGTCAGCATCCCCGCCCGGGTCGTCGCGCCGACCAACGTGAAGGGCGGAAGGTCGAGCTTGATCGAGCGCGCGGCCGGGCCTTCACCGATCATGATGTCGAGCTGGAAATCCTCCATGGCCGGGTACAGCACTTCCTCGACGATCGGCGACAAGCGATGGATTTCATCGATGAACAGCACGTCATGGGGTTCAAGGTTGGTCAGCAGCGCTGCCAGGTCCCCCGGACGCTCGAGCACAGGCCCCGAGGTACTCTTGATCGAGACCCCCATTTCCTGGGCAATGATGTTGGCCAAGGTGGTTTTACCCAGACCCGGCGGCCCGAAGATCAAGGTGTGGTCCAGCGATTCGTTGCGCCCCCGAGCCGCCTGGATGAACAACTCCATTTGCTCGCGAACGGTCGGCTGGCCAATGTATTCAGCCAGACTGACGGGACGAATGGCCCGGTCCTGGACTTCCTCGCGGTCACGGGGGCCACCCGTGGCAGCGATCAGACGATCAGCTTCAATCACTTAAATCATTCCCTTCAGGGCACGACGAATCATGTCTTCGCTGCTCAAGCCTTTGTCTTTTATCGCGGAAATCGCCTTGCTGGCCTCCTGCGGTTTGTAACCCAGGGAAATCAGCGCGCTGACCGCGTCGTTCTCGGCGGTATTGACCGGCGCCGGGCCGTCCGGCTGGTTCGGCACCAGGGCAAACATGGCCGGTACGGTCTCCCACGCCTTGAACCGATCCTTGAGTTCGACCAGCAGGCGCTCAGCGGTCTTCTTGCCCACCCCCGGCACCTTGGTCAGCGCCGAAGTGTCCTGGGACTGCACGCAACGCACCAGTTCATCCACTTCCAGGCTCGACATCAAGGCCAGGGCCAATTTCGGCCCTACACCATTGAGACGGATCAACTCGCGAAAAAAGTCTCGCTCGCGCTTGCCGACGAAGCCATAGAGTAACTGCGCGTCTTCACGTACGACCAAATGGGTATGCAGGGTCAGCGGCTCACCGACCGACGGCAGGCGATACAGCGTGGTCATGGGCACTTCAAGCTCATAGCCCAGGCCGTTTACATCCAGAATCAGGTGCGGCGGCTGTTTCTCAGCCAGTGTGCCGCGCAAGCGTCCAATCACGTTACAGATCCTTGAGCGTTGGCCAGCACGAGGCCAGCGACTGACAGAGCAAGGGTTTTTGCGCCGACAACCCGGGCGCAACACCCTGATTCCATGAAATTGACTGCTGATGCTATCAGAGACGCAGGCGCCCGCCACGACTGCGTGCCGCACCCAGCCCATGAGGCAGCAGACTGGATCGGGTATGCGCGTGGCAAATGGCGATGGCCAGGGCGTCCGAAGCATCGATTTGCGGTTTGCTGGTCAGTTTCAGCATGTGCATGACCATCATCTGCACCTGCTCCTTGTTGGCGGCACCGGTACCGACCACCGCCTGCTTGACCTGGGTCGCGGTGTACTCGGCAATCTCCAGGCTTTCCTCGGCCCCCGCGACGATGGCCGCGCCCCGGGCCTGGCCCAGTTTCAAGGCGGAATCGGCGTTGCGCGCCATGAACACCTTCTCGATACCCATGGTCACGGGCCGGTAAGTCTGGATGATTTCCCGCACCCCACGGAAGACAATCTGCAAGCGCTCAGACAGCTCGCCGGCACCGGTACGGATGCAACCTGAGGCCACGTACTCACAGCCACGCCCGGTATCGCGTACCACGCCATAACCGGTGATGCGCGAGCCAGGGTCGATACCAAGAATTAGAGTCATAAGACCTGCAGTTGAGTCAAAGCACGATATTCAATACAGCGAATAGCAAATGTGGGAGCGGGCCTGCTCGCGATTACGGTTTTACCTTCAGCAACGATGCTGCCTGAAAATCCGCGTTCGCGAGCAAGCCCGCTCCCACATGGGAACCTGGAGGGACCTTAACCGAGCTGAGCGGCCACCGACTCCGGGATATCCGCATTGGAGTAAACGTTCTGCACGTCATCGAGGTCTTCGAGCATGTCGATCAGCTTGAGGACTTTCTCCGCACCTTCCAGATCCAGTTCGGCGCTGGTGGTCGGCAACATGACGATCTCCGCGTCATCACCCTTGAAGCCCGCCGCTTCCAGCGCGTTACGCACGGCATAGAAGCCGGCGAACGAAGTGAACACGTCGATGGAACCGTCTTCGTTGGTCACCACGTCATCGGCATCGGCCTCCATGGCCGCTTCGATCAGCGCATCTTCATCGACGCCGGCAGCAAAGGAGATCTGCCCCTTACGCTCGAACAGGTAGGCGACCGAACCGTCGGTACCGAGGTTGCCGCCGCATTTGCTGAACGCATGGCGCACGGCCGCCGCAGTGCGGTTGCGATTATCGGTCATGCACTCGACCATCACCGCCACGCCACCCGGACCGTAACCTTCATAGGTCAGTTCGACCACATCGTCAGTATCCGCAGCGCCGGTGCCACGGGCGATGGCACGATCGATAATGTCGCGGCTCATGTTCGCACCCAGGGCCTTGTCCAGGGCCAGGCGCAGACGTGGGTTGGAGCCTGGATCGCCACCGCCCTGACGGGCTGCGACGGTCAGCTCACGAATCCACTTGGTGAAGATCTTGCCTCTCTTGGCATCCTGACGTTCTTTGCGGTGCTTGATGTTCGCCCACTTGGAATGACCTGCCATAACTCGCTCCGAATTCTCTTTGAAACATTGCCCGCCGCGCCATGATGCGCCAGCCGGCAAACAAAAAATCGACCTTGCCCATAAAAAAAGGCGCATCCGAAGATGCGCCCTTCAGATCAGCCTTATTCGGCTTTAGGCGTTTCGCGCAGACGAATGTGCAGTTCGCGCAGTGCCTTGGCGTCCACCTGGCCCGGCGCCTGGGTCATCACGTCCGCCGCGCTCTGGGTTTTCGGGAAGGCGATCACTTCACGGATCGACTGGGCGCCGGTCATCAGCATCACCAGACGGTCCAGACCGAAAGCCAGACCACCGTGCGGTGGCGCGCCGTATTTCAGGGCGTCGAGCAGGAAGCCGAATTTCTCTTCCTGTTCCGCTTCGTTGATGCCCAGCAGGCGGAATACCGACTGTTGCATTTCCTTACGGTGAATACGGATCGAACCGCCACCCAGCTCGGTGCCGTTCAGGACCATGTCGTAAGCACGGGACAGTGCGGTCGCGGGGTTCGCTTCCAGCTCTGCCGGGGTGCACTTGGGTGCGGTGAACGGGTGGTGCAAGGCGGTGAAGCTGCCGTCGTCGTTCTCTTCGAACATCGGGAAGTCCACGACCCACATCGGCGCCCATTCGCAGGTCAGCAGGTTCAGGTCGTGACCCAGCTTGATCCGCAGCGCGCCCAGGGCTTCGCTGACGATTTTGAATTTGTCTGCGCCGAAGAACACGATGTCGCCATCGACTGCACCCACGCGATCGAGGATCACGTTCAGGGCCGCTTCAGGGATGTTCTTGACGATTGGCGATTGCAGGCCTTCAACGCCCTTGGCGCGCTCGTTGACCTTGATATACGCCAGGCCCTTGGCACCGTAGATGCCGACGAACTTGGTGTAGTCGTCGATCTTGCTGCGCGGCATGCTCGCCCCGCCGGGTACGCGCAGAGCGGTCACGCGGCATTTCGGGTCGTTGGCCGGGCCACTGAAGACCTTGAATTCAACGTCTTTCAGTTGATCGGCAACGTCCACCAGCTCCAGCGGGTTACGCAGGTCCGGCTTGTCGGAACCGTAGCGACGCATGGCTTCTTCGAAGGTCATGTGCGGGAAGTCACCGAACTCCAGGTCCAGCACTTCCTTGAACAGGTTGCGGATCATGCCTTCGGTCAGGCCCATGATGTCTTTTTCATCGAGGAAGCTGGTCTCGATGTCGATCTGGGTGAATTCCGGCTGGCGGTCGGCACGCAGGTCTTCGTCACGGAAGCACTTGGCGATCTGGTAGTAACGGTCGAAGCCGGCCACCATCAGCAGTTGCTTGAACAGCTGAGGCGATTGCGGCAGGGCGAAGAACGAACCGGCGTGGGTACGGCTTGGCACCAGGTAGTCGCGAGCACCTTCAGGGGTGGCACGGGTCAGGATCGGCGTTTCCACGTCCAGGAAGCCGTTCTCGTCCAGGTAGCGACGGATGCTGGTGGTCATGCGCGAACGCAGGCGCAGCTTCTCGGCCATTTCCGGACGACGCAGGTCCAGGAAGCGGTAGCGCAGGCGGGTTTCTTCGCCGACGTCGGAGAACTCGTTGAGCGGGAACGGCGGGGTTTCCGATTCGTTCAGCACTTCCAGTTCATAACCCAGGACTTCGATCATGCCCGACGCCATGTTGGCGTTGGTGGCACCGGCCGGACGCAGGCGCACCTTGCCGGTGATCTTCACAACGTATTCGCTGCGCACACGATCCGCGGCGGCGAAGGACTCAGCGCGATCCGGATCGAATACCACCTGGGCCAGACCGTCACGATCACGGATATCGAGGAAAATCACCCCACCGTGGTCACGGCGACGGTGAACCCATCCGCAAAGGGTAATTTCCTGGCCTTCCAGGCTTTCGTTCAGTTGGCCGCAATAATGGCTGCGCATCATGGTCGTGGTTTCACTTCTCGTAATTCGTAATTTCGTTGGAGGCCTTGCGTCTATCGGTTCAACGATACTGCAGGCACTCACGTGTGTGATTCAGTTCAGGGCACCCGGCTCAGAGCAAAACCCTAGTCAGCCTTGTCGCCGCCGGCCAGGTTCTTCTTCGAACCGGTCTTGAAATCGGTCTCGTACCAGCCGGTGCCACTGAGGCGGAAACCCGGCATGGACAACATCTTCTTGAGCTCTGGCGCCTGGCAAGCAGGGCAGTCGACCAGCGGCGGTGCGCTGATCTTTTGAATGGCTTCCAACTGATGACCACAGGAAGCACATTGATAATCGTACATCGGCATGGGGTTGTCTCGGCGATCAGATTGCTACCGCGCACGCTGGGTTTTGCGGCAAAGAGCGGGATTATATCCATTAAATGCAGCCTGTGCAGCCGTAAGACTGCACAGATCGACATGCTGCTCTTTCACTGCCGGGACGTAGCCGTATCAGTCCATCCCGCTTCTTTAAGACTGTGTACGACACAAACCACCCGCACCAGCCCGCTGAAGTTCTTTACGCCGCCATGGCGCAAGTGCACTTCGCGATCCACGTACGACAATAACGCACTGACCGAACAGCCATTGACCCTGGCCATATCGCTCAAGATATCCCAGTACACCTGTTCAAGGCGCAAACAGGTGGCAAAGCCATTCAAGCGCACCGACCGCGACAGGGGCTGAGCCAGCCCCATGTCGAACTCACTGACAAAGGGGTCGATCCTTATGCCCTTGAACGAACCGCCCCTCCTTTCACTTCTCCTTTGTTCCTGAACCATATCGCTGACACTCCTTTGCCATCCGTGGTTTCCATTAGAGCCTGTGCACCCATGGAACCCCGAGGACAAAGTTATATCCAGACGACTTTTTGCCCATCCCTGTAGGAGAAGCCAACAACGGAGGGCAGATCATGGAGAGCGTCCTACGTCCGACTTTTTCCTGGCCTGGCTGGCGAATTTTCACTCACCAGGCAAAGAATTTTCGACGGAACAAGTAGGACAGGAACAAAAGGTAACGCGCGTGCAACACGGGAATGTCGCACGCGCGCCAGGCGATTACTGGTCCAGCAAGGCGCGAAGCATCCACGCGGTTTTTTCGTGGACCTGCATGCGCTGGGTCAACAGGTCAGCCGTTGGTTCGTCACTGACTTTGTCCAGCAAGGGAAAAATCCCCCGCGCGGTACGTGTGACCGCCTCCTGCCCCTCGACCAGTTGTCTGATCATGTCTTCGGCAGCCGGCACGCCCTCTTCCTCTTTGATCGAAGACAGTCGCGCATAAACAGCGTAGGCACCCGGGGCCGGGAAACCGAGTGCGCGAATGCGCTCGGCAATGGAATCGACCGCCAGGGCCAGTTCGTTGTATTGCTCCTCGAACATCAGGTGCAGCGTGCGAAACATGGGCCCGGTGACGTTCCAATGGAAGTTATGGGTTTTCAAATAAAGTACGTAAGTGTCCGACAGCAGACGTGAAAGCCCCTCGACGATGGACTTGCGGTCCTCTTCACTGATACCGATATCGATTGCCATGCTTTTCCCCTAAAGGTGATGAATTCATCCGACAGGTGCCGCCCCACTCTAGCAAGCCTGCTTCGGTGCCGCAGCCCTGGATGCTCACTGTGGCTGCGACAAATCGCCCCGACGCACCGCTGGACTCCTTGATTTGAGTAGCCACAAGCTTTGCTGTTAAATAGACGGTGTGTCGCTGACGCCCTTATTTTCCGGGCACTGCGCATAGGCTGATTACGGATGCGTGCTCAACGCCTCTTATTGTTCTGAAGCGAACCGTGCCCCATCAGCTCTTCCTTGTGATCCGTCTTAACGTGAGTCAATAAAATGTTGAAAATCGTCCACCTGCTATTGGGCGCAGCAGCTTTGCTGTTGTCCTTCATCCCTAGCCTGCGAACCGAAGCCGTACCTTACCTGCAACAACCCGATGCGCTTTACCTGGCCTTGTTCGGCCTGCTCAACCTGACCCTTGCACCGGTCATCCCCAACTGGAACAAAGGTCCGCGCCATCAACTGCAAAACCTCGTCAGCGCCCTGCTGATGCTGGCCGTGGTTGTGCAAACGCTCACGCTGATCGCGCCAATGCCTGTCATTGCCGGCCAGCCAGCCGTACTGTTCAGCCTGATCGCAGCCATCGTTGCGGTTGCCCTGCACCTGGGCATCGGCTTCTATAAATCGTCACCGGCTGCCGCCCCGACCAACTATGACATGAGCAATCGCGATACCGGCACCGTCAAGTGGTTCAACACCTCCAAGGGCTTCGGCTTTATTTCCCGCGACTCCGGCGACGATATTTTCGTGCACTTCCGGGCCATTCGCGGCGAAGGCCATCGCGTTCTGGTCGAAGGCCAGCGTGTAGAGTTCTCCGTCATGAATCGTGACAAGGGCCTGCAAGCCGAAGATGTCATCGCCGCCCTGCCGCGACGCTGATTCAAAGCCATAAAAAACCGCGAGCAGCCTGGCTGTTCGCGGTTTTTTTATGCCCGCCCCTCAGTAATGCGGTGGCGGCGCCTCTTCCTCGAAGGTTTCGAACTGGCCGGCCATCTCCTCCTGGCGCTTGAGCAATGCCGCCATCTGCAGCTGCAAGCGTTCTACCGCCCGCTGCTGCGCCGCCAGCACATCATTCAAGGCCTGAATGGTGTCGTCCTGAAACGCCAGCTGACTCTCCAGATCGGTAACGCGATCTTCCAGGCTCATGACTCACCCCTCCAGAAACGTGAAGTCTTCGGGCAGTACACCGCGCAGACGCTCGACAATCGCGGCGACCTGCTCCGAACCATACGGCACGGCCGGCTGCTTGCCCCAGATCGGCGCCGGCCAGGCTGCATCCTCTCGTTTTCGCACGATCACATGCATGTGCAACTGGCTGACGACGTTGCCCAAGGCCGCAACGTTCATTTTGTCCGCGTCGAACGCCTTCTTGAGGGCTTCAGCCAACACCGTCGTTTCCTGCCACAGCCGTTGCTGATCGGCGACACCCAACTGAAATATCTCACTGATATCGTCGCGACGAGGTACCAGGATGAACCAGGGATAGTTCGAATCGTTGGACAGCAAAAGCCGGCACAGCGGGAAATCACCGACCGGCAAGGTGTCTTGTTGAAGTTGCGAATTTAAAGCGAACACTGTGTGCACTCCCAAGCTCATCATTTACAGCTTAGCGCCCACCCTGAAGGATCGCGCACCAAGCGACAGGAAGGCAGCATACCTGCGATCCCGGCCGCCTTCACGACGAACCCGGGTAGCGACTCGCTCACGGGACGCAGGCCCCAACCCGCCCCGCGATGGTACATCCATCTACGAAACGCACCATTACCGGACCGAAGCCGGCGGCAAGCCTGCCGAAATGACCGCAGGGCGGCGATCCGTTCCAGGCTTTGCGGATGGGCAACGGTGTGAATTCGGTACAGCAATTAAAATTTTTTGCACCAAAACCGCACAGTGTGTCTACGCTAAGTGCTTCGAGCATCCGCCAATTACTCACTGGCGGGGTGAACCGGTAACGTTTTTGGATGTCACGCGGCGGTAACAGGATGTTCAACACCAACCAAAGAATGGCGTCAACCCCGGTCACCGGTGCGATGAACCCCCGGTTTTATGGGGTTTTTACGGCACCAGGCAGCTATTGGAAAAAAAATATTCGTGGTTTTGTGATTTGTGCACGCTTGTTGCATTCACACCCACATCGTCTATAAGGCCCACTGGAAGTGCGGACCTGAGGACCAGATAAAACAGTGGCAGGGTAGCCCGATGGAGATTCAAACGTTTCACCAGGGACTCTTTTTACCGGTGTACCAGTCCAGAAAAACAGCATTAAAGTTGTCAGTCCGGTTGCATCGGGGCTGTAAATTTGCGACATCTAGCAAGCTGTTTGCGACAGGGTCGTAAAGAAGCCGAAAGGATAGATGCGCAAGTATCGCCAACATTGTCGGCGTGATATAAGTTTGCGCCGACACAAAAAGAAAGAGCCGCCCAGATAATAAAACAGGTGGGACGGCAGTACTCTTCTAAAAACCAAAGGAGCAAATCACGATGCGCGTGATGAAGTGGAGCATGATCGCACTGGCTGTTGCAGCTGGTACCTCGCAGTTCGCAGTGGCGTCTTCTCAAGACGATTCCAAGGGTTTCTTCGGCGATCAAAGCCTGAAACTCAAAACTCGTTTTGAATACATGAACCGCGACTACAAAAACGGTGCAGCCAACAACGCAGACTCCGGCTATCGCCAGTCCTCCGGCCTCAGCCAGTTGCTCACTTACGAGTCGGGCTTCACTCAAGGTACTGTTGGTTTCGGTCTTGATGCCATGGCAATGGGCGCAGTCAAACTGGACGGCGGCTCGGGCCACCGCGGTAACGGCCTGTTCGCAATCGACAGCGACAACAACGAAGAGAAATCCCAGGGCAAGATCGGTGGTGCAGTCAAACTGCGTCTGTCCGACACCGTTGCGAAATGGGGTCAACAATTCGTTGCCAGCCCGGTACTGGCCACTGACGACAGCCGTATGCTGCCAGAAGTTGCTACCGGTACTCTGATCACTTCCAAAGAGATCAAAGGCCTGGAACTGTACGCTGGTCGCTTCAACGCCATCAGCGCTCAAACCGGTATGGCTCGTGACAGCATCGGCGGTATTGCTGACGAAGACAGCGGTCTGCACGCCAAAGGCCTGAGCAACAGCATCAACATCGTCGGTGGCAGCTACGCCTTCACCGATAACTTCACCGGTGCACTGGCTGCTTCGGATGCTGAAGATTACTTCAAGAAGTACTACATCAACCTGAACTACACCCTGCCAATCGCTGACAATCAGTCCCTGAACTTTGACCTCAACGGTTACAAAACCAAGGGCGACAATCGTGGCGACACAGTCGAAGCACTCACCGACGGCGTTGCGGGCGTAGACAACAACCTGTGGTCCCTGGCAGCTGCCTACAGCCTCGGCGCTCACAAGTTCACCCTGGCCTACCAGCAGTCCAGCGGCGACAACGCTTACTACTACGGCGTTGACGGTAACAGCACCATCTTCGTTTCCAACTCCATTCAGATCTCCGACTTCGTGGGCCGCGAGGAGAAATCCTACCAAGCTCGCTACGACCTGAACATGGCTACCTTCGGCGTACCTGGTCTGAGCTTCATGACCCGTTACGTAATGGGTAACAACATCAAGGTTGCAAACGCCGGCGAAGGCAAAGAAAACGAGTGGAACATCGAGTCCAAGTACGTGGTGCAGGAAGGCCCGGCCAAAGACCTGTCTTTCCGTGCTCGTTTCGCCAACTACCGTGCAAACGGCGCTTACCAGTCCTACTCGCGTGACAACTACGACACCCGTCTGATCATCGAGTACCCGCTGAACATCCTGTAATCAGGGTGTAAAACGCAAGTACTGTAGATCAAAAAACGCCCACCTCTTCAGGTGGGCGTTTTTTTATGCCTGCCACAGACTGATCACTCCTACAAACTACTTGCAGTCATAACATTAGTAGTTTTTTCAATGAACCGATCAATAGTCACAAAAAAGCCCAAGAGACTTTTAACCTCTCGGGCTTATGCACTAACAACAAAACAGGCTTACTGCACCGATGCTTCCTGAACCACGCGAACTACTCGCTGCGGAAACGGAATGTCGATACCGGCGGTTTTCAATCGATCGCGGGACTGTTCATTAAACATGAACATCACATCCCAATAATCGGCTGTTTTAACCCAGACACGCAGGGAAACAGTGATCGAACTGTCGCCCAGGGTCGAAATCACCGCCTGAGGCGCGGGGTCCGTCAGAACACGGGGATCCTTGGCCAGATCCAGCAACACCTGACGAGCCTTTTGCAGATCCGCTTCGTAATCCACGCCTACATCGAACACCACTTTGCGGGTCGGCTGACGGTTGGTATTAGTGATGATGCCATTGGACAGGTTACCGTTTGGCACGATGATGGTCTTGTTATCGCCAGTACGCAGAACGGTGTGAAAGATCTGGATACTGTCGACCGTACCCGCAACACCCTGGGCTTCGATCCAGTCACCGATGCGGAACGGGCGGAACAGCAGAATCAGCACGCCGCCGGCGAAATTCGCCAGGCTGCCTTGCAACGCCAGACCGATGGCCAGGCCCGCTGCACCGATGGCCGCCACGAACGAAGTGGTTTCCACACCGATCATCGACGCCACGCTGACGATCAGCAGGATCTTCAGAATGATGTTGGCCAGGCTGCTGATGAATCCTTGCAGGGCCAGGTCTGCGTTACGCAGGGCGATCAGCCCGCCCAGCTTCTGGGTGACCTTGTTGATCAGCCACCAGCCGATGGCCAGGGTAATCACTGCCAGCAGCACGCGGCTGCCGTATTCCATGATCATCGGTATCCAGGCCTGGGATGCCTTCACCAGGTTGTCTACCTCTGCATTCAAATCCATGTTCGTTCTCCTGATTTCCGGCTACCCGGCACACGAAAAAATAAACGGCAGAAAAGACCGAGCCCGGTCAGGCTCAATCGTTTCCACCGTTACTTGGGGCTCGGACGCCGAAAACGCCGAGAGGTTCCCGCCACAGGTCAGTCGCGGAAGTTGTTGAACTGCAGCGGCATGCCAAATTCCTTGGCGCGCAGTGCGGCGATGGCTTCCTGCAGGTCATCACGCTTCTTGCCGGTTACACGTACCTGCTCGCCCTGGATGGCGGCCTGCACCTTGAGCTTGGCGTCCTTGATGTGCGCCACGATCTTCTTCGCCAGTTCCTTGTCGATGCCTTCTTTAAGCACGGCTTCCTGCTTCATCAGCTTGCCCGAAGCAAAAGCGTCCTTGACCTCAAGGCACTGCACATCGATCTTGCGCTTGACCAGGGCCAGCTTGAGGATCTCGATCATCGCTTCGAGCTGGAAATCCGCTTCGGCGGTCAGGTTGACGGTCAGGTCCTTTTCCTTGAACTCGAAGCTGCCCTTGCCTTTCAGGTCATAGCGACGATCGAGTTCCTTGACGGCGTTCTCGACCGCGTTGGTGACTTCGTGTTTGTCCAGTTCGGATACCACGTCGAACGACGGCATGTAATCTCTCCAATAAAGGGCGCGCTCGATCAAGATGGAGCACGCCTGGCTTGCGGTAAAAATCCGCGCTGATTATAACGGGTCTTTCCCATCATTCACTGCGAGCCGTCCATGCACGCGTCAAACAGAGCAAAAAGCTGATGGCCACCACCTGGCATGTCCTGGGCGCCGGCAGTCTCGGCACGTTGTGGGCCACGCGCCTGGCCCGGGCCGGCGTACCGGTGCGGCTGATTCTGCGTGACGCCGCTCGCTTGAAGGCTTACGAGGCGGCGGGTGGGTTGACGCTGGTCGAACATGGCCAGGCCCGCCAGTACCCGGTGCCTGCCGAAACACCGGACAACCCGGCGCCCATCCAGCGCCTGCTGGTAGCCTGCAAAGCCTACGACGCCGAGCAGGCCGTGGCGCAATTGGCCTCGCGCCTGGCCCCTGGCGCCGAACTGATCCTGTTGCAGAACGGCCTCGGCAGTCAGGACGCCGTCGCAGCAGTGGTTGCACAGGCTCGCTGCATCCATGCCTCCAGCACCGAAGGGGCCTTTCGCGATGGCGACTGGCGCGTGGTGTTCGCCGGCCACGGCTTCACCTGGCTGGGCGATGCCAGTCATCCCGTCGCACCGATCTGGCTGGATGACCTGAAAGATGCCGGCATCCCCCATGAGTGGAGCACCGACATCCTCACCCGCCTGTGGCGCAAACTGGCGCTCAACTGCGCGATCAACCCGCTGACGGTGCTGCATGACTGCCGCAATGGCGGTTTGCAGGAACACCATTGCGAGGTCGCCATTCTGTGCGGCGAATTGACCGAGCTGCTGGAGCGTTGCGGCCAGCCTGCCGCTGCCCAGGACTTGCAACAGGAAGTCGAACGGGTCATCCACGCAACCGCTGCGAATTACTCGTCGATGTACCAGGACGTCAACAACCGGCGCCGGACCGAGATCAGCTATCTGCTCGGCTACGCCTGCAAGGTCGCGACTCGCCATCAACTGAACCTGCCGCATCTCAATCAGCTGCAGCAGCGGCTGATCGTGCGACTGCAAAGCCTTGGATTGCCCAGCGACTGAGCAGCGGCTACGCTGGCCACTTGTTCCTTTGCTGCGATAAACCTGATGCCATTGCGCCAGCGTCTTGAAAACCTTCCGGTCGGCCAGAAACTGCTGGCTGCCCTGTTGGTGCTGTTGACCACCGTGCTGCTCGTCGCCAACCTGACCTTCATCAGCGCCGCCTACTACATTTCCCAGGAAAGCATGGCGCCCCAGGCCTTGCAAACCATCGGTCGGCTGGTGGCCAATCCGAGCCTGATTTCCGAGGCACTGACATCGCCACAGAGCGCCGAGCGCCTGCTCAACGAGCTCAACAGCTATTCCCCGCTGCGCGCCGCTGCCCTGTATGACGGCACGGGCGAGCGCCTGGCGCAGCTGCAACATGGCGATCATCTGAAACTGCCCGAGCACTACCGACACATCGAATCCTGGCAAGCCACCGAGTTTCGCAGCAATCAAGTGGTCACCCTGCCCCGCCCAGGCGCAGCGCCGGGCCATTTGCTGCTGGTGGCCAGCAGTGAATTGCCGATGGCGTTCTACACCGGCACCCTGACCGCCAGCCTTGGCATCCTGATCTTCAGCGTGCTGCTATGGCTGGTAATCGCCCGGCAGATCAAACGCCTGATCACTCGGCCGATCCATCAACTCGAAGAATTGTCGCGACAGGTCACCCGCGAGGAGAACTACGCCCTGCGCGCCTCCCGCGGCAACCACGACGAAATCGGCAGCCTGGCTGAGGCCTTCAACACCATGCTGTCACGCATCGAGGCTCGGGAGCAGCAGCTCAAGCGGGCGCGGGATGACTCCCAGGCTGCCTACGATCAGGCCCAGGGCCTGGCCGAGGAAACCCGCCACACCAACCGCAAACTGGAACTCGAAGTCCAGGTGCGCAGCAAGATCGAGAAGAAACTCACCGGATTCCAGAACTACCTCAACAGCATCATCGACTCCATGCCCTCGGCGCTCATCGCCCTCGACGAACAGCTCTACGTGACGCAATGGAACCAGGAAGCCAGCGCCCTTTCCGGCACCCGCCTGGATGAAGCCCTGAACCAGCCGATCTTTCTCGCCTTCGAGCCGCTCAAGCCGTTCCTGCCGCAACTCAAGCAAACCGTCGAGCAACACACGGTGGCCAAGATCGAGCGCGTGACTTGGGTCAAGGACGACGATGCCCGGCATTACGCCCTGACCTTCTATCCCCTGATGGGCGGTGCCGGGCGCGGTGTGGTCATTCGAATCGACGACATCACCCAGCGCCTGTCCCTGGAAGAAATGATGGTGCAGTCGGAGAAGATGCTCTCCGTCGGGGGCCTGGCGGCAGGCATGGCCCATGAAATCAACAACCCTCTGGGGGCCATCCTGCATAACGTACAGAACATCCGCCGACGCCTGTCTCCCGACCTGCCCAAGAACCTCGAACAGGCGGAGCAGGTCGGTATCGAACTGGCCACCGTCAACAACTACCTCAAGGCCCGGGAAGTGCCGCAATTGCTCGACGGCATCCAACAGGCCGGCGCCCGTGCGGCGAAAATCGTCACCCATATGCTCAGCTTCAGCCGCCGCAGCACTCGGCAAATGGCCCCGTGCGACTTGCCGGCACTGATTGATCAAGCGGTGGAAATCGCCGGTAACGACTTCGACCTGGCGATCGGCTTCGATTTCAAGGGCCAGGCCATCATTCGCCAGTTCGACCCAGCGCTCGGCCCGGTGCCCGGCACCGCCAACGAACTGGAACAGGTGCTGCTCAACCTGCTCAAGAACGCCGCCCAGGCCATTCACCAGCGTGAAGACGATCGCGAGCCCGGCCGAATCATTCTGCGTACCCGCCTCAATCCGCCATGGGCGGAAATCCAGGTGGAGGACAACGGCATCGGCATGAGCGAAAACGTGCGCAAGCGTACCTTCGAGCCGTTTTTCACCACCAAGGAGATCGGCCAGGGCACCGGCCTGGGCCTGTCAGTGTCGTACTTCATCATCACCAACAACCACAAGGGTCAGATGGAAGTGCAATCGACCCTGGGCCAGGGCACCTGCTTCACCTTGCGCCTGCCCCTGGCGGGCACCCCGCTCGTCTCTCAAGAACTCAACCAGCTATCGAGGTAAACCATGGGCTTTCGCCTGTCGAAGATTTACACCCGCACCGGTGACAAAGGCGAAACCGGCCTGGGCGACGGCCGTCGCGTGCCCAAGGATCACCCACGGATCGAAGCGATTGGCGAGGTCGATAGCCTGAACAGTCAGATCGGCGTGCTGCTGGCTGGGCTCACGGCGGAGCGCGTCGTGCATCCGGGGCTTGAGGAAGTGATCGAGGTATTGGCACCCTGCCAGCACCGGTTGTTCGACTTGGGCGGCGAACTGGCGATGCCGGAATACCAGGCATTGAACACTGCAGAAATCGAACGCCTGGAAGCCGCGATCGATGTGTGGAATGAAGAGTTGGGGCCGCTGGAGAACTTCATCTTGCCGGGCGGCTCGGCGTTGATTGCGCAAGCCCACGTCTGCAGAAGCCTGGCACGCAGCGCCGAGCGGCGGTGTCAACATTTGAACGCGCTTGAACCGCTGGCCGGGATTGGGCTGGCATACATCAATCGTTTGTCGGATTTGTTGTTTGTCGTGGCGCGGGTGATTGCACGGCGCCAGGGGGTGGCGGAGATTCTTTGGCAGCCGGCGGTGAAACCCGGGGTTTAGTCGGCGTCTGCGAGGACGCTTTCGCGAGCAAGCTCGCTCCCACATTTTGATGCGTGTACGACGCTGATCAAATGTGGGAGCGGGCTTGCTCGCGAAGGCGGCTCAATCATCGCCGCTAAATCAGGCCTCAGGCCAAAACGCCCGTATCCCCGCCACACCTTGTGCGCCCACCGACCAAGCCTTTTCAAGCTCAGCAGGCCCAACACCACCGAGCAAGAACACCGGTTTGCTGAAACCCTGGATCAAGGTCGAAGCCTGTTCCCAGCCCAGCGGCTCAGCCCCCGGATGGGTCAGGGTGGGCTGTACCGGTGACAAGGTCACGAAATCCACACCCATCTCTTCGGCCAGGGCCAATTCCTCAGCGTTATGGCATGAAGCCGCCAGCCAGCGCGACGCCGGCAATGGTCGACCGGCAGCGGCGTATTTGCGCAACTGAGCCGAGGTGATGTGCCAGCCTGCGGACGGGAAGTCCCCCAGCCACTCGAACGGCCCCTTGATCATCAACTGCGCCTTGCCGGCACACAGCCCGACCGCATCTACCGCCAGATCGCGGTATTTCGGGTCGTAGCCATTCGGCGCACGCAACTGAATCAACTTGATGCCACCGGCGATGGCTTTCTGAATTCCGCGCAGCAGGGCCGGCGTTTCCAGGTCCTGCGGGGTAATCAGGTACTGCCCGGGCAATCGGGCGGCGGCGACGATGGGCCGGTTGGCTTCAGGAAATTCGTAATCCGACAGTTCACGGGGCGTCACCCAGGCCAGCGGCTGGCCCTCAGCGCCATGCGGCTCGCCGCTGAATGCCGAGACTTCCCAGACATCCAGCAACACCTGCTTGTCCGGGTAATCGTGACGAACCTTGATCAACGGACGCCCCGCACTGACCACAATGCCCAGTTCTTCCTGAAGTTCACGGGCCAGTGCGGACTCAACCGACTCGTCGGCCTCGACCTTGCCGCCAGGAAACTCCCACAAACCACCCTGATGCTGGGTGTCAGCACGGCGGGCGATAAGGATTTTTCCACTGCCGTCACGGATAACGGCAGCAGCTACGTGGACTCGTTTCACCGCTCGATTTCCTCCAGTCCGGCCTTTTGCCAAGCCTTGAAGGCCGGCCATTGGTAGATGGTTTCAATATAGGCCTCGTCGACCGCCGGCATCTTTACCTGATAAGTGCGCAGACGTACGGCGATCGGCGCAAAAAATACGTCGGCCAGGGATACACGGCCGAACAGGTACGGGCCGGTTTCAGTGGCAGCGGCGCGGCATTCGGCCCACAGGGCTGACATCCGTTCGATATCCAACTGGACGTCGGCCGGGACCGGCACCAGCGGTGCATCGCGGCTCAGGTCGAACGGCATGTTGCCGCGCATGCCGAAGAAGCCACTGTGCATTTGCGCACAGGCCGAACGCGCCTGGGCGCGGGCCGCGACATCCTTGGGCCACAGGCCGGCGTCGGGGAACTGCTCGGCCAGGTACTCGGCAATCGCCAGGGAGTCGGCGATGATGCCGTGTTCGGTCTTCAGCAGCGGGACTTTTCCGGTCGGCGAATGCTTGAGCAGCCGTTCGCGAGTGTCCGGCTGGTTGAGCTTGATCAGTTCTTCGGTGTAGGAAGCACCGGTCAGGTCGAGGGCCAGAGCGCCGCGCAGGGACCAGGAGGAAAACCGTTTGTCGCCGATGATCAGGTGCAGGCTCATGTTTTATTGCCTTTTCGTCAGGGGAACAAGCCAAAAAATCCAGCGTCTGGTGCTCCGTCTTCGCGAGCAAGCCCGCTCCCCCCCCTTGATCGAGTTCTTCCAGAAGAAGTGCGATCGAATGTGGGAGCGGGCTTGCTCGCGAAGGGAGCGACCCGGCCTCAAGTCAATCAAGTACGGTATTCGGCGTTGATCTTCACGTACTCGTGCGACAGGTCGGTGGTCCAGATGGTTTCGCTGCAGTCGCCGCGACCCAGCTCGATTCGGATAGTGATTTCTTCCTGTTGCATCACCGCCGCGCCCTGGGCTTCGGTGTAGGTCGCGGCGCGGGCGCCACGGCTGGCGATGCACACGTCACCGAGGAACACGTCGATCTTGCTGACGTCCAGGTTGGGCACGCCGGCACGGCCGACAGCGGCCAGGATGCGGCCCCAGTTTGGATCGGACGCGAACAGTGCGGTCTTGATCAGCGGCGAGTGGGCTACGGTGTAGCCGACGTCCAGGCATTCCTGGTGATTGCCGCCGCCATTGACTTCAACAGTCACGAACTTGGTCGCGCCTTCACCGTCACGAACGATGGCCTGGGCCACGTCCATGCACACTTCGAACACCGCTTGCTTGAGCTTGGCGAACAGTTCGCCTTCGGCGCGGGTGATTTCCGGCAAGGCCGCCTGACCGGTGGCGATCAGCATGCAGCAGTCGTTGGTCGAAGTATCGCCGTCGATGGTGATGCGGTTGAACGACTTGTTGGCGCCGTCCAGCAACAGGTTTTGCAGCACCTCGCGGGAGACTTTGGCGTCGGTGGCGATGTAGCCGAGCATGGTGGCCATGTTCGGACGAATCATGCCCGCACCCTTGCTGATCCCGGTGACGGTGATGGTCACGCCATCATGCTGGAACTGACGGCTCGCGCCTTTTGGCAGGGTGTCAGTGGTCATGATGCCGGTGGCGGCAGCTTCCCAGTTGTTCACCGACAGGTCGTCGAGGGCGGCTTGCAACGCGCCTTCGATTTTCTCGACCGGCAGCGGTTCACCGATCACACCGGTGGAGTACGGCAGCACCAGGCTGGCATCGACGCCGGTCAGTTCAGCCAGTTTGGCGCAGGTGCGCTCGGCCGCGGCCAGGCCTGGCTCGCCGGTACCGGCGTTGGCATTGCCGGTGTTGGTCAGCAGGTAACGTACCGGGCCTTGTACGCGCTGTTTGGCCAGGATCACGGGAGCGGCGCAAAAGGCGTTCAGGGTGAACACGCCTGCGACGGTCGAGCCTTCGGCACAGCGCATGACCACCACATCCTTGCGCCCCGGGCGCTTGATACCGGCCGAGGCGATACCGAGTTCAAAACCGGCAACCGGGTGCAACGTTGGCAAAGGACCAAGACCAACAGCCATGAATGAGCTCCTTACAATGATGTCAGCACCGCTACGCTCTTTTTTTCAAGAAGGCGGTGGTTTGAATGGCAAAACGCCGCGACGGCATGAGCCGGTCGCGGCGCGGGTATTTCAGCGTATGAAACGGGCTTTTATTGGATCTGCCCGTGGCAATGCTTGAATTTCTTGCCCGAACCGCAGTAGCACAGTTCGTTGCGGCCCAGCTTCTGCTCGTTGCGAACCGGGGCGGTAGCGAGGGCCACATCGACCTCTTCACCCAGCGCTTCAGGCTGCTCCAGACCAGGGGCTTCTTCGTGCAGGAACTGCATGCGCGCCGCCAGTGCTTCGGCCTCCTGACGCAGACGCGCCTCTTCTTCGGCCGGATCTTCGCGACGGACCTGAACGTGCGACAGCACACGGATCGAGTCGCGCTTGATCGAATCCAGCAGCTCGGAGAACAGCGTGAACGACTCGCGCTTGTATTCCTGCTTCGGGTTCTTCTGGGCATAGCCACGCAAGTGAATGCCGTGACGCAGGTGGTCCATGGTCGACAAGTGGTCTTTCCACAGGTCGTCCAGCACGCGCAGCACGATCTGCTTCTCGAAGGTGCGCAGCGCTTCGGCGCCCGCTTGATCTTCTTTCTCGTTGTACGCGGCCACCAGTTCCTGCATCAGCTTCTCGCGCAGGGTCTCTTCGTACAGGTGATCGTCTTCGTCGAGCCACTGCTGGATCGGCAGGGCCACACCGAAATCGCTCTGCAGGGCTGCTTCCAGACCCGCCACGTCCCACTGCTCAGGCAGCGATTGCGGTGGAATGTGGGCGCTGACCGTGGCGTTGAGTACATCCTGACGGAAATCGGCGATGGTTTCACCGATGTTGTCGGCGGCCAGCAACGTGTTACGCATGTGATAGATCACTTTACGCTGTTCGTTGTTGACGTCGTCGAACTCGAGCAATTGCTTGCGAATGTCGAAGTTGCGGCCTTCAACCTTGCGCTGAGCCTTTTCGATGGCGTTGGTCACCATGCGGTGCTCGATCGCTTCGCCAGGCTGCATGCCCAGGGCTTTCATGAAGTTCTTCACCCGGTCAGAGGCGAAGATGCGCATCAGGCTGTCTTCCAGCGACAGGTAGAAACGGCTGGAACCGGCGTCACCCTGGCGACCGGCACGACCACGCAACTGGTTGTCGATACGGCGCGATTCGTGACGTTCGGAGGCGATCACCTGCAAACCGCCCGATTCGAGCACTTGCTGGTGACGCTTCTGCCAGTCGGCCTTGATCTGTGCGATCTGCTCCGGCGTCGGGTTCTCCAGGGAAGCCACTTCCACTTCCCAGTTGCCGCCCAACAGGATGTCGGTACCACGACCGGCCATGTTGGTAGCGATGGTCAGCGCACCTGGGCGGCCAGCCTGGGCGATGATCTCGGCTTCCTTCTCGTGGAACTTGGCGTTGAGAACCTTGTGCTCGATACCTTCCTTATTGAGCAGGTCGGACATGCGCTCGGACGTTTCGATGGTCGCCGTACCCACCAGCACCGGACGGCCGGCGGCCATGCTTTCCTTGATGTCATTGACGATGGCCGCGTATTTCTCGTCGGCGGTCAGGAACACCAGGTCGTTGTAGTCCTTACGGGCCAGCGGCTTGTTGGTCGGGATGACGATGACCTGCAAACCGTAGATCTGATGGAATTCGAACGCTTCGGTGTCGGCCGTACCGGTCATGCCGGACAGTTTGTTGTACAGACGGAAGTAGTTCTGGAAGGTGGTCGATGCCAGGGTCTGGCTCTCGGCCTGGATGTTCAGGTTTTCCTTGGCTTCGATGGCCTGGTGCAGGCCTTCGGACAAACGACGGCCCGGCATGGTACGGCCGGTGTGTTCGTCGACCAGGACCACCTGACCGTCCTGCACGATGTACTCGACGTTGCGATGGAACAGCTTGTGCGCGCGCAGGCCGGCGTAGACGTGAGTCAGCAGGGCCAGGTTGTGGGCCGAATAGAGGCTCTCGCCCTCAGCCAGCAGACCCAGGCGGGTGAGCGATTCTTCGACGAACTGGTGGCCGGCTTCGTTGAGTTCGACCTGGCGGGTCTTCTCGTCAACGGTGTAGTGACCGGCCTTGGTGACTTGGCCTTCGACTTCCTCGACGTGCAATTCCAGCTGCGGGATCAGTTTGTTGATCTCGATGTACAGCTTGGAGCTGTCCTCGGCCTGACCGGAAATGATCAGCGGGGTACGGGCTTCGTCGATGAGGATGGAGTCGACTTCGTCGATCACGGCAAAATTGAGTTCGCGCTGGAATTTTTCTTCCATGCTGAACGCCATGTTGTCGCGCAGGTAATCGAAACCGAATTCGTTGTTGGTGCCGTAGGTGATGTCAGCGGCGTAAGCCAGGCGCTTCTCTTCCGGCGGCTGGAACGGCGTGACCACGCCGACCGTCAGGCCGAGGAATTCGTAGAGTGGACGCATCCAGTTGGCATCGCGACGGGCCAGGTAGTCGTTCACGGTTACAACGTGCACGCCCTTGCCGGACAGCGCGTTGAGGTAAACGCCCAGTGTTGCCACCAGGGTCTTGCCTTCACCGGTACGCATTTCGGCGATCTTGCCTTCATGCAAGGTCATGCCACCGATCAACTGGACGTCGAAGTGACGCATACCCATGACGCGCTTGCCGGCTTCGCGGGCGACCGCAAAGGCTTCTGGCAACAGCTTGTCGAGGGTTTCCCCTTTGGCGAATCGGGCCTTGAACTCTTCGGTCTTGGCACGCAATTGATCGTCCGAAAGGGCCACCATTTGCTCTTCGAAGGCATTGACGAGTTGCACCGTCTTGAGCATGCGTTTGACTTCACGCTCGTTCTTGCTTCCAAAAAGTTTCTTTAACAAAGGCGCAAACATATCGGCAGGATCTTCCACACTAAAGGGATGGAGGGCGGCCCCGTGAGTCGCCCGTGCAGCCCTCATGGCCGCATGCGAACGAGCATTCTACCCGGAAACGGTGGTGAGGAAAGTGGCGTTATTCCACGATGCTGGCACAGCGCTTTGACGGGGCTCACTTAAAATAGGGGCAAATGGCTGAACTTCAAGTCAGACAGCGCTGAAGTTATCCGTTGATTTAATGGGTAAAGCGCGCGCAAAGCAATGGGTCGGGCGCATCCGGTGCTTTCTGCTACCATGGCGGCTCTGTTACTTCAGGTGTCTGATCATGGCATTTCGCCCTCTTACGGCCAGAGCACCCGCCGTCCTGCTTCGCGAAGCCAAGCCGCTCAAGGCCATACTCGGCCACGCCCAGCGCCTGGGCCATCTGCAACGTTTATTGGAAAGCCAACTGCAACCCGCGGCCCGCGAACACTGCCATGTGGCGTCGTGGCGCGAAGGCAGTCTGTTGTTGATTGTCACCGATGGCCATTGGGCGACCCGCCTGCGTTACCAGCAAAAACGCCTGCAACGGCAATTACAGATGTTCGACGAATTCACCAGCCTGACGCGAATCCTGTTCAAGGTTCAGCCGCCTACCATTCAGCACGGGGCAACCGGGCATACCATGGACTTGTCCAACGACGCCGCAGCGACCATTCAGGCCACCGCCGATGGCATCAGCGATCCCAACCTGCGGGCGGCGCTGGAGCGATTGGCGGCGCATGCAAGGCCCAAGACCTGACCCAAAACCCAATGTGGGAACGGGCTTGCTCGCGAATGCGGTGTATCAGACAACATCCATGTCGCCTGACCCGACGCATTCGCAAGCAAGCCCGCTCCCACCTTTGATTGCGTTCGTTCACTATCGGCGTTTACTGCCGCCAAGCAACGACCCCATCAGCCCCCGTACCAACTGCCGCGCCAATTGATTGGCCCCCTGGCGCATCGCCGATTTCAGCGCCTGCCCCGCCGCGGTGCCGAGGAGCTCCCCGGCCTGTTCGGTGAAGCTCGGCTCCTGAGGCGCGGGCTTGCCGGTTTCGGCTTGCGGCGCCAGCCCCTTGCGTCCCGTCAGCACTTCATAGGCCGATTCGCGATCAACCGGTTTGTCATATCGCCCCTTGAACGGTGAGCCGGCGATCAGCACCGTGCGCTCGGTTTCGCTCAGCGGCCCGATTCGCGATTGCGGCGGCGCCACCAAGACCCGTTGGACGATTTCCGGCGTGCCCTTGTCCTGCAGCGTGCCGACCAGGGCTTCACCGATGCCCAGTTCCGTCAACACCGACAAGGCATCGAACGCAGGATTGGGCCGAAAGCCGTCCGCCACGGCTCGCAGGGATTTCTGTTCCTTGGCGGTGAAAGCGCGCAGGCCGTGCTGAATGCGCAGGCCGAGTTGGGCCAATACATCATCGGGCAGGTCACCCGGCGACTGGGTGACGAAATACACCCCCACGCCTTTGGAACGAATCAGGCGCACCACCTGCTCCAGACGATCCTGCAAGGCCTTGGGCGTGCCAGTGAACAACAGATGCGCCTCGTCGAAAAACAGCGCCAGCAGCGGTTTATCCGCGTCGCCACGTTCCGGCAATTGCTCGAACAGCTCCGCCAGCAGCCACAGCAGGAAGGTCGCGTAGACCTTCGGCGCTTCATGCACCAGGCGACTGGCATCGAGCAAGTGAATGCGCCCTCGTCCGTCAGCCGTCGGTTGCAGGATGTCCTCGAGTTGCAGCGCCGGTTCGCCGAACAGCGCTTGCGCGCCTTGCTGCTCAAGGGTTGCCAGCCGCCGCAACAGCGCCTGGCTGGAACCGGTGGTCATCAGCGCCGCATCATCTCCCAGCACATCCGGGTGGTCCTTGAGGTGATTGAGCAGCGCCTTAAGATCCTTCAGATCCAGCAGCAACAGGCCTTCGCGGTCCGCCACCTTGAATGCGGCATACAGCGCCGACTGTTGGCTGTCGGTCAGTTCCAGCAGGCTGCCCAGCAGCAACGGCCCCATTTCACTCAAGGTGGTGCGCAAGGGATGACCGGACTGACCGTGGATGTCCCACAGCGTCACCGGATACGCCGCTGGCTTATGGTTTAGCCAGGGCATCCCGGCGATCCGTTCAGCGACTTTGCCCTGAGGGGCGCCGGCGGCACCCAACCCGCACAGATCACCTTTGATATCGGCGGCGAACACCGCCACACCGGCGTCGCTGAACGCTTCGGCCAGCCGTTGCAGGGTGACCGTCTTGCCGGTGCCGGTGGCACCGGCGATCAAACCGTGACGGTTGGCCAGGCGCATGGCCTGGGCGATCGGCTGGCCCGAAGTATCGGCGCCGATAACGAGTTGCGATGAGTCAGGCATTGGGTCACCCATGGTTGATCTCATTAATAAAGCGCGTGATGAACATTAAGACCTTAGCGGAAGGCGTCAACCCGGCAACCGACAAAACCCCGACCGAACATCTATTCTTCATAAGGGTCAACCCAAGGAGAGCAACGGACCGGAGGGATGTTCATCGTGCATATCGCTGACATAACCATGTTCTACGCCCCTGCCAGCGGTGGCGTGCGTACCTATCTGGATGCCAAGCATCATCGCCTGCATACGCGGTCTGGTACTCGCCACAGCTTGCTGATCCCCGGGGCCGACTTCAGTGAACAGGATGGCATCTACACCGTACCGGCGCCCGCCCTGCCCTTCGGCAAGGGCTATCGATTCCCCCTGCGCCTGGCGCCCTGGCGCAACGTACTGCACGATTTGCAACCCGACCTGATCGAGGTCGGCGACCCCTATCTCACCGCCTGGGCGGCGCTGGACGCGCGTCGGCAACTGGACGTGCCGGTGATCGGCTTTTATCACTCGGACCTGCCGCTACTGGTCAGCAACCGCGTGGGCAGCAACTGGTTCACCCCCAATGTCGAGGCCTACGTCAGGAAGCTCTACGGCAATTTCGACCGAGTGCTGGCACCCAGCAGGATCATGGCGGAGAAATTGACCGGTCTGGGGGTCAGGAATGTGTTCGTGCAACCCTTGGGCGTCGATCTGCAAATGTTCCATCCCGATGCCCGCGATCCCGGCCTGCGGGCCGAACTGGGCCTGGATCAAAGCACCCATCTGCTGATTTTTGCCGGGCGCGGCTCCAAGGAGAAAAATCTGCCAGTGCTGCTCGATTGCATGAAGCGTCTGGGGCCAAGCTATCACCTGTTGCTTGTCGGATCGTCGATGCCGACCTCGGTGCCCGACAACGTCACCGTGGTCGATGACTTTTGCCCGGCGCCGCAAGTTGCGCGGCTGATGGCCAGTGCCGACGCCCTGCTGCATGCCGGCGACCAGGAAACCTTCGGTCTGGTGATTCTCGAAGCCATGGCCTGCGGTATTCCGGTGGTAGCGGTGGCCGCCGGCGCGTTCAAGGAAATCATCAACGATCAGTGCGGCGTGCTTTGCACCCCGAACAATCCGTCGGCCATGGCCAGCGCCGTGCGTGAATTGTTGGCCCGGGGCAGTGCCGTCATTGGTCAACAGGCTCGCCACCACGTCGAACAGCATTACGCCTGGGACAGCGTGGTCAACAGCCTGATCGGGCACTATCACGCCGTACTCGGCAGCCAATGGCCGCGGGTGGCCAATGGTTGAGTCCATCCATTCCCCCAGCCTGCTGCTGGTGCTGCACGATGTCGCACCGCAGACCTGGGACGATTACCGGCCCTTTGTCGAGGCCGTCGACGCCCTCGGCGCCGTGCCGATGACCTGGCTGGTGGTGCCGGACTTCCACCGGCACAACGACCTGCGAGCCCATCCGCAATTTCGCCGCCTGCTCGCAGAACGCCTCGACCGGGGCGACGAACTGGCATTGCATGGTTACTTTCACTGCGATGACGGCCCAATCGCAAGCAATCCCAAGGACTGGTTCATGCGGCGCATCTACACCCACGAGGGTGAGTTTTACAATCTGTCACAAGAAGCGGCCCTGGCCAGGCTGCACGCGGGAATGGAAATGTTTCATCGGTATCAATGGCCACTGAAGGGCTTCGTCGCCCCGGCCTGGCTGATGAGCGCAGGCACTCGCCAGGCGCTGCGCCAATTGCCGTTGACCTACACCAGCGACGCGCAACATCTGTATCGCCTGCCGGATTTCACCTCGGTGGATGCCCCCGGGCTGGTCTGGAGTGCCCGCAGTGCCTGGCGCCGGGGTTTGTCAAAACTGCTCAGCGATCGTCTCGAACACCGCTGGCACCAGGCCCCGGTCATCCGTTTGGGCCTGCATCCGGTGGACATGCGCCATGAATTTTCACGAACGTACTGGCTCGACACCCTGCAGCGCCTGCTCGACGAAGGCCGGATGCCGTTGACCAAGGCGTGCTGGCTGGCACGGCAAGACGAACCGGTGGAGCGCGCCGCATGAGTCGAGCGATCCTGCTGCTGATCGGGCTGCTCGCCGCCATTGTCATTCCCTGGCTGCTGGGCGGCAGCGAAACCTGGTCGCGGCTGAACAGTTTCCCCTTGAGTGGGCTGCTGGTGATGTTCGGCATGATCCTGCTCTGCTGGGGGGTGAACACCCTGCGCCTGCGACTGTTGCTGGGGGACCAGCGCGACAGGGTCAGCCCGGTCAAAAGCCTGGGCGTGGTGATGGCCGCCGAATTCGCTTACTGCGCCACCCCCGGTGGCAGCGGCGGCCCCTTGACCATCATGGCGCTGCTTGCGCGCAACGGCGTTCGCCCGGCCCGGGGCAGTGCTGTGTTCGCCATGGATCAGTTGAGCGATTTGCTGTTTTTCCTCTGCGCGCTGGGTGCGATTCTGATCTATGCGCTGTTCCAGCACCTCAGCCAGCGCATGGAGTGGCTGTTGATGGTCAGTGCGATTTCGATGTTCGGTGGCCTGATCTGTTGTGTACTGGTGGCCCGTTACCATCGCTTGCTGATACGCCTGAGCGGTCGATTGCTCCTTCGCCTCAATGTCCAGTCCACGACGCGCCTGCGCTGGGCGCGAAAACTGCTGCATTTTCTCGCAGCCTTTACTGACACCCTCAAGTTACCGTTCCAGACATTGATCACGGTGTTTGCCTTGACGTGCGTGCACTGGATCTTGCGTTACAGCGTGCTCTACCTGGCGTTGCGAGGGTTGGGGGCGGATCTGCAGTGGGCATGGTGCTTTCTGATCCAGGTGCTTTCTTTGAGTGCAGGACAATTGAGCCTGCTGCCCGGCGGCGCGGGAGCGGCAGAACTGACATCGGCAGCGCTGTTGGCGCCCATGGTGGGCAAATCCACGGCGGCCGCGGCGATTCTGATCTGGCGGGCGGTGACTTATTACTTCTATTTGCTGGTGGGTGGGCCGCTG
The DNA here is from genome assembly GCF_001984065.1 of Pseudomonas sp. KK4. GTDB lineage: Bacteria > Pseudomonadota > Gammaproteobacteria > Pseudomonadales > Pseudomonadaceae > Aquipseudomonas. Next base: position 37,163 of record NZ_LYVP01000018.1, read on the forward strand.
TTTTTGCTGATGCTGGGACGGCCGTTGCTCAAGAAGTTGATGAAAGTTAAACAAGCCTGAACGATTTACTCTTGCTCGTCGCCGGACTCTTGCTGCAATTTCTCCCACAGTTCGGCGGCACCCGGAAACTCCGTACCGTCCTCGGGGCCCATGTCATCGGGGTCATAGCGGCTCAAACAACCTTCGCCCAAGGTATCGGGGGCTTTGGAAGTGGCTTTGTCCAGTGGATCGGCCATGTTCATATCCTCTATTGCGAAACGGCTACGCAGAAACGGCGAAGGGCCTGCAGCGATTGAACGCCCAGGCCCTTCGAATTTCAACCGTGTCGTGAGGCAATCAGAACACTACGGTCTTGTTGCCGTGCACCAGAACCCGGTCTTCCAGGTGATAGCGCAGGCCGCGGGCCAGCACCATTTTTTCCACGTCACGGCCGAAACGCACCATGTCTTCGATGCTGTCGCTGTGGCTGACGCGCACCACGTCCTGCTCGATGATCGGGCCGGCGTCCAGCTCTTCGGTCACGTAGTGGCAGGTCGCACCGATCAGCTTCACACCGCGCATCGACGCCTGATGGTACGGCTTGGCACCGACGAAGGACGGCAGGAAGCTGTGGTGAATGTTGATGACCTTGTGCGCGTATTCGCTGCACAGCTCAGGTGGCAGAATCTGCATGTAACGAGCCAGTACCACGACCTCGGCATCATGGTGTTTAACCAGGCGCGAGACTTCGGCGAAGGCCGGTTCCTTGTCCTGCGGGTTGACCGGAACGTGGTAGTAGGGAATGCCGTGCCATTCAACCATGCTGCGCAGGTCGTCGTGGTTGGAAATCACGCAGGCGATTTCACAGTCCAGTTCATCGCTGTGCCAGCGATGCAGCAAGTCGGCCAGGCAGTGGGACTCGCGGCTGGCCATCAGCACCACGCGTTTTTTCTGCGCGGTATCGGTGATGCGCCAGTCCATCGAAAACTCTTCGGCAATCGGCGCAAAAGCTTCACGCAGGACCTCGATACCGAACGGCAGCGAATCGGCCCGGATTTCGTGACGCATGAAGAACCAGCCACTGAGATTGTCCGAGTGGTGGCTCGCTTCAGTGATCCAGCCGTTGTGAGACGCCAGAAAGTTACTGACTTTAGCAACGATGCCGACGCGGTCCGGGCAGGAAATCACCAGCCGATAAGTGTGCATGAGGGGGAAACTCCAGAACTTCGCAAAAGCCGCCATTCTAGCGATAACGCAGCAAAACCGCAGTATTGATCACGTATCGTCTTGTCGGCCGGTCAACGACGACGTCGAGGCCAGCACCCCGTCGCCTGCTTCCCGGCAGTGTTGTTTAGCGTCGCGCTACATTCAAATGTGAATATCTGCAGCAACCGCTTCAAACTATTTAACTGCGCATCCAATGCGAGACGAATTCACCGTATTTAAAATAAATAAACTCCGGTTTAATGTTTACTTGATGAAACACCCTGACTATTATTGCCGCACTGTCTCCCTGCCCTTCAGTTTCCTACATAAGGTAGTAATCATGTCCTTGATCAACGAATACCGCGCCACCGAAGAAGCTATCAAAGAGCTGCAAGCCCGTTTGAAGAACCTGTCCCAAGACGACAAACTGCAAACCGAGCTGGAATTCGAAGGCAAACTGCGCACCCTGATGGGCGAATATTCCAAGTCCCTGCGTGACATCATCGCGCTGCTGGATCCGGAATCCAAAACCAAGGCCCCACGTGGCGCCGCAGTAAAAACTACCGGCACCAAACGTGCCCGCAAAGTTAAACAATACAAAAACCCGCACAACGGCGAAGTCATCGAAACCAAAGGTGGCAACCACAAGACTCTGAAAGAGTGGAAAGCCAAGTGGGGCGGTGACGTGGTTGAAGGTTGGGCTACCCTGCTGGGCTAAGCCGCAGTACTTGTTACGGCCGGATACGTGACAAAAGATAACGCCAGCATAACGTTGGCGTTTTTTTATGCCGGCAGTTTTATCCCGGACGCTGTCGATTTCAAAGATTCAAACGTTTGCGTAAGTCGCCCACATATTGCTGCCACTCATCGAGCACCTTTTGCTGAAAAGGTGTCGCTGTAAGCGCCAACTGGGCCGCCGCCTGGGTAAAACTTTCCAGGGTATTGGGCGCCCCCCATTCAAGGCTGGATAAACGCTTCTGACAGAATGTTCGCCAGCGTTCCTGCTCTTCATCACTCAGCGTGTCGGGAAAGTTGCGTGCGCGATATCGAAACAATAATTCAGGCAAACGTTCATCATCGAACGGCCATTGCTGTTGTGCCAATTGCATCGGCTCCACCGTGCGCACTTGTTCGCACAACCGTCGATCGCGGTCGCCAATGAAACCGTCGTACAACTGTTGTTCCGGATCCTGACTCGGGGAAAACTCTTCGCCGGCATAAACCCCTACAACTTTATCTTGCCAAACTTTCTGCGCGTCACTTAGCCGCAGTGCACGTTGCTGATAGAGCGCCATATCCAGGCCAAGGCGCTGCTGGTCCTGGGGGCGAAGAACGTTCAAGGGCGCCACGACCGGGCACTTGTTGATGTGAATGAGCTTGAGCGGCACCGGCAGCTCTCCCTCGGCAAGGTCCTCACGACGGGTATAGAGGCGCTGGCGCAAAGTGTCGGCGTCCAGATCCAGCAGGCCCTGAGGGTCGAGGTGCAAGTCGCAGACGATCAATGCATTTTTGTTGCGCGGGTGCCACGCCAGGGGCAGCACCACGCCGATGTAACTGCGGGCGGCGGAAAAGCGCCCGGACACGTGGACCATCGGCTGCAACAGGCGAATCTGGTCCAGCACCTTCTGTTTACTGCGCAGTTGAAAAAGCCAGTCATACAGCTTGGGCTGCCTTTCCCGCAGCAAACGCGCCAGGGCGATGGTGGCGCGAACGTCCGACAACGCTTCGTGGGCATTGCCGTGATCAATGCCGTTGGCGGCGGTCAGGCGTTCGAGCTTGAGGGTGACTCGCCCCTCGTCGTCCGTCGGCCAGACGATGCCGTCAGGGCGCAAGGCATAGGCGGCGCGTACCACATCGATCAGGTCCCAGCGGCTGTTGCCGCCCTGCCATTCCCGCGCATAGGGATCGAAAAAATTGCGGTACAGGCTGTAGCGGGTCATCTCGTCGTCGAAACGCAAGGTGTTGTAGCCCGCGCCACAAGTGCCGGGGGCCGCCAGTTGCGCATGCACCCGGGTCATGAAATCGGCTTCGCAGAGGCCCTGTTCGGAGAGGTTGCCGGGGGTAATGCCGGTTATCGCGCAGGCCGCGGGGTGCGGGAGGATGTCGTCGGCGGGCAGGCAATAGAGGTTGACCGGTTCGTCGATTTCATTGAGGTCGAAGTCAGTACGCAGCCCCGCCATTTGCAGGGGGCGATCGCAACGGGGATTGATGCCCGTCGTTTCATAGTCGTACCAGAAGATGGAGGTCACAGGCGTTTCCTGAACTGATGATCGGCGAAGTCTAGGCGTTCGAGTCCCGCCCCGGCCAGCAATCTTGTTATTCAATCATTGCCGATTAATCACTGTGCAATACATCGTTATGTCGATTTCTGCGACAAGGCTGCTAGCATCGGGGGGACGAGACAATCCCGATCAGGCCACATCATCAGGTTGCCCATGCTCGAGACCGCAGCACTGCAACGGAAAGCGACGCTGTCCCCGCCACTGGATACGCGGTACCAGGTCGAAACGCCGGAGGGCATCGATCTGCCGCTGCGGCCGGCCGGGCTGATGGTTCGCGCGCTGGCATTCTCCATCGACCTGGCGCTGCGTGGCCTCATCCTGGGCGTGCTGTTCATCGTGCTGGCAATGCTCGGCAAACTGGGCATGGGCCTGGGTTCGCTGCTGATCTTTGCCGTGAGCTGGTGGTACATGGTGCTGTTCGAAGTCCTCAATCAGGGCCGCTCACCGGGCAAGCAATGGATGGGACTGCGGGTGGTGCAGGACGACGGTACCCCCATCGGCTGGTCCGCGTCGTTGCTGCGCAACCTGTTGCGTTTTGTCGACCTGCTGCCCTTCGGCTACTTCCTCGGTGCCATCAGCTGCCTGCAACACCCAGGCTTCAAACGCCTCGGCGACATTGCCGCCGGGACCCTGGTGATCTACCGCGAGCAACCACTCACCCGGCCGCAACTTCCTCCCGCCCCACCGCGACGCCCTGCTTTGCCCCTGACCTTGACTGAACAGCGCGCCATCCTGGGCTTCGCCGAACGCCAGGCTGAACTTTCATCTGCCAGGGTCAGTGAACTGGCTGCCATCCTGGCCCCACCGTTACAGGTGCCCGCGCCACAGGCCGTGGCCGAACTCAATGGCATCGCCCGCGGCCTGTTGGGTCCGACATGAAGCAAAGTCTTTTCGAGCATCGGCACATGGCCGAGTGGGAGCAATTTTCCCTGTTACTGCAAAAGCTGGAGCGCAACGACAACGCCACGGGTGTGGACAGTTTTCCCGGCGATTATCGGCGCATCTGCCAGCACCTGGCCCTGGCTCGGGAACGCGGCTATAGCAGCTTCCTCATCGACTCGTTGCAGCAACAGGTGCTGCGAGGCCATCAACAGTTGTATCGCCATCGCAGTCGACTGGGCCCCCAGCTGCTGGGGTTCATCCTTGCGGACTTCCCTCGGCTGGTACGCCAGCAGTGGCGTTTCGTGCTGGCCGCCAGCCTGATGTTTTTCGGCAGCCTCATTGGTTTTGCGGTGCTGGTGTACCTGTTCCCCGACCTGGTCTACAACCTGCTGCCGGCCGAGCAGGTCAGCGAAATGCAAGGCATGTACGACCCCGAGGCCGGGCACCTCGGGCGGTCGGCACAGCGAGCGGCGAGTGAAGACTGGGTGATGTTCGGCTACTACATCATGCACAACATCGGGATCGCCTTTCAGACCTTCGCCAGCGGTTTACTGTTTGGCCTGGGCAGTGTGTTTTTCCTGCTCTTCAACGGTTTGATCATCGGCGCGGTGGCCGGGCATCTGACGCAGATCGGCTACGGGCAGACCTTCTGGTCTTTCGTGATCGGCCACGGTGCTTTCGAATTGACCGCCATTGCCCTGTCCGGTGCGGCCGGCCTGCAACTGGGCTGGGCGCTGATCGCGCCCGGGCGCCAGCCCCGAGCCGAGGCCCTGCGCCTGATGGCACGCAAGAGCGTATTGCTGATCTGCGGGGTCATGCTGTTTCTGTTGATTGCGGCATTTATAGAAGCCTACTGGTCGTCGATGACAACCCTGGCGCCCCTGAGCAAATATCTGGTCGGCGGCTCACTCTGGGTATTGGTCGCGCTGTATCTGCTGTTCGCCGGACGGGACCGCCATGCGCCTGAGTGACGCCAGTGTGGTGATCCGCCCGCGTCCGACCTGGGAAGCCATGGACCTCGGGGTACTGCTGAGCCAGCGACACCGACGGCTGTTGATGACCAGTTGGGCCATGGTGACATTGCCGGTTTTTGCTCTACTGACCTGGCTGCTGTGGGAATCGCCCTCCCTCGCCGTGTTCATCTTCTGGTGGTTGAAACCGGCTTTCGAACGCCTGCCGCTGTACATCCTGTCCAAGGCCATGTTCGGTGAAACGCCGACCCTCAAACAGGCCCTTCATCAATGGCCGCGACTGCTCAAGCCCCAACTGCTGGCCAGCCTGACCTGGCGCCGGCTGAGCCTGAGTCGCAGCTTCCTGCTACCGGTGGTGCTACTGGAAGGCTTGAGTGGCGACGCACGCCAGCAGCGGTTGCAGGTGTTGTTGCAGCGCGATGCCAGCGCAGCGCGATGGCTGACCTTGATTGGCGTGCACCTGGAAACCGCACTGTGGATCGGCCTGACGGTGCTGCTCTATCTGCTGTTGCCGCAAGGCGTGGCCATCGACTGGAGCTGGCAATCGTTGATCAGCGCCGCGACCCAGGACTGGCGCTGGCTGGAACACCTGACCAACGCTTTTTACGCCCTGGTGCTGGTGGTCTGGGAGCCGATATACGTCGCCTGTGGCTTCAGCCTCTATCTGAACCGGCGCACCGTGCTGGAAGCCTGGGACATCGAACTGGTGTTCCGCCACCTGCGCCAGCGTTTGAGCAGTAGCGTCGTCGCATTGCTATTGGCGGTGATATGCCTCATCCCCGCCGGGCAACAGGCCTGGGCCGCCGAACCGGTCCCGTCACCCGACAGTCCCCGCCTGCTGGAACAGCCGCTGACCAGCGAGGCATCCAGGGCCAGCATCAAGGCAATCCTCGATCAGCCACCGTTCAAGAATCGGGAAACGGTCACCCGTTATCGGTTTGGCAACGATAAAGACTCCCCGGCAGCCCCCAACGACGGCCAGATACCTTCGTGGCTCAAGGCGCTGTTCGAGCTGCTGGGCAGCCAGCGCTTCGGCGCAATAGCCTCCCTGATCGAGACCTTGCTGTGGGGCGCACTGGCCGTCGGCCTCGGTCTGTTGATCTGGCGCTATCGCGACGGGTTGCAGGCCTATGCCAGTCGTCGCCCGCCCCCCGAAAAAAGAGCCGGGGGATCGATCCCGCAACAGGCATTCGGCCTGGACCTGGACCGCGAAACGCTGCCGACCGACATCGCCGCCAGCGCGCAAAGCCTCTGGCAAACCCAACCCCGGCAAGCCCTCGGCCTGCTCTATCGCGCCCTGCTCAGTCACTTGCTGCACGATTTCAACATCGTGCTCAAAGCCGCCGACACCGAAGGTCAGGTCCTTGAACGCGTCGCGCAACTGCAACAGCCGCAATTGCTGGCCTTCAGTCGAGACCTGACCCGACACTGGCAGAACATGGCCTACGGGCACCGCTTGCCGCCAGCCGATTCGCAACAGCAACTGTGTGACGGCTGGCGTGCCCTGTTCGGACCCGGAGCCAGGCATTGAGCCGGCGCCCCTGGCCACTGATGTTCGGCGTGTTGATCGCCGTGCTGCTGAGTGCGCTGGGACTGTATCTGTACCTGAAGGCAACGCCCTATGCGGCTGAAATCGATCATGGTCCGTCGCCCGAAGCCAAGGCCAATCCTTACCTGGCCGCCGAGCACTTCCTGCAAAAGCGCGGGCTGAGCGTCAGCCACGCCAACAGCCTTGATGTCCTGCCAAACCTGGAACCCCGGCAGAACAGCCTCTTGTTGTTTGGCGACCGCTCCAACATGACGCCCCGGCAGATCGATCAATTGATGAACTGGACCCGGGCCGGAGGTCGGCTGTTGTTCGTCGCCCAATCGCTGTGGAACGAAAAGACCGGGCAGAGCAACGACCTGCTGCTCGATCGGGTTCAGGTGCATCAGTCCTTGAGCAAGGACCTCAAGGACCCACCGCCGGAGGGTGAACCAGACGACCCCTATCCGAACCTGACCAAACTGTATCTGGAGAACGAAGACGCCCCGGCCTACGCCAGCTTCGACACCGCATTCCACCTCGAAGACCCGAAAAACCTGGCCCAGGCGTGGGCCAACAGCGCCAAGGCCACCCACATGATGCAACTGAGCCACGGGCTCGGCTCGATCATCGTAGTGACCGATGCCGACCTGTGGACCGCCCCGGCCATCAGCGAATACGACAACGCCTGGCTGCTCTGGTACCTGACCGCGGACACCCAGGTGACCCTGATGTACGACACCGAGCACGACAGCCTGTGGGCTTTGTTGCTGCGGTACTTCCCCCAGGCGCTGGTCAGCCTGATTGCCCTGGTCGGCCTGGCCTTGTGGCATGTCGGGGTGCGTCATGGTCCCTTGCTGGAGCCAGCCCCCAAAGCCCGCCGACAATTGTTGGAACACCTGCGCGCCAGCGCCGACTTCATGCTGCGCCGCAACGGCCAGCACAGCCTGTTGCACGCATTGCAGCAAGATATCCTGCGCCGGGTTCGCCATCGTCATCCCGGCTATGACCAGCTCGCCGTCGCCGAACAATGGCTGGTACTTGCCCGTCTGACCCATCAGCCTACCCGTGCCATCAGCCAGGCCATGAGCCCACGTCCGAAACAGCGACTGTCCAGCGCCGAATTCAGTCGCCTGGTCGCCCATTTGCAAACCTTGAGGAACGCCCTATGACGAGTGACCCGATCGAGCCCGATACCGCCACTCACGCCGCTGTGCAGCGCCAACGCGCCAGCCAGTTGGCCCTGGCGATACGCGGCGAACTGCAAAAGGCCGTGATTGGCCAGGACGGTGTCATCGATGACGTACTGAGCGCATTGATCGCCGGTGGCCATGTGTTGCTCGAAGGCGTGCCCGGACTGGGCAAGACTCTGCTGGTGCGAGCCTTGGCCCGTTGTTTCGGTGGCGAATTCGCGCGCATCCAGTTCACCCCGGACCTGATGCCCAGCGACGTCACCGGGCACGCGGTGTACGACCTGCAGACCGAGCAGTTCAAACTGCGCAAGGGCCCGCTGTTCACCCACCTGCTGCTGGCCGACGAGATCAACCGCGCCCCGGCGAAAACCCAGGCGGCATTGCTCGAAGCCATGCAGGAGCGGCAAGTCACCCTCGAAGGCCGCGCCCTGGCGATCGCGCAACCCTTCATGGTGCTCGCCACGCAAAACCCGATCGAACAGGAAGGCACTTACCCGCTGCCGGAGGCCGAACTGGATCGCTTCATGCTCAAGGTGCGCATGGATTACCCGGACGCCGAACAAGAGTTGAACATGGTGCGCCAGGTCAGTCGTTCGACCCGCGCCGACATGCTCGACGTACAGCCGCTGCGCACGGTGTTGCAGGCCAAGGACGTGCTGGCCCTGCAACGTATCGCCAGTGATCTGCCGCTGGATGATCAGGTACTCGATTACGCCGTGCGTCTTGCCCGCGCCACCCGCAGTTGGCCAGGCCTGACCCTGGGCGCCGGGCCCCGAGCTTCGATTGCGCTGGTGCGATGCGCCAGGGCGCGGGCCTTGTTGCGCGGTGGCGAGTTCGTGATTCCGGACGACATCAAAAGCTGCGCCATGGCGGTATTGCGCCACCGGGTGCGAATCGCACCGGAACTGGACATCGAAGGATTGGATGTGGACCACGTGCTGCGCCAATTGCTCGATCAAGTGCCGGCGCCGCGCCTGTGAAACCAAGCCGCCTGCTGTTGCTCTGGCTGGCGCTGCTGCTGGCCATCGGTATTGTGCTGGGCACCTTGCAGGCGCTGGGCTTTGTGCTGCCTTCCTATCTGTCGCGGATCAACTGGGGGCTGCTGCTGGCACTGCTGGCCTTGGCATTGCTCGACGCAATCCGCCTCAAGCGCCTGCCTTCCCCGCGCGTGCTACGCCAATTGCCCGGGAGCCTGGCGTTGGGTCGCTGGAGTGAGGTGCGACTGGAGATCGAGCATGACTTTTTGCAACCATTGGAACTGCAACTCTTCGATCATGTACCCGATGGCCTCAGCTTCGACGCCCTACCGATGACCGTTCATTTGCAGCCAGGCCAGCGGAGCCTGATCGCCTACCGTGTGCGGCCCGTCAAGCGCGGTCATTTCAGTTTCGAGCACTGCGAAATCAACCTGCCCGGCCCGCTGGGCCTGTGGTCCGACAAACGATTGCTCGAGGTCGCCCACCACACCCGGGTCTATCCCGATTTCGCCCGGCTCTACGGCGGCCAGTTACGGGCTGTGGATAACTGGCTCAGCCAGCTCGGCGTCCGCCAGCGTCAACGCCGAGGCCAGGGGCTGGAGTTTCATCAACTGCGTGAATTTCGCGAAGGTGACAGCCTGCGCCAGATGGACTGGAAAGCCACCGCTCGCCAGCGCACGCCCATCGCCCGGGAATACCAGGATGAACGGGACCAGCAGATCCTCTTCATGATCGACTGCGGACGCCGCATGCGCAGCCAGGACGGTGAACTGGCGCACTTCGATCACGCACTGAACGCCTGTCTGCTGCTGAGCTACGTCGCGCTGCGCCAGGGCGATGCCGTGGGCCTGTGCACCTTTGCCAGCGATCAGCCGCGCTACCTGGCACCGGTCAAAGGCAGCGGGCAGCTCAATGTCCTGCTCAACACCGTCTATGACCTCAACAGCAGCCAGCGCAGCGCCGACTATCAAGCGGCAATCACCGAATTGCTCGCCCGCCAGAAACGCCGGGCGCTGGTGGTACTGATGACCAACCTGCGGGACGAGGATGACGAAGAGTTGCTCACGGCGGTAAAACGCTTGAGCAGGCGGCATCGGGTGCTGGTGGCCAGCCTGCGCGAAGAAGTGCTCGATACGCTGCGACAGACACCGGTGCAGACCTTGCCCGAAGCGCTGGCCTACTGCGGCACGGTGGATTATCTGAATGCACGGGCCGAACTTCACGAGCGCTTGAGCGCCCATGGCGTGCCGGTGCTGGATGCGCGGCCAGGGGAATTGGGGACGCAACTGGTGACGCAATATCTGAGTTGGAAGCGCAGTGGCAGTGTTTGATCAGCCTGCAGCTTTTTCAGCGCCTGCAAGGACGCCTTCGCGAGCGAGCCCGCTCCCACAGGAGAACGCGATCAACATGTGGGAGCGGGATTGCTCGCGAAGGCGTCAGCTTTGTTTCAGGCAGAGGCCGGCAACGTCTGGAAGCTGAAATACTGCTTCAACGCCTCCACCAGTTGCGCATATTCCGGCGGCGCTCGCAGCAGGCTGAACCCGGCGTCATAGTGCCGGGGGGTCTCATCTTCATGACACCACAGACAACACGCCCGCAGCTCGATGATTTGTTGGCCCCCATCGACGGCAGGAATCTTCAGGCGCAGATCGAAGTCGGCGCCGATCATCATCGGCAACTGGCTGATCAGCATCAGCCCGTCTTCGGACACGTTGCCCAGGTAACCGATGGGTTTGTCAGTGACACTGTTGAACACTTTCAGAAAATACGGCAGTTGATGCCGCTCGATACGGCGGTCAGTGAACATGCTGAATTCGCTACGCAAGGCCCTTAAGCAGGGCCGCACTAATGCTTCGGAACAGGCCTGCCCGCTGATACCCAGGCAGATGTGGCCCGCTCTCCCCGATCCTGGCGCGACAGTCCATCAAGCCGCTGCCGCTTACGCCTACCGATCACAGGTGTTGCTCCAGTTTAGAAACCAGGCTCTAAACCGGTCTATTCGACTATAGCTTACCGCCGCCGGTCGGCCAGCCTTCAGATGACACCCACCATCAGAACTGGGTCGGACGCACCACTGCAGCACTGCGGGTCGGGTAGTGACCCAGGCTCTGCAAGGTTTCCAGACGGGCACGGGCGCGGTAGGCGTATTCGCTTTGCGGATAGGAAGCAATGATGAACTGGTACGTCTGGGCGGCGTCGACGAACAACTTCTGCCGTTCCAGGCATTGGCCGCGCATCATCGAGACTTCCGGCCACACATACGGCCGTGCCCGGCTCGCACGCTCGACCTTGGACAGTTCGAGCATCACTTGCTCGCAGTTGCCACGGTCATAGGCGCTGTAGGCCAGGTTCAAATGATGGTTCATGGAAAAACGGGTGCAGCCTGTCACACTGAAGAGGGCAAGGGCGGCAATCAACACGAATCGCATGGGAAATCTCCTGTCTTGGACGCTGTATCGACCCGTGGCCGAAAATCTTCAGGCTGCCCCGCGCAAAGTTGTAGCGTTCAATAAAGAAAGCAATAAGTAGTGCAAACGAACAATGACTACAACTTCGGACCATAGTAGCCTCACTCAGCGCTTGAACTCAGGAGTCTTTGCATGTCCGTCCGTCGTACCAAAATCGTCGCTACCCTTGGCCCGGCCAGTAACTCGCCGGAAGTTCTCGAACAGCTGATTCTGGCTGGCCTGGACGTCGCCCGCCTGAACTTCTCCCACGGCACCCCCGACGAGCACAAGGCTCGCGCGAAGCTGGTGCGTGACCTGGCCGCCAAGCACGGCCGCTTCGTCGCCCTGCTGGGTGACCTGCAAGGCCCGAAAATCCGTATCGCCAAATTCGCCAACAAGCGCATCGAGCTGAAGATCGGTGACCTGTTCACCTTCTCCACCAGCCATCCGCTGACCGAAGGCAACCAGCAAGTGGTCGGTATCGACTACCCGGACCTGGTCAAGGACTGCGGCGTGGGCGACGAGCTGCTGCTCGACGACGGTCGCGTGGTGATGCGCGTTGACACGGCCACTGCCACCGAACTGAACTGCACCGTGACCATCGGCGGCCCGCTGTCGGACCACAAGGGCATCAACCGTCGTGGCGGCGGCCTGACCGCTCCGGCCCTGACCGAGAAAGACAAGGCCGACATCAAGCTGGCCGCGGAAATGGAAGTCGACTACCTCGCCGTGTCCTTCCCCCGTGACGCCGCCGACATGGAATACGCCCGCAAACTGCGCGACGAAGCCGGCGGCACCGCCTGGCTGGTGGCGAAGATCGAACGCGCCGAAGCCGTGGCCGACGACGAAACCCTCGATGGCCTGATCAAGGCCTCCGACGCGGTGATGGTTGCCCGTGGTGACCTGGGCGTGGAAATCGGCGACGCCGAACTGGTGGGCATCCAGAAGAAGATCATTCTGCACGCACGCCGTCACAACAAGGCGGTGATCGTTGCGACCCAGATGATGGAGTCGATGATCCAGAACCCGATGCCGACCCGTGCCGAAGTGTCCGACGTGGCCAACGCCGTGCTCGACTACACCGACGCCGTGATGCTGTCGGCCGAAAGTGCTGCTGGCCAGTACCCGCTGGAAGCCGTCCAGGCCATGGCGCGTATCTGCGTCGGTGCCGAGAAGCACCCGACCAGCAAGACCTCGGGCCACCGTATCGGCACGGAATTCACTCGTTGCGACGAGAGCATCGCGCTGGCGACCATGTACACCGCCAACCACTTCCCGGGTGTGAAGGCGATCATCGCGCTGACTGAAAGCGGCTACACCCCGCTGATCATGTCGCGTATCCGGTCCTCGGTGCCGATCTACGCGTTCACCCCGCACCGTGAAGCCCAGGCACGCGCCGCGATGTTCCGTGGCGTGTACACCATTCCGTTCGATCCGGCTTCGCTGGCGCCCAACGAAGTGAGCCAGAAGGCCATCGACGAGCTGGTCAAGCGTGGCGTCGTGGAGAAAGGCGACTGGGTCATCCTGACCAAGGGCGACAGCTACCACACCACCGGCGGCACCAACGGCATGAAGATCCTGCACGTAGGCGACCCGATGGTCTGAGTGACCGGTTGCTGAAAAACAAGAGCCCCGCCATGTGAATGGCGGGGCTTTTTTTGTTTCTGTGATCCTGAAATTGTGTTGCCTGGGCTGACCCCTTCGCGAGCAAGCCCGCTCCCAGATTGGATCTTCAGTGTTCACACATCCCCTGTGGGAGCGGGCTTGCTCGCGAAGAGGCCCAACCAACCAACGCAAAATTCAATGCCGATTGATGAACCCCGCCAACGCCGCCATGGCCTCGGGCGAGCGCAAGCGTTGGGTAAACAACGCCCCCTCTTCTTCAATCACCTTGCGCAACAGCTCCCGGTCCGGGGCTTTCATCAGTTGCTTGCTGATGCGCACCGCCTCAGGCGGCAAGGACTCGAAACGCAGGGCCATCTCTCGCGCCCTGGCCAATGCCTGCTCGCCACTGCCCAGGGCTTCGGACGCAATACCCCAGGCGGCGGCCTGCTCACCATTGAACCCCTCGCCCAGCAGCAACAGTTCTGCCGCCTTGGCCTGCCCGAGCAAACGCGGCAGGATCAGGCTGGAACCGAACTCCGGGCACAACCCCAGGTTGACGAACGGCATGCGCAAGCGCGCGTCGCGGCTCACGTAGACCAGGTCGCAATGCAGCAACAGCGTCGTGCCGATGCCTACTGCCGCACCGGCCACGGCAGCGATTACCGGTTTGCGGCATTCAAGCAGGTTGAGCATGAACTGGAACACCGGGCTGTCGAGGTTGCTCGGCGGTTGCTGGATGAAGTCCGCGATGTCGTTGCCAGCAGTGAAGCAATCGCTGGAGCCGGTGATCAGCACCGCGTTGATGTCCGGGTCGTTATCGGCCTGTTTCAACGCTTCAGCCAGGTGGCTGTACATGGCGCGGGTCAGGGCGTTTTTCTTTTCCGGGCGATTGAGGCGCAGGGTCAGCAGGCCGCGTTCGCGTTCGATCTGGATTGCGTCGGTCATGGCAGGTCTCGCGTCTGGAAATCAGCGCTCAACCACGGGGCAGGAACACGTCGGCCAGCAGTTGATTGCGCGGCAATCCCGCCAGATACAGGCGTCGGGCAAAGGCGTCGACGCTGTCGGGGGCCCCGCAGAGTAAGGCCAGGGTTTGCCTTGAAACAAGCCGCAGTTGCGCCAAAGCCGCAGGCAACTCGGCCGCGGTCCACAGCTCGACACTAAGGTTAGAACGGCTGGCGGCCATGGCCTGCAAGGGCTTGGCCAGGTAGTGCTGACTGGCGTCATGGGCCAGGTGAATGACGCGGATTGCGCCCTGGTGATCGTGGCGCAACGCTTCGCGCAGCACACCGAACAATGGCCCAAGTCCAGTCCCCGAAGCCATCAACCACAGGGGGCGATCATGCCAGTCCGGATCGTAGTGCAATGCGCCGCCGCGCAACTCGCCGAGGCGGACCGGATCGCCAATGTTCAAGCGGCGTGCGGCATCGCTGAATTCCCCGGGCAACCGACAATCGAGGTGAAACTCCAGAAAACGGTCGTCTTCCGGCAGGCTGGCCAGGGAATACGGCCGCGCAACATTGCCGGCCCACAGCACCAAGTGCTGGCCGGCGGCGTAGCGCAATGGACGTTGGGGGGTCAGACGCAGGCGCAGCACGCTGTCGCTCAACCAATCGACGGCGGCAACTTCGGCCGGACGGCCATCCTGCAGTGGATCAAAGGTGTGTACCTGCAAGTCTTCGATCACCTGGCACTGACAGGCCAGGCGCCAGCCCTGTTGCCGTTGCTCGACGCTCAAGGCATCGGGACGGCTGTCGCCGGGCAGCCCTTGCACGCACTGCACCAGGCACGCATGGCAACTGCCAGCGCGACAGCTGTAAGGCACTGCGACACCGTTCTGATTCAGGGCATCAAGCAGATTGCTGCCCGCCGCCACTGACCATTGGCGCTCGCCCACGCGCAACTCAGGCATCGACGTTTTCCCACGCGGCGGCACAACGGTTGCGCCCGTCACGCTTGGCCCGGTACAGCGCCTGATCGGCACGTTGCAAGGCATCGTCGAGGTCGTCACCCGGCTCCAGCAGGGTCATGCCGGCGGACAGGCTGAGATTGCGCACATTCAGGCCCAACAACTCGACATCGGTGAACGCAATGCGCAGACGCTCGCAACAGGAGGTCAGGCTGTCCGCATCGCAATCAGGCAGCAGAACCACGAACTCTTCGCCGCCGTAACGGGCCAGGACGTCCCCGTCGCGCAGGCACGCGGTGGCTACACCGGCGAAGGCCTGCAGCACCTGATCGCCCGCGGCATGGCCGTGCATGTCATTGATGCGTTTGAAATGGTCGAGGTCGATCAGCGCCAGGCCATGCATCACACCGCTGTCCATGACATTGAGCTCGCGGGAGGCCAGGCGCAGGAAATGCCGGCGGTTGAACAGACCGGTCAACTCATCGGTGGCGACCAGGTCTTCGAGCTGTCGCATCATCCCGCGCAAGGTGTCCTGGTGCGCCTGCAACGCAAACCGCCGCTGGCGCATGCGATGGCGCGAGGCCTGCACATAACCGGCATACAGCACCAGCCAGACCAGCACGATCAACAGCACGCACACCTGCAGCGCCGCCAACGCCGGGTCGGGCAACTGGAAGTGATAGCCCTCCCACAGCGTGATGGCACTGAAACTGAAGAACACCAGCAACGCGCAGCGCAGGAACGATCGTCGAGACAGGTGGAACAGCCCGAACAACAGAATCAGAACGTAGAAGACCAGGAAGGCCCCACGGGCATCGTCGAGGTGGGCAATCAACCAGGTTTGCCAGCCCAGCCCCATCAATACCTGGGCTTCGGTCAGGCTGGGATCGGCAAAGCGCAGATTGCACCCGGAGTAGAACACCGCGAACAACGCCGCCTGACTGACGACCACCAGCGCACTGCCGATGGCCACGCCTGCCAGTGAGTCCTGGTAGTGCCCGGTAAAAAACGCCAGCCACAGCAACAGCAGTGCCAGGGCATAGGTGCCGGCCGCGAGGGCGAAACGTTTAAGCAACAAGCGCTGAATGGCGTTATGGGTCAATCGTTGACTCACCAAATGAAAGGAGACTGATCGAGCGTCCTACTCTACAGACCGGATGTCACTTTAGTGGCGTGGCCGATAAATGACCATTCAATTTTCGAAACGCCAGCTGTTACATCGACTGCCGCATACCCTTCGCCAGCGGCGACAGGTTTTGGGCGATATGCGACCAACGTTTGACTACCGGCGCGTGTGCCCTCGAGCCAGGCGCGGTATACTGCCGCGCCTTTTTAGCGTCGCGCCAGCATGCCCGGCGTGCCTTGAAAGGTGCTTGCAACCGACCGATGCACCCAAGCTGCAAGCACCTTATTGAATGTTCCCGTCTTTTAGAGGAGCGCGACTCATGACCGTGATCAAGCAAGACGACCTGATTCAGAGCGTTGCCGACGCCCTGCAGTTCATTTCCTATTACCACCCCGTGGATTTCATCCAGGCGATGCACGAGGCCTACCTGCGTGAAGAATCGCCGGCTGCCCGTGACTCCATGGCGCAGATCCTGATCAACTCGCGCATGTGCGCCACCGGCCACCGTCCGATCTGCCAGGACACCGGCATCGTCACCGTGTTTGTCCGCGTGGGCATGGACGTGCGTTGGGATGGCGCCACCATGGGCCTGGACGACATGATCAACGAAGGCGTGCGTCGCGCCTACAACCTGCCGGAAAACGTCCTGCGCGCTTCGATCCTCGCCGACCCGGCGGGCGCTCGCAAGAACACCAAGGACAACACACCGGCCGTTATCCACTACTCCATCGTCCCGGGTAACACCGTGGAAGTGGACGTGGCGGCCAAGGGCGGCGGTTCCGAGAACAAGTCGAAGATGGCCATGCTCAACCCGTCCGACTCGATCGTCGACTGGGTGCTCAAGACCGTTCCGACCATGGGCGCCGGCTGGTGCCCACCGGGCATGCTCGGCATCGGCATCGGCGGCACCGCCGAGAAAGCCGCAGTGATGGCCAAGGAAGTGTTGATGGAATCCATCGACATCCACGAGTTGAAAAAGCGCGGCCCGTCCAACCGTATCGAAGAGATGCGCCTGGAGCTGTTCGAGAAGGTCAACCAACTGGGCATCGGCGCCCAGGGCCTGGGCGGCCTGACCACCGTGCTCGACGTGAAGATCATGGACTACCCGACCCACGCCGCCTCCCTGCCGGTGTGCATGATCCCGAACTGCGCCGCCACCCGTCACGCCCACTTCGTGCTCGACGGATCCGGCCCGGCTTCGCTGGAAGCGCCACCGCTGGACGCCTACCCGGAAATCGTCTGGGAAGCCGGCCCGTCGGCCCGTCGCGTCGACCTCGACACCCTGACCCCGGAAGACGTGCAGAGCTGGAAGCCGGGTGAAACCATCCTGCTCAACGGCAAGATGCTCACCGGCCGCGACGCTGCGCACAAGCGCATGGTCGAGATGCTGAACAAGGGTGAAACCCTGCCGGTGGACCTCAAGGGTCGCTTCATCTATTACGTCGGCCCGGTCGATCCGGTGCGCGAAGAAGTGGTGGGCCCGGCCGGCCCGACCACCGCGACGCGGATGGACAAGTTCACCCGTCAGATCCTCGAGCAAACCGGCCTGCTGGGCATGATCGGCAAATCCGAGCGCGGCCCAACCGCCATCGACGCGATCAAGGACAACAAGGCCGTCTACCTGATGGCAGTGGGCGGCGCGGCCTACCTGGTGGCGCAAGCCATCAAGAAATCCCGCGTCGTGGCCTTCGCCGAACTGGGCATGGAAGCGATCTACGAGTTCGACGTCAAAGACATGCCGGTGACCGTAGCGGTCGACAGCAAAGGCGAGTCGGTACACATCACCGGTCCTGCCATCTGGCAGAAAAAGATCAGTGAAAGCCTGGCGGTGGAAGTGCAGTAAGCGCTTCGACTGATCGAAAAAAGGCGACAGGAGCATGCTCCCGTCGCCTTTTTTATTGCCTGATGATGCTGTACCTGTGGCGAGGGAGCTCGCTCCCGTTGGCTGCGTAGCAGCCCCTTTTCAGGGCCGCTCCGCGCCCCAACGGGAGCAAGCTCCCTCGCCACAGGTCTTGCCTGTAAGTTAAAACCATCTCCTTACAGGTCGAGCGTTAGCTCGCATGCAGCTCTTGATCTTGATCCACCCGCCCCTTCGGCAGGCTGAGCGGAGGCGTTCATCCGGGGATCGACTGTCAGGCCGTCATCGCTGGCAGGCCAGCTCCCACAGAGGATTGAGTACATCCGCAAGAGACAGGTCGGCTGTCAGGCCGCCTTCGCGAGCAAGCCCGCTCCCACATTGGGTTTGCGTACATCGTGAAAGGCAGTGGGCTGTCAGGCGGGCCAGCTCCCACGGGAAGCGGTTTTGTGGGATCACACCAAAGCCCCATGTTATGGTGCGCCCCCTCCCGTCCCCATGTGTAATACCCAGCATGTTCGTGTCATCTCGCCCCTTGCGCCTGACGCTCTACACCTTGGTGATCATCGCCGGTGCCGTCATCGCCGCCGCCCTGGCCATGCGCCACACCATGCGCCAGTCCATGGTCGAAGACGCGGCCCGGGCCAATCAGCAATTGGCCCTGTACGCCACCTCCCTGCATACCCTGATCGAACGCTACCGCGCCTTGCCCTCGGTACTCGCCCTGGACCCGCAACTGCGCGACGCGCTCAAGGGCCCGGTCAGCCCCGAGCAACAGGACCTGCTGAACCGCAAGCTGGAAAAAATCAACGGCGCTGCCGAATCCTCGACCCTGGAACTGCTCGATCGTACCGGCCTTGCGGTCGCGGCGAGCAACTGGCGCCTGCCCAGCAGTTACGTCGGCCACAACTATGGTTTCCGCCCGTATTTCAGCCAGACCCGTACCCAGGGCACCGGGCGTTTTTATGCCGTGGGGGTCACCAGCGGCATCCCGGGTTACTTCCTCTCCAGTGCCGTGACCAACGACGACGGGCAGTTCCTCGGCGCCATGGTGGTCAAACTGGAGTTTCCGGAACTGGAACGCGAATGGCGCCAGGGCAACGACACCCTGCTGGTCAGCGACGCCCGCGGGATCATCTTCATCGCCAACCAGCCGGGTTGGCGCTATCGACTGTTGAAACCGCTCAATGACACCGATCACGCCGAGCTCAAGTCCACCCGCCAGTACGACAAACAGCCGCTGACGCTGCTGGACCATCAATCGCTGCGCCGCTTTGACGACAACAGCGAACTGGCACGGGTGCAGGGGCCCGACGGCGCGGCGGATTACCTGTGGGAATCCCTGCCGCTGGCCACCGAAGGCTGGACCCTGCACCTGCTGCGTCGTCCCCAGGTGGCGTTCGAGGACAGTCGCAACGCCGCGCTCGCCGCCGCAGGCCTTTGGCTGACCCTGGTATTTCTGCTGCTGTTCCTCAACCAGCGCTGGCGTCTGGCGAAAATGCGCCAGCGCAGCCGCGAGGAGCTTGAACGGCTTGTGGAAGAACGCACCCGTGACCTGCGCACCGCCCAGGAAGGCCTGGTGCAATCGGCCAAACTCGCCGCCCTCGGGCAGATGTCGGCGGCATTGGCCCATGAGATCAATCAGCCGTTGACCGCGCAGCGCATGCAATTGGCCACGCTGCGGCTGCTGCTCGATCACGGCCGGGTCGACGACGCCTACAAGGCCCTCAAACCGGTGGACGACATGCTCACCCGCATGGCCGCCCTCACCGGCCACCTGAAGACCTTCGCCCGCAAGAGCCCCGGTGGCTTGCGCGAACGCCTCGACCTGGCGTCGGTGGTGGACCAATCGCTGGAATTGCTCGACACCCGTTTGCGCGACGAACAGGTCAGCACCGTGCTGCACCTGACCCGCCCGGCCTGGGTGCGCGGCGATGCGATTCGTCTGGAGCAGGTACTGATCAACCTGCTGCGCAATGCCCTGGACGCAATGCAGGACAAACCCTGCAAGCGCCTGGAAATCCGCCTGGAGGCCGAAGAACAGCTGTGGCGCCTGAGCATCATCGACAACGGCAGCGGCATTGCCGAAGAAAACCTGCCCAAGGTGTTCGACCCGTTTTTCACCACCAAACCGGTGGGCGATGGCCTGGGTATCGGCCTGGCGGTGTCCTTCGCTATCGTTCATGAATCCGGCGGGCGCCTGACCGCAGATAACCACGCCAATGGCGCGGTGTTCTGCCTGACCCTGCCCATCGATCTGGAGGCCCATGGCTCATGCTCAACTCAGTGATGGTGGTCGACGACGAAAGCAGCATCCGCAGCGCCGTTGAACAATGGTTGAGCCTGTCCGGTTTCGACGTGCAGTTGTTCAGCCGGGCCGATGAATGCCTGGCGCAATTGCCCAGGCATTTTGCCGGGGTGATTCTCAGCGATGTGCGCATGCCCGGCATGACGGGCCTGGAACTGCTCGCCGAAGTGCAGCGTCGCGATGCCGACCTGCCGGTGATCCTGCTGACCGGCCACGGCGATGTGCCAATGGCGGTCGATGCCATGCGCGACGGTGCCTACGACTTCCTGGAAAAACCCTTCAGCCCGCAAACCCTGCTCGACAGCCTGCGCCGCGCATTGGACAAGCGCCGGCTGGTCCTGGAGAACCGCGCCTTGCACGAGCAGGCGGACAACCGCGCCAAACTCGACGCCACGCTGCTCGGCGTATCCCGCGGCCTGCAAACCCTGCGCGGCCAAGTGCTGGATCTGGCAGCGTTGCCGGTCAACGTACTGATCCGTGGCGAAACCGGCAGCGGCAAGGAGTTGGTCGCCCGCTGCCTGCACGACTTCGGCCCCCGCGCTGACAAGCCCTTCGTCGCCCTCAACTGCGCGGCCATCCCCGAGCAACTGTTCGAAGCCGAGCTGTTCGGCCACGAAAGCGGCGCCTTTACCGGTGCACAGGGCAAGCGCATCGGCAAACTCGAATACGCTGACGGCGGTACCCTGTTTCTGGATGAAATCGAGAGCATGCCCCTGGCGCAGCAGGTGAAGTTGTTGCGGGTTTTGCAGGAACAGAAGTTGGAACGCCTGGGTTCGAACCAAAGCATCCGCGTAGATCTGCGGATCATTGCCGCCACTAAACCGGACCTGCTCGATGAAGCACGGGCCGGGCGTTTTCGCGAGGACCTGGCCTATCGCCTGACCGTCGCCGAGTTGCGTCTGGCGCCGTTGCGCGACCGCCGCGAAGACATTCCTTTGCTCTACGAAACCTTCGCCCGTCAGGCCGCCGAGCGGCTGGGGCGTGCCTTCTCCCCCTTGAGCGGCGCGCAACTGAGTCACCTGCTGAGCCACGACTGGCCGGGCAACGTGCGCGAACTGGCGAACGTGGCGGAACGTCAGGTGCTGGGCCTGGGCGAGCCGGTGCCAGCGGGCATTGAGCCGGGCCAGTCACTGGCGGCGCAGCAGGAAGCCTTCGAAGCGCAATGCCTGCGCGCCGCCTTGATCAGGCACAAGGGCGACGTCAAAGCGGTGCTCGAAGAACTGCAACTGCCGCGCCGCACCTTCAATGAAAAGATGCAGCGGCATGGGTTGAACAGAGAGATGTTTTTGTAGTGTCTGAACCGGCCCCTTCGCGAGCAAGCCCGCTCCCACAATGGTCCGTGCGCACCTGTTCAATGTGGGAGCGGGCTTGCTCGCGAAGAGGCCGCCAGAGACGATAAAAAACCCCAGCCCAATGAGCAATTTTCCGCTCGCACGCCCTCGCCAATAAGCGGATTTCCGCTCACCCGAACCCCTCAACCCCTCTAGCCCGGCCCTCCTTCCCTTGGCACAGCTCCTGCTATAGCCCCCGCAGGCTGCGTTTCAACGCGCTCCACAAAAACAATTAAACGAAGGATCCTTCAATGGATAACTCCAACGCCCTGCCCCTTGGGTCGGCTGCCGTGCCGGCCAAAGAACGCACCACCGCCAGCCGCATCAAATCGATCTTCAGCGGTTCGGTCGGCAACATGGTCGAGTGGTACGACTGGTACGTCTACGCCGCTTTCTCGCTGTACTTCGCCAAGACCTTCTTCCCCGCCGGTTCCTCCACCGCACAGCTGATGAACACCGCCGCGATCTTCGCCGTGGGCTTCCTGATGCGTCCGATCGGTGGCTGGCTGATGGGCCTCTACGCCGACAAGGTCGGGCGCAAAAAAGCGCTGATGGCCTCGGTGTACCTGATGTGCTTCGGCTCGTTGCTGATCGCCCTGAGCCCGAACTATGAAACCATCGGTATCGGCGCGCCGATCCTGCTGGTGTTCGCCCGCTTGCTGCAGGGCCTGTCGGTCGGTGGTGAGTACGGCACCTCCGCCACTTACCTCAGCGAGATGGCGACCAAGGAACGTCGCGGCTTCTACTCCAGCTTCCAGTACGTGACCCTGATCTCCGGCCAGCTCATCGCGTTGGCGGTGCTGATCGTGCTGCAACAGCTGCTCACCACCGAACAGCTGTACGCCTGGGGCTGGCGCATCCCGTTCGCCATCGGCGCGCTGTGTGCCGTGGTCGCGCTGTACCTGCGTCGCGGCATGGAAGAAACCGAGTCGTTCACCAAGAAAGAAAAGGCCAAGGAAAGCGCGATGCGCACCTTGCTGCGTCATCCCAAGGAACTGTTGACCGTGGTCGGCCTGACCATGGGTGGCACCCTGGCGTTCTACACCTACACCACCTACATGCAGAAATACCTGGTGAATACCGTCGGCATGAGCATCTCCGACTCCACCAGCATTTCCGCCGCCACCCTGTTCCTGTTCATGTGCCTGCAACCGATCATCGGTGGCCTGTCGGACAAGATCGGCCGTCGTCCGATCCTGATCGCCTTCGGCGTGCTGGGCACGATCTTCACCGTGCCGATCCTGATGACCCTGCACACCATCCAGACCTGGTGGGGCGCGTTCTTCCTGATCATGGCCGCCCTGATCATCGTCAGCGGCTACACCTCGATCAACGCGGTGGTCAAAGCCGAACTGTTCCCTACCGAAATCCGCGCCCTGGGCGTCGGCCTGCCGTACGCGCTGACCGTATCGATCTTCGGCGGCACCGCCGAATACATCGCCCTGTGGTTCAAGAGCATCGGCATGGAAACCGGTTACTACTGGTACGTGACCGCGTGCATCGCCGTGTCGTTGCTGGTGTACATCACCATGAAAGACACCCGCAAGCATTCGCGGATCGTCACCGACTGACTGCCTGAATAAGGCCGGTCACGCTGGTTTGTTCACGGGCCAGCCTCGCTCCTGCAGATCGATCATGCAGAAGCAAGGCTGGCCCGCGATGGCCACGAACCGGTCTATCAGGACAACTCGGCCACCGGCTGTTTCCCGAAGCGCTTCTGCGCGATCGACGCCCCCACAATCATCACCAGCAGAATCCCCGCCAACACCAGCGACGAACCGATGGTGCCGAAATCCAGGCCGCCCTTCTCATGGGGTTTGGTCAGGAAGTCACCCAGCGTGGCACCGAAAGGTCGAGTCAGTACAAACGCGACCCAGAACAGGACAACCGTCGAAATCTTCGTGAAATATTTGAGCAGCACCACCACCGCGATGGTCGAGCCGATCAACAGCGCGCCGCCGGCAAATCCAAGGCCGGAATCGTCGGCCAGATAGTCGCCCAGCGCTGTGCCCAGGGTGTTGGAAAACAGAATCGCCATCCAGTAGAACATCTCCCCGCGAAACGTCTGGACCTTGGTCACGTTGAGCGAATCGCCGCTCAGGCGCCAGGCGGCAAAAATCCCCAACAGAATCGCAATCAGGATCATCGAACCGGTGGCATACCCCAGCCCGAGGGTTCGGTCCATGAAATCGGACATGGTCGTACCCGCCGTGCTGGTCGACAGAATCACGATCCAGTACAGCACCGGCTTGTAGGTTTTGGACATCAACTGGCTGACCAATGTCAGCACGAACACGCTGATCAGTATCAGGGAACTGAGGGCATAGCCCACATTGAGGGTCATGGACAACAAGTCGCCGGCGGTTTCTCCCAGGGTCGTCGCGCAGATTTTCATCACCCAGAATGCCAGGGTGATTTGGGGAAGTTTGTTCATCGATGGAGCTCCATGGTCTTGAAGGTCGTTTCTTCGGTTTATCCGATGACGCGCAGACTGGAGAGGCAACGGTGAAAAATGGGTAGGCGCTTTATGAAAAAACTGTCACACGGGCAAAAGAACGGATTAATCACGCGTTAATGCGCGCCCTGCAACCTGACTCTGCCTGATCGATTAATTGCGATGCGCTCATTTCAGCGTTGAACGCGACAAAGCCTGCCGGCCTTAACATCTATTTAATCGATTGTTTTTAGCATTATTTTGCGCTTTTTAATCAGTTTAATTGGCGTAGCATGAAACCCATGCCCAAGACACAAAACGCCAAAGAATCTGGAGAAATGAAAATGAAAACCAAACTGTTCCTTGCCATGGCCCTGACCGTACTGGCCGCCAACACCTTCGCCGCCGACGGTTTCGACCGTACCGGCTCCGCTGTCGCAGCAGACGGCTTTGACCGCACCGGCTCCGCGACCGTCGTTGAAGACGGCTACAACCGCACCGGCTCGGCGACTTTCGCCGAAGATGGCTACGATCGCACCGGCGGCGCCACCGTTGCCGAAGACGGCTACGATCACACCGGCGGCGCCACCGTCAGCTGAGTCACCCCAGCGGCACCAAAGCCCGGCCTCGGCCGGGCTTGGTCATTTCTGGATGTACGCAAAATTCGGTCGCATCGCAAAACCTGTGGGAGCGGGCTTGCTCGCGAAAGCGCTGGTCCAAACAGCATGAATGTCCACTGACCCAACGCATTCGCGAGCAAACCCCTCCCACAAGGGGACTTCATCGGACTGGAAATCACCCGCGTGCCCTTGCACTATGGTTCGCATCTGATTGAAGCCCGAAGGAACACCGACCCATGCCCGACGACACCCACTACTACGAACCCGCCAAAGGCCACGGCCTGCCCCACGATCCGTTCAACGCGATCGTCGGCCCGCGCCCCATCGGCTGGATCTCTTCGCAGGATGCCCAAGGTCGCTTGAACCTGGCGCCCTACAGTTTCTTCAACGCCTTCAACTACATTCCGCCGATCATCGGGTTTTCCAGCATCGGCCGCAAAGACAGCCTGAACAACATCGAACAGACCGGCGAGTTCGTGTGGAACCTGGCGACCCGGCCACTGGCCGAGCAGATGAACCAGAGCTGCGCCAACGTGGGACCTGAGGTCAACGAGTTCGAACTGTCGGGGCTGAGTACCGTCGCCTCGACAATCATTTCAGTGCCACGGGTCGCCGAAACCCCGGTGTCCTTCGAGTGCAAGGTCACGCAGATCATTCAGTTGCAGCGTGCGGACGGCAATGTGGTGCCGAGCTGGCTGATCCTCGGCGAAGTGGTCGCCGTGCATATCGCCAAACGGTTGTTGAAAGATGGGGTGTACGACACCGCCGCCGCAGAACCGATTCTGCGCGGCGGCGGGCCGGCGGATTATTTCCAGCTGGGGCCAGAGGCGTTGTTCAAGATGTATCGCCCGAGGTGAAACGCCCCAAGGCCTGTCAAAGGGTTACCAGATCAGTTCGCCGTCTTCGCCGACACCCTTGAGGTGCGTCAGCTGCAGGGCAGCGGCTTCGTCCGCTTCCTTGGCGGTCTTGAACGTCTGGTCTTCCAGCAGCTTGTTGAAGCGAGGCGCACCCGCGCCACCGATGGCTTTGGTGGCGATTGCCGCGTAGTAACCGCCTTCGCGGGGGACTACCGCCGATACGGCTTCGAAGGTTTCAAAGGCTTTGCGTGCCATGTCGCGAATCCTGACTGATTGAGAATGCTGCCATTAAACCCTCAACCCGCCAGTTTGTGTACCGCTGCCCCGGATTGACGCAGGGCCTGCGCCGCCGAGACTTCCCTGAAGGTGTGGAAGTCCAGGCTGTTGACCACCAGGTCCTGCACCAGCTCGGCGAACACCTCCATGGCCGGGGTGCTGAAATACGCGGTCATGGCCTGTTGATTGACCCAGGAGCCGGACACCAGCCAAAGGTCCGGGTCGCCTTGGGAATGTTGCAGGGCAAAACTCAGGCAGCCCGAGGCCGCGCGGGACGGTTCGATCAGCGCGCTCAGGCGCAGACCGAGTTCCTGTGAATGCCCGGCGCGTGCACGGACAAAAGCCATATGACTGACGGGGATCTGCTTTGACATGTTCAACCCTCCCGGGGAGTCGCGTGGCAGCCAGGGGACGGGCTGCGACAGGATCAAAGGTTAAAGGCCCGGGCGCCTGTGCCGTTAGTCGATTCCTGCCGCTGCATTGCACAATCCTGCGAGACTGCCGTGACAGCCTGTAAAAATTTGTAAAACCCCGCCGGGATTGGCTAACCGTGTTTCCAGCAAGTTTTCCCCTTTATCCACGAGGTTGCCGCACTCAACGAATAACCCCATGCAGAATCAGGCAATCATTCGACAGGATGTGTCTACCGCTTCGGCTTGCACAAACTTATGCTCTGCCCCATCAAACCCGCCCTGCCGAGGATGCCGTGCATGTCGTCACTCGATCGCTTTTTACAAGAGCAGCTACAAGAGCAACTCGCCCCCCTGGATGACCCCATGGAACAGCAGCGTGCGGAACTGGCGGCGATCATCCGGCGCACCACCGCCGAGGATGGCAATTACGCCACCGCCATCGATTCCCTGTTCATGTCGCGCCACAGTCAGAACCACGAATTCGCCCCGGTGCTCGCTCAACCCGCACTGTGCATCATGGCCCAGGGGCGCAAGGAAGTTAGGCTGGCGGATGAACTGTTCAACTACGACCCGTTGAACTACCTGGTGGTCTCGGTCTCGATGCCGCTCAGCGGGCGGATCGTCAATGTCTCGGCCGAAGAACCGATCCTCGCCGTACGCCTGGATATCGACCCGGCGGAAATCTCCGCATTGATCGCCGATGCCGGCCCCATGGGCGTACCTGCCCGGCCCACCGGTCGCGGGCTATATGTGGAACGCCTGGACAGTGCGATGCTCGACGCGGTGCTGCGCCTGGCACGGTTGCTCGACACGCCGAAAGACATCGCCATGCTCGCGCCGCTGATCCGCCGGGAAATCCTCTACCGGCTGCTGCGCAGCAAACAGGGACACCGCCTGTATGAAATCGCTGTCGCCAACAGCCAGAGCCACCGCATCAGCCAGGCGATCAAATGGCTCAACGGCAACTTTGAGCAACCCTTGCGCATCGACGATCTGGCCAAAGAGGTGAACCTGAGCGTGTCGACATTGCATCACCGCTTCAAGGCGATGACGGCGATGAGTCCGTTGCAATATCAGAAGCAATTGCGCCTGCAGGAGGCGCGGCGACTGATGCTGGCCGAGGGGCTGGAAGCGTCGGCGGCGGGGTATCGGGTGGGGTATGAAAGCCCTTCGCAGTTCAGCCGGGAATACAGCCGCCTGTTCGGGGCTCCGCCGCTGCGGGATCTGGCGCGGTTGCGGTTGTCGGTTTGATCCAGGGTTTCTCTGCGGCTATTGACGCCTTCGCGAGCAAGCCCGCTCCCACATTTGGAATGCATTCTCCTGTGGGAGCGGGCTTGCTCGCGAAGAGGCCGGATTGACCAACCTCTAACCCGGATCAGGCCCCCAATACCCGACAGGCCTCAGCCGGCAAAGTCACCGACACCGGATGCCCGACGCTCAAGCCAATCCCCTGACACGGCGTACTCAACGCAGTAAACGAAACCCCGGAACACTCGACCGTGGTCTCAATCGTCGCCCCGATATCCCGCACGAACGTCACCTTGCCCAACAGCCGATTCCCCGCCGTCGCCTGGGGTGCCGACAGTTGCAGGTCTTCCGGGCGAATCAGCATCTTCACCTTCTCCCCGGCGGCAATGCTGGTGCAGATCGGCACCTGCAACGCATCGCCACCGGGCAGGCTGACCTGGCCGTTGCCCAGTGCGGTGGCCGGGAAGATGTTGCCCGAGCCGATGAAGTCAGCGACAAACTCATTGGCCGGATGCCGATAGATCTCGATCGGCGTACCCACCTGCTGCACCCGATGCTCACCCAATACGACGACGATGTCGGCCATGGTCATGGCCTCGCGCTGGTCGTGGGTGACCATGATGGTGGTGATGTTCAGGCGCTGTTGCAGTTGACGGATTTCCACCTGCATCGACTCGCGCAGCTTGGCGTCCAGCGCCGACAGCGGCTCATCGAGCAGGAGGATTTTCGGGTGCGAGGCGATCGCCCGGGCAATCGCCACGCGCTGGCGCTGACCACCGGAAAGCTTGGCCACCGGGCGATCGATCATCGCCTGCAACTGGATCAGCTCCAGCAGTTCCACCACCCGCTTTTGCTGATCAGCTTTGCTGACCCCGCGCAGTTTCAGCGGATAGGCGATGTTCTCGCCCACGGTCATGTGCGGAAACAGCGCCAGGGACTGAAACACCATGCCGAAGTTGCGCTGGTGCGCCGGGGTGTGGCCGATGTCCTCGCCGTCCAAGCGAATCTCGCCACCGGTCAGGGTTTCCAGCCCGGCGATCATCCGCAGCAAAGTGGTTTTGCCGCACCCCGAAGGGCCGAGGAAACACACCAGCTTGCCCTCGGGCAAATGCAGGTTCACATCGGTTACCGCGCAGGCCGAGCCGTAATGTTTCTCGACGTTTTCCAGAATCAGACCAGACATAAATCACCTCAAGAAATCAGAACGAAACGCCACCTTCACCGACCAGCTTCTCCAACGCCCAGATCAGGACGAAGTCGATCAGCACGATCAGCACGGCAAACGAAAATACGGTGGGGTCCAGCGACGATACAGTGCGGCTGTACATCCAGATCGGCACGGTCATCACATCGATGGTGTAGAGGAAATAGGTCACGGTGAATTCGTTGAACGAGACGATGAACGCCAGCAGCATCCCCGCCAGAATCCCCGATTTCATCAACGGCACCACCACATCGACGATCGCCCGCAGCGGTGAAGCGCCGAGCATCTGCGCGGCCTCTTCGACTTCGCTGCCGATGGACAGCATCGCTGCGGTGCAGTTCTTCACCACGAACGGCAATGCCAGGATGACGTGGGCGATCACCAGGCGCGAGGTGGTCATCTGGAACGGCAGGCTGTCGAACACCAGCAGCAAGGCCAGGCCCAGCACCACCATCGGGAACACCAGCGGCAGCGACATCAATTGCAGCGCCACGGCCTTGCCACGGAACTCGCAACGGGTCAGGGCGTAGGCCGCGGGCACCGCGATGATTGTGGCGAAGACCATGGTCAGGCAGGCCACCATCAGGCTGGTGGTCATGGCCTTGCCCAGGCTCAACACGTCGCTGGCGTCCGGCGACACGAAGGTGTGCCAGGCGGCCCTGTACCATTGCAGGCTGTAACTGCTGGGCGGGAAGTCGAGGTTCGACGCGCCGCTGAACGACATGACGATCATGGTCAGGATCGGCAGGACCGCCAGCAGCAGGATGAAGCCCGAAAGGATGCCGGCGAACTTGCCGGTGTCACCCGGCAACAGCGAGTGACGCTTCTTGGTCAGGGAACTCATTGCGAAGCCTCCAGCATGCGCCGACGACGGCCAGTGATGTATTCGGACAAGGTCATGATCGCCAGCGTGGTGACGATCAACACCACACCGGCGGCGGACGCGGCGGGCCAGTTCATCAGCGGCGCGATCTGGTCATGGACCATCACCGCCAGCATCGGTACGCGCCGACCGCCGAGCAGCAACGGCACCACGAAACTGCTGGCGTTGTAGGCGAACACCAGGGTTGCGCCGGTGATGATTCCCGGTAGGCTCATGGGCAACACCACCTGACGGAACACCTGCAGGCGACTGGCACCGAGGGTCGCGGCCGCTTCTTCGTAACTGCGGGCGACGCCGCGCATGGCGCTGGCAATCGGCAGCACGGCCAGCGGGAAAGCGGTTTGCACCAGGCCCATCAACACGCCGTTCTGGTTGTACAGCAGCATGATCGGGCGTTTGATCAGGCCCAGGCCCATCAGCGTCTGGTTGAGCATCCCGCCGGGACCGAGAATCACCAGCCAGCCGTAGCTCTGCAGCAACAGGTTGACCAGCAACGGCAACAGCACCGCCGCGAGAAAGATCCGCCGCACGAAGGGCGAGGTCAGGCGCGACATGGTGTAGGCCACCGGGATCGCCAGCACCACGGCGATCACTGCGCTGATCAACGCCAGGCGCAGGGTCAGCAGCAGGGACTTGAGGTAATAGGGTTCGAGCAATTGGGCGTAGCTGGCCAGGCTGAACCCGGACCATTCCGCCCCCTTGGTGCCCACGCTCATGCGCAGTACCAGCAGGCTGGCGGCGATCAGTACGCCGAGAAACAGCATCGACGGCGACAGGAAAAACCAGGCGCGCGCGGTCGGCGAAACACCCCGATCGGCGCGCACGGGGGCGGCACTCACCGGATGGGTCAGAGGTTGGTGTTCCATAGCAAAGGGTCTCGTCAATGGAAAGCAGCAAGACTGAGATTGGGTAAAAAACCTGTGGCGAGGGAGCTTGCTCCCGCTGGGTCGCGAAGCGGCCCCAATCAATCACCGTGCTGATCCGGATAGATCGCGGTGCCTGGTATTGCGGCTGCTGCGCAGCCGAGCGGGAGCAAGCTCCCTCGCCACAAAAGCTCTTTGAACCTCAGAAATCAGGAAGAAAAGATTTCCGTGTAACGACGAATCCATTGGTCATGCACGGTGGCCAGGAAGGCGTTGTCGTGCATGATCGCCTTCTCGGAGATTTGCTCCGGGGTAAGGATGTAAGGGCTCTTGCGTGCTTCGGCGGAGATGATCGCCTTGGCGTTGACCGGGCCGTTGTAGATGTCTTCGGCCATCTTGCCCTGCACCAGCGGGTCCAGGGAGTGGTTGATGAAGGCGTAGGCCAGGTCGGTGTCGCCCGGACGGTTCTTCGGCATCACCGAGAGCATCAGGTCGGTGTAGAAACCTTCCTTCATGCCGAAGGTGGCGCCCAGGCCGTAGTTCGGATCGCGGATCTGTTTGGGGAAAAACGCCGGCGCGTACAGGCCGCCCATGTCCAGGGAGCCGGTGCGGAACAGTTCGGCGATCTGGTTGGGGTTTTCACCCAGGGTGACCACGCGGTCCTTGAGCTCGGCGAGTTTCTTGAAGCCCGGCTCGATGTTGTGCTCGTCACCACCGGCCAGTTTGGCGGCGATGATGATCAGGTCCATGGCCTCGGTCCAGTTCGGCGGCGGCAGGAAGATGTTCGGCGACAGCTCGGCGTCCCACAGGGCCGCATAGCTGTCCGGTGCTTGCTTGATGGTGCGAGTGCTGTAGACCAGGCTGTTGCACCACAGCAGGTAACCGATGCCGTGACCGTTGGCGCCGGTGCGGTATTTTTCCGGCACGTCCACCAGGTTGGGAATGCGGTTGAGGTCGGGTTTTTCCAGCAGGTCGGCGGCGGCCAGGCCTTCGGCGCCAACCCCGGCCAGGGTGATGATGTCGTACTGCGGACGGTCACCGCCGGCCTTGAGTTTGGCGACCATTTCCGAGGTGCTGCCGGTGCGGTCGGCGATGACCTTGACACCGTACTTGTCCTCGAATGTCGCGGCGATGTTGCGCAGTGCGGCCAGGCCCGTGTCATCGGACCAGGTCAGCAGACGCAGGGTCTTGCCCTGAAAGCGCGTGTCGCTGGCGCTGGCCTTGATGAACGGCATGCTCATGGCCGCCGCGGCAACCGAGGCAACACCCACGGTCTTGATGAATTGACGTCTGTTCAGATCATGCTCGCCCATTACGGACTCCCTTTGTTTTTGTAGGTATAAGGCAGGTCGAAACTGTTGCATCCGCGCGGCGGAATCAGCCTTTCGCCCCCGTATCTTCGGGGGTTTGACTGAGCCAGCGAGTTCATCCTGAGGTCGCGCAAAACACCTGACTATCGATAAAAACTCATCGAAGCCATGACGCTGACGCATGCCTCTTCAGGAGGCATGCGCTCACCATTTTCGAGCCGTCAGACGGCCCGAATCACGTGTTTGATTTCCTGGAAAGCCTGCAAGCCCCATGGCCCCAATTCGCGGCCGATGCTGCTTTGCTTGTAACCACCCCAGGCGGTCTGCGGGAAGATCACCTGCGGCGCGTTGATCCACACCAGCCCCGCCTGCAAGGCGTTGGCGACCCGGTCGGCGGCGTCGGCATTGCGCGTCACCACGCTGGCCACCAGGCCAAACTGGCTGTCGTTGGCCAGGGCAATCGCCTCGGCCTCAGTGGTGAAACGGCGCACGCAAATCACCGGGCCGAAAATCTCCTCACACCACAGCGCACTGTCCAGGGGCACGTCGGTGAATACCGTCGGCTGCAAAAAATAGCCGCGCGGCAGATCAACAGGACGGTTGCCGCCGCAAATCAACTTCGCCCCGGCACTCAGGCCGCGGTCGATGTGGCCGAGCACGCGCTGGTATTGCGCCTGATTGACCAGCGCGCCCATTTCCACGTTCGGATCGAACGGGTCGGCCACGCGAATGGCTTGCGCGCGGGCCTTCAAACGGGTGAGGAACTCATCGAACACTTCATCGGCGACCAGCACGCGGCTGGTGGCGGAGCACATCTGCCCGGCGTTGAAGAAACCGCCGCCGCAGGCCACTTCCACGGCCAGTTCGATATCGGCATCGGCCAGCACCAGCAACGACGACTTGCCGCCCAGTTCCAGGCTCACGCCCTTGACCGTTTCCGCTGCGCGCTGCATGACCTGCACGCCCACCGCATTGCTGCCGGTAAAGGAAATCTTGGCGATGCGCTTGTCTGCCGACAGCGGCGCCCCCACCGCCAGGCCGGTGCCGCAGACCACGTTGAAGACCCCGGCAGGCACGCCGGCTTCGGCGATGATCGCCGCCAGTTCCAGCTCCGGCAGCGGCGTCACTTCCGACGGTTTGAGCACCACGCAGCAACCGGCGGCCAGGGCCGGCGCGAGTTTCCAGGCGGTGGTGACCATCGGGAAGTTCCACGGCACGATCAGGCCGACCACGCCGCAGGGTTCACGGCGCAGACGGGCGCTGAAATCGTCGGTGGGCAACTCGACGTTGCTGTCCTGCCTGGCATCCAGGCCTTCGGCCAGACCGGCGTAGTACTCGAAGGTGGCGATCACGTCATCGACGTCGATCGCCGCCTCGAACTGCGGCTTGCCGTTGTTGCTCGACTGCAGGTGCATCAGTTGCTCGCGGCCGGCCTGAACGCCGGCGGCGATCTTGCGCAGGATCGCACCGCGCTCGGCACCGGTGGTCTTCGACCAGTCGGCGAAGGCGCGCGTGGCGGCGCTGACCGCCTGATCCACCGCCTGTTCGTCACCACCGACGACGGTGGTCAGCAAGGCTTCGGTGGCCGGGTTGATCACCCGCAGGTGCTCGTTGCCGGCGGACCATTGGCCGTCGATGTACAGGCCATCCAGTGTTGTAGGGAAGGTCATTTCGACACCGCCCGGGTCCACAGGGTCTGGTCGATCTCAATCAGGGTCGGGCCCTGGCGATCGGTGGCTGCACGCAGGGCACTGCGCAGTTTTTCCACGTCGCTGACCGCTTCGGCGGCGCAGCCCAGAGCCTTGGCCACACCGATGAAATCCGGGGTGTAGATGTCGACGCCCACCGGTTCGATGGCACGGTTGACCATGTATTTCTTGATCTCCTCGTAGCCCTGGTTATTCCACAGCAAGACGATCACCGGGGTGCGCGCTTCCACGGCACTGGCCAGTTCCGGCAGGGTGAACTGCAGGCCGCCGTCGCCGATCAGGCACACCACCGGGGGGCGGGTGCCGTTGGTTGCGCTGCCGCCGAGCCAGGCACCGATGGCCGCCGGCAAGGCGTAACCGAGGGTGCCGTAGCCGGTGGAGGAGTTGAACCAGCGACGTGGGCGCTCGGGGTTGAACGTCAGGTTGCCGGTGTACACCGGCTGCGTCGAATCGCCGACGAACACCGCATCCGGCAATTCGTGCAGCACGGTTTCCAGGAAGCGGGTCTGGGCCAGGGTCGGCGCATCCCAGTTGGCGGCCAGCTCTTCGCGCAGACGGGCGGCGCGTACCTGGCCCCAATCGTTGCGGCGCTCGGCCAGGGCTTTGTGCGACAAGGCGCTGAGCAACGCTTGGGCGGCGTTGCGCGAGTCGGCCACCAGCGCTACGTGCGGCGGGTAGTTGCGCACGGTCTGGTCCGGGTCGATGTCAACGCGCAGCAGCTTGCCGGGAATCTCGAAACCGCCGGCGAAGGTCACGTCGTAATCGGTCTCGGCCAGTTCGGTGCCAATGGCCAGCACCACGTCGGCTTCGGCGACCAGTGCACGGGTGGCGACCAGGCTCTGGGTCGAGCCGATCAGCAACGGGTGAGCGGACTCGAGCATGCCCTTGGCGTTGATAGTCAGCGCCACCGGGGCGTCCAGCAGTTCAGCCAGTTCGGTCAGTTCGGCGGCGGCATCGATGGCACCGCCACCGGCGAGGATCAGCGGACGCTTGGCGCCGGCCAGCAACTCGGTCATGCGGCTCACGGCGGTCGGTGCGGCACCGGCGCGGTCGATGCTGACCGGAACGCTGGCCAGCAGGTCATCGGCTTCTTCAACCAGCACGTCCAACGGGATTTCGATGTGCACCGGGCGCGGACGACCGGCCTGGAACAGGGCGAAGGCGCGGGCCAGTACGCCGGGCAATTCCGACGCCGACATCAGGGTGTGGGAGAACGCTGCCACGCCAGCAACCAGTGCGCTCTGGTTCGGCAGTTCGTGCAGCTTGCCGCGACCGCCGCCCAACTGGTTGCGGGTCTGTACGCTGGAGATCACCAGCATCGGGATCGAATCGGCGTAGGCCTGGCCCATCGCCGTGGTGATGTTGGTCATGCCAGGGCCGGTGATGATGAAGCACACCCCCGGCTTGCCGCTGGTGCGGGCGTAGCCGTCGGCCATGAAACCGGCGCCCTGCTCATGGCGCGGCGTGACGTGGTTGATGCTCGAACGGGCCAGCCCGCGGTACAGCTCCACGGTATGCACGCCGGGAATGCCGAACACCTGCTCGACCCCGTAGCCTTCGAGTAACTTGACCAATACTTCGCCGCACGTCGCCATGTGATTGCCCTTCTTGTTCGGTTGAGACGCCGGGCCTGCGCTGTGTTTATGATGGATTCGCAGGTCCAGGGATGGCCTCATTGGAACGGGCGACACGTAGCCGTAACAATGGATAAAAAGTCATACTAGCCATGTCCTCACGTCATACCTTGGATCCCAATGAAACGACTGCCTCCCCTGCCGGCGCTGCACACTTTTCTGATCACCGCGCAGTGCTGCAACTTCACACGGGCCGCCGAGCAGCTGCACATCACCCAGGGCGCAGTGAGCCGCCAGATCGCCGGGCTGGAAGATTTTCTCGGTTATGAATTGTTCATCCGCCTGGCTCGGGGCCTGGCCCTGACCGCCGAGGGCCGCGAGTGGCTGCCCCGTGTGCAGCAGATTTTCGGCCTGATCGATGAGGCCGTGGAGCAGATCGGCGAGAAGCGCGAAACCCTGCAACTCAAGGCGCCGACCTGTGTCATGCGCTGGCTGCTGCCGCGTCTGTTGCAATGGCAGAAAGAGCGGCCGGACGTGCCGGTGGAACTGACCACCACGGTCAAGCACGGCGTGGATTTTCATCTGGAACAATTCGACGCTGCGGTGATGTACGCGGCGGCGCCGGGCCCGTCATTAGTGTCGCAGAAACTGTTCGATGAGCAACTGACGCCCGTGTGTTCCAGGCCGATGCTCGAAGGCCCGCTGCCCCTGCAGACACCGGCCGACTTGCAACAACACCTGCTGCTGCACCCGACCCGGGATGAACGGGACTGGAAGGCCTGGTTGAAAGCCGCCGACGTTCAGTTGAGCCATGCCGGCAAGGGCCAGCACTTCGAAACCCTGGACCTGGCCATGTCGATGGCGTCCCAGGGCACTGGCGTGGCCATCGGCGACTGGTCGCTGATCGGCGACGACCTGAGCGCCGGACGGCTGGTCATGCCGTTCGAGTTGAAGGTGAAGACGGGGCTGGCGTATTACCTGGTTTTCCCGGAAAAACCCGGACCTTCGCCGAAATTGCGCGAATTGATGGGGTGGTTGGTGGAGCAGGCCCAGGCGCGCTGAAGTCCATCGCGAGACAAATCCTGCAGGAGCAACCACTGGCAACTCACCCACCCTGACCTATGCTCAAAGTAATACCCGAGGGTATAGGTTCAGAGGTCAACGCCATGAACATCAAAACAAGAAGGTACCTCGCCATTTTCATCACCTGCGCGTTCACGCTCGGGTTGTATGGCGCAGCAGCCTGGCGCGTCGAGCAGTTGCGCAACCTGCCCCGTGAATACGCCAGCTGCAATTTCGAGCGTTGCATTCCCCACAACGCGACCTTGAACGCCCTGCGCTGACGAAAGGCTCAGGCCTGGTTGTCCTGGTCGGCCTTCAAACGGTCGCGGAACGCCTTGGGCGACATCCCCACCCGGCGTCGGAACAGGCGCGTGAAGTTGGTCGGATCGGAGAACCCCAACAGGTCGGACATTTCGTAGATGGTCATGCTGGTGTAGGTCAGCAAACGCTTGGCCTCCAGCAACTGCCGTTCGTGCATGATCTGCAACGCCGGCTGTCCCGCCAGCTCGCGGCACGTGCCGTTGAGGTGCGACACCGAGATGCCCAGTCGATGGGCCAGGTCCTCGACCTTGACGTGCTGACGGTAAGTCTCTTCCACCAGTTGAATGAAGCCATTGAGGTATTCCCTGGCGCGCTGCGGTCGCTGGCTGGCCGAGTGTCGCTGGATCACCTGACGGCTGACCCATACCATGATCACGCTGACCAGCGAATGCATGAGCATTTCCCGCGCCGGCTGGTGGCTGGTGTATTCACGCTGCAGCGCAGCGAACAGGCTGTTCAGGTATTCGGCATCCTGCCCGGCCGGGTAACTTTCGGCCTGGGCCAGGGCGTTCACTGAATGCCCCAGTTGCGCTTGCAGATGGCTGATCAGCGGCGCGGCCAGGGTCACCACAAAACCTTCGACGTCCTCGGAAAAACGGAACCCGTGCACCGACAGCGGTGGCAGGACCTGGATCGCCGGCTCGTTGAGTTGTGTGCGTTTGCCTTCGATTTCAAGCTCTGCCTGACCTTTGAATACGAAGAGCAACTGGCATAAATCGGCGTGGCGGTGGGGTTTGATTTCCCATTGATGTTCGCGGCTGCGTTTGGAGATGGTTTCACAGTGCAGCAAGTCCGGGGTTGGCCAATCCAGGCTTTCACCGTAGAGCTTGAACACTGGAATCGAAGGCAGGTCAGGCTTGTTCATCACTTCAATCCAGGCCTCGGAGTAGATGACGGGCGATAATCGCACCGATTGGCAGAATGTACAGGCATCGGCTCAGTTTTCACCTTCAATTGACAGACCCGCAAGGGAAAAATGCAAGCACTCGATCCATAAAAATCATCCACCGACCTCGGTCGCGTGTAGCTTGCGAGTCATAAGAACAATGAAAACACTGAAAACCCAAGTCGCCATTATCGGTGCCGGTCCGTCCGGTCTGTTGCTCGGTCAACTGCTGCACAACGCCGGTATCGACACCCTGATCGTCGAACGCCAGACACCCGAATACGTGCTAGGACGCATCCGCGCCGGTGTCCTCGAACAAGGCATGGTAGAGCTGTTGCGCCAGGCCGGTGTGAGCCGGCGCATGGACGCCGAAGGCCTGGTCCATGGCGGCTTCGAACTGGCGCTGGGCGAGCGTCGCGTGCACATCGATCTGCACGCCCTGACCGGCGGCAGGACGGTGATGATCTACGGCCAGACCGAGGTCACCCGCGACCTCATGGCCGCTCGTCGGGAGGCCGGCGCGCCGACCTTTTATCAGGCCAGCGACGTCGTCCCCCACGGCATGAAAACCGCAGAACCTTTCGTCACATTTGAGAAGGACGGTGAGCTGTATCGCCTCGATTGCGATTACATCGCCGGCTGCGACGGCTTCCACGGCGTGGCGCGCCAGTCGATACCCAACGAGTGCCTGAAGGTGTTCGAACGGGTCTACCCGTTCGGCTGGCTGGGCATCCTTGCCGATACTCCGCCGGTCCACGAAGAGCTGGTCTACGCCCGCCACGAACGTGGGTTTGCGCTGTGCAGCATGCGTTCGCAAACGCGTACCCGCTACTACCTGCAAGTCCCTGCCGAAGAGAAGGTCGAGGACTGGTCCGATCAGCGCTTCTGGGATGAACTCAAGGCACGACTGCCTCAGCCGTTGGCGAACGAACTGGTGACCGGCCCCTCCATCGAAAAAAGCATCGCGCCGCTGCGCAGTTTCGTGGTCGAGCCGATGCAGTACGGCCGCCTGTTCCTGGTCGGCGACGCCGCGCACATCGTTCCGCCCACCGGCGCCAAGGGGTTGAACCTGGCGGCGAGCGACGTCAGTACCTTGTTCAATATCCTGCTGAAGGTGTACCGCGACGGCCGGGTTGATTTGCTGCAGAGATA
Source organism: Pseudomonas sp. KK4 (assembly GCF_001984065.1). Taxonomy (GTDB): domain Bacteria; phylum Pseudomonadota; class Gammaproteobacteria; order Pseudomonadales; family Pseudomonadaceae; genus Aquipseudomonas. The sequence continues at coordinate 75,568 of NZ_LYVP01000018.1, forward strand.
CTCCGAGATCTGTCTGCGCCGGGTGTGGAAAGCCGAGCGGTTTTCCTGGTGGATGACCTCGATGCTGCACCACTTCGAGGACCACGATGCCTTTAGCCAGCGCATTGCCGAGTCGGAGCTTGAGTACTTCATCGACTCAGAGGCCGGCCGCAAAACCATTGCAGAAAATTACGTCGGGCTTCCTTATGAGGCTATCGAATAGCCTGCTACCGACTTACACTGGCGAGCAGTGACCCGCTCGCCAGCCCTTTGCGGGTCAATCACTGCCCGCAGGTTCTCCCGTGACCAACCTCAACCATCCCGAAACGCCCAAACCGGCCATCCGCAGCGTGCTGATCGCGCTGATGATGGCGATTTTTCTCGGTGCCCTGGACCAGACCATCGTCGCGGTGTCGATGCCGGCCATTTCCGCGCAATTCAAGGACGTCAGCCTCTTGGCCTGGGTGATTTCCGGTTACATGGTGGCCATGACCGTGGCGGTGCCGATCTACGGCAAACTGGGTGACCTGTACGGCCGGCGCAAACTGATGCTCTTCGGCATGGGACTGTTCACCCTGGCGTCGCTGTTCTGCGGGATGGCCCAGAGCATGGAGCAACTGGTGCTGGCGCGGATTTTCCAGGGCATTGGCGCCGGCGGGATGATCTCGGTCAGCCAGGCGATCATCGGCGACATCGTGCCGCCACGGGAACGGGGTCGGTATCAAGGGTATTTCAGCAGCATGTACGCGGTGGCCAGCGTCGCCGGGCCCGTGCTGGGCGGTTACATGACCGAGTACCTGTCATGGCGCTGGGTGTTTCTGATCAACCTGCCGCTGGGACTCGGTGCGTATTGGGTGGCCCGGCGCAACCTGGTGGGCCTGCCGATTCCGCAGCGCAAACCGGTGATCGATTACCTCGGCACGCTGCTGATGATCATCGGCCTGACCGCACTGTTGCTGGGCATCACTCAGGTGGGCCAGGGACATTCATGGCGCAGCAGCGAAGTGCTCGGCCTGTTCGCCTGTGCGGTGCTGGTGCTGGCGGTGTTCGTCTGGCATGAACGCCGCGCGCGTGAGCCGTTGCTGCCGATGCACCTGTTTGCCAACCGCAACGCCTTGCTCTGCTGGTGCACGATTTTCTTCACCAGTTTCCAGGCGATTTCGTTGATCGTGCTGATGCCGCTGCGCTTCCAGAGCGTGACCGGCGCCGGTGCCGACAGTGCTGCACTGCACCTGCTGCCGCTGGCGATGGGCTTGCCGATCGGTGCCTATTTTGCTGGCCGCCGCACCTCAGTGACCGGCCACTACAAACCGCAGATTCTCACCGGCGCGATCCTGATGCCGATCTCGATCCTCGGCATGGCCTTCAGCCCGCCCGACGCCACCTTGATCAGCGGTCTGTTCATGCTATTGAGCGGCATCGCCGGCGGCATGCAGTTCCCGACGTCGCTGGTGGGTACCCAGAACTCGGTGGATCAGCGCGACATCGGCGTCGCCACCAGTACCACCAACCTGTTCCGTTCCCTGGGCGGTGCGGTGGGCGTGGCGTTGATGTCGGCCCTGTTGCTGGCGTTGTTGCAGGATTCGAACTTCGCGCATCTGGCCAGCGCTTCGCTGATCAACGAAGGGCACTCGGGCAATGTGCTGCTCGATGGTCTGAACGCCGCGCCGGGGGATGCACAGAACGCCTTGCGCGCCGAACTGCAGACCACGTTCCGGCATTTGCTGATGGTCAGCGCGGCGGTGTCGCTGT
>NZ_LYVP01000019.1 GCF_001984065.1 Pseudomonas sp. KK4
AGGAGCGAGCTTGCTCGCGAAAAACGCCAGGGCAACGCGGGCATTCAGATAGTCCGCGTTTTCGTTGACGTCCATCGCGAGCAAGCTCGGCTCCTGCAGGGTTCGCAGTAAAGGGCAAAACCCGCTATCGTCGCCGCCATTCAAAACGAGGCGAGCATGGGCTATCTACTTTTTGTCACGCTGATCCAGGCGTTTTCTTTCAGTTTGATCGGCGAGTACCTGGCCGGTCATGTCGACAGTTATTTCGCGGTGCTGGTGCGCGTGCTGCTGGCGGGGCTGGTGTTCATTCCGTTGACGCGCTGGCGCTCGGTGGAACCGGCGTTCATGCGTGGCATGTTGCTGATCGGCGCGCTGCAGTTCGGCGTGACCTACGTTTGCCTGTACCTGAGCTTCCGTGTGCTGACGGTGCCGGAAGTGTTGCTGTTCACTATCCTCACGCCGTTGCACGTGACCTTGATCGAAGACGCGCTGAACCGCCGCTTCAATCCCTGGGCCCTGATCGCTGCACTGGTGGCGGTCGCGGGAGCGGCGGTGATTCGCTACGATCGCATCAACCCGGACTTCTTCATGGGCTTTTTGCTGCTGCAATTGGCCAACTTCACCTATGCCGCAGGCCAAGTGCTGTACAAGCATCTGGTAGCGCGTCACCCCAGCGACCTGCCGCATTATCGACGCTTCGGCTATTTCTACCTGGGGGCATTGGCGGTGGCCTTGCCGGCGTTCCTGCTGTTCGGCAAACAAAATTTCCTGCCTGAAGCACCCCTGCAATGGGGCGTGCTGTTGTTCCTCGGCCTGGTCTCGACTGCTTTGGGACTCTACTGGTGGAACAAAGGCGCATGCCTGGTGAACGGTGGGACACTGGCGGTGATGAACAACCTGCACGTACCGGTGGGATTGCTGATCAACCTGTTGATCTGGAATCAGCATGAGGAGTTGGGACGCTTGCTGCTGGGCGGCTCGGTGATTCTGCTGGCGGTGTGGATCAGTCGGTTGGGTGTGCGAAACCAGCTGGCAACCGCCTGACCCTGTAGGAGCTAGCTCGCTCGCGATGGTGGTTAACGAAAACACGGGCTGTCTGAATGCCCGCGGTGCCGGAAATTTCATCGCGAGTGAACTCGCTCCTACAGGGGGCGGCGTGCACTACATCACGTGCTTTTCGGGCTCGGGCATGTGGCTCGCGCCCAACACCGCTGGCAGCAGCCCGGCCCGTAAATCCCCGCCACTGGGCTGCTGGTACAGGCTCAAGCCAAACTCCGGCAGCACCGCCAGCAGGTAATCGAAAATATCCCCCTGAATCCGCTCGTAATCGGCCCAGGCCGTGGTGCGGGTGAAGCAGTAGATTTCCAGTGGGATGCCCTGGGCCGTGGTCTGCATCTGCCGGACCATGCAGGTCATGTTCGGCTGGATTTCCGGATGGCTCTTCAGATAGGCCAAGGCATAAGCGCGGAACGTCCCGATATTGGTCATGCGTCGGCGGTTGGCGGACATGGCCGCGACATTGCCTTGCGCTTCGTTCCAGGCCTTGAGCTCAGCCTGTTTGCGGCTGATGTAGTCGGTCAGCAGATGCACCTGGGACAGCTTCTGCTCCTCGTCATCGCGGATGAAGCGCACGCCGCTGGCATCGATGAACAGGCTGCGCTTGATCCGTCGCCCGCCGGACTGCTGCATGCCGCGCCAGTTCTTGAAGGACTCGGACATCAGGCGCCAGGTCGGAATCGAGACGATGGTCTTGTCGAAGTTCTGCACCTTGACCGTGTGCAGCGTGATGTCCACCACGTCGCCATCGGCGCCGACCTGCGGCATCTCGATCCAGTCGCCGACCCGCAGCATGTCGTTGCTGGTCAGTTGCACGCTGGCGACGAACGACAGCAGGGTGTCCTTGTAGACCAACAGGATCACCGCCGACATGGCGCCCAGACCCGACAGCAGCAACAGCGGCGAGCGGTCGATCAGGGTCGCGACGATGATGATGGCGCCGAACACGTACAACACCATTTTCGCCAGTTGCACGTAGCCCTTGATCGAACGGGTCCGGGCGTGTTCGGTGCGGGCGTAGATGTCCAGCAGGGCGTTGAGCAGGGCGCTGATGCACAGCACCAGAAACAGGATGGTGAACGCCAGCGCGACGTTGCCGAGGAAAATCATCGCGGTCTTGCTCAGTTCCGGTACCAGATGCAGGCCGAACTGGATTACCAGCGACGGCGTCATCTGTGCCAGGCGCTGAAACACCTTGTTGTGGCGAAAATCGTTGATCCAGTGCAAGGCCGGCTGACGGCCCAGCATGCGGCTGGCGTGCAGGATCAGGTAGCGCGCCACTCGTCCGAGCACCAGCGCGATCACCAGCAGCAGCGCCAAGGCCAGGCTGGCATGCAGGAGCGGGTGCTGATCGAGGGTGCCCCAAAGGTCTTGGGCGTTGAGCCAGAGCTGTTTGATATCCATGGGTAGCAACAATTCTTCTGTAAGACGCGACGGGCGATTAGAGCATTTAAGACGCTTTGTATTACGCTCTGGGACAAATCAGGCAACAAAAAAGCCACTGTTTGCTGCCGATTGCACAAAGAAACTCGGCCTCAGCGCTCGAAACCGTTACCCTATGCAGCTGTTTTTTTGCATTTCTTCGAGGTAGCACCCGTGTTTTCCGAATTCGCCCTGCACGAACGCCTGCTCAAAGCCGTGGCCGAACTGAAATTTGTCGAGCCGACGCCTGTGCAAGCAGCGGCTATTCCGCTGGCGCTCCAGGGGCGTGACCTGCGGGTGACGGCGCAAACCGGCAGCGGTAAAACCGCGGCCTTCGTTCTGCCGATCCTCAACCGCCTGATCGGCCCGGCCAAGATCCGCGTCAGCATCAAGACCCTCATCCTGCTGCCGACCCGCGAGCTGGCCCAGCAGACCTTGAAAGAGGTCGAGCGCTTCTCGCAGTTCACCTTCATCAAGTCCGGCCTGATCACCGGCGGCGAAGACTTCAAGGTCCAGGCTGCCATGCTGCGCAAGGTGCCGGACATCCTGATCGGTACGCCGGGGCGGATGATCGAGCAACTGAACGCCGGCAACCTCGACCTCAAGGAAGTCGAAGTGCTGGTGCTGGACGAAGCCGACCGCATGCTCGACATGGGCTTTGCCGAGGACGTACAGCGCCTGGTGGACGAGTGCACCAACCGTCAGCAGACCATGCTGTTCTCCGCCACCACCGGCGGTTCGGGCTTGCGCGAGATGGTCGCCAAGGTCCTGAACAACCCTGAGCACCTGCAGCTCAACGCGGTCAGCCAACTGAACGAAACCACCCGTCAGCAGATCATCACCGCCGACCACAACCAACACAAAGAACAGATCGTCAACTGGCTGCTGGCCAACGAGACCTACCAGAAGGCCATCGTCTTCACCAACACCCGGGCCATGGCCGACCGTATCTACGGCCGTCTGGTGGCGCAGGACTACAAAGCGTTCGTGCTGCACGGCGACAAGGACCAGAAGGATCGCAAACTGGCGATCGACCGTCTCAAGCAAGGCGGGGTGAAAATCCTTGTGGCTACTGACGTTGCCGCTCGCGGCCTGGACGTCGACGGTCTGGACCTGGTGATCAACTTCGACATGCCGCGCAGTGGCGACGAATACGTGCACCGTATCGGTCGTACCGGCCGCGCCGGCAACGATGGCCTGGCCATCTCGCTGATCTGCCACGGCGACTGGAACCTGATGTCGAGCATCGAGCGCTACCTCAAGCAGAGCTTCGAACGCCGGACCATCAAGGAAGTCAAAGGCACCTACGGCGGACCGAAAAAGGTCAAGGCCTCCGGCAAGGCTGTTGGCGTGAAGAAGAAAAAGACCGACGCCAAGGGCGACAAGAAAAAAGTCGCCGCCAAGACCCCGACCAAGCGCAAGAGCGTCAACCGCCCGAAGGCCGACGCCCCGTCGCTGGTCAGCAAGGACGGCATGGCCCCGCTCAAGCGCCGCAAGCCAGAGGCGCCAGCGGCTGAATAAGCGCTGGAGCTGAATAAAAAATGCCCGTATCGCCAGATACGGGCATTTTTGTTTAGATGGGGCACAGCCCCGAGGTAGTGATTGGCCATGCTGGTGATTTCCAACAACGTGCATCTGCCCGACAGCGAGATCGAGTTGACCGCCATCCGCGCCCAGGGCGCCGGTGGGCAGAACGTCAACAAGGTCTCCAGCGCCGTGCACCTGCGCTTCGACATTCCCAATTCGTCGTTGCCCGACTTCTACAAGGAGCGCCTGCTGGCCCTGCGCGACAGTCGCATCACCAGTGACGGCGTGTTGATCATCAAGGCCCAACAGTACCGCACCCAGGAGCAGAACCGCGCCGATGCGCTGGAGCGTCTGACCGAGCTGATCCTCAGTGCCACCAAGGTCGAAAAGAAACGCCGCCCGACCAAGCCCACCCTCGGCTCCAAGACCCGTCGGCTCGAATCCAAGAGCAAGCGCGGCAACATCAAGGCCGGGCGTGGCAAGGTGGATTTCTAGCGGGCCGCCCGTTCCTTCGGCGCTTGTCGATACAGGTAGATGCAGAGCATCAGGCTACTGACCGCGGCCAGCGCGGCGAACAGGAAGATCGACGCAAACCCGAAGCCCGAGGCCACCGCACCGGCCAATGGGCCGGTGATCCCCAGCGACAGATCAATGAACAGCGAATAAGCCCCGACTGCCGCGCCACGACTGGAAGCAGGCACCAGGTTGACCGCCTCGACCCCCAGCGCCGGAAACACCAGCGAGAAGCCAAAACCACTCAGCGCCGCACCCGCCAGCGCCCAGTGGGCGTCCGGCGCCAGCCACAACAGCAACAGCCCCAGGGTCTCCACCGACAGGCAGGCGATCGCCACACGAAAGCCGCCCAAGCGATTGATCAGGTTGCCAAACAACAGCCGCGCGCCGATGAAGCTGGCGCCGAACAGGCTCAGGCACAGCACTGCGTTATCCCAGTGCTGGGTGGCGTAATACAGGGTGATGAAGGTGGCGATGGTGCCGAAACCGATGGAGCCCAACGCCAGGCCGCAACCGTGGGGCAGCACCCGCCCGAGCACATGCATGAACGGCAGGCGTTCGCCGACCACGATCGGCGCGGCGGTTTTCGGCCAGGCCAGTGCCAATCCAAACAAGGCCAGCAGCACAATGCTCACGCCCATGCTCCACAAGCCCAATTGGCCGACCAGCCACACCCCCAGCGGGGCGCCGACGGCCAGTGCGCCATAACTGGCGATGCCATTCCAGGAGATGACCTTGGCAGTGTTCGCCGCACCGACCCGGCCGATGCCCCAGCCGATGGAGCCGGAGCCCACCAGGCTCTCCGCGCTGCCCAGCACCAGACGGCCGACCAGCAGACTGGCCAGGCTGAGCATCGGCAAATGCTGGGTCCAGGCCGAGATCAGCATGAACACGCCGCTCAACCCGCAACCGGCCAGGCCATACATCACCGCCAGTTTGCTGCCCTTGTTGTCGATGATTTTCCCGGCGTAGGGACGGCTGAGCAGGGTGGCCAGGTATTGCACGCTGATCACCAGCCCGGCGATCACCGCGCCGAAGCCCAGGTCGCTGTGGACGTAACCGGGCAATACCGCCAAGGGAATGCCGATATTCAGGTAGCCGATAAAGGTGAACAGGACGATGGAGACAACTTGCAGCGTGACCGCCAGGGGGCGCTGGTTTTCAGACATGGGTAAAGGTCCACGGGAAAGCAGGATTAGATAGGCTGCTTATGATAACGGCGCTGGCGTTCGTGGGTTGGGGAAAAGTAAAACTATTTACCGGACGAGGTTATCAAGGCTTGGCAGGTGCCACCAGTTGCGTGGTGACCAGCGCGGCCAGGGCGTTTTCTTCGCTGCCGAAACGGGCGAGCAACGCGGCTTGTTTCTCAGGGGGAAGGCGATTCCAGATCTCGATCATTTTTTCGGCGGTGCCGATCAGGACGCTGGCTTGTTGTTCGTCGAATTCATCGGTCATGGCGGCGCTCGGTTCAGGCAGTGTGGAAAGCGCATGTTAGCGCTTTCCACACGGTCTGTACGGCGGGTGTTTCAGTCTTCGCTGTCAGCCTGGCGGCTGTCAGATGCTTCTTTCGGCTCGGGCTGTTGGGCACCGGCTTGTTGCGTGGTCGTCTGCTCAGGTTCGTGCAGGCTTGGGAAGGGGAGATTGGGAATCTCGTGCATGGTTGCGCTCCTCGCTAAGTCTGTTGATAGATCTGGTAGATCCGCGCTTTCGAAAAAGCCTGGGCAGGATACAGCAGTAAAAATGACAATCAGACTTTTATATCCATTTGTTTCGACGGATGGGCTTGTATAGACACGTATTGAAGGGCGCGCAGCCGCTAAATGTGGGAGCGGGCTTGCTCGCGAAAGCGGAGTGTCAGTCGGCCGATAGGTTGACTGTTACACCGTATTCGCGAGCAAGCCCGCTCCCACAGTGAAGACTACTTGCAGACGTCGGCGATCGCTTCGGCCAGCAGATCCAGGCGCGTGGCATCAATCCCCGCCACGTTGGCCCGGCCAGTACCCACCATGTAAACGCTGTGTTGATCACGCAGTTGCTTGACCTGCTCCGGCGACAAACCGGTGTAGGAAAACATCCCGCGTTGCACGCCAATGTGCGCAAAACGTTCGCGCAAACCATGGGGTTCCAGGGCTTCCACCAGGCCGCTGCGCAACTGGGCAATGCGCAGACGCATGGTTTCCACCTCGTCGACCCAAAGGTTTTTCAGCTCTGGATCGCCAAGGATGGTCGCCACCACGGCAGCACCGTGATCCGGTGGGGTCGACCACAGGTTGCGGGCGATGTTGGCCAGTTGGCTGCGAATGTCGATCAGCTTGTCGGCGGTTTTCGCGCAGACGATCAGCGCACCGGTGCGGTCGCGGTACAGGCCGAAGTTCTTCGAGCAGGAACTGGTGATCAGCACTTCCGGCAGCTCGGCGGCGAACAGCCGGGTCGACCAGGCGTCCTGCTCCAGGCCATCGCCAAAACCCTGGTAGGCGAAGTCGATCAGTGGCAGCAGTTCGCGCTTGCGCACCACGTCCAGAATCCGTCGCCAGTCGTCGTGGGACGGATCGAACCCGGTCGGGTTGTGGCAGCAGGCGTGCAGCAGGACCACATCACCCTTGGGGGCTGCGGCGAGCGCGGTGAGCATGCCCTCGATATCGAGCCGGTTGTCGCGGCCCACATAAGGGTAATGACTGACCTTGACCCCGGCCTTGGCGAAAATGCTTTCGTGGATCGGCCAGGTCGGATCGCTCAACCACACGCCACGGCCTGGCAGGCACTGAGCGATGAAATCCGCACTCAGGCGCAGCGCACCGGTGCCGCCCGGGGTCTGGCTGGCGCCAGCGCGTTTGTCGCGAATCAGCGGCGAGTCGGCGCCCAGCACCAGCTCATTGATCACCTTGCCGAACGCCGGCTCGCCGTGACCGCCAATGTAGATCTTGGTGGTCTGCTGCTCCATCAGCCGCGCCTCGGCCAGCTTCACCGAGTGCGGAATCGGCGTCAGGCCCTGGGCGTCCTTGTAGACGCCAACGCCCAAGTCGAACTTGCGCGGGTTGGGGTCCTGCGCATAAGCCTCCATCAGGCTCAGGATCGGGTCGCCGGGCACTCGGCCGATGGCATCGAAATGCATTATTTGCGTCCCTCGGCGTCCTTGGCCACTTCGTCAGTGCGCGCGGCCATGATGAAATCGTTGCGGTGCAGGCCCTTGATCGAGTGGCTCCACCAGGTCACGGTGACTTTGCCCCATTCGGTCAGCAGGCCTGGGTGGTGACCTTCGGCCTCGGAGATCTCGCCGACGGCGTTGGTGAACGCCAGGGCGTGCTTGAAATTCTTGAACAGGAAGACTTTTTCCAACTGCATGATGCTGTCGCGTACTTCGATGTTCCAGTCCGGGATCTGCTTGATCAGGATCGGCAACTCTTCGTCGCTGACCTGTGGAGCATCGGCGCGGCAGGCTTCGCAGTGGGCTTGGTTCAATGTGGACATGGTGGATTCCTGAAAATCTGATGATTGGAATTCGGCCGTCAGTGTGACCACGCTAAAGCAAAGCGACGGTTTCTGACAGACTCACTTGATCGTAAAAGCAGCGGTTCAGGCGGCTTTTGGTTTTGGCGGAAATTTCGGCGCGTGCAGACCCATCTGCATGGCCTGCTTGACCATGCCCATGATGTCTTCGTGGGCGAGGTCGAACAGGCGCTTGAGATTCGGTAGCACGAAGTACAACGGCTGCAGAATGTCGATGCGATAGGGGGTGCGCATGCACTCCAGCGGATCGAAAGCCTGGTGCTCAGGCTCGTCCGACAGGCAGTAAACGGTTTCTTTGGGCGAGGACAGGATGCCGCCACCGTAGATGCGCTGGCCCTGCGGGGTATCGAGCAGGCCGAACTCGATGGTCATCCAGTACAGGCGCGCCAGGTACACGCGTTCTTCCTTGGAGGCCTGTAGGCCAAGTTTGCCGTAGGTGTGGGTAAATTCGGCGAACCAGGGGTTGGTCAGCAGCGGGCAGTGGCCGAAGATCTCGTGGAAAATGTCCGGCTCTTGCAGGTAATCCAGCTCTTCGCGGGTGCGAATGAAGGTCGCCACTGGAAACTGCTTGCTGGCGAGCAATTCAAAAAAGGTCTGGAAAGGGATCAGCGCCGGAACGCGGGCCACCTGCCAACCGGTGGTTTCACCCAGCACTTTGTTGATCTCGCCCAGTTGCGGAATGCGGTCGTGGGGCAGACCGAGTTTTTCGATGCCGTCCAGGTATTCCTGGCACGCACGCCCTTCGATCACTTTCAACTGGCGAGTGATCAGCGTGTTCCATACCGCGTGTTCTTCGTCGGTATAGTCGATAAAACCTTGCGCATCGGGCTCGCGAGCCACGTATTGCGTCTGCTTCATGCTGCTCTCCTGCGAGGGATTTCGTTCTTGTTATGTCCTGCTATGGACTTAGAAATACTCCAAGGGTTGCGGCATTGCAGTAGGTGAGGGAAGCAGGACGTAGGAAAAATCCGCTGGATTCGTAAATTTTTCGTTACGTTTTGCCGGGTGCTGCGCAGCTGTTGCGGTTTGAGGATTTGAAAAGCGCTCTGACTGTCACATAATCTTGACGACTATCTGAGTGCCTTGGCAGAAAATGCCCGCAAAGCACTGCAGTGCCCCTGTGGTAGCGGGCTTGCTCGCAAAGGCGGTGTGTCAGTCGATGTGAATGGCGACAGGCATACCGTCTTCGCGAGCAAGCCCGCTCCCACAGGGTTGTGCATCAACCCCACTCACCGTTTTCGGGCCTTTTATATGCGAATCAAAGTCCACTGCCAGAACCGCATCGGCATCCTGCGTGACATTCTCAACCTGCTGGTGGGGTACGGCATCAACGTCGCGCGCGGTGAGGTGGGCGGTGAGCATGGCAATGCGATCTACCTGCACTGTCCCAACCTGATCAACATCCAGTTCCAGGCCTTGCGTCCGAAATTCGAAGCGATTGCCGGGGTGTTTGGCGTCAAGCGTGTAGGCCTGATGCCCAGCGAGCGTCGGCATATGGAACTCAATGCGTTACTGGGCGCCCTGGAGTTTCCGGTGCTGTCGATCGACATGGGCGGCTCCATCGTTGCCGCCAACCGTGCGGCAGCGCAGTTGCTGGGTGTGCGGGTCGACGAGGTGCCCGGAATTCCGCTGTCGCGCTACGCCGAGTATTTCGATTTGCCGGAACTGGTGCGCGCCAACAAGTCGCGAATCAACGGCCTGCGGGTCAAGGTCAAGGGCGATGTGTTTCTGGCCGACATTGCCCCGCTGCAATCTGAGCATGACGACAGCGAAGCCATGGCCGGCGCAGTGCTGACGCTGCATCGCGCCGACCGGGTAGGGGAGCGCATCTACAACGTGCGCAAACAGGAATTGCGTGGCTTCGACAGCATCTTTCAAAGCTCGAAGGTGATGGCTGCCGTGGTGCGCGAAGCCCGGCGCATGGCGCCCCTCGACGCACCGCTATTGATAGAAGGCGAAACCGGCACCGGCAAGGAGCTGCTGGCGCGGGCCTGTCACCTGGCCAGCCCCCGTGGGCAATCGCCGCTGATGGCGCTCAACTGCGCCGGCCTGCCGGAGTCCATGGCCGAGACCGAACTGTTCGGCTACGGCCCTGGCGCCTTCGAAGGGGCGCGGGCCGAGGGCAAGCTCGGGCTGTTGGAATTGACGGCGGGCGGCACGCTGTTTCTCGACGGTGTGGGGGAAATGAGCCCGCGGCTGCAGGTGAAATTGCTGCGCTTCCTGCAGGACGGCTGCTTTCGTCGTGTGGGCAGTGATGAGGAGGTCTACCTCGATGTGCGGGTGATCTGTGCGACCCAGGTCGACCTTTCCGAGCTGTGCGCCCGGGGTGAGTTTCGCCAGGACCTCTATCACCGCTTGAATGTGTTGTCGCTGCACATCCCGCCGTTGCGCGAATGCCTCGACGGTTTGCCGCCGCTGGTGGAGCATTTTCTCGATCAGGCCAGTCGGCAGATCGGTTGCCCGCTGCCGAAACTGGCGCCGGCGGCCATGGATCGGTTAAGCCATTACCATTGGCCGGGCAACGTGCGGCAGTTGGAGAACGTGTTGTTCCAGGCGGTTTCGCTGTGCGACGGCGGCACCGTCAAGGCCGAGCACATCCGTTTGCCGGACTACGGCGTGCGCCAACCGCTGGGGGATTTTTCCCTCGAAGGCGGGCTGGACGAAATCGTCGGGCGTTTCGAAAAAGCCGTGCTGCAAAGCCTGTATTGCGAGCATCCCAGCAGCCGGCAACTGGGCAAGCGGCTCGGGGTTTCCCATACCACCATCGCCAACAAGTTGCGTGAGTACGACGTGGGCAAGAACGACGCCTAGCCAACACTTGGGAAAAGACTTGCCTCCAACCGGCATGACACCGCCGGTTTTTCGTCTTCGACACCATCGCTCCATTCCCTGCAAACCCCTCAAGTCCTTTGTTTACCGGCCCTTGCGCCGGCAAAAACAAGTTGGTCTGCAAATTGCTTGTGGCTCATCAGTACAGCAGTGGGCGGCAAACGTCCGGCAGGCAGAGGATAGATTGTGGACAAGTACCTTTATGTGGCAATGACCGGCGCCAGCCAGAATGCACTGGCGCAAAAGGCTCATGCCAACAACCTGGCGAACATCTCTACCAACGGCTTCCAGAAAGACCTGGAGCAGGCGCGTTCGATGCCGGTGTTCGGTGACAGCTTTCCGGCGCGTGCGTTTGCCATGTCCGAACGCCCGGCCACGGATTTCTCCCCAGGCTCGCTGGTGGAAACCGGTCGCGATCTCGACGTTGCCGTGCAAGGCAACGGCTGGCTGGCGGTGCAGAACCCCGATGGCGGTGAAAGCTACGTGCGCACCGGCAGCCTGGTGGTCGATGCCTTGGGCGTCTTGCGCGCCGGCAACGGCATGCCGGTGATCGGCAACGGCGGCCCGATCGCCGTGCCGCCCGAGCAACAGATCGAAGTCGGCGAGGACGGCACCATCAGCATCCGTGCGATGGGCGAAGGTCCGCGGGTCATGGCCGAAGTCGACCGCATCAAGCTGGTCAACCCGGACATCAAGAACATGACCAAGGGCCTGGACGGTTCGATCCACACCAAGGACGGTCAGCCGGCGCAAGCCGATGCCAACGTCAAACTGGTGTCCGGTTTCCTTGAGTCGAGCAACGTCAACGCCGTGGACGAAATGACCTCGGTGCTGGCTTTGTCCAAGCAGTTCGAGCTGCACATCAAGATGATGAACACCGCCAAAGAAGACGACCAGGCCATGGCTCGGGTCTTGCAGATCAGCTAATTATCAGAACGTCGCGCCGTAAAACAGGCGCACGAGGAGAATCGAATGCTTCCGGCTCTATGGGTTGCCAAAACCGGTCTGTCCGCCCAGGACACCAACCTGACCACCATTTCCAACAACCTGGCCAACGTGTCGACCACGGGTTTCAAACGTGACCGCGCCGAGTTCCAGGACCTGCTCTATCAGATCAAGCGCCAGCCAGGCGCCCAGTCGACCCAGGACAGCGAACTGCCGTCGGGTCTGCAACTGGGTACCGGTGTGCGCATCGTAGGCACCCAGAAAAACTTCAACGCCGGCAGCCTGCAAACCACCGAGCAGCCGCTGGACATGGCCATCGACGGTCGCGGTTTCTTCCAGATCCTGCAACCGGACGGCACCACGTCCTACACCCGTGACGGCACCTTCCACCTGGACTCCAACGGCCAGATCGTCAACGCCAGCGGTTTCGCCCTGGAGCCGGCGATCGTCATTCCCAACGATGCCCAAACGTTCACCGTGGGCAAGGACGGCACCGTGTCCATCACCACCGCCGGCAACCCGGCGTCCCAGGTGATCGGCAACCTGCAGACCGCCGACTTCATCAACCCGGCCGGCCTGCAGGCCGTGGGCAACAACCTGTTCCTGGAAACCGCCGCCAGTGGCGCGCCGCAAGTCGGCACCCCGGGCCTGGCCGGTTTCGGCACTACGCTGCAGAACACCCTGGAAACCTCCAACGTCAGCACCGTTGAAGAGATGGTCAACATGATCACCACTCAGCGCGCCTACGAGATGAACTCCAAGGTGATCTCCACCGCCGACCAGATGCTCTCGTTCGTAACGCAGAATCTGTAATCAAGTCTACGGGGCGGCCATGAGGTCGCCTGCAACACCGTGAGGTAAGGGTCATGAAACGCTTCGTCTCTGTTATGGCTTTGAGTGGGATCACCGCGCTTGCCGGTTGCGTCGCGCCGACGCCCAAGCCCAACGACCCTTACTACGCCCCGGTGTTGCCGCGCACGCCGCTGCCGGCGGCGGCGAACAACGGCTCGATCTATCAGGCCGGGTTCGAGCAGAACCTGTACAGCGACCGCAAGGCGTTCCGGGTCGGTGACATCATCACCATCACCCTGAACGAGAAGACCCAGGCCAGCAAGAACGCCAACTCGCAAGTGGCCAAGAACAGCAAGACCGGCATCGGCCTGAGTTCGTTGTTCGGCACCAGCGCCACCACCAACAACCCGTTCGGTGGCGGTGACCTGAGCCTGAGTGCCGGCTATGAAGGCGACCGCGCGACCAAGGGTGACAGCAAGGCCGGGCAAGGCAACAGCCTGACCGGTTCGATCACCGTGACCGTGGCCGACGTATTGCCCAACGGCATCATCGCCGTGCGCGGCGAGAAGTGGCTGACCCTCAACACCGGCGATGAGCTGGTGCGGATCGCCGGCCTGGTGCGTGCCGATGACATCGCCACCGACAACACCGTGTCATCGACCCGTGTCGCCGACGCACGCATCACCTATTCGGGCACCGGTTCGTTTGCCGATGCGAGTCAGCCAGGCTGGTTCGACCGTTTCTTCCTCAGCCCGCTGTTCCCTTTCTAGGTGGCTACGTTGTTGAATTTCAGAAGCCTCATGATGGCCGCGGTGATGGTGTCCGCGGCCTTCAACGCCCAGGCCGAACGCCTGAAGGACATCGCCAGCATTTCCGGCGTGCGTTCCAACCAATTGATCGGTTACGGCCTGGTGGTCGGGCTTAACGGTACCGGCGACCAGACGACGCAAACCCCGTTCACCCTGCAGACCTTCAACAACATGCTCTCGCAGTTCGGCATCAAGGTGCCGCCGGGTTCGGGCAACGTGCAGTTGAAGAACGTCGCGGCAGTGTCGATCAGCGCCGATTTGCCGGCGTTCGCCAAGCCGGGTCAGCAGGTCGACATCACCGTTTCGTCCATCGGTAACTCCAAGAGCCTGCGCGGCGGCACCTTGCTGCTGACACCGCTCAAGGGTATCGACGGCAACGTCTACGCCGTGGCACAGGGCAACCTGGTGGTTGGCGGTTTCGACGCCGAGGGCCGTGACGGTTCCAAGATCACGGTCAACGTGCCGTCGGCCGGTCGCATCCCTGGCGGTGCCTCGGTAGAGCGCGCCGTGCCGAGCGGTTTCAACCAGGGCAACAGCCTGACGCTGAACCTCAACCGTTCCGACTTCACCACCGCCAAACGCATCGTCGACAAGATCAACGACATGCTCGGCCCGGGCGTGGCCCAGGCCATCGATGGCGGTTCGATTCGTGTCACCGCGCCACTGGACCCGAGCCAGCGTGTCGACTACCTGTCGATACTCGAAAACCTGGAAATCGATCCGGGCCAGGCCGTGGCGAAAGTCATCATCAACTCCCGTACCGGCACCATCGTGATCGGCCAGAACGTCAAGGTTTCCCCGGCCGCCGTGACCCACGGCAGCCTGACCGTGACCATCACTGAAGATCCGATCGTCAGCCAGCCCGGCCCTCTGTCCAATGGTCAGACGGCAGTGGTGCCACGTTCGCGGGTCAACGCCCAGCAGGAAGCCAAGCCGATGTTCAAGTTCGGCCCGGGCACCACCCTCGACGAGATCGTGCGTGCGGTGAACCAGGTCGGCGCGGCGCCGGGTGACTTGATGGCCATCCTCGAAGCGCTGAAACAGGCCGGCGCGTTGCAAGCCGACCTGATCGTGATCTGAGGACGGCGACCATGGACATGTACAAGAGCGGTCGCGTCAGCAGCAGCGATTCGGGTTCTTTTTCCGACCTGAACCGCCTGAACCAGCTCAAGGTCGGCGACAAGAACAGCGACGCGAACATGCGCAAGGTCGCGCAGGAATTCGAATCGCTGTTCCTTGGCGAAATGCTCAAGTCGATGCGCTCGGCCACCGAAGCGCTGGGCAAGGACAACCCGCTCAATACGCCCGAAGCCAAGCAATATCAGGAAATGTACGACCAGCAGTTGGCCGTTTCCATGTCCCGCGAAGGCGGGGGCATTGGTCTGGCGGACGTGCTGATGCGCCAGATGTCGAAGAATAAACCGTTGGCGCCGGGCGAGGCCGCGATCCTGTCTGCGCAAAAGCAGGAAGCCGCGAAAGCCGCTGCACAAACGCCAGTGGCTGCCGGCACCGTGGCAATCAACGGGCCGCTGTCGCGGGTCAATGGCGAGCGCCCGCTGTGGGCGTCGCGTTCGGTCAAGGCGCCGACAGGCGAGGGCGAGCATCGCAACGACATGGCGCTGATCAACCAGCGTCGCCTGGCGTTGCCGCCGAAACTGGCCGATCGTTTGCTGGCAGGTCTGGTGCCTTCGGCTACGACCGCTGCGGCCGTCAACAAGGCGCCATTGCCGGAACGCGTCGCCACCACCACCGGCGCCGGTGCTTTGTATAACGGCGACTGGCTGGCGAACGCGCAGGCGATGACCAGCGGGACGATGCAGACTCACGGTCGCGCCATCGCACAGATTCCCCTGGCGCCAGCGAAGAAAGCCTTCAGTTCCGCCGACGAATTCGTCAATGCCATGCTGCCCATGGCCAAGGAAGCCGCCGACCGCATCGGCCTCGATCCGCGGTACCTGGTGGCTCAGGCCGCACTGGAAACCGGTTGGGGTAAATCGGTCATGCGCGCCCAGGATGGCAGCAGCAGCCACAACCTGTTCGGCATCAAGGCCAGCAGCAATTGGCAGGGCAATTCGGCGCGGGCGATCACCAGCGAATTCAGAAACGGCGAGATGGTCAAGGAGACGGCCGAGTTCCGTTCCTATGACTCTTACAGGGACAGCTTCCATGACCTTGTGACGCTGTTGCAAACCAACAATCGCTATCAAGATGTCGTGAAGTCGGCCGATAACCCGGAACAGTTTGTACGCGAGCTGCAAAAGGCCGGTTACGCAACCGACCCGCAGTACGCGAGCAAGATTTCGCAGATAGCCAGGCAGATGACGAGTTACCAAAACTACGCCGCGGCGGGCGCTTCCACGACGCCTTTATAGACACAAGGTATAAGGTCTGAATCATGAGTTTGCTCAACATCGGAATGTCGGGTCTGTCCGCTAGCCACGCCTCGTTGGTGACTACCGGTAATAACATTTCCAACGTCGATACCGTCGGGTACTCGCGCCAACAAACCGTACAGAACAGCAAGAATTCCATTCAGTACGGCAATGTGTTCATCGGTACCGGCACCACGCTGGCCGATGTGCGCCGGGTATACAACAGCTACCTCGATTCGCAGTTGCAGACCACCACGTCGCTCAACAGTGACGCCCAGGCGTATCTGGGCCAGGCCACTCAGGTCGACAAGCTGTTGTCCGACAGCGGTACCGGTGTCACCAAATCCTTGCAGGCGTTTTTCTCGTCCCTGCAAACCCTGGCCGGCAACTCCAACGACAACGCCGCGCGCCAGGCGCTGCTGACCAACGCCCAGGGCTTGAGCAGTCGCTTCAATGCGATCTCCCAGCAACTGAGCCAGCAGAACAGCTATATCAACGACCAGTTGGGCTCGATGGCCGACCAGGTCAACAAGCTGGCCTCGACCGTTGCGGTCTACAACAAGAAGATCGCCGAAGTCAGCGGTTCGGGCGGCACGCCCAACGAGCTGCTGGATCAGCGCAACGAAACCATTCGCCAGCTCAATGAACTGGTCGGTACTCAGGTGACTGAAACCGAAGGCCGTCTCGATATTTACCTGGGCAGCGGCCAGCCACTGGTGGTCGGCGATACCGTCAATAAATTGCGCGTGTCGCCGGACCCGGCCGATCCGACCCGTTCCGCGATCATCATGGATCGCAACGGCTCGTCGGTCGACATCACGTCGGTGATGAGCGGCGGCGAGATGGGCGGGCTGGTGCGTTATCGCAATGAAGTGCTGACGCCTGCGGTCAATGGTCTGGGGCGCATCGCCATGGTTGTGGCCGATCAGGTCAACAAGCAACTGGGCCAGGGCCTGGACCAGAACGGCAACTTTGGCGCGGCACTGTTCAACAACATCAACAGTGCGGCCGCGATCAGCCAACGCAGTATCGCCAACGGCAACAACAACCCGGCATCCGGCAACCTGAACGTCACCATCAACGACACCAGCAAGGTGCAGGCCAGTGACTATCAGGTGACCATCACCGCCACCGGTTACAACGTGCGTCGCCTGTCGGACAACACCGACATGGGCAACTTCGCCTTCGCCACGCCGCCGGCTGCACAACCGGTGATCGACGGCTTCAGCCTGAGCATCAACGCCGGCACCGTCGC
Organism: Pseudomonas sp. KK4; assembly: GCF_001984065.1. Classification (GTDB taxonomy): domain Bacteria; phylum Pseudomonadota; class Gammaproteobacteria; order Pseudomonadales; family Pseudomonadaceae; genus Aquipseudomonas. The sequence continues at coordinate 17,007 of NZ_LYVP01000019.1, forward strand.
TGCCGGCGATAGCTTCAAGATCACCCCGACCCGTGGGTCCGCCGCGGACATGGCAACGGTCATGACCGACACCAAGACCCTGGCCACCTCCGCACCGCTGACCTCGACCAAGGCCTCGGGCAACGACGGCACCGGTGCGGTGAGCCAGCCGAGCCTGAAGACTACCCTGGATATTTATGATCCGGTGCAGCGCCTGGAGGTGCAATCGGCGGTCAAGGCGTCGATGCCGGTGCGTCTGACGATGACCAGTGCGACCGCCTACGAAGTCTTCGACGCCAAGGGCAATAGCATCGGCACCGGCAGCATCGTCCCGGGCCAGAACAACGACCTGAACATCGCCGTGCCGTACACCGATGCCGGTGGCAACGCCAAGACCTTCAATGTCGGCATGACCGTCAGCGGCAGCCCGGCGTCGGGTGACAGCTTCAACATCGCCATGACCGCGGCGGACAGCACCGACAACCGCAACGCCCAGGCATTGCTCGGCCTTCAAACCAAGGCCACCGTCGGCGCCAGCGCGACCAGCCCGGGTGTCAGTTTCACCGATGCTTATGGTGGTCTGGTGACCACCGTTGGTTCGCTGACCAAGCAAGGTCAACTCGATGCCACGGCCACCGATACCATTGTGACCAGTGCACGTAATGCCCGGGACTCGCTGTCGGGCGTCGACCTCGATGAAGAGGCGGGCAATCTGACCAAGTACCAGCAGTACTACACGGCTTCTTCGCAGATCATCAAGACTGCGCAGGAAATTTTCAGCACCCTGATCAATGCCCTTTAAGGAGCCGTAGAACATGCGTATTTCTACAGCACAATATTACGCGGCGTCGGCTGCCAACTATTCGCGCAACCTCAACAACGTGATGAAAACCGCGGAAGAGGCCAGCAGCGGGGTTAAGGTCAACACGGCGGCCGACGATCCGGTGGGCGCCGCGCGTTTGCTGCAACTGGAGCAACAAAAAGCCATGTTGGGGCAGTACACCACCAACATCCAGGCGCTGAACACCGCCCAGGCGCAGGAAGAAAGCGTACTGGACAGCATCAACAACACGCTGCAGAAAGTCAGTGAACTGGCCGTGCGTGCCGGTGGCGGTTCGTTGAACGACGATGACCGTAAATCCATTGCTGCCGAACTCAAGCAGTCGGAAGAGCAATTGCTGAGCCTGATGAACAGCAAGGATGCCAACGGCAAGTACATCTTCTCCGGCGCCAGCAACAACACGCAGCCGTTTGTGAAAAACAGTGATGGCACCTACAGCTACCAGGGTGACCAGACTCAGCTGGAGCTGAAAATCGGCGATTCGATGTCGCTGGGTCTGAACGATACCGGTTGGGATGTGTTCCAGCAGGCGATCAATGCGGCGCGCAGCTCGACTACCATGACCGCGCCGGCCGTCGATGACGGGCGTGTGAAACTGTCGCCTGGACTGGTCAGTTCCGGTGCGGCATTCGATGCGAATTTTCGCAGCGGGCAGCCTTACACCATGGCGTTTACCAGCAGTACCCAGTTTGTGATTACCGATGCACTGGGTAATGACGTGACTGCAGAGGCGATCGGTGGTGGCAAGTTTGATCCGAATGCCAAAGGTGGTTCCGACGTGACTTTCCGTGGTGTGACCTTCAAATTGGATATTGCTTTCCAGCCGGGCGACACCCCTGCCGACACCGCCAGTGCGGATGCTGTGATCGCAGGTCATAGTTTCCAGTTGACTGCCAAACCAGACAGCTTTGTTGCCAACCGAGCCCCGGGCAATACCTCGACAGCCATCATCTCCCAGACTTCGGTGACCAACGCCGCTGATTACAAAAGCTTCTTTCCAGAAGGCGGGGCGGTTCTGAAGTTCACCGGTCCCGGCACCTTTGAGTTGTATGCGCGTCCACTGACCAGTAGCAGTACACCCGTCTCCACCGGTACCGTGACGGCTGGCGTGGCCACGGCCGCCGGTGTCAGCTTTACCCTCGGCGGCACGCCACCTAATCCGGTAGCCGGCGATCAGTTTGATATCGCGGTCAATACGCACCAGACGCAAAACGTGCTCGACACCATCAGTCAACTGCGTTCGGCCCTCGACGCGCCGACCCAGGGTAATCCGATTGCGCAGCGTTTCCTGCAAGACACTGTGGCCTCGTCCATTGCCAACCTGAACAACGCCAAGAACCAAGTCGACCTGGCCCGTGGCGCGATCGGCGCGCGGGGCAACGTGATGGACATGCAGACCGAGCAGAACACCAGCACGGGCCTGATCAACGAATCGACCGGCAACGCGATCAAGAACTCCGATCCTGCCGAAGTGCTGACCCGCCTGACCCTGCAACAAACCATGCTGCAGGCCGCGCAACTGGCCTTCGCCAAAGTGTCCCAGTTGAGCCTTTTCAACAAGCTTTGAGTCGGTCCTGACCGCTCGCGGCCAGCCCCTGTCACAGGGGCTGGCTTTTTTTTGCGTTTTTTTTGTAGGAAACGTGGTGCGGCGGGCGACATTCGGACCCCGAAATCAAATAAAGCGCCGATCTCTGAGTGACCCGTCAGTCAAAACGCGCATCTTCACTGTATCCTGTCTGCGGGCGGTGAAGGTGGCGGGCTCTCCAAGGCTTGTAATAGAGTCCCGATGTCGCTTCTTCTGGGGGCCAGGCCCCGACTGTAGACGCCCTCGATTCAGCGAGCGGCGATGTTCAGCTGTTTATTATTGGGAAGCCATAATGATTGGCATAAAAAATATAGCGAGTTACGTGCCGACAGCCGGGGTTGATAACTACGCCCAGGGTGCAAAGTTCGACAAGGACGAAACCTTCATCCTTGGCAAGATCGGTTCGGCGTTTTTGCCGCGCATGGATGCCGATCAGGAAACCTCGGATCTGTGTGTCGAAGCAGTCAATGCGTTGTTCGCCGCCAGCCCTGAACTCAAGCGTGAATCCATCGACTGCCTGATCGTCGTCACCCAGAACGGTGATGAAGAAGGGTTGCCGCACACCGCCGCGATTGTCCAGGACAAGCTGGGCCTGCCGACCAACGTCGCCGCTTTCGACATTTCCCTGGGCTGTTCCGGTTACGTCTACGGCCTGTATGCGATCAAGGGCTTCATGGAAGCGGCGGGGCTGAAAAACGGCCTGCTGATCACCGCCGATCCCTATTCGAAGATCGTCGACCCGGAAGACCGCAACACCACCATGCTGTTCGGCGATGCCGCCACCGCCACCTGGATGGGCGAAAACGCCGTCTGGCAGTTGGGTAAATCGAAGTTCGGCACCGACGGTTCCGGTGCGCCGCACCTTAAGGTTACCGACGGTGTGTTCTTCATGAACGGGCGCCAGGTCTTCAACTTCGCCTTGCTCAAGGTGCCGGCGCATTTGCATGAACTGCTGGACGAGTCGAATCTGCAGGCCAGTGATATCAACGCCTTCTGCATTCACCAGGGCAGTGCGGCCATCGTAGATGCCGTGGCCCGTCGCTTCGAAGAAGGCGAGCCGGAGAAGTTCGTCAAGGACATGCTCGAAACCGGCAACACCGTTTCGTCGAGCATTCCGCTGCTGTTGCAAAACCACGTGTTCGATTCCAAATGGACTCGTGTGGCCATCAGCGGCTTTGGCGTAGGCCTTTCGTGGGGCTCGGCGATTCTCTATCGCGGCTGATCGACGCTTCGCTGTCGCAAAAAAAAACGCCCGGAAATGTAAGTTCCCGGGCGTTTTTCGTTTTATTGGCGCCGGTATTCTGTCTCTAAAGCCTTGAAAATAAAGGGCTGGCACGCTGCCACTAAAAAATTCAAAAAAACCCCTCAAGCAAACGGGTCCCACGACGATAACTATTACGTAGGTTCTCTAGGCCAAACCCGACGGATGTCAGGGCCGGAAGCCGAAGTATCCATCCAACGAGGATTTCGTCATGGCTTTAACTGTAAACACCAACCTTGCTTCCTTGACCGTTCAGAACAACCTGAACAAAGCTTCCGGCAACCTGCAGACTTCGATGCAGCGCCTGTCCTCCGGCCTGCGCATCAACAGCGCTAAAGACGACGCCGCTGGCCTGCAAATCTCCAACCGTCTGACCAGCCAAATCAACGGCCTGGGCACTGCCATCAAAAACGCCGGTGACGGTATCTCCATCGCGCAAACTGCTGAAGGCGCGATGCAAGAATCGACCAACATCCTGCAAAAAATGCGTACTCTGGCCCTGGCTTCCGCCAACGGCTCGCCAAGCGCTGAAGACCGTAAGTCGAACAACGCTGAATACGCTGCCCTGACTTCCGAACTGACCCGTATCGCTACCACCACTACCTTTGGTGGTCGTAACCTGCTGGATGGTTCTTTCGGTACTACTGCTTTCCAAGTCGGCGCCAACGCCAACCAGACCATCAACATGACTCTGGGCGACGTATCGGCTAACAACATCGGTTCCCAGCAACTAAAAAGTGTAACCAACGCACCTAGCGCTGCTGGTGCTTACACTCCGGGCAACATCACTGTAACAGGTGGTGGCCAGACTAGCGCTGCTCTGGCAATTGCTGCAAACGATTCGGCTAAGTCTGTCGCTGCCAAGTTGAACGGCGCTGTAGGTGGTCTGAGCGCTACTGCGAGCACTGAAGCCTCGTTCAAAGTAACCGCTACCGCTGCTTTGCCTGCTGCCTTCGACCTGACTGTAGCTGGCGCAACTGTCAGCTTCACTGGTATCACCAGCACTTCCGATCTGGCAGATCAGTTGAAATCCAACGCTGCCAAACTGGGCGTCAGCGTAAACTACGATTCTTCGACTCAAAGCCTGTCGGTTAAATCTGATACCGGCGAGAACCTGACCTTCAACAACGGTAACGCCAACATTGCGGGCGTTCAGGTTGCCACTAAAGACGGCTCCGGCACTCTGAGCGGTTACACGGCTCTGGCTGCTACTGCAATCGTTGCTCAAGGCGCTGTATCGCTGAACTCCACCAGCAGCTACTCGCTGTCAGGTGCCGGCGTCGGCGGTCTGTTCGGCGCTGCCGCAGCTACTTCTGCCAACTCGACCAAGACCGTTGTCAGCAACACTGACGTGACCACCGCCGCTAACGCACAAAACGCAATCGACGTGATCACTCAGGCTATCGCCAACATCGACTCTCAGCGTGCTGACCTCGGTGCGGTACAAAACCGTTTCGACAGCACTGTGTCGAACCTGCGCAGCATCTCGGACAACTCCACAGCAGCTCGTGGCGTGATCCAGGACGTTGACTTCGCGGCAGAAACCGCTCAGCTGACCAAGCAGCAGACCCTGCAACAGGCATCCACCGCGATCCTGTCCCAGGCTAACCAGCTGCCATCGGCTGTGCTGAAACTGCTGGGTTAATTCCAGAGTTTGGTGAGTGACGGAAGGGCGCGTTTACGTGCCCTTTTGTCTTTTGAGCGACGAGGAGATCTAGCATGGACATGAGCGTCAAGTTGAACCTGTCTTATCCCGCCGTTGCCCCACAAAGTGCAACGCCGGCTGTTGCAGATAAAAAAGATCAGCCCAAGGCAGAAAATTCTGAAGCGAAGGTCGTCGAACCAAAGCGAGATGAACTGCAAAAGGCTGTGACCGATATTCAGGAATTTGTCCAGGCTGCCCAGCGCAATCTGGATTTCTCCATTGATGACTCCACAGGCCGTGTCGTGGTCAAGGTCATCGCTACCGAAACGGGCCTAGTCATTCGTCAGATCCCTTCGGAAGCTGCATTGAAACTGGCCCAAAGCCTGTCGGACGCCAGTAGTTTGTTGTTTGACGACAAAGTCTGAACTGGCATGAATTTTGTTGCTGTCTGCGCTCGAGGCGCGTTTCGTCAAGAAAGCAGCAGCCACTGAACTAGGAGATAGATGATGGCGGGTACATCGGTTAGTGGTATTGGTTCGAACATCGATACCCAGGCGATTGTGAAGTCTTTGGTGGACTCTGAAAGGGCTCCCAAACAAACTCAGATCAACAATCAAACGCTGAAGGCAACCACTTCGCTGTCGTCTATCGGCAAAATCCAGGCGGCGCTGGACGCGTTTCGCGGCGCACTGGATAACATGAAAACGGCCTCCAGTTTCAGTGGGTTGAGCGGCACGTCCACGGATGAGAAAGTCGCTACGGTGACCACCGGTAATGGTGCGGCAGCGGGCAGTTTCACGCTGTTGGTGACGCAACTGGCAACGGCGTCGAAAATCTCCACCAAAGTCTTCAGCGGCGGCGCGTCTTCGGTGGTGAATGCCGGTACATCGCCGACTGTGCTCAGTATCAAGCAAGGAGCCGATACTTTCGACGTCAGTATTCCTGCGGGCGCGACGTTGCAGCAGGTGCGCGACTCGATCAACTCCCAGTACGCAAACCAGGGCCTAAGTGCCAACATTCTTACCGATGCCAATGGTTCTCGCATGGTGCTGACTTCTAACAAGACCGGCGAGGGGTCGGATCTGAGCTTGTCGGGCAACTCCGGGCTTGAAACTGGCACTTCGGTTCTCGCTACGCCGCAGAACGCCAAGTATAAAATCGATGGTGTTGTGGATATGGAGTCCAAGAGCAACACCATTACCGACGCGGTCAGCGGGATTACCCTCAAGTTGACAGGTATATCTCCCACTCCGTCCGGCGGCGGTTCACCCACGCCACTCACCATCACCGTGGCGGCGGACACGACGACACTCAAATCGGCGGTCAAAGGTTTTGTCGATACCTACAACGCGCTGATCAAGGCTGCGAATACCGAGACTCAGGTCACCACCAATGCCGATGGTTCATTGACCACAGGCGCCCTTACAGGCGATGCCTCTCTGCGTTCGTTGTTGTCATCGGTACGTAACGAGTTGAACTCCATGGGCGGTACGGGCCAATTGAAGTCCCTCGCTCAGTTCGGTGTCGAAACCGATCAGAAGACCGGATTGTTGTCGATCGACGACAAGGTGTTTAGTGCTGCGGCTCTTACCAATGCTGCCGATATCAACGGAATTTTTTCGGGTGATACCGGTTTGCTAGCACGCATGAAGTCTGCCACGGACAGCTTTGCGCAAAAAAATACCGGCGTTTTTGCAGCGCGTTCTACTAGTCTTAGCGACAGTCTGAACGATCTAAAAAAACAGCAGGATGCCCTTGATGCGCGCATGACCGCTCTGCAAACAAGTCTCACGGCTAAATACACCGCCATGGACTCCTTGGTGGCCAAGTTGCGCGCACAGAGCGACAGCATCATGACCACGCTCAACGCGTTGAATAATCCGAAGTCGGACTGATTAAGGTCAGGCATTAAAAACCCAGGTCGTCGATAATGACAGCGCCTGGGTTTTTTCTTTGGTGGCGGGTCTACGTTAAAGTTCTGTGTCGATCAGTCGACATAAAGATCAGAGCCCTTCAAATTTCAAGCTGTTGTCTGTCACGAGGTAGAAACATGAACCCCATGAGAGCCCTTCGCCAATATCAGAAGGTCAATTCCCACGCCCAGGTCTCTGAAGCCAACCCGCATCGCCTGGTGCAGATGCTGATGGAGGGTGGCCTGGATCGTATGGCTCAGGCCAAGGGGGCTCTGGAGCGTGGCGATATTGCACTCAAGGGGTTGATGCTGGGTAAAGCTGTGGACATCATCATCGGTCTGCGCGATGGCTTGAACCCGGAGAAGACCAATGATCCGGCGTCCCTGCAGCAGCTCGATAATCTGTACGCCTACATGATGACGCGCTTGATGGAAGCCAACCGCGATAACAACGTGGTTATCATCGACGAAGTCTCCGGCCTGCTGGAAACCCTGAAAAGCGGCTGGGATGCCATTGCCAATCAATAGGCCCCAAAGCCTGAGGATGACGTCATGAGTCAAGCACTGCGGCGCATAGAAGAAACCCGCGAAGCCCTGATCGACGCCCTGGCGGCGCGTAATTGGGACGCGATTGGCGAACTGGATTCGACCTGCCGCGAATGCGTCGACGAGGTGCTCAGCGAGGCGCCGATCGACGAAGACGCAGTGCGCAGCAATCTTGAGGGGTTGTTGGCGGTGTACAAAGAGTTGCTCACGGCGACCATGGGCGAGCGGCAGGCGATAGTCGACGAGATGTCGCAGATCAATCAAGCACAAAAGGCGTCAAAGGTTTACCATCTGTTTGGTTAATTGACGCCAGTTAATCCAAACATAGTGCGCCATAAATTTGACTGTGCACGGTTTTTTGACTTAACTAGTGGCTGTTCCAGATTTCAGTCGTCTTCAGGCATATTTAGCCTGCAAGCGTTTAGCTTGCCCCAGCATTTTGGGCATTGAGTTGACTAGGGAAGTTGCTATTGCATGTGGCGTGAAACCAAAATTCTGCTGATAGATGACGATAGCGTCCGCCGCCGCGACCTGGCGGTGATTTTAAATTTTCTCGGCGAAGAAAATTTACCCTGCGGTAGCCACGACTGGCAGCAGGCTGTCGGCTCTTTGTCATCAAGTCGTGAAGTGATCTGTGTCCTTATCGGGACGGTCAATGCTCCTGGCGCGCTATTGGGCTTGCTAAAGACACTCTCGACCTGGGATGAGTTCCTTCCGGTTTTGCTGATGGGCGATAATTCTTCCATCGACCTGCCGGAAGACCAGCGTCGTCGCGTGCTTTCGACCCTCGAAATGCCGCCCAGCTACAGCAAGTTGCTCGACTCCCTGCATCGTGCCCAGGTCTACCGCGAGATGTATGACCAGGCCCGCGAGCGCGGCCGTCATCGCGAACCCAATCTTTTCCGTAGTCTCGTCGGCACCAGCCGGGCGATTCAGCACGTGCGCCAGATGATGCAGCAAGTGGCCGATACCGACGCCAGCGTGCTGATCCTCGGCGAGTCCGGCACCGGCAAGGAAGTGGTGGCGCGTAACCTGCACTACCATTCCAAGCGCCGTGAAGCGCCGTTCGTACCGGTCAACTGCGGGGCGATTCCGGCGGAGCTGCTGGAAAGCGAATTGTTCGGTCACGAGAAGGGCGCCTTCACCGGGGCGATCACCAGTCGCGCCGGGCGTTTCGAACTGGCCAACGGCGGCACCCTGTTCCTCGACGAAATCGGCGACATGCCGCTGCCGATGCAGGTCAAGCTGCTGCGCGTGTTGCAGGAGCGTACGTTCGAGCGCGTGGGCAGCAACAAGACCCAGAGCGTCGATGTGCGCATCATTGCCGCCACCCACAAGAATCTCGAAAGCATGATCGAGATCGGCACGTTCCGCGAAGACCTGTACTACCGCCTGAACGTGTTCCCGATCGAAATGGCGCCGCTGCGTGAGCGCGTCGAAGACATCCCGCTGCTGATGAACGAGTTGATCTCGCGCATGGAGCACGAGAAGCGCGGTTCGATCCGTTTCAACTCCGCCGCCATCATGTCCCTGTGCCGTCACGGCTGGCCGGGCAACGTCCGCGAACTGGCCAACCTGGTGGAGCGCATGGCGATCATGCACCCGTACGGGGTGATAGGCGTGGTCGAGTTGCCGAAGAAATTCCGCTACGTCGACGACGAAGACGAGCAGATGGTCGACAGCCTGCGCAGCGATCTGGAAGAGCGGGTGGCCATCAACGGCCATACCCCGGACTTCACCGCCAATGCCATGCTGCCGCCGGAAGGCCTGGACCTGAAGGACTACCTCGGTGGTCTGGAGCAGGGCCTGATCCAGCAGGCGCTGGATGATGCCAATGGCATCGTGGCACGTGCCGCCGAACGTCTGCGTATTCGCCGCACCACGCTGGTGGAGAAGATGCGCAAGTACGGCATGAGCCGTCGCGACGGTGATGAACAGGCGGATGATTGACGCCTGTTTTTCAAGGTCTTCATTTATAAGCGGTTTTTTTTAGGCACGGGTATTGCTACGTCCCTCGCAACGTTCCGTTTCACTGACGGTCAGCCAAGCGAGAAAGTACGATGCCCCAAGCCGCCCAGATCTCCTCTGTCCCTGACGCCCTGGGGCACTCGTCTTCCGTAGAGCAGGCAAGCCGACTTGGCCTCGAGCAGGCATTCGCCCTGTTCAACCAGATGTCGAGCCAACTGACCTCTTCCTACAGCATGCTCGAAGCGCGGGTCACCGAACTCAAGGGTGAGTTGGCCGTGGTCAGCGCCCAGCGCATGCAGGAACTGGCGGAAAAGGAGCGTCTGGCGAACCGTCTGCAAAACCTCCTCGATCTGTTGCCCGGTGGCGTCATCGTCATCGACGCTCAGGGCATCGTGCGCGAAGCCAATCCGGCGGCCTGTGAGTTGCTGGGCCTGCCGCTGGAAGGTGAGCTGTGGCGCCATGTGATTGCTCGCTGCTTTGCCCCTCGCGAAGACGACGGCCACGAAATTTCCCTCAAGGACGGTCGGCGTCTGTCGATCGCCACGCGCTCCCTGGATGCCGAGCCGGGTCAGCTTGTGCTGCTCAATGACCTGACTGAAACACGTCACTTGCAGGACCAGTTGGCCCGCCACGAACGCCTGTCCTCCCTCGGTCGCATGGTGGCCTCACTGGCTCATCAGATTCGCACCCCGCTGTCCGCTGCCTTGCTCTATGCCAGCCATTTGACTGAGCAGGCGCTGCCGGTCGAGACCCAGCAACGTTTCGCCGGGCGCCTCAAGGAGCGCTTGCACGAGCTGGAGCATCAGGTGCGTGACATGCTGGTGTTCGCCCGGGGCGAGCTGCCGTTGACCGATCGCGTCACGCCAAAGCAACTGATGCAATCGCTGCAGGCGGCGGCCCTGACCCATGTGCAGGACCTGCCAATCCGCTGGCAATGCGACAGCCATGCCGGCGAGTTGCTGTGCAGTCGTGACACCCTGGTCGGCGCCTTGCTCAACCTCATCGAAAACGCCGTCCAGGCCAGTGCCGGTGATGTGCGCCTCAAAGTCCATCTGTACACCCGTGGCAACCAGTTGCGCGTGTGCGTCAGTGACAGTGGCTGCGGCATCGACGGCGTCGTCCTGGCGCGTCTGGGCGAACCCTTCTTTACCACCAAAGCGAACGGCACCGGCCTGGGCCTCACCGTGGTTCACGCAGTTGCCCGTGCCCACCAGGGCGAGCTGCAGTTGCGCTCGCGGCTCGGTCGCGGCACCTGCGCGCAGGTCGTGCTGCCGCTGTTTTCCGATGAAACACGCAGCACTCAGGGAGCGGAGTGAAGTCATGAGCATCAAGGTTCTACTGGTCGAGGATGACCGCGCGCTGCGTGAAGCGCTGGCCGACACGCTGCTGCTTGCCCATCACGATTACAAGGCCGTCGGTTCGGCGGAGGAGGCCCTGGCGGCGGTCGAGGCCGAGGCGTTCAACCTGGTGGTCAGTGACGTCAATATGCCGGGCATGGACGGGCATCAACTGCTCGGTTTGCTGCGAGTGCGTCAACCGCAACTGCCGGTGTTGCTGATGACGGCCCATGGCGCGGTGGAGCGTGCAGTGGATGCGATGCGCCAGGGCGCGGCGGACTACCTGGTCAAGCCGTTCGAGCCCAAGGCTTTGCTCGATCTGGTAGCGCGGCATGCATTGGGCAGCCTCGGTGCCATCGACAGCGAAGGGCCGGTGGCCTTCGAGCCTGCCAGTGCGCAGTTGCTCGAACTGGCCGCGCGGGTCGCCCGCAGTGATTCGACGGTGCTGATCTCCGGCGAGTCCGGCACCGGCAAGGAGGTGCTGGCGCGCTACATTCACCAGCACTCCCATCGCGCCAGTCAGCCGTTCATTGCGATCAACTGCGCGGCGATCCCGGACAACATGCTCGAAGCGACTTTGTTCGGTCATGAAAAAGGCTCGTTCACCGGGGCCATTGCGGCCCAGCCGGGCAAGTTCGAACAGGCCGATGGCGGGACTATCCTGCTCGATGAAATTTCCGAAATGCCACTGGGGCTGCAGGCCAAACTGCTGCGTGTGTTGCAAGAGCGCGAGGTCGAGCGGGTGGGCGCACGCAAGCCGATCAATCTGGACATCCGCGTGGTGGCGACCACCAACCGCGACCTGGCCGCCGAAGTGGCGGCGGGGCGTTTTCGTGAAGACCTTTACTATCGCCTGTCGGTGTTTCCGCTGGCCTGGCGACCGCTGCGCGAGCGCACCGCCGACATCCTGCCGCTGGCCGAGCGTCTGCTGGCCAAACACGTCAATAAAATGAAGCACGCGGCCGCGCGGCTGTCGCCCGAGGCGCAAGCCTGCCTGATCGGTTATCCATGGCCGGGGAATGTGCGTGAACTGGACAACGCGATTCAGCGGGCGCTGATCCTGCAGCAGGGCGGTTTGATCCAGCCTCAGGATTTTTGCCTGACGGGCCCGGCCCTCTTCGCCCCATTGCCTGCAACCACACCGGTGCGCGCGGTAGAAGTCGAAGCGGAGTCTGCCGGAGCCTTGGGCGATGACCTTCGCCGCCGCGAATTCCAGATGATCATTGACACCCTGCGCACCGAACGCGGCCGCCGCAAGGAAGCCGCCGAGCGCCTGGGCATCAGCCCGCGCACCCTGCGCTACAAGCTGGCGCAGATGCGCGATGCCGGGATGGACGTGGAAGCCTACCTGTTCGCCACCTGACAGTGTCGCTGCTTCTGTCTCTGTAGGAGCGAGCATGCTCGCGATGGTCGTTAACGAAGACGCTGGGCGTCTGGATAAACGCAGTGCTCTTGAGTTGATCGCGAGCCTGCTCGCTCCTACAGGGGGCGGCGATGAGAAGGGCTTTTGTGGAACGAGGCCACCGAGCTGGCACCCTTGTTGCTAACACCTGAGTACCCGCCGAGTGAGCGTCAAAAAATTGCGGGCCGCCAAAGAGAGAAATCATGAGCCAAGGTATTGAATTCAATCGGTTGATGCTGGATATGCGGGCCATGCAAATGGATGCCATGTCTGCGCCGAAATCGTCGGCCGCCGTGCCTGAACTGAATGGCAGCAGCTTTTCCGACATGCTCGGCCAGGCCGTCAATAAAGTGAACGACACCCAGCAAGCGTCCAGTCAGTTGGCCAATGCCTTCGAGATTGGCAAAAGCGGCGTCGACCTGACCGATGTGATGATTTCTTCGCAAAAGGCCAGCGTGTCGTTCCAGGCATTGACCCAAGTGCGCAACAAGCTGGTTCAGGCTTACCAAGACATCATGCAGATGCCGGTTTAAGGACGAGATTGAGTCATGGCAGAAGCAGTCGCCGATAACGTTCCGGCCAAGGCCACACCGACAGAAGGCAAACCGCCGCTGTTCGGCCTGTCCTTCCTGGAAAATCTTTCCGAGATGACCATGTTGCGTCAGGTGGGCCTGTTGGTCGGCCTGGCTGCCAGCGTGGCGATTGGTTTTGCCGTGGTGTTGTGGTCCCAGCAGCCGGACTACCGTCCGCTGTACGGCAGCCTTGCCGGCATGGACGCCAAGCAGGTGATGGACACCCTGGCCGCCGCCGACATTCCCTACACCGTCGAACCGAACTCAGGTGCCTTGCTGGTCAAGGCCGAAGACCTGTCCCGTGCGCGACTCAAACTCGCGGGCGCTGGTGTCACTCCCAGCGACGGCAACATCGGTTTCGAGATCCTCGACAAGGATCAGGGCCTGGGCACCAGCCAGTTCATGGAAGCGACCCGTTATCGTCGCGGCCTGGAAGGTGAGCTGGCACGGACCATCTCCAGCCTGAACAACGTCAAGGGTGCCCGCGTGCACCTGGCGATTCCCAAGAGTTCGGTGTTCGTGCGCGATGAGCGCAAGCCGAGCGCTTCGGTTCTGGTTGAACTCTATTCCGGCCGCTCTCTGGAGCCAGGCCAGGTTGTCGCCATCATCAATCTGGTGGCCACCAGCGTTCCCGAGCTGAGCAAATCGCAGATCACCGTCGTCGACCAGAAGGGCAACCTGCTGTCCGATCAGGCGGAAAACTCCGAACTGACCATGGCCGGCAAGCAATTCGACTACAGCCGTCGCATGGAAAGCATGCTCACCCAGCGTGTGCACAACATCCTGCAACCGGTGCTGGGCAATGATCGCTACAAGGCTGAAGTTTCGGCTGACGTGGATTTCAGTGCCGTCGAATCGACCTCCGAGCAGTTCAACCCGGATCAGCCGGCACTGCGCAGCGAACAGTCGGTCAACGAACAACGCACCGCCAGCAATGGCCCGCAAGGCGTGCCGGGTGCCCTGAGCAACCAGCCGCCGTCGCCGGCCTCCGCGCCACAAACCACCGGCGGCACCGCTGCTGCGGCAGGCATGGTTCAGCCAGGTCAGCCGTTGGTCGATGCCAACGGCCAGCAGATCATGGACCCGGCCACCGGCCAGCCGATGCTGGCACCATACCCGGCGGACAAGCGTCAACAATCGACCAAGAACTTTGAACTCGACCGTTCCATCAGCCACACCAAGCAGCAACAGGGCCGTTTGAATCGCCTGTCGGTGTCGGTGGTGGTGGATGATCAGGTCAAGGTCAACCCGGCCAATGGCGAAACCACTCGCGCGCCCTGGAGCGCCGATGAGTTGGCGCGCTTCACTCGCCTGGTTCAGGATGCGGTCGGCTTCGATGCCAGCCGTGGCGACAGCGTCAGCGTGATCAACATGCCGTTCTCCGCCGATCGCGGTGAAGTGATTGCCGACATTCCGTTCTACTCACAGCCCTGGTTCTGGGACATCGTCAAGCAAGTGCTGGGTGTGCTGTTCATCCTGGTGCTGGTGTTCGGCGTGCTGCGTCCGGTGCTCAACAACATCACCGGTGGCGGCAAAGGCAAACAGCTGGCCGGCATCGGCAGCGACGTGGAACTGGGTGGCATGGGCGGCCTGGACGGCGAACTGGCCAACGATCGCGTCAGCCTCGGTGGCCCGACCAGCATCCTGCTGCCGAGCCCGAGCGAAGGCTATGACGCACAGTTGAACGCAATCAAGAGTCTGGTGGCAGAAGACCCGGGTCGTGTGGCCCAGGTCGTGAAAGAGTGGATTAACGCAGATGAGTGATAACCGAGCCGTTGCCGCCAAGCTGTCCAAGGTCGACAAAGCCGCGATTCTGCTGCTGTCCCTTGGTTCTACCGACGCCGCCCAGGTGCTGCGCCACATGGGGCCCAAAGAGGTCCAGCGTGTGGGTGTGGCCATGGCCCAGATGGGCAACGTTCACCGTGAGCAGGTCGAACAGGTGATGAGCGAGTTCGTCGACATCGTCGGCGACCAGACCAGCCTGGGCGTCGGTTCCGACGACTACGTGCGCAAGATGCTTACCCAGGCCCTGGGCGAGGACAAGGCCAACGGCCTGATCGACCGCATCCTGCTGGGCGGCAACACCAGTGGCCTGGACAGCCTCAAATGGATGGAACCGCGCGCCGTCGCCGACGTGATCCGCTACGAGCACCCGCAGATCCAGGCGATCGTGGTGGCGTATCTCGATCCGGATCAGGCCGGCGAAGTGCTGGGCAACTTCGACCATAAAGTGCGGCTGGACATCATCCTGCGGGTGTCCTCGCTGAACACCGTTCAGCCAGCGGCCCTGAAGGAACTCAACCAGATTCTCGAGAAACAGTTCTCCGGCAACTCGAACGCCTCGCGCACCACCCTGGGTGGCATCAAGCGCGCGGCCGACATCATGAACTTCCTCGACAGCTCGATCGAAGGCCAGCTCATGGACTCGATCCGCGAAGTCGACGAAGACCTGTCCGGTCAGATCGAAGACCTCATGTTCGTGTTCAACAACCTGGCCGACGTCGACGACCGCGGTATCCAGGCACTGTTGCGCGAAGTGTCCTCCGATGTGCTGGTGCTGGCCCTCAAGGGCTCGGACGAGAACGTCAAGGAAAAGATCTTCAAGAACATGTCCAAGCGTGCGGCCGAGCTGCTGCGCGACGACCTCGAAGCCAAGGGCCCGGTGCGCGTCAGCGACGTGGAAACCGCGCAGAAGGAAATCCTCACCATTGCCCGTCGTATGGCCGAAGCCGGAGAAATCGTTCTGGGCGGCAAGGGCGGCGAGGAAATGATCTGACACCATGGCCAAGCATGACGATTTACCCACTGACCTGATCCGGGCCGGGCAGGTCAGTGGTTTCGATACCTGGGCCCTGCCCAGTTTCGACCCGCCGGAACCCGAGCCAGAACCTGAGCCGGAACCCGAACCGCCAGAGATGGAGGAAGTGCCGCTGGAGGAAGTCCAGCCACTGACCCTCGAAGAAGTGGAAAGCATTCGTCAGGAGGCCTACAACGAAGGCTTCGCGGTGGGCGAAAGAGAAGGGTTTCACAGCACCACCCTCAAGGTTCGCCAGGAAGCCGAAGTGGCGCTGACCGCCAAGGTCGCGGCGCTGGAGCAACTGATGAGCCACCTGTTCGAGCCCATCGCTGACCAGGACACCTTTATCGAAAAATCCCTGGTCGACCTGGTGCAGCACATCACCAGACAGGTGATCCAGCGCGAACTGGCGATTGATTCGACGCAGATCGAACAGGTCATGCGCGAGGCGCTCAAGCTGTTGCCGCTGGGCGTGGGCAACGTGCGCCTGTACATCAACCCTCAGGATTTCGAACAGGTCAAAGCCCTGCGCGAGCGCCATGAAGAAACCTGGCGCATCGTCGAGGATGAGTCGCTGTTGCCGGGCGGTTGCCGGGTCGAGACCGAACACAGCCGCATCGATGCCACGGTGGAAACCCGGGTCGCGCGGGTGATGGACAAACTGTTCGATCAACTGCACGAGCAGGCCCTGCACCCGTCCGAGGCGGACCTGAGCCTGGACCTGCCGATCGACAGCAAACCGGTCTCGGACATTCCCGATGCGCCTTGAACGCACCAGTTTCGTCAAACGCCTGAGCAGCTACGCCGAGGCCACGCAATTGGCCGGCGCGCCGATCCTTGAAGGACGCCTGCTGCGCATGGTCGGCCTGACCCTCGAAGCCGAAGGTCTGCGCGCCGCCATGGGCAGCCGCTGCATGGTCATCAACGACGACAGTTACCACCCGGTGCAGGTCGAAGCCGAAGTCATGGGCTTCTCCGGCAGCAAGGTATTTCTGATGCCGGTGGGCAGCGTTGCCGGTATCGCCCCTGGTGCCCGGGTCGTGCCGCTCTCGGACAGCGGTCGTCTGCCGATGGGCATGAGCATGCTCGGCCGGGTACTCGATGGCGCCGGTCGGGCCCTGGATGGCAAGGGCGGAATGAAAGCCGAAGACTGGGTGCCGATGGATGGCCCGACCATCAACCCGCTCAAGCGCGAACCGATCAGCGAACCGCTGGACGTGGGCATCCGTTGCATCAACGGCATGTTGACGGTGGGGCGCGGTCAGCGACTGGGCTTGTTCGCTGGTACCGGTGTCGGTAAATCCGTGCTGCTGGGCATGATGACCCGCTTCACCGAGGCCGACATTATTGTCGTCGGCCTGATCGGTGAGCGGGGTCGGGAAGTCAAGGAGTTCATCGAGCACATCCTCGGTGAAGAAGGCCTCAAGCGTTCGGTGGTCGTGGCCTCGCCGGCGGACGATGCGCCGCTGATGCGCCTGCGCGCCGCCATGTACTGCACGCGCATCGCCGAGTATTTCCGCGACAAGGGCAAGAACGTCCTGTTGCTGATGGATTCCCTGACCCGTTTCGCCCAGGCCCAGCGGGAAATCGCCCTGGCCATCGGCGAGCCGCCCGCGACCAAGGGCTACCCGCCGTCGGTGTTCGCCAAGTTGCCGAAACTGGTGGAGCGGGCAGGCAACGCCGAGAAGGGCGGTGGTTCGATCACCGCGTTCTACACCGTGCTGTCCGAGGGCGACGACCAGCAGGACCCGATTGCCGACTCGGCGCGAGGCGTGCTCGACGGGCACATCGTACTGTCGCGGCGCCTGGCCGAAGAAGGTCATTACCCGGCCATCGATATCGAAGCGTCCATCAGCCGGGTGATGCCGGCGGTGGTGTCGCCGGAGCACATGACCCGGGCGCAGTATTTCAAGCAGTTGTGGTCGCGCTATCAGCAGAGCCGGGACCTGATCAGCGTCGGCGCCTATGTGGCCGGCGGTGATCGCGAGACCGACCTGGCGATTTCCCTGCAACCGCAGTTGGTCAAATACCTGCGCCAGGGTCTCAACGACAGCATCAGCCTGGGCGAGAGCGAAGCCTATCTGGCCTCGATCTTCGCGCCCGCGGCGGGCGGTTAATCGGCCATGGCCCAGACTCGGGCAGGGCGCCTGGCCCCCGTGGTGGAAATGGCCGAAAAGGCTGAGAAAACCGCGGTCCAGCGTCTGGGGCACTTTCAAGGTCAGGTACGCCTGGCGGAAAGCAAGCTGGCCGACCTCGAAGCCTTTCGGCTCGATTATCAGGAACAGTGGATCGTACGCGGCAGTGGCGGTGTGTCGGGGCAATGGCTGCTCGGCTATCAAGGCTTCCTGGCGCAGTTGGGCACGGCCATCGACCAGCAGCGTCAGAGCCTGGCCTGGCACCAGAACAACCTGAACAAGGCGCGCGAGACCTGGCAACAGGCATTCGCCCGGGTCGAAGGCTTGCGCAAACTGGTGCAACGTTACATGGATGAGGCGCGGGCGCTGGAAGACAAGCGCGAGCAGAAGCTGCTGGACGAGTTGTCCCAGCGCTTGCCCAGGCAGGATCAGTATTGATTCAGATGTACACAAAGTTTTTGAGCCGCCCAAATCCCCTGTGGGAGCGGGCTTGCTCGCGAAAGCGGTGTGCCAGTCGACCTCCATGCTGCCTGTTGAGCCGCCTTCGCGAGCAAGCCCGCTCCCACAGGTTTTGCGCCGACACCCCGATAGGCTGCCTTGCCCCAACCTCTACCAAATGCTAAACCTTGTACAAGAAGGTTCACCCATGACAAGGAAGCCATAAAATGTCCGTCGTTTCGCAAGTCTCTCCAGATGGTCAAAAACTGACGATCTCCGTCAAAGGGCGTTTCGATTTCGCCAAGCATCAGGAATTTCGTGAATCCTACGAGTCCAGGGATCTGGCCGAAGTGGTGATCGACCTGAAAGAGGCGACCTACCTCGACAGCTCCGCACTGGGCATGTTGCTGCTGTTGCGTGACCACGCCGGCGGCGACGATTCCGACATTCGCGTCGTCAACAGCAGCTCCGACGTGAGAAAAATCCTCGCGATCTCCAATTTCGACAAACTGTTCGACATCAGTTGATCGCCGTGCAGGCTGCACTCGAACCGCTGACGATCCTGATCGCCGAAGACAGCGCGGCCGATCGCCTGCTGTTGTCGAGCATCGTCCGCCGCCAGGGCCATCAAGTACTGACGGCGGCCAACGGTGCCGAGGCGGTCGAAGCGTTTCGCCAGGAGCGCCCGCAACTGGTGCTGATGGACGCGATGATGCCGGTGATGGACGGCTTCGAAGCGGCCCGGCAGATCAAGGCGTTGGCCGGCGAAACCCTGGTGCCGATCATCTTTCTTACCTCCTTGTCCGAAAGCGAAGCCCTGGCCCGTTGCCTGGAAGTGGGTGGCGACGATTTTCTGGCGAAACCCTATAACCAGGTGATCCTTGCCGCCAAGATCAAGGCGATGGACCGTCTTCGACGGCTGCAGGAAACCGTGCTGCAGCAGCGCGATCAGATTGCCCGCCATCACGACTACCTGCTCAACGAACAGCGGGTGGCCAAGGCTGTGTTCGACAAGGTGGCCCACTCCGGCTGCCTGAACGCCCCCAACATCCGCTACCTGCAATCGCCCTACGCGCTGTTCAACGGCGATCTGCTGCTGGCGGCCTTCACCCCGGCCGGCGACATGCACGTGCTGCTCGGCGACTTCACCGGGCATGGCTTGCCGGCCGCGGTCGGCGCGATGCCGTTGGCCGAGGTGTTCTACGGCATGACCGCCAAGGGCTATGGCCTGGCCGAAACCCTGCGCGAGATGAACGCCAAGCTCAAGCGCATCCTGCCGGTGGATATGTTCTGTTGCGCCACGCTGCTGTCCCTGAGTTTTCAACGCCAGTCAGTGGAAGTCTGGAACGGCGGCATGCCCGACGGTTATCTGCACAGTATTGCCAGTGGTGAGCGCACGCCGCTCAAGGCGCGGCATTTGCCCCTCGGCGTATTGACCCCGCAAACATTCGACGATCGCACCGAAGTGTTTCCGATGGCGCTCGGTGATCGGGTGTTCCTGTTGTCGGACGGGGTGATCGACACTTGCGATGTCAACGATCAGCTCTTTGGCGTAGAGCGCCTGCAGCAGGTGTTTGCCGCCAATCGTCAGCCTGATGCGTTGTTCGAGGACATCGAGCAGGCACTGCGGGATTTTCGCGGAGAGGCCCGTGACGATGTCAGCATGGTGGAAATCAGCCTGCTGGACCCGAACCTGCTGAGTCCGCCGGCGCCGATCTATTCCGACAGTGGCCAGTCCTGCCCCCTGGACTGGTCGGTGAGTTTCGAATTTCGCGCCGCCACCCTCAAACGCTTCAATCCGCTGCCCTACCTGCTGCAACTGTTGCTGGAGGTTCACGGCCTGCGGACCCAGAGCGGGGCGCTGTACAGCGTGCTGGCCGAGTTGTATTCCAATGCCCTGGAACATGGCGTCCTGGGGCTCGATTCAAGCCTCAAGCGTGACGTCGCCGGTTTTGCCCGTTATTACCAGCAGCGCAATGCGCGCCTGGAAGCGCTGGAGGACGGCTATGTGCGCGTGCACCTGCAGGTCACGCCGGAGGGCGAGGGTGGTTGCCTGGTGATTCGCGTCGAAGACAGTGGCAAGGGATTTGATGTGGAAAGGGTGATGGCGCGCCCGGTCGACCCTGTCCGTTTGTCGGGACGTGGTGTCAGTCTGATCCGACAATTGGGGCGTAACGCCCATTGGACCGACGATGGTCGAAGTGCCCGCGTGGAGTTTTTCTGGGAGGCTCTGGCATAATCCGCGCATTCTTGATCAAGGAGTGAACAAGTGGCTGACATACATCTGGATCCGGACGTGCTGAGCGCGTTGCGGGACGTCATGGAGGATGAGTTTTCGACGCTGATCGATACCTTCCTCGCCGATTCCGAACAACGGTTGCGGCAATTGACCGTGGCTGGCGATGCCACGCAATTGCTTGAAGCGGCGCACAGCTTCAAGGGCAGCAGCAGCAATATGGGGGCGATTCGCCTGGCCGCGTTGTGCCATGACCTGGAGCAGCGTTCCAAGGAGCGCAACCTCTCGGGGATCGAACTCCTGATCGCTGATATCACCCGCGAATTCGCTTTGATCCGACCACTCTATGAAGATGAGCGCACGCGCGCCGGTTCTGCGATCGCGACCGTTCGGCCCTATTGACCTATTTCCATAAGAATTGGCGCGGCCTTTGCACACAACTCCCTGAACTGTACCTACGATCCCAGTACAGCGGAGACCGTTAAATGCCCGTTACCCCCAATCTTCTTCTCCAGGCCAACGCGCCGGCCAAGACTCAAAGCGCCAGCGCCAATACCACGGCGCTGGCCGCAGAGCCCGGGGACAAGGCTTCCAGCTTCGCTCAGGTGTACGCCAGGCAGGCGCAGAACAAGCCTGCGACATCCACCGAGGATTCGGCCAAACCGGTACGAGACAAAGCCACGGACAGCGCCGGCAAGCAGGATGTGGGCAACGACAAGGCTGCCGCCGAGGAGCCTGTGGTTGCCGATAGCGGCAAATCCTTGCCCGCCGCCAAACCTGTGACAGCCGATGACGAAAGCGCCAGCGATGACGCCGATGACGCAGCACAGACGCCTGTCGTCGATGCCGCGCCGGTCGACCCGACGCTCGACCCTGCCTTGCTGCAGGCGGTGCAACCCACGGTGTCAGAACCCGCCGCCGTCACCCCGCCGGTGGTCGATGCGCAGCCAGCGCCAACTCAAACCCAGGTTGCCGCTGTTGTCACGGCAGCACCGCCGGCGGCAGTTGCAGACCCCGATTTCGATCCCGAAGCCGATCCGCTCGACGCACTGCCGGCCCTGCGCCTGGCCATGGAGCAGAGTGGTCACGTGTCAGCGTCCAGCCAGGCGCAGCCTAAGGCTGCACCAACGCCTGCCCAGGCGCAGGCCGATGGCGAGCAGACCGCGGCGCAGAATTTTGCCGCCGGCATGGCCACCATGCTCGATGTGCAGACCAGCAAGGACAGCACCAGCCAGGGCGGCGACAAAGCCTTCAGCGGCCTGATCGATGACGGCCTCAAAGACCTGACATCGGCCAGCAGCGATACCCGGGTCGACGATTTCGCCAATCGTCTGGCGGCGCTGACGCAAGCGGCCACGCCGAAAACCGCTAACGCGCTGCCGGTGAACCAGCCGATCGCCATGCACCAGAACGGCTGGACCGAGGAAGTGGTGAACCGGGTGATGTACCTGTCCAGCGCCAACCTCAAGGCGGCGGACATTCAGCTGCAGCCGGCGGAACTGGGGCGTCTGGACATCCGCGTGAACATGGTGCCGGACCAGCAGACCCAGGTGACCTTCATGAGTGCCCACCCGAGCGTGCGAGAGGCGCTGGACGGCCAGATGCACCGCTTGCGCGACATGTTCGCGCAGCAGGGCATGGGCCAGGTCGACGTCAACGTGTCCGACCAGTCCCGTAATCCGCAGCAGGGCCAGCAACAGGCTCACCAAAGCCAGAGTGGCGGTACCCGTGCCAGCGGCGGTCGCCTCGATGCCATGGATGACGACATCGCGCCGAGCGTGGTTGAAGTCGCCGCTCCCGTGACCAGCGTGATTGGTTCCAGCGCCGTCGACTACTACGCCTGATTCATCGCAACACATCCCTGGGGGAGCGGGCTTGCTCGCGAAGGCGTCGTCTCAGACACCATGGAAGGCGACTGATACTCCGACTTCGCGAGCAAGTCCCCTCCCACAAGGGGCCTGCTGCGTTCTTGGTCTGCTTTCGGCCATCCATCTCGGTCCGACCTTTCTGGCATAACACTTGCTCTTGCCTATCCGTGCGACTGTGAAAACCCGATTAGTGACGGATTATTGGCATGGCGAAGAGCGACGCAGCAGTAAAAGACCCCGCAACCAAAGGCAAACTCAAGCTGATTATCCTGATCGTAGCGGCTGTGCTGCTGGCGATCGGTTTGTCCGTGGGAGCGACCTGGTACTTCATGCACAGCGCCCAGAGCAAGCCTGCGGCAGTGGCCGACGTGGCCCCGGTCGGCAAGCAGCCGGCGATTTTCGAATCCATGGCGCCGGCATTCGTCGCCAACTACAACCAGAACGGCCGTCAGCGCTACATGCAAGTGAGCATCAGCATGCTCGCGCGCAACCAGGCCGATCTGGACGCGCTCAAGGTCCACATGCCGGTGATCCGCAACAACCTGGTCATGCTGTTCTCCGGGCAGGATTTCGCCACGCTCGCCTCGCCGGTCGGCCAGGAAATGCTGCGCCAGAAAGCCACGGCCAGCGTCCAGGAAGTGGCGCAGAAAGAACTCGGCAAAGTGGTTGTCGAACAGTTGCTCTTCACTAATTTCGTACTGCAGTAGGAACACGACATGGCCGTGCAGGACCTGCTGTCCCAGGATGAAATCGACGCGCTGTTGCATGGCGTGGACGATGGTCTGGTACAGACCGATATCGCTGCCGAACCCGGCACCGTCAAAAGCTACGACCTGACCAGCCAGGATCGCATCGTCCGCGGACGCATGCCGACCCTGGAGATGATCAACGAACGTTTCGCCCGCTATACGCGCATCAGCATGTTCAACATGCTGCGCCGCTCCGCGGACGTGGCGGTCGGCGGCGTGCAGGTGATGAAGTTTGGCGAATACGTGCACTCGCTGTACGTGCCGACCAGCCTCAACCTGGTCAAGATCAAGCCATTGCGCGGCACCGCGCTGTTCATTCTCGACGCCAAACTGGTGTTCAAGCTGGTGGACAACTTCTTTGGCGGCGACGGCCGTCACGCGAAGATCGAAGGGCGTGAATTCACCCCGACCGAACTGCGGGTGGTGCGCATGGTGCTGGAGCAGGCCTTCGTCGATTTGAAGGAAGCGTGGCAGGCGATCATGGAAGTGAACTTCGAGTACATCAACTCGGAAGTGAACCCGGCCATGGCCAACATCGTCGGCCCGAGCGAAGCGATCGTGGTGTCGACCTTCCACATCGAACTCGATGGCGGTGGCGGCGACCTGCACGTGACCATGCCGTACTCGATGATCGAGCCGGTGCGCGAAATGCTCGACGCCGGCTTCCAGTCCGACCTCGACGACCAGGACGAGCGCTGGGTCAATGCCCTGCGTCAGGACGTGCTGGATGTCGACGTGCCGATCGGTGCCACCGTTGCCCGTCGCCAGTTGAAACTGCGCGACATCCTGCACATGCAGCCGGGGGACATCATCCCGGTGGAAATGCCGGAAGACATGATCATGCGCGCCAACGGCGTGCCGGCCTTCAAGGTCAAGATGGGCTCGCACAAAGGCAACCTGGCGTTGCAGGTGATCGAGCCGATCGAGCGCCGTTGACCGGCGCACCCCCTATTCGTTTTTAACTGACGGCCTCCCGTTCAAAGGTGGCCTTCCGAGGACAAATTGATGGCTGACGATATGAATACCCAGGACGACCAGGCGCTGGCAGACGAGTGGGCAGCAGCCCTGGAAGAAACCGGTGATGCCGGTCAGGCCGACATCGACGCGCTGTTGGCGGCCGATGCGTCCTCTTCCTCCAATAACCGTCTGCCGATGGAAGAATTCGGCAGCGTGCCGAGAAGCAACGACCCGGTGAGCCTGGAAGGTCCGAACCTGGACGTGATCCTCGACATCCCGGTATCGATCTCCATGGAAGTGGGCAGCACCGACATCAACATCCGTAACCTGCTGCAGCTGAACCAGGGTTCGGTGATCGAGCTTGATCGCCTGGCCGGTGAGCCGCTGGACGTGCTGGTCAACGGCACGCTCATCGCCCACGGCGAAGTGGTAGTGGTCAACGAGAAGTTCGGCATCCGCCTGACCGACGTGATCAGCCCAAGCGAACGCATCAAGAAGCTGCGCTGAGTGAAAAGGTTCCTGGGGTGGGTAATGGCGCTGCCGTTGAGCGTGATGGCGGCCGAGCCGGTTACCACAGCCGCCACCGCTGCTGCGCCAGTGGCCAGTGGCGGGGTGGCCGGGCAATTGACGCAACTGGTGTTCGGCCTGCTTTTGGTCGTCGGGCTGATCTTCCTGCTCGCCTGGCTGTTGCGCCGGGTTCAGCAGGCAGGGCCGGCGGGCAAAGGCCAGGTGATCGAGCTGATCGGCTCCCGCGCGCTGGGCCCCCGTGATCGCTTGATGCTGGTGCAGGTGGGCAACGAGCAGATCCTGCTCGGTCTGAGCCCGGGCACCATCACCGCGTTGCATGTACTCAAGGAGCCGGTGCAAGTGCCGGCCGCCACGCCAACCGCGACCCCCGAGTTTGCCCAGCGCCTGATGGAGCTGTTGGGCAAGGATCAGAAGGATAAGAAGTAATGGGTGCGTTACGCATCATCTTGACCCTGGCCCTGATGCTGGCTGCGCCGCTGGCGTTTGCCGCCGATCCGTTGTCGATCCCGGCGATTACCCTGGGCACCAACGCCCAGGGCGCTCAGGAGTACTCGGTCAGCCTGCAAATCCTGCTGATCATGACCGCGCTGAGTTTCATCCCGGCGTTCGTCATGCTGATGACCAGCTTCACCCGGATCATCATTGTCTTCTCGATCCTGCGTCAGGCCCTGGGCCTGCAACAGACGCCGTCGAACCAGATCCTCACCGGCATGGCGCTGTTTTTGACCCTGTTCATCATGGCGCCGGTGTTCGACCGGGTGAACCAGGATGCCTTGCAGCCCTACCTGGCGGAAAAGATGACCGCCCAGGACGCCGTGGCCAAGGCTCAGGTCCCGATCAAGGACTTCATGCTCGCCCAGACCCGCACCAGTGATCTGGAGCTGTTCATGCGCCTGTCCAAGCGCACCGACATCGCCACGCCGGACCAAGCGCCGCTGACGATTCTGGTGCCGGCGTTCGTCACCTCTGAGTTGAAAACCGCCTTCCAGATCGGCTTCATGATCTTCATTCCGTTTTTGATCATTGACCTGGTGGTGGCAAGTATTCTCATGGCGATGGGCATGATGATGCTGTCGCCGCTGATCATTTCCCTGCCGTTCAAAATCATGCTGTTCGTGCTGGTCGATGGCTGGGCGCTGATCATCGGTACCCTGGCCAGCAGTTTCGGTGGTGTATCGCCATGACCCCAGAAGTTGCCGTCGACATATTCCGCGATGCCCTGTGGCTGACCACGCTGATGGTCGCGGTGCTGGTGATCCCCAGCCTGCTGGTGGGCCTGGTGGTGGCGATGTTCCAGGCCGCCACCCAGATCAACGAACAGACCCTGAGCTTCCTGCCGCGCCTGCTGGTCATGCTGGTGACACTGATCGTGGCCGGCCCGTGGCTGGTGCAGACCTTCATGGAGTACATCCTGCAGCTGTACGGCAGCATTCCGCAGGTCATTGGCTAAGCCATGTCTTCGCTGCTGCAACTGACCGATACCCAGATCAGCACCTGGGTGGCGACTTTCATGTTGCCGCTGTTCCGGGTCGGCGCCTTGCTGATGGTCATGCCGGTGTTCGGCACCTCCCTGGTGCCCAAGCGTGTGCGTCTGTACTTCACCCTGGCCATTACCGTGGTCATCGCCCCGGGCCTGCCGCCCATGCCGCCGGTCAATGCACTGGACTTGAGTGGTCTGCTGCTGATTGCCGAGCAGATCCTCATAGGCGCGGTACTGGGATTTTTCCTGCAGTTGTTTTTCCAGGCCTTCGTCATCGCCGGGCAAATCCTCTCCATCCAGATGGGCATGGGGTTCGCCTCGATGGTCGACCCCACCAACGGCGTGTCGGTGGCTGTTATCGGTCAGTTTTTCACCATGCTGGTGACCCTGCTGTTCCTGTCGATGAACGGCCACCTGGTGGTGTTCGAAATACTCACCGAAAGCTTCACCACGCTGCCGGTGGGCAGTGGCCTGACGGTCACCCATTACTGGGAACTGGCCGGCAAGCTCGGTTGGGTGCTGGGCGCGGCGCTGCTGCTGGTGCTGCCGGCGATCACCGCGCTGCTGGTGGTCAACATCGCCTTCGGCGTGATGACCCGGGCGGCGCCGCAACTGAACATTTTCTCCATCGGCTTCCCGCTGACCCTGGTGCTGGGGATGTTCATCATGTGGGTCGGGCTGGCGGACATTCTCAATCAGTATCAACCGCTGGCCAGCGAGGCCTTGCAGTTTTTACGCGAACTGGCACAGGCGCGCTGAGACATGGCAGAGAGCGAAAGCGGTCAGGACAAGACAGAAGACCCCACGGACAAAAAGAAAAAGGACGCCCGAGAGAAGGGCGAGATCGCCCGTTCAAAGGAACTCAACACCCTGGCGATCATGCTCGCCGGCGCCAGTGCCCTGCTGATATTCGGCGGCGCCCTGGCCCAGGAGATGATGGACCTGATGCGCCTGAATTTTTCCCTGTCCAGGGACGTGGTGCTGGACCAGCGCTCCATGGGCACCTTCCTGCTGCATTCGGGGCAGATTGCCTTGCTGGCCATTCAACCGGTGATGATCACCCTGTTGCTGGCCGCCCTGATCGGCCCGATCTCCCTGGGTGGCTGGCTGTTCTCCGCCGGCACCATGGCCCCCAAGTTCAGCCGCATGAATCCCGGCGCCGGCCTCAAGCGCATGTTCTCCACCAAGTCCATCGCCGAACTGCTCAAGGCCCTGGCCAAGTTCTTCATCATCCTGTTCGTGGCGCTGATGGTGTTGTCAGCCGACATCGACGACCTGCTGCGCATCGCCCACGAACCCCTGGACCGGGCCATCACCCACAGCCTGCAAGTGGTCGGCTGGAGCACCCTGTGGATGGCCTGCGGCCTGATCATCATCGCCGCCGTCGACGTACCGATCCAGCTGTGGGAAAGCATCAAGAAACTGAAAATGACCAAGCAGGAAATCCGCGACGAGCACAAAGACCAGGAAGGCCGGCCGGAGGTCAAGCAACGCATCCGCCAACTGCAGCGGGAAATGTCCCAACGCCGGATGATGGCGGCCATCCCCGAAGCCGACGTGGTCATCACCAACCCGACCCACTACGCCGTGGCGCTCAAATACGACGCCGACAAGAGCGGCGCGCCGATGCTGATCGCCAAGGGCAGCGATTTTCTGGCGTTGAAGATGCGAGAAATTGCCGTTGCTAACGAAGTGTTGCTGCTGGAGTCACCGGCGCTGGCGCGGTCGATCTATTACTCGACCGAGTTGGAACAGGAGATTCCGGGTGGCTTGTATCTGGCCGTGGCGCAGGTATTGGCGTATGTGTATCAGATTCGGCAGTACAAGGCAGGGAAGGGCAAGCGGCCGGATCCGTTGAAGGATGATTTGCCGATTCCGCCGGATTTAAGACGGGATTAGTCGTCAGTATTTTATGGTTAATCCTTGCGCAGTCTTGCAGCGTCAAATACAAGGTTTTTTGGGCTTGGGGGAGGATTGCTCCCCTGTGAGGCGGGTGCCTTGGCTAATGAAGTAAGGTCTACATATTCAAACAGATTGGCTATTTGGTAGCGGGAGTGATGGCGCTCAATGCTATCGGCCTCATTGATTTTCTTATGTGCTTTTATGAGCAAGTTCTTAGCTGATATGAGATTTTCAATTGACTCTGGCTGAGTGTTTAGTAGAGCGACCTGCGATCTGAGCTCTTTGAATTTTGTCATTTTATGTTCGAAGGCTGCACTAAACACGCGATCTGCAAGTTCTGCACTGTCGAGGTTGCTAATTTCTGAGGGAAGGGCGTTGATTTGTTTCTTTAAACTATCAATCACTTTGCTTGTGTCGAAGCTTCCTGTTTTTGCCGGAGCCGAGGCGGCAACTTTGTTTAAAAAGCTGGTAAACCAATTATGCCCTGTGCTGTCTGTACGATTTATTGGTTCTCCACCGCAATAGGCATACGCATTTAAACCTCCTTTACCGAAGGGGCTTAAGTTATCGGTGCAGGTGAACCTCATTAACAACGGGTCAAACGGTCGATACCCATTCCCCAACAAATACCATCCCGTCACCGGATCCGGCCGCTCGCCGTTGAAGCCAAGCGGGCTCAGTAGTCCGCTGTCCGAGGAGCGATGTCCGTAGGGCGAATAGGCAAGGCCCCGGGATGTTTGATTGACTTGGAGCGCTTGCAGTACAGACCGTTGCTGATCGGTAGCCAGCAGTGCCGCTTCGAGTGCATCGCCGTCGCGTAGTTGCGCCAGTAATTGGTCTTCGTGTTGGATGATCGAGTAGCTGATTGCTCCGTTTATCTCGGTTGCCAAGCGGGTTTTGCAATAGAAATGCTGGCGCTCTGGCTCGTTTGTCGGCGCATCGGCGATCAGTCGATCGAGCGGGTCATAGCGGTACTGGCAGTGCAGGCTTTCGCTTGATGATGGCATGGGTGAGTGCTCCGAAGTGCTAGCACTCAGTATCGGTCTTGTCGCATGCAGTGGGTACTAGCAGAACTGATAGGTGGGCAGTTCCGCCTCTTCGCGGGCAAGCCTCGCTCGTACATTTTCAGCTGCTGGCCGCGCTGATCGGCCCGATCTCCCACGGTGGCTGGCTGCTCTCCGCCGGCACCAGGGCCCCCAAGTTCAGTCGCATGAACCACGGCGCCGGCCTCAAACGCATGTTTTCCACCAAGTTCTTCATCGTCATGTCCGTGCCACTGATGGTGTTGTCCGCCGACATCGACGACCTGCTGCGCATCGCCCACCGCCCCCTGGACCGGGCCATCATTCACAGCCTGCGGGTAGTCGGCTGGAGCACCCTGTGGAAGGCAAGCGGCCTAATCCGTTGAAGGAAGATTTGCCGATTCCGCCGAATTCAAGGCCGGATGCTTAAGCGGAATCGTCTTTATATTAATGAGTAATTTAGGCCTAATTGCTTTCAACTATTTAAAAAAGGTGGAGGAAACGATCTTTAAGCGCGGTATTTGGGCCGTCAACATCGTTTCCATATCGTATGATTTGATTCATTGCTCTGTTAGGAAGAATTCCAAGTTCATTTCCATTGAGCGCAGAGGCGTAGGCTTCGTTTTGATTGTGAAATTGCGCTCTGTCGAGGTTGTTGTGGCTAGAGTTCCGATGGCGAACGTTGTTTAAGAGATTGTTAAGGTTGATGTCCCCAATCGATTTATCTGTTGCGCTGACCAGCTCGGCTGAGCTTCGTGATGAATTTGCCAGCTTCTGCAGTTCGCTTCCTTTTGAAGCGCTAAAGCTTAACTGTTTCAGTGATGGGGAGTTGATTGTGGTTCTTGTAAATCCCGTAGAGTCCATGTAAGTCGTAGTTACGATGTCGTTGAAAGAAAGGCTGAGAAAATTCTGTTCTTCAACGATTCGGTAAAAAAAATTCTCTGGGCCGGCTTTGGCAGCAGGGGGCATTTTTCTTTTTTTTATTCCTGAGGCTACTCTCGGGATGGTGTTGCGACTACGCTTTAATGCGTTATTCAGAATTTTCGCTGCGGCTATACTTGCAATACTGTGACCGCTTGGGTCGGAGAATTTTATTGGATTCCCTAAGCAATAGGTGTAGGCGTTTAATCCTCCCTTTCCAAACGGACTTACGCTATCCGGACTGGTGAAGCACATCAACACTGGAATAAACGGTCGATACCCATTCCCCAATAAATACCATCCCGTCACCGGATCCGACCGTTCGCCATTGTAGCCGAGCAGGCTGAGCAACCCGTTGGCGATTGGGCGATGGCCATATGGGGAATACACAAAAGGCTGTCCCGGTTGGTTGGCTTTCTGAGATTGCAGCACTGATCGCTGGTTATCGGTTGCCAGCAACGACGTTTCACGCGCATCGCGTTCACTATGCTGCTGTGCCAATAACTGGTCTTCGTACTGGATGATGGAACAGGCGGTTGCCCCGTGTATCTCAGTCGCCAGACGGCTTTTGCAGTAAAAACGCTGGCGCTCTGGCTCGTCTGGCAGCGCATTGGCGACCAGCCGATCCAGCGGGTCGTAGCGATATCGGCAGAGCAGATTTTCCCTTGGCGATGGCATGAGTGAGTGCTCCGAAGTGCTGGCGCTCAGTATCGGTCTTGTCGCATGCAGTGGGTACTGGCAGAACTGATAGGTGGGCAGTTCCGGCCTCTTCGCGGGCAAGCCTCGCTCCTGCGGTTTCTCATCGTTCGCGACCCTTCTATCAACCAAAGCTGTAGGAGCGAGGCTTGCCCGCGATGACGTCCGCCCAGCCACCCCCATCCCCCTGAAAACCCTTCAATTTCAAACCCCCGCTAAAGTTGGAAAGCTTCTTGCAGTAGCCCCGTTGCGCCTGCTTCAGGCGTCAAAAGTTTGCTTCAAAGGAACGGGGAATACCGGTGGATCGCTCTCAGTTAATCAACAGTGCCCGCACGAACATGGCAGACCTCAGCCGAGGCAATCTGGGCGTGCCGCTGTTGCTGCTGGTCATGTTGGCGATGATGATGTTGCCGGTGCCGCCGTTCCTGCTCGACGTGTTTTTTACGTTCAACATTGCCCTTTCCATCGTCGTGCTGCTGGTCTGCGTATACGCCTTGCGGCCGCTGGATTTCGCAGTGTTCCCGACCATCCTGCTGGTGGCGACGCTGTTGCGCCTGGCGCTCAACGTGGCATCCACCCGGGTGGTGATGCTGCACGGTCAGGACGGACACGCGGCCGCCGGTAAGGTGATCCAGGCGTTCGGTGAGGTGGTGATCGGCGGTAACTACGTGGTCGGTATCGTGGTTTTCGCGATTTTGATGATCATCAACTTCGTGGTGGTGACCAAGGGTGCCGGGCGGATTTCCGAGGTAAGCGCGCGTTTCACCCTCGATGCAATGCCCGGCAAGCAAATGGCGATCGACGCCGACCTCAACGCCGGCCTGATCGACCAGAACCAGGCCAAGGCCCGCCGTTCGGAAGTGGCCCAGGAAGCCGAGTTCTACGGCTCCATGGACGGTGCCAGCAAATTCGTGCGCGGTGACGCCATCGCCGGCCTGCTGATTCTGTTCATCAACCTGATCGGCGGCATGGCGGTCGGTATCTTCCAGCACAACATGACGTTCGCCGACGCCGGCAAGGTGTACGCACTGCTGACCATCGGTGACGGTTTGGTGGCGCAATTGCCATCACTGTTGTTGTCGACAGCGGCTGCCATCATGGTGACCCGTGCTTCCGGTTCGGAAGACATGGGCAAGCAGATCAATCGTCAGATGTTCGCCTCGCCCAAGGCGCTGGCCGTGGCGGCGGGCTTGATGGCAGTGATGGGCCTGGTGCCCGGCATGCCGCACATTTCCTTCCTGAGCATGGCTGCCCTGGCGGCGGGCGGTGCGTACCTGTTCTGGCGCAAGCAGAACATGGTCAAGGTGCAGGCGCTGCAAGAGGTCAAGCGTCAGCAGGAACTGCTGCCATCGCCGGCCCGCGCCCAGGAAACCAAGGAATTGGGCTGGGACGACGTGACACCCATCGACATGATCGGCCTGGAAGTGGGCTACCGCCTGATTCCCCTGGTGGATCGCAACCAGGGCGGGCAGTTGCTGGCGCGGATCAAGGGCGTGCGCAAGAAGCTGTCCCAGGACCTGGGCTTCCTGATGCCCACTGTGCACATCCGCGACAACCTCGATCTGGCACCCAGTGCCTATCGCCTGACCCTGATGGGCGTGATTCTGGCCGAGGCTGAG
This sequence comes from Pseudomonas sp. KK4, assembly GCF_001984065.1. Classification (GTDB taxonomy): domain Bacteria; phylum Pseudomonadota; class Gammaproteobacteria; order Pseudomonadales; family Pseudomonadaceae; genus Aquipseudomonas. The sequence continues at coordinate 49,403 of NZ_LYVP01000019.1, forward strand.
ATCTACCCGGACCGCGAACTGGCGATTAACCCCGGGCAGGTCTACGGTACGCTCAACGGCATCACCGCCAAAGATCCGGCTTTCGGCCTGGAAGCGGTGTGGATCGAAATAAGTCAGCGTGCCCAGGCACAATCTCTTGGCTATACAGTGGTCGATGCCAGTACAGTAGTGGCCACTCACTTGAATCAGATTCTGTATAAGCACTCCAGTGAGCTGATTGGTCACGAAGAAGTGCAGCAGCTTATGCAGTTGCTGGCGAAGAATTCGCCGAAACTGGCCGAGGAACTGGTACCGGGCGTGCTGTCGCTGTCGCAGCTGCTCAAGGTTCTGCAGGCATTGTTGGCCGAACAGGTGCCGGTGCGCGACATTCGCAGCATCGCCGAAGCCATCGCCAACAATGCGTCCAAGAGTCAAGATACCGCCGCGTTGGTGGCTGCCGTGCGGGTCGGGGTATCGCGCGCAATCGTGCAAAGCATTGTAGGCACTGACTCCGAGCTGCCAGTGATCACGCTGGAGCCAAGGTTGGAACAGATATTGCTCAATAGTCTGCAGAAGGCAGGACAAGGCTCTGAAGAGGGCGTTCTGCTGGAGCCAAGCATGGCCGAGAAGCTGCAACGTTCGTTGATCGATGCGGCGCAGCGCCAGGAGATGCAAGGTCAACCGGTGATTCTGCTGGTGGCCGGTCCGGTACGCGCGATGCTCTCGCGGTTTGGCCGACTGGCAGTACCGGGTCTGCATGTGCTGGCCTACCAGGAAATACCGGACAACAAGCAAGTGACCATCGTTGCGACAGTAGGGCCCAACGGCTGAGGTAGTGGTTTATGCAAGTTAAGCGTTTTTTCGCCGCCGATATGCGTCAGGCCATGAAGCTGGTTCGTGATGAGCTGGGCGCTGAGGCTGCCATCATTGGCAACCGCCGGATCGCCGGTGGTGTCGAGTTGACGGCTGCCCTGGATTACAAGCTGTCGGCGCTGGCGCCGCGGGTTCCGAACATGGAACTTGAAGACGAGCTGCGCAAGACCCAATCGCGGATCGTCACCGCTCAGGCCGAACTGAGCCTGCGCAGCGAGGGCGAGAGCGACAACGCCACCAATCGCCAGTTGTTCGCCGGCCTGCCGTTGACCGCCGCCGAACCACTGATCGAGCCGACCTACGCCGAGCCGCGTCGCCCCGCGCCTGCACCGGCCGCAGCGCCTTCGATCGACCAGCGTGCGTTCGATTCGATGCGCTTCGAACTCAATGGCCTGCGAGAGCTGCTGGAAGTGCAGTTGGGCTCTCTGGCGTGGAACCAGTTGCAAGGTCGTCGTCCCGATCAGGCCAACCTCTGGCGTCGCCTGCAGCGCATCGGTCTGTCCGGCCCGTTGTCGCGGGATCTGCTGGCAATGATCACCGACATCGAAGAACCCCGTCAGGCCTGGCGCATGTTGCTGGCGCACCTGGCGCGGATGATCGTCACGCCGGAAATCGAACCGCTCGAAGAGGGCGGTGTGATCGCCATGGTCGGTCCGGCCGGCATGGGCAAGACCACCACCCTGGCCAAGCTTGCTGCCCGCTACGTGCTCAAGTACGGCGCGCAGAACATCGCACTGGTGAGCATGGACAGCTATCGCATCGGCGCCCAGGAACAACTCAAGACCCTCGGTCGGATTCTCAATGTGTCGGTAACCCACGTCGATCCGGGACAATCCCTGGTGCAGGCGTTGGATCCACTGCTGCGCAAGCGCGTGGTGCTGATCGACACCGCAGGTCTTCAGGCCAGCGATCCAGCGCTGCGCATGCAACTCGAAAGTCTGGCCGGGCGTGGCATCAGGTCAAAAAATTACCTGGTCCTGGCAACCACCAGCCAGAAGCAGGTTCTAACGGCCGCTTATCACAGTTACAAGCGCTGCGGGCTCGCTGGCTGCATCCTGACTAAACTGGATGAAACGGCAAGTCTGGGCGAGGTGTTGAGCCTGGCGATCAGTCATGAATTGCCGGTGGCCTACCTGACCGATGGCCCGCGGATTCCGGATGATCTGCATCTGCCGCGCCGTCATCAACTGGTCAGTCGCGCCGTCAGCGTGCAAATGCAGGAAGAGCCCAGCGAAGAAGCCATGGCTGACATGTTCGCTGATATCTACCACAGCCCGACCAAGCAGGTTGGCTGAGGTAACAATGAATAGTTTTTGTACCTACATCGATGGTCTGCCATGCATTGTTCCGGTTGTGAACGCGCAGCCAGTCATGTGGCCTCCGTCTATGCAAGACAAGGTAAAGAAATAACATGGGCAGCATGCATCCCGTACAGGTGATCGCGGTGACCGGCGGCAAAGGTGGCGTCGGCAAAACTAACGTGTCAGTGAACTTGTCCCTGGCTTTAGCTGAGCTTGGCCGTCGCGTCATGCTGCTGGACGCCGATCTGGGGCTGGCGAACGTCGACGTTCTGTTGGGCCTGACCCCCAAACGCACCCTGGCCGACGTGATCGAAGGTCGCTGCGAGCTGCGCGACGTACTGTTGCAGGGGCCTGGCGGCATCCGCATCGTGCCGGCCGCGTCCGGTACCCAGAGCATGGTTCACTTGAGCCCGGCACAACACGCCGGCCTGATCCAGGCGTTCAGCGACATCGGCGACAACCTCGACGTGCTGGTGATCGACACCGCAGCGGGGATTGGTGACTCGGTCGTCAGTTTCGTTCGCGCCGCCCAGGAAGTGTTGCTGGTGGTGTGCGACGAGCCGACCTCCATCACCGACGCCTACGCCCTGATCAAACTGCTTAACCGCGACTACGGCATGAACCGTTTCCGCGTCCTGGCCAACATGGCCCAGAGCCCGCAGGAAGGTCGCAACCTGTTCGCCAAGTTGACCAAGGTCACCGATCGCTTCCTCGACGTCGCCCTGCAATATGTTGGTGCGGTGCCCTACGACGAAAGCGTGCGCAAGGCCGTGCAGAAGCAGCGTGCCGTCTATGAAGCCTTCCCGCGTTCCAAGTGCTCGCTGGCGTTCAAGGCCATCGCGCAGAAAGTTGACACCTGGCCTTTGCCGGCCAATCCACGGGGCCACCTGGAGTTTTTCGTCGAGCGCCTCGTGCAACAAACGGCAGGACCCGTGCTATGACAGCCAGCGGCTACAACCTTTACAAAAAGTCGGCGCGTGATGCGCAATACGAGCTGATCGAGCGTTACGCGCCATTGGTCAAACGCATTGCCTATCACTTGCTGGCGCGCCTGCCGGCCAGCGTCCAGGTTGAAGACCTGATCCAGGCCGGGATGATCGGCCTGCTGGAAGTCTCGACCAAATACGACGCCAGCAAGGGGGCCAGTTTCGAAACCTACGCGGGCATCCGCATCCGTGGCGCCATGCTCGACGAAGTGCGCAAAGGGGACTGGGCGCCGCGTTCAGTCCACCGCAATACCCGAATGGTCAGCGACGCCATTCGTGCAATTGAAGCTAAAACCGGCCGTGACGCTAAAGATCACGAAGTTGCGGCCGAACTCCAATTGAGTCTCGACGATTACTACGCGATTTTGAACGATACCCTGGGCAGCCGTCTGTTCAGTTTCGACGACCTGCTGCAGGACGGCGAACACGAAGGGCTGCACGAGGATGGCGCCAGTGCCCATCTCGAACCGTCACGCGATCTGGAAGATGAACGCTTCCAGGCGGCGCTGGCGGATGCGATTGCCAATTTGCCGGAGCGTGAGCGACTGGTGTTGGCGCTGTACTACGACGAAGAGTTGAATCTCAAGGAAATCGGTGAGGTCCTGGGCGTCAGCGAGTCCAGGGTCAGCCAGTTACATAGCCAGTGCGCGGCCCGCTTGCGGGGGCGTCTGGGAGAGTGGCGAGCGCGCTGAAGGCGGTGTGGGGGCACTGCGACGTGGCTGGTGGGGTGATGAGCCGCGCCGGTCTCGATTCGTTGTACTCCAGACAATCATCGAGTGTTTCGCCAGATTGATTGAAATGGCGCGCCCAGGTGCTGGGCGCGTTTTAGTCTGCTTGGAGGTCGAATTGGACAAGAACATGAAAATCCTCATCGTTGATGACTTCTCAACGATGCGGCGGATCATAAAAAACCTGTTGCGTGACCTTGGGTTCACCAACACGGTCGAGGCTGACGATGGCACTACCGCCATCCCGGTCCTCAACAGCGGGAGCATCGACTTTCTGGTAACGGACTGGAACATGCCAGGCATGACCGGTATCGATCTGCTGCGCCATGTGCGCGCCGATGAAAAGCTCAAGCACCTGCCGGTGCTGATGGTGACCGCCGAAGCCAAGCGCGAGCAGATCATCGAAGCGGCCCAGGCCGGTGTTAACGGCTATGTGGTCAAACCCTTCACGGCCCAGGCGTTGAAAGAAAAAATCGAGAAGATTTTCGAACGCATTGGTTGATCTGCGCCACGGGGGAGCTATGGGGCATAACGAATCTTCGCAGGGCGATTTTGAATCGACCCTGAAAAAACACGCCGTCGAACTGGTCGCCAGCCTTGAAAAGGGCAGGTTCGGCGATGCTGTGCAATTGATCCATGAGCTCAACCAGACCCGTGACCGCGGCCTGTATCAGGAAGTGGGCAAGCTCACCCGCGAGCTGCACAGCGCGATCGTCAATTTCCAGATTGACCCGCACATGCCGCAAGCCGAGGAAGTGTCCCAGATCACCGACGCCACCGAGCGTCTGGGGTATGTGGTCAAGCTGACCGAGGCCGCGGCCAACCGCACCATGGACCTGGTGGAAAACGCCACGCCGCTGGTCAACCGCCTGAGCGATGAAGCCCAGGCGCTGAGCACCGACTGGGGCCGGTTCATGCGTCGCGAAGTCGGGGCTGAAGAGTTCCGCGAGCTGGCCCGGCGCGTCGACGCGTTCCTGGCGCGCAGCAGCGAGGACGGTCGCGCGGTGTCGAGCAACCTCAACGACATCCTGCTGGCTCAGGATTACCAGGACCTCACCGGTCAGGTGATCAAGCGTGTGACCCAACTGGTCACCGAAGTCGAAAGCAACTTGCTCAAGCTCGTACTCATGGCCAGCCAGGTGGACCGTTTTGCGGGCATCGAGCATGACCGTGCGGCGATGCTTGCAGAAAAAGATCCACAAAAACATCTCTCTCAGGGTGAAGGTCCGCAGATTCATGCCGATAAAAGAGAAGACGTTGTGTCCGGTCAGGACGATGTGGACGATTTGTTATCCAGCCTTGGATTTTAGATTTGGATCCTGGGTTTTTTGGGTTTTTAGACCTGTAGGAGCACACCCTTAATGAGCTTCGGCGCCGATGAAGAGATCCTTCAGGATTTCCTGGTTGAGGCCGGCGAGATTCTAGAGCAACTGTCCGAGCAACTGGTCGAGCTGGAAAGCCGCCCGGATGATGCGGACTTGCTCAATGCAATTTTTCGCGGTTTTCACACTGTAAAAGGGGGCGCCGGCTTCCTCCAGCTCAATGAGTTGGTGGAATGCTGTCACATCGCCGAGAACGTATTCGACATCCTGCGCAAGGGTGAGCGTCGCGTTGACTCGGAGTTGATGGACGTGGTTCTCGAAGCACTGGACGCGGTGAACAGCATGTTCAGCGAAGTCCGTGAACGTGGCCCGATCACTGCGGCCACGCCTGAATTGCTCGCTGCCCTGGCCCGTCTGGCCGAGCCGCAAAGTGCCGACGAGGTCGCCGCCGCACCGGTCGCGGAAATCGTTGAAGCGCCTGTGGCGGAAAGCGAATCGGTCGACATCACCGACAATGAATTCGAACAACTGCTGGACTCGCTGAACGCCGTCAAGGCCCAGGCCGAGGGCACAGCGGTCGCTGCTGCACCTGTCAGCGACAGTGCTGCCAGCGACGAAATCACCGATGCCGAGTTCGAGTCGTTGCTCGATCAACTGCATGGCAAGGGTCAGTTCGCTGTCGATGCGGTCGTACCGTCCGCCGCGCCGGCCGCGCCCGAGGCACCGAAAGCCGCGGGCGACAGTTCCGATATCACCGACGACGAATTCGAAGCACTGCTCGACCAGTTGCATGGCAAGGGTAACTTTGCGGTGGATGCCCTGGAGTCGGCCATCGCTTCGGTCACACCGCCTGCGGCACCCGCCGCCGCCGCGGCCGCCGGCAGCGACCTGATCACCGATAACGAGTTCGAAGCGCTGCTCGACGAGTTGCACGGTAAAGGCAAGTTCACCGAAGTCGGCCAAGCCACCGGCACCGATGCTTCCGTGGCGACGACAGTGGCCAAGGCCGCCACGCCAAAACCGGTGGCCAAGGCGCCAGAACCAAAGGCCGAAGCGCCCAAACCCGAAACATCCAAGCCTGCACCGGCACCTGGTGCCGCACCGGCTCCGACTCGTGCGCCCGCCGCACCGCCTGCGGAAAAACCGGCCAGTGAAGCCGAAACCACCGTGCGGGTCGACACCGCGCGTCTGGACGAAATCATGAACATGGTCGGCGAACTGGTGCTGGTGCGTAACCGTCTGGTGCGCCTGGGTGCCAACAGCGCCGACGAAGCCATGTCCAAGGCGGTGTCGAACCTCGACGTGGTCACCGCCGACCTGCAAACCGCGGTCATGAAGACCCGGATGCAACCAATCAAGAAAGTCTTCGGGCGCTTCCCGCGCCTGGTTCGCGACCTGGCCCGCCAGCTCAAGAAAGAGATCAACCTGGAACTGGTGGGCGAAGAAACCGACCTCGACAAGAACCTCGTCGAGGCCCTGGCCGACCCGCTGGTCCACTTGGTGCGCAACGCGGTCGACCACGGCATCGAGTCGCCGGAAGAACGCGAAGCGTCGGGCAAGGCTCGTGGCGGCAAGGTAATCCTGGCGGCAGAGCAGGAAGGCGACCACATCTTGTTGTCGATCTCCGATGACGGCAAGGGCATGGACCCCAACGTGTTGCGTTCCATCGCGGTCAAGCGCGGTGTGATGGATAAGGATGCGGCCGATCGTCTGAGCGACACCGAATGCTACAACCTGATTTTCGCCCCGGGCTTCTCGACCAAGACCGAGATCTCCGACGTGTCCGGCCGTGGCGTGGGCATGGACGTGGTGAAGACCAAGATCTCCCAGCTCAACGGCTCGATCAACATCTTCTCGGCCAAGGGCCAGGGTTCGAAGATCGTCATCAAGGTGCCGTTGACCCTGGCGATCATGCCGACGCTGATGGTCATGCTCGGTAACCAGGCCTTCGCGTTCCCGCTGGTGAACGTCAACGAGATCTTCCACCTCGATCTGTCGACCACCAACGTGGTGGATGGCCAGGAAGTGGTGATCGTGCGGGACAAGGCGCTGCCATTGTTCTACCTCAAGCGCTGGCTGGTCAGCTCCGCCGCTCACGAAGAGCAGCGCGAAGGCCATGTGGTGATCCTCTCGGTGGGCACCCAGCGGATCGGCTTTGTTGTCGATCAACTGGTGGGCCAGGAAGAAGTGGTCATCAAGCCGTTGGGCAAGATGCTCCAGGGAACCCCGGGCATGTCGGGCGCCACCATCACCGGTGACGGTCGCATTGCGCTGATTCTCGATGTTCCGAGCATGCTCAAGCGTTACGCCACACGGCGTATTTGATTTCGGTGGAGCGGGGCGACGGGCCTCGCTCCATCTAATGGAGTGTTTATGGCAGTCAAAGTCCTGGTGGTGGACGATTCGGGGTTTTTCCGCCGCCGCGTCTCGGAAATTCTTTCAGCGGATTCGAATATCCAGGTCGTCGGCACGGCGACCAACGGCAAAGAGGCGATCGATCAGGCGCTGGCCCTCAAGCCGGACGTGATCACCATGGACTACGAGATGCCGATGATGGATGGCATCACGGCGGTGCGGCACATCATGCAGCGCTGCCCGACTCCGGTCTTGATGTTTTCCTCGCTGACCCACGAGGGCGCCCGGGTGACCCTGGATGCGCTGGACGCCGGCGCGGTGGACTTCCTGCCGAAGAATTTCGAAGACATCTCGCGCAACCCCGAGAAGGTCAAGCAACTGCTGTGCGAGAAAATCCTCAGCATTTCCCGCAGCAACCGTCGTGTCAGCAGCTACAGCGCGCCGGCCCCGGTTGCCGCGCCCGCCCCGACGCCAGCGCCCTCGAGCATCGGCAGTCACGGCAGCAGCGCGCCTGCGCGCCCGGCGCCAATCCCTGCCCGTACGCCTGCCCACGCACCGTCCTCGCCGGCGCCGAAACGCAAAGCCTACAAACTGGTGGCCATCGGCACGTCTACCGGCGGCCCGGTGGCCCTGCAGCGGGTACTGACCCAACTGCCGGCCAACTTCCCGGCACCGATCGTATTGATCCAGCACATGCCCGCCGCGTTCACCAAAGCCTTCGCCGAACGCCTGGACAAGCTGTGCCGCATCAGCGTCAAGGAAGCCGAGGACGGCGACATCCTGCGTCCGGGCCTGGCCTTGCTCGCACCGGGTGGCAAGCAAATGATGATCGACGGCCGTGGCGCAGTGAAAATTCTGCCGGGGGATGAGCGCCTGAATTACAAACCGTGCGTGGACATCACTTTCGGTTCGGCGGCCAAGTCCTACGGTGACAAAGTTCTGGCGGTCGTGTTGACCGGCATGGGCGCCGACGGTCGTGAAGGCGCGCGCCTGCTCAAGCAGGGTGGCAGTTCGATCTGGGCCCAGGACGAAGCCAGCTGCGTGATCTACGGCATGCCGATGGCGATCGTCAAAGCCGAACTCGCCGACGCGGTGTACAGCCTCGACGACATCGGCAAGCACATCGTTGAGGCCTGTATCTGATGGACGTTCTCAGCCTTATCGGCATCATCATGGCGTTCGTCGCCATCATCGGCGGCAACTACCTCGAAGGCGGTCACCTCGGTGCACTGGCCAACGGCCCGGCGGCGCTGATCGTGCTCGGCGGGACCATCGGTGCGGCGTTGCTGCAATCGCCAATGAGCGCCTTCAAGCGCGCCATGCAGATCCTCGCGTGGATCCTGTTTCCACCGCGTGTCGACCTGGCCGGCGGTATCGATCGTGTCGTCAACTGGAGCCTCACCGCACGCAAGGAAGGCCTGCTGGGGCTTGAAGGCGTGGCGGATGCCGAACCCGACAACTATGCGCGCAAAGGCTTGCAACTGCTGGTCGACGGCGCCGAGCCGGAAGCCATTCGCAGCATTCTGGAAGTGGATTTCTACACCCAGGAAGCCCGGGACATTGAAGCGGCCAAAGTTTTCGAAAGCATGGGCGGCTATGCGCCGACCATCGGCATCATCGGTGCGGTGATGGGCCTGATCCACGTGATGGGCAACCTGGGTGATCCCTCGCAACTGGGTAACGGCATCGCGGTGGCCTTCGTCGCCACCATCTACGGCGTGGCCAGTGCCAACCTGGTGCTGCTGCCGATTGCCGCCAAGCTCAAATCCGTTGCTTTGCGCCAGTCGCGTTATCGCGAAATGTTGCTGGAAGGGATCCTGTCGATCGCCGAAGGTGAAAACCCTCGCTCCATTGAGTTGAAGCTTCAGGGCTTCATGGATTAAGGGAATAAGCTCATGGCCCGTCGTCGCCAGCATGAAGAGCACGTAAACCATGAACGTTGGCTGGTTTCCTATGCCGACTTCATCACGCTGCTGTTCGCCTTTTTCGTGGTGATGTACTCCATCTCGTCGATCAACGAGGGCAAGTACAAGGTCATTTCCCAGGCGTTGCTCGGGGTCTTCACTGACGTCGATCGCTCGCTCAAGCCGATCCCCATTGGCGAAGAACGGCCCAAGACCGTGACCCCGGCCAAGCCGTTGGTCAAGGACAGTGAGCAGGTCGATGCCGGGGTGGCCGGTGCGAGCGATCCTTTGAAAAGCATCGCCGATGACATCAGCGCGGCGTTCGGCGACCTGATCAGCTCCAACCAGATGACCGTGCGCGGCAATGAGTTGTGGGTCGAGATCGAACTCAACTCCAGCCTGTTGTTCGGCAGCGGCGATGCCATGCCCAGCGACATCGCGTTCAACATCATCGACAAGGTCGCGGCGATCCTCAAACCGTTCGATAACCCGATTCACGTCGAAGGCTTCACTGACGACCAACCGATCCGCACCGCGCAATACCCGACCAACTGGGAATTGTCCTCGGCCCGTTCGGCGAGCATCGTGCGCATGCTGGCGATGCAAGGGGTCAACCCCAGCCGCCTGGCGTCCGTGGGTTACGGGGAGTTTCAGCCGGTGGCCAATAACGCCACTGCCGAGGGGCGCGCACGCAACCGCCGCGTGGTGCTGGTGGTGTCGCGCAATCTCGATGTGCGACGCAGCCTGACCGGCACCGGTACCGCTCATACGACGCCCGATGCGGCATTGAAGCGGGCTGGCACACAAACTGCACCGACCCCGGTCAAGTCGCCGGTACGCGAGAGCTCCGTCAATTCTCCGTCACCCGCATTAACACGTTGAGCTATTTCTCGGCCGACCCGTTCGACCGGGAGGAACAATCCGAATGAGAGTCTGGGCAGTTGCCAATCAAAAGGGTGGTGTTGGTAAAACCACTTCCTCCATCGCTTTAGCCGGATTGCTGGCCGAGGCGGGCAAGCGCGTGGTCGTGGTCGACCTCGACCCCCACGGCTCGATGACCAGTTATTTCGGGTACGACCCCGACAGCCTGGAACACAGCAACTACGATCTGTTCCTGCACAAGGGCAGCGTGCCCCAGGGCCTGCCCGGGCAATTGCTGCTGTCGACCAGTGATCCACTGATTTCCCTGTTGCCGTCGAGTACTGCACTGGCAACCCTCGAGCGCCAGTCGCCGGGCCAGAGCGGCCTGGGCCTGGTGATCGCCAAGAGCCTGGCGCAACTGTGGCAGGACTTCGATTACGCGGTCATCGACAGCCCGCCGCTGCTCGGCGTGCTGATGGTCAACGCCCTGGCGGCGAGCCAGCAACTGGTGATCCCGGTGCAGACCGAGCACCTGGCCGTCAAGGGCCTGGAGCGCATGGTCAATACCCTGGCGATGATCAATCGCTCACGCAAACAGGCACTGCCATTCACCATCGTGCCGACGCTGTTCGACCGCCGCACCCAAGCCTCCCTCGGTACGTTGCGGGTGTTGCGCGACAAGTTTCCGGATGAGATCTGGCAGGGCTACATCCCGGTGGACACGCGCCTGCGCGATGCCAGCCGCGCCGGGGTGACGCCTTCGCAATTCGACGGCAAGAGCCGTGGCGTGCTGGCCTACCGTGCGCTGCTCAAGCATCTGCTTGCCGCGCAACTCGTCGCGCAGGTGGCCTGACATGACCATGATCCCTGTAGGAGCGAGCTTGCTCGCGAAGATCGTCAACGATGACACGAAAAACCTGACACCCCGTGACGCTTTCAGGTTCATTGCGAGCCTGCTCGCGCCTGCAGGTGCGTGCGCATGAACCGGCCATTGAAAACCACATCACGCCCGCAACTGGCCTTGCAGTCCTACCTGGACAGCCTGCTGCAGGAAGTGACCGAGGAAATGGCGCTGCCCCCGGAGACAGTGACCGAGGAGATCGCCACCGAAGCGGTACTGGACGAATTCCAGGCAGCGGTGCTCGAAGAGCAGGCCCGGGATGCCGCCGCGGCCGCGCCGGTGCGAGCCTCGGTAGCGCCGGTGTTCAAGGCGTCGGTGATTGAAGCACCGGCACCTGTCATGGCGCCGGTCTCGACCATCGCTCCGCTGCTGCAAGCCTTGGTGCCGCCCCCGGCTGAAGTGCAGCCCGTCGCTGTCGAAGTGCAGCAAACCCTGGTGCCGCCCGTCGTCGAAGTGCACCTGCCGCCAAGCAACACGCCGCCACCGGTTGAGACAGACGGTCGCCCGAGTTGGGCTGCGGAGCCTTTCGAATGCCTGCTGTTCGACGTCGCCGGGTTGACCCTGGCGGTGCCGCTGGTGTGCCTGGGCTCGATCTACGCCCTGGCTGGCCACGAGTTGACGCCGCTGTTCGGCCAGCCGGAGTGGTTCCTCGGGATCCTGCCGAGCCAGGCCGGCAACCTGAAGGTGCTCGACACGGCGCGCTGGGTCATGCCCGATCGCTATCGCGACGATTTCAAGCAGGGGCTGCAATACGTGATCTCGGTCCAGGGCTACGAGTGGGGGCTGGCGGTGCATCAGGTCAGCCGCTCGTTGCGCCTGGACCCGAACGAAATCAAATGGAGAAGTCATCGAGGTCAGCGGCCATGGCTCGCCGGCACGGTGATTGAACACATGTGCGCCTTGCTCGACGTTGCCTCACTGGCCGAGTTGATCGCCAGCGGCGGGGCAAAGCACATGTCCGGCAGTAAGCCGAACCACAAACCGACATAACAAACACGCACCGGCGTTCGAATGCCGGTGCACGAAACACACACCGCTAGGGCGGTTTCTTGAGGGGACAGGCTATGAATGACAAGGCGACGGCGGCAAAGGGTTCCGAAGATCCGATCCTGCAATGGGTAACCTTCAAGCTGGACAATGAAACCTACGGCATCAACGTGATGCGCGTTCAGGAAGTGCTGCGCTATACCGAAATCGCCCCGGTACCGGGTGCTCCAAGCTACGTGCTGGGCATCATCAACCTGCGCGGCAACGTGGTCACCGTGATCGACACCCGCCAGCGCTTCGGCCTGATGAATGCCGAAATCAGCGACAACACCCGCATCGTCATCATCGAAGCCGACAAGCAAGTGGTCGGGATCATGGTCGACAGCGTCGCCGAAGTGGTTTACCTGCGTCAGTCGGAAATCGAAACCGCGCCTAACGTGGGTAACGAAGAATCCGCCAAGTTCATCCAGGGTGTGTGCAACAAGAACAACGAACTGCTGATCCTCGTCGAACTGGACAAGATGATGAGCGAAGAAGAATGGTCGGAACTGGAGAGTATCTGATTGATTCTCGAGGTTGCGGTCATTGTCCTGTTCCTCTTCTGGGCAGGCACGCTGGCAATGTTTCTGGCGTACATACGCAGTCAAAAACTGATCGCCGCGCAACAGGCCCAGGGCGATGCGCTGCGTGATCAGCGCATCAAGGACCTGGCCAAACGCGTGGACGACTATCAGAACGGCAATGTGCGGATGGGCGAGGACCTGCACGAACTGCGTGCCATCGTCGCGCCCCTGCCGGACAAGCTTGCTCAACTGGAACAACGCGACCCCACCAGCCTGTCGTTCGCCCAGGCGGCGCGATTGGTCGGCATGGGCGCCAGCGTCGATGAGCTGACCCAGTCCTGCGGCCTGACCCAGGCTGAGGCGGAGTTGATGAGCAAATTGCACAAGAACTGATGTTGCGCGTCGTTTGATACACCGCCTTCGCGAGCAAGCCCGCTCCCACCGTTTGACCGAGCTTTTCCTGAAAGAAATGCGGTCCAATGTGGGAGCGGGCTTGCTCGCGAAGGCGATCTGTCAGGCGCTACCGATCTTGACCTTCAGTAGTCATCCCCACGCTCCGTCACATCCTTCTCCACCCTCGGCGCATCCGGATCCTGCCCCGCCGGAAACTTGCCCTTCAAATTCCACGCGAACGCAATGATCTCCGCAATCGTGCGATACAACTCCTCCGGAATGCTGTCCCCCAGTTCCATGCGCGCCAGCAACCTCACCAGCTCGGCGTTTTCATAAATCGGCACTTCGTACTCGCGGGCGATGCGCAGAATTTCTTCGGCCAGTTCTTCATCACCCTTGGCGGTCAGGGTCGGGGCGTGGCTGCCGTCATATTTGAGGGCGATGGCCTGGCGGGGGGCGTCGGGTTTTTTCATGCGGTTTCGTCGACCCAGCGTTGTTCGAGACGGGTTTGCGGGCCTTGGGGCGGTTTGCCCTGGTGGCAATCGAGATCGCCGACGTTCAGGCCCGAGGCCAGCAGGCGTTGGCGCAGTGCAGCCAGGTTGTTTTCGATCAGGCTGGCGGTGTATGGCCGTTCGGCCCACAGCTGGCTGGACAGGCTGCCCTTGATCAGTTGTGCCTGGATTTGCATCGGCCCCAGGGGTTCCATGTCGAACGCCAGCTCCACGCGCCACATTTGCTGCTTGGGTTCGCGCTCGTCGCGGCGTTCCTGGGGCTGTTCTTTCTCCGGGGTGTCTTCGCGCTGGAACTTGATCTGCAAGGGCACGATGTCCTGCAGGTTGCGCATCGGGATTTCCAGTTGCCAGGTACTCATCAGGCGGCCGTCACTGGTCACACCGGTTTGTTCCAGGCTCGACAGTTGATGGCTTTGCAGGCGTGAAACCGCGGCTGCGGCCAGGCGCAGCAGATGTTCGAGGTCGTCTTCGTCGTCGCCGCTCTGCAACAGGCGCTCGGGCAGCGGAAAACTGGTGGGCGACGGCTTGGCGCTGACCTGGCCGAGCATGCCCAAGGCGTTACGCACGAAGCTCGGCATGGCCTGGGCCAGGGTGTTGGCGGCGATGATGGCACCGAGGTTGGTGCTGGCCGGCAGGCTCGGCGTGAGCTGTGCGATCAGTTTGAGCAGATCGGCCTTCATGTCCGGGGCGAGTGTCGGGTTTTGCCCGGTCAGCAGTTTGCTTTCCAGGAACGCGCCGCTGCCGGCCAGCGCCAGGGCCAGGCCCTTGGGGGTGCTCAGTTGTTGAACGTCCGGCAGGCCAGCGAGCAACTTGTCCACGACAGCGCGCAGATCCTTGGAAGTTTGATCCGAAGGCGGCAGGTTTTGCAGGAGTTTGAGCAAGCCGTCCAGCGAACCCTGGCGGCTGGCCTGGGTACCCAATTGCTGGGTCACGGCCAATTGTTCCTGGCGGTTGCTCAAGGGCACGAACTTCAAGGTCTGCGTGTCCTGCACCTGGGCGCTGAGCAGGGTGCCGATGCGCAACGGCTGCGGGCTGTCGATGCTCAGGGTGCTGCCGCTCAGGGCAGTGTTGAGCAGCGTCACCATCGAGCGGAACACCGTCGGTTGCCCCGGCACCTGCTGCAACACCTGGGAGGTCAGCACTTTGCCTTGCAACAGGGTGCCCACCGGCAATTGCGCGGTATCCAGGCGGGTGAGGGTGGCGACGCTGGAGGCGATGGCCTGTTGCACGGTAATGGCCAGGTTGCCTGCCGAAGGCTGGGTCACCGCGATGTTGGTCCCTTGCGGCAGTGGCTGGCTGCTGGTGGCCTGGACCGTCGTCTGACGCCCGCTTTCCAGGGTGACCTTGAGCAGCAGTTGAAAAGTCTGATCTGCCTGCTTGAGTGACAGCACTTCGGCTTTTGCAGTCTGCCCCGCAGTGATCAGCCCTTCGATGGGCGTCAACAGCTTGAGCAACTCGCCGCTGACCGCCAGCGGCCGGGTGGTCGCCGGGGCGGTGGGCGGTAGCGGAAGGATGTTCATTTCGCCTGTCATACGCGGTCACAACCTTGGGAAAATGCACTCTTGAGAGTAGGAAATGGCATGTATAATGCCGCCGCGTTGTATACAGAGTGCTGGAAACATTGCAATTATTTGACGCAGCTCTCTAGTGAGGGCTGCCAATACATCTATTCTGCATCTCTTTAACGGCCGCGCCAGAGCCGACTTGAACCGTATAAGGCCCGTGAACCCTTGACCAGTCCTGTCCTGCAAACCGTTGCCCTTGCCTGTGAGCGAGACCTTCGGCTGCTCTTCGAAAATCTCGATTTGAGACTGGCCAGTGGCGAAATGGTGCAAATCAGCGGCCCCAACGGCAGTGGCAAGACCAGTCTGCTGCGCCTGCTGTCGGGGCTGATGCAGCCGACGGCCGGTGACGTGTTGCTCAACGGCCGACCGCTCAACGAACAACGCGCTGAGTTGGCGCGCAACCTGTTGTGGATCGGCCATGCCACGGGGATCAAGGACCTGCTGACCCCGCAAGAGAACCTGAGCTGGCTCTGCGCCCTGCACCAACCGGCCTCCCACGAAGCGATCTGGCAAGCCCTGGCGGCGGTCGGCTTGCGCGGTTTCGAAGACGTTCCCTGCCATACCCTGTCCGCCGGCCAACAGCGTCGCGTTGCATTGGCCCGTCTCTATCTGGACAGCCCTCCACTGTGGATTCTCGACGAGCCGTTCACCGCCCTCGACAAACAAGGTGTGGCTCAGTTGGAAGATCACCTGGCCGGTCACTGTGAACGCGGCGGCATGGTGGTATTGACCACGCACCACACGCTGAGCCGCATGCCGGCCGGTTATCGCGACATTGACCTGGGGAAATGGGCCGTATGAGTGTGTTCGGCCTGTTGGTCGCCCGTGAGGCCCGTCTGCTGTTCCGTCGCCCGGCGGAACTGGCCAATCCGCTGGTGTTCTTCGCCATCGTCGTTTCCCTGTTCCCGCTGGCGGTGGGTCCCGAGTCTCAATTGTTGCAAAGCTTGTCTCCGGGACTGGTCTGGGTTGCGGCCCTTTTGTCGGTCCTGCTCTCGCTGGACGGGCTTTTCCGCAGTGATTTCGAGGACGGATCGCTGGAACAGTGGGTCCTTTCGCCGCACCCCCTGGCGCTTCTGGTTTTGGCCAAGGTGCTGGCACACTGGGCGTTTTCCGGCCTGGCACTGGTTTTGCTCTCACCCTTGCTGGCGTTGATGCTCGGTCTGCCTGCCGCCTGTCTGCCGGTGTTGCTGCTTTCCCTGTTGCTGGGTACACCGGTGTTGAGCCTGCTCGGTGCGGTGGGCGCGGCGTTGACCGTCGGTTTGAAGCGCGGCGGCCTGTTGCTGGCGTTGCTGATTCTGCCTTTGTACATCCCGGTATTGATTCTCGGCAGTGGCGCCTTGCAGGCGGCCCTGCAGGGCATGCCGGCGACCGGTTATCTGTTGTGGCTGGGCAGCCTGACCGCCCTGGCGATAACCCTGACACCTTTTGCAATAGCGGCTGGCCTGAAGATCAGCGTCGGCGAATAATAATGAGGTCTGGTCAAAATTTGATCACTTCTTCGGAAGTCAGGCAGACCCTGTGACCGACTCGTGAAAACGAGCGGCAACCGTGATGGAAACAGCAATGAACTGGACCTGGTTTCATAAGCTCGGCTCACCCAAATGGTTCTACGGCATCAGCGGCAAAATGCTGCCCTGGCTGAGCATTGCGGCGTTGCTGCTGATCGGCGTCGGCGTGGTGTGGGGCCTGGCCTTCGCGCCGCCCGACTATCAGCAGGGCAACAGCTTTCGCATCATCTATATCCACGTCCCGGCCGCCATGCTGGCGCAGTCCATCTACGTGATGCTGGCCGTGTGCGGCGGCGTCGGGCTGGTGTGGAAAATGAAACTGGCCGACGTCGCCCTGCAGTGCGCGGCGCCCATCGGCGCCTGGATGACCGCCGTGGCGCTGGTCACCGGTGCGATCTGGGGCAAGCCGACCTGGGGCTCGTGGTGGGTCTGGGATGCACGACTGACGTCCATGCTGATCCTGCTGTTTCTGTACTTCGGTCTCATTGCGCTGGGCAACGCCATCAGCAATCGTGACAGCGCCGCCAAGGCCTGCGCGGTGCTGGCGATCGTCGGGGTGATCAACATCCCGATCATCAAATACTCGGTGCAGTGGTGGAACACCCTGCATCAGGGTGCGACCTTCACCCTCACCGAAAAACCGGCGATGCCCGCCGAGATGTGGCTGCCGCTGCTGCTGACGGCGCTGGGTTTCTACTGTTTCTTCGGCGCGGTGTTGCTGCTGCGCATGCGTCTTGAAGTGCTCAAGCGCGAGGCGCGGGCCAGTTGGGTGAAAGCTGAGGTGCAAAGCAGCCTGGAGGCCGTTCGATGAGTTTTGCTTCATTCGGCGACTTTCTCGCCATGGGCCATCATGGCCTGTATGTCTGGTCGGCCTACGGCATCTGCCTGCTGGTGCTGGCCCTCAACGTGGCGGCGCCGATCCTGGCCCGCAAGCGGTATCTGCAACAAGAGGCGCGTCGTCTGCGCCGGGAGAGCGACAAGTGAATCCGCTGCGTAAAAAGCGTCTTATCATCATTCTGGCGATTCTGGTCGGGGTCGGCGCTGCCGTCGGCCTGGCCCTGAGCGCTCTGCAGCAGAACATCAATCTGTTCTACACCCCGACCCAGATCGCCAATGGCGAAGCGCCCCACGACACGCGCATTCGCGCCGGCGGCATGGTCGAGAAGGGTTCGCTGCAGCGTTCCAGTGATTCGCTGGACGTGAAATTCATCGTCACCGACTTCAACAAATCCGTCACCATCACTTACCGCGGCATCCTCCCGGACCTGTTCCGTGAAGGGCAGGGCATCGTCGCCCTGGGCAAGCTCAATGCCGATGGCGTGGTGGTGGCCGACGAAGTGCTGGCCAAGCACGACGAGAAATACATGCCCCCGGAAGTGACCAAGGCGCTCAAAGACAGTGGTCAATCCGCTCCCACACCCGCTAAGGAGGGTTGATTCATGACTTCCGGCATTTTCATTCCCGAGCTGGGCCACCTGGCGATGATCCTGGCGCTGTGCTTTGCGCTGGTTCAGGCCGTGGTGCCGTTGCTCGGCGCCTGGCGCGGTGATCGCTTGTGGATGAGCCTGGCCCAACCCGCCGCATGGGGCCAGTTCGCCTTTCTGGTGTTCGCCTTTGGTTGCCTGACCTACGCCTTCATGACCGACGACTTCTCCGTCGCCTATGTGGCCAGCAACTCCAACAGCGCACTGCCGTGGTACTTCAAGTTCAGCGCCGTGTGGGGCGCCCACGAAGGTTCGTTGCTGTTGTGGGCCTTGATCCTCGGGGCCTGGACCTTCGCCGTGTCAGTATTTTCCCGGCAACTGCCGCAGGTGATGCTGGCGCGAGTGCTGGCGGTGATGGGCATGATCAGCACCGGTTTCCTGCTGTTCCTGATCCTCACCTCCAACCCGTTCTCACGCATCCTGCCGCAGATCCCGGCCGACGGTCGTGATCTCAACCCATTGCTGCAAGACATCGGCCTGATCGTGCATCCGCCGATGCTGTACATGGGTTACGTCGGGTTCTCCGTGGCCTTCGCCTTTGCCATCGCCGCATTGCTGGGCGGTCGGCTCGATGCGGCGTGGGCGCGCTGGTCGCGTCCGTGGACCATCGTCGCCTGGGCCTTTCTTGGCATCGGCATCACCCTCGGCTCCTGGTGGGCCTACTACGAGCTCGGCTGGGGCGGCTGGTGGTTCTGGGACCCGGTGGAAAACGCATCCTTCATGCCATGGCTGGTGGGCACCGCGCTGATTCACTCGCTGGCGGTCACGGAAAAACGTGGCGTGTTCAAGAGCTGGACCGTGCTGCTGGCCATCGCGGCGTTTTCGTTGAGCTTGCTGGGCACCTTCCTCGTGCGCTCCGGCGTTCTGACCTCGGTGCACGCTTTTGCTTCCGATCCGGAACGCGGCGTGTTCATCCTGATTTTCCTGCTGTTCGTGGTCGGTGGTTCCCTCACGCTGTTCGCCCTGCGCGCGCCGGTGGTCAAGAGCCAGGTCGGCTTCAACCTCTGGTCCCGGGAAACCCTGCTGCTGGGCAATAACCTGGTGCTGGTGGTGGCGGCGTCGATGATTCTGCTGGGCACCCTGTATCCGCTGATTCTGGATGCGATGACCGGCGCCAAGCTGTCGGTGGGCCCGCCGTACTTCAACGCGCTGTTCATTCCGTTGATGGCGCTGCTGATGCTGGTGATGGCGGTCGGCGTGATCGTGCGCTGGAAAGACACCCCGGTGAAATGGCTGTTCAATATGCTGACCCCGGTACTGCTTGGCAGCGCCGCGCTGGCGGTGGTGGCCGGTGTTGCCTACGGCGATTTCAACTGGGCCGTGCTGGCCACCTTCATGCTGGCGGCCTGGGTGTTGTTGGCTGGCGTGCGCGACCTGTTCGACAAGACGCGCCACAAAGGCCTGATCAAAGGCCTGCCGACCCTGACCCGCAGCTATTGGGGCATGCAGCTGGCGCACCTGGGCATCGCGGTCTGCGCCTTGGGCGTGGTGCTGTCGAGCCAGAACAGCGCCGAGCGCGACCTGCGCCTGGCGCCGGGCGAGTCCATGGACCTGGCCGGCTACCATTTCGTTTTCGAAGGCGCCAAGCACTTCGAAGGCCCGAACTTCACCTCCGACAAGGGCACCATCCGAGTGATCCGCGATGGCAAGGAGGTCAGCGTGCTGCACCCGGAAAAACGCTTGTACACCGTGCAGAACTCGGTGATGACCGAAGCAGGGATCGACGCCGGATTCACCCGCGACCTCTACGTTGCCCTGGGTGAGCCGCTGGGCGACGGTGCCTGGGCGGTGCGTGTGCACGTCAAGCCGTTCGTGCGCTGGATCTGGTTCGGCGGCTTGCTCACCGGTCTGGGCGGGTTGCTGGCGGCGCTGGATCGGCGTTATCGGGTCAAGGTGAAAAGCCGTGTGCGTGAAGCGCTGGGCATGAGTGGAGCCACTGCATGAGACGTTGGTTGATGCTGTTGCCACTGGCGATATTTCTGGTGGTGGTTGTTTTCCTGTATCGCGGCCTGTACCTGGACCCGGCCGAGTTGCCTTCGGCGATGATCGGCAAACCGTTTCCCGAGTTCTCGCTGCCGGCGGTGCAGGGCGACAAAACCCTGACCCGCGCCGACATCCTCGGTAAACCGGCACTGGTCAACGTCTGGGGCACCTGGTGCATTTCCTGCCGGGTCGAGCACCCTGTGCTGAACAAACTGGCCGAGAAGGGTGTGGTGATCTATGGCATCAACTACAAGGACGTCAACGCCGACGCCTTGAAGTGGCTGACCGAATTCCACAACCCGTATCAACTGGATATCCGCGACGACGCCGGCACCCTGGGCCTGAACCTGGGCGTGTATGGCGCGCCGGAAACCTTCTTCATCGACGCCAAGGGCATCATTCGCGACAAGTACGTCGGGGTGATCGACGAGCAGGTATGGCGGGAAAAACTGGCGGCCAAGTATCAGGCGCTGGTTGATGAGGCCAAGCCATGAAGCGCTTTTTAGCCGCCGTGGTGTTGGGCCTGAGTCTGGCCGGTGTCGCCCATGCGGCCATCGACACCTACGAGTTCGCCAAGGAAGGGGACCGCGAGCGTTTTCGCGAGTTGACCAAGGAACTGCGCTGCCCCAAGTGTCAGAACCAGGATATCGCCGACTCCAACGCACCGATCGCTGCCGATCTGCGCAAGGAGATCTTCCGCATGCTTGGCGAGGGCAAGGACAACCAGCAGATCATCGACTTCATGGTCGATCGCTACGGTGATTTCGTCCGCTACAAACCGGCCCTCAACGCCAAGACTGCCTTGCTCTGGTTCGGCCCCGCCGGCCTGTTGCTGGGCGGTGTCGTGATCATCGCGGTGATCGTCCGCCGGCGTCGCGCACAACGCGCCGAAACCCCGGGCTCGCTTTCTGCCGAGGAGCGCGAGCGCCTCGACCACCTGTTGGATAAAAACCAAGAATGATTGATTTCTGGCTCGCTGCAGGTCTGCTGCTCCTGGTGGCCCTGAGTTTTCTGCTGATCCCCGTTCTGCGTAGTCGTCGCGCCCAGCTCGAAGAGGATCGTACTGCCCTGAACGTGGCGCTGTATCAGGAGCGCGTGGCTGAGTTGCAGACTCAGCAGGAAGAAGGGGTTCTGGATGCCGCGCAGATGGACGCCGGTCGCGCCGAAGCCGCCCGTGAGTTGCTCGCCGACACCGAAGGCGTCGCTGCGCCGCGGGTATCGCGCCTGGGCAAACCGGCGCCGTTGCTGGCGGCGATCCTGGTGCCGGTGCTGGGCCTTGGCCTGTACCTGCACTTCGGTGCCAGCGACAAAGTCGAGCTGACCCGGGAGTTTTCCCAGCCGCCCAAGTCGATGGAAGAGATGACTCAGCGCTTGGAGCGTGCGGTGGCTGCTCAGCCGGAATCTGCCGAGGCGTTGTACTTCCTCGGCCGTACCTATATGACCCAGGACCGTCCTGCCGACGCGGCGAAGATCTTCGAGCGCACGGTGAACCTCGCCGGGCGTCAGCCTGAACTGCTGGGGCAATGGGCCCAGGCGCAGTATTTCGCCGATGGCAAGAAATGGTCGGACAAGATTCAGGCGCTGACCGACGAAGCGTTGAAGGCTGATCCGAAAGAAGTCACCAGCCTCGGTCTGCTGGGCATCGCAGCCTTCGAGGGCCAGCGTTATCAGCAAGCCATCGATTACTGGAATCGCCTGCTGGAGCAACTGCCGCCGGACGACAAATCGCGCATCGCCTTGCAGGGCGGCATTGCTCGCGCCACCGAGAAACTGGTGGCCAGCGGCGGCACCGTGGCCCCGGCGGCGGTGGCCAGGACGGGCGCTTTGCTCAAGGTCCAGGTGGATCTGGCAGCCGATCTGAAGGGCAAGGTCCAACCGGGCGACAGCGTGTTCATTTTCGCCCGCGCCACCTCAGGCCCACCCGCGCCGCTGGCGGCCAAGCGCCTGACCGTGGCCGACCTGCCGGCCACCGTCGAACTGGGCGATGCCGACGCGATGATGCCGCAGTTGAAACTGTCCAACTTCCCTGAAGTCCAACTGGTTGCGCGCATTTCACGCGCCGGCCAACCGACGGCAGGCGAGTGGATCGGTCGCAGCCAGCCTCTGGCCAGTAGCACCACCGCGCCGCAAACACTGACCATCGACAGCCCGGACAAATAACAGGAAACGCCATCATGACCGCCATCGCCCGTATCACCCTGCTCAGCGTTGTTTTAGGGCTGAGCGCTTGTGCGGTCCAACGTCCGTCCGAGCATCAGACACCGCCACCGATTCCACCGTCGCAACCGAGCAGCAAACCGGCGCCGTCGACGGCACCGGGCAAACCGACCACCCCGTCCAAGCCCGCCAAGCCGCTGCCGCGTACGTCCGCAAGCTTTGCGCCGCCACCCGGGGGCAACAGCCACTGGGATCCGAAACTGGGGGTGTATGTGCTGGATGATCAGCCCAACACCTTCTACCGCCAGCGTACCTATTACCGTTGGGATAACGGCTGGAGCCGGTCGATCAGTCCCAAAGGGCCTTGGGAAGAGACGGATATCCATGGTGTGCCGGGTGGATTGGGGCGGCAGTTCGGGCAGTAATGCAAAAGGCGACCTTCGAGGTCGCCTTTTTTGTGAGTGCTGGACGGGTGGGAGCAGGCTTGCTCGCGAAGGCGGCCTGACAGACGACCTCGTTTTTGCGTATGCCCCCCAATTTCTGTGGGAGCTGGCCTGCCAGCGATGGCGGCCTCATAGCCGACCAGGCTCTGGCTGATTGAGTACATATCC
>NZ_LYVP01000020.1 GCF_001984065.1 Pseudomonas sp. KK4
GATACGACGCCTTCGCGAGCAAGCCCGCTCCCACACTTTTGAACCGCGTAGCCTCAATACCCGCGATTGAAATCCACGTCCCCGCGCAACGCCTCGCCCGCCTGATAGGCCCGCAGGTTTTCGACGAACAGGTTCACCATCAGCGATGGCGAAGTCGGTGCCGAACTGTGCCCGGTCAGCAGCAGGCCCCAAGCCGTCCAGAACGGATGACGCTGGGGCAGCGGCTCCTGGCGGCAGACATCGATCACTGCGCCTG
The DNA here is from genome assembly GCF_001984065.1 of Pseudomonas sp. KK4. Lineage (GTDB taxonomy): Bacteria > Pseudomonadota > Gammaproteobacteria > Pseudomonadales > Pseudomonadaceae > Aquipseudomonas. Next base: position 257 of record NZ_LYVP01000020.1, read on the forward strand.
CCAGATGCCCTTCTTTCAAGGCTTCCACCAGGTCCGCATCAACCACCGCTACACCGCGTCCGACGTTGATGAACAGCCCGGTCGGCTTGAACTGCTTGAACAGCGCGGCATCGTAGATATCGTGAGTATTCGGTGTATTTGGCAGCAGATTCACTACGTAATCCACCTGCCCGACCAGGCGTGGCAAGTCGGCCAGTGAACCGACCTCGACAAACGGCGCCTGCTCACGGGCCTCACTGGCGATGCCGTACAACTCAACGCCAAAAGGCACCAGGAACCGCGCGACGGTCTGCCCGATATCACCCGTGCCGACGATCAACACCTTGCGCCCCGCCAGGCTCTGGCCATGGCGACTGTCCCACTTGCGCTCGACCTGGCTGACCAGCCGTGCCAGCACTTCGCGCTCATGGCCGAGCATGTAGGTCAGCACGTATTCGGCCATCACCTGGCCGAAAATCCCCACGGCACGGGTCAGTCGGTAGTGGCGTGGCAGGCCATCGGCGAGCAGTGGCGTGATGCCGGCCCAGGTCGATTGCAGCCATTGCGGTTGATGGCCCTGACGCAGCAGGGTCGCCAGCAGGTCAGGCTGGCCCAGCCAGACCGGGCATTCGGCAGCCTGGCGAGACAGCTCGGCGGAGTCGCCACTGGTCATTATCTCCAGGTCCGGCGCGGCTTCACGCAACAGTTGGGTGTAAACAGGGTGGTCGTGTTCGGCAATCAGAACGCGCATGCTTCAACCTTTCAAAAAAGCGCTGCAGACGACCGCCGACGCCCTGTTGCTGCGTCGTCGCGGCCATCGCCAAAATCATTCCAGTGTTTCACCAGGACTCTGAACAGAGCCTGTCGGGCGATTACATCGGGTCGTTGCGTCGCAGCAACTCTTCCGGCAGATGTTCGATGTATTCCTCTTCGGCTGGCGGCATTTGCAGGTGGTAACCCTGCTTTTCGAGGTTGTCCAGCACGACGGTGATGTCCTCGCGGGACAGTTTTCGCTCTGGGGTCAGAACCAGGTCGAAAGCGTGGATAGCCTTGCCGAAAGCGGCCATCAGGGGCTCGGGTACGCGCTCGAGGGCGTCGCTTTTGAGCACATAGAGGTACATCTCGTTTTTCTTCGAACTGCGGTAGATGGAGCAAATACGTTTCAAGGCTGTTCTCCGGCGGTAGCCAGGCTGTCGAGCAGCGCCTGGCCCATCAATTCGCGGCGCCAGCCACGCAGCGAATCAGGCAATTGGTAAGGACCATTGGGGAAGCCGCTTTTAAGCAGCGCTTCCAGTGTTTTCTTGCGCAGCATCAGTTCCGGCGCGATGTTCAGGCGCTCGGCCTCGGCCTGGCCGATGGCTTTGAGTTGTTTGAGCAGCGCGGCGGCGTCCACCGGCAAAGGCTCCGGCACGGCGGGCGGCCATTGATCTGGCGACACACTGCCAGAGCGCTTGATCAGATCAAGCAGAAACTCGCCGTCCTGACGCACGGTACGGGGGTGCATGTCTTCGATTTTCGCCAGGGCGCCGAGGTTGTCCGGTTGCGTTCGCGCCAGTGGCCACAGCGAATGCTCGCGAACGATGCGGTTGCGCGGCAGGTCACGGGCGCGGGCTTGTATCTCACGCCAGGCGCAGAGTTCACGCAACACGACCAGTTGGGCGCGGGAAAGCTTCCAGGCGAGTTTGGCGTCGCGATAGACCTCGTAGGGATCAGTCTCGCGGCGCAGGTTGGCCACCAGCTCGGCGCCGTCCTCCAGCACCCAGGCATATTTGTCATCGCAAAGCTTCGGACGCAGCTGTACGAAAACTTCCGCCAGATGCACGGCATCTTCGGCGGCGTAGCTGATCTGGGTGTCGGACAGCGGACGTTGCAGCCAGTCGGAACGGGTTTCGCCCTTGGGCAGGTCAATGCCGAGCACTTCCTGCACCAGGCGCGAATAGCCCATGGAGAAGCCCAGGTTCAGGTAGGCGGCGGCCAATTGCGTATCAAACAGCGGCGCCGGCAGGCTGCCGGTCAGTCGCAGCAGCACTTCAAGGTCTTCGCTGCACGCATGCAGCACTTTGACGACCGCCGGGTTTTCCAGCAACGCAGCCAGGGGTTGCCAGTTGTCGATGGTCAGCGGATCAATCAGGTAAGCGCGCGCGCCATCGCCTACCTGCAACAGGCCGGCGATCGGATAGAAGGTGTCGACCCGCATGAATTCGGTGTCGAGGGCAACGTAGGGCAGATGCTGCCATTCGGCGCAAAACCGACCGAGGCTATCGTTGTCGCGAATCCAGTGAATTTCGATGGCCACACGGCTCTCCCTTGAAGAATGGCGCGCAGTATATATCGCCCCCGGCGATTTCCGCGCATCCACTGAACAAGAGCTTTAGCGAAAATACCTGCTTGATAGAAAGAATAGTCCTACAAACAACGACTAGCCGGTCTTACAAAGCACGTAAATCCGCATCGATCCAAAGCCGGGCAGCAGGTCATGGTGGCTGAGCACGCGGAAACCGGCCTGCCTGAATTCGGCCTCCACTTCGAACCTGCTTGCCAACGCAAGGGCTGTTGCCCCTTGCACATCTGCACGCCGCGCCTTGAAACGCCCGCGGATGCGCACTGCCAGGATCACCGTATCGCGACTGACCCGGTGAAACTCGCCAAGCATTGCCAGGCGATGTTCGGGTTCGACCAAGTGCTGAAACAGTTGCATGCAAAAAATGCTGTCCACCGCATTTTCCGACAGGCCAATGGTGAACGCCGAGCTTTGAAATGTTCTGACCCGTTGCAATACGCCTTGGGGATGGTGAGTTCGGGCGTGATCGAGAATGGCCTGAGAGGGATCCGTCGCGAGGATCACGCGATTGGCATGTTCGGCCCACACGGGCCAGAAACGCCCGACACCGCACGCCACATCGAGGATCAGCCCTGGCTCGCCGGCGACCTTGAGCGCACGACGCACCAGTTGCTGCTCACGCCAGAACGCCAGACGCCCGCTCAGGCTCTGCGCCCGCGGCTGCAGACAGACGCGGGCGTGTTCCTGGTCGTAGTGCCGGGCGAACTCAAGTTCAATGGCGGAGGGGGACTGGGCATTCATTCTTTGGCCAGCACCCCGTCGATCACCGAGCCACGGCAACCGGCAAACATGTCCAGATCCTGTTTGTATACCTTGCTGTTGACCTCCAGCAGCCCCAGCATCGAATGGAACAGGTTGTCCTGGCTGAGTGGTTTTTCGCGGCTCAGTTGCAGGCAGTGGGTGTCCACTGAAAACGATTTTTGATAGCTGTCGGAGAACCAGGCCAACATCGCCACATGCTTCTGCTGTTCCGGCGCCAGCATGTAAGGCGTGCCGTGCAGGAACAGGTTGTATTCGCCCAGCGACTCACCGTGGTCCGACAGGTACAGCATCGCGGTGTCCACTTTGTTCTGATTGGTGCGCAGGATATCGATGAGCGACGACAGTACATGGTCGGTATACACCAAGGTGTTGTCGTAGCCGTTGACAATACTTTCGCGACTGCAGTTGTTCAGCGCATTACTTTCACAAACCGGTGTAAAGCGTTCGTACTCTTTAGGGTAACGCTTGAAGTATTCGGGACCGTGGCTGCCCATCTGATGCAGGACCAGCACCGTGTCTTTACTCAGGTTATCAATGAAGTGCTGCAGGCCCTGCAACAGGATTTCATCGCGGCATTCACTGTTGGCGCACAGTGCCGGGTCCTTGAGATTGCTGACATCATCAAGCGTCACACGATCGCAAGTGCCTTTGCAGCCGGACTGGTTGTCCCGCCAGATGACATCGAGGCCGGCTCGCTTGAGCACGTCCAGCAAACCTTCTTCATTCTTCGCCTTGCTGGCGTCGTAATCCTTGCGCCCCATGTTGGAAAACATGCAGGGCACCGATACGGCGGTTTCCGTACCGCAGGAATGCACATCGGTGAACGCGATCAGGCCGGCTTCCTTATCGAGTTCAGGTGTGGTGTCGCGGCCATAACCCAGGATGCCGAAGTTCTCCGCACGGGCACTCTCCCCCACCACCAGTACGGTCAGGGATTTGCGGGCTCGGGTTTGAATTGCCGGGTTGCGTTTAGCATCTTCACCGATAGTGACAAAGGGTTGGTGTGCAGACGCAACCTGCTCGCGAAGATAACCAAACGAGGCACCAATGTAGTTACTGGGCACTACCATCAAGCGCAATTCATGATGATTGCGAAACAACGATGAAAGTCCCTGGTAGTTGATAAGGGCAACGCCCCCAATGACCGCAACCGAGGCCATGCTCACCAACACTTTACTTAGCAGTTCGCGGTGCCAGCGACGGAAATTGATCGGTGTCTTCCATAACAACCACGATGGCAAAACACCCAGCAGCAGAATATAAGCGAGCAACTTTAAAGACAGTAAGTCGCGAACTTCCGTGGCATTCGTTTCTGCGAAATTACGCAGCATGCCAGCATCGATCAACACACCGTACTGGCTCATGAAGTACGCCACGCCCGCGCTGATCATGAACAGCAGCGTCAGCACCGGTTTCATGACCGGTCGAAATGCAAGCAACGTCAACACGATGTTGAAGGCAGCGAGAATCATTGCCCCGAACGCCACACGCATCACGACGCCCTTTCCGTCGGCAGCAGTGATTTCAAAAAGGTGCTGCCACAAGACAAGGTTGAAGGCAGTCAATAAAAAGGCGCTGGCAATCAGTGTCACCCATTCCGGGCGCACGGCTTTAATCTTCAACATGTGATCGGCTGTTCCTGAAAAGAAGTGCCTTCGGTGAATGTGAAAATTTCATTGACCGAGACGGCATCAACTTTAGGCAGTCGACCATCAATTTTTTGTGAAAAAGAAGCCAACGATTAGTTGGCCTCGAATTTTCCAGTTAATCTCTCGAACTATTTGAGAACCGTTCAGCCTTGATTCAGTTCTGCGAATGCCATGAAAGACTGTGCGAACGCTTCAACCAGCCTCAGACACCGATGGCGGTCTTGGAGTAAGACTCACGATCGATGTCGAGAATTTCCACGCACAATTGCACTTCAACTCCCGCCGGCCACTCGCACAGATCCTTGACCACCGTCAGCAGGCTTTCGGAGAGCTGCTGCTTGATCTGTGGCGAACGCCCGCTCAACAGCGCCAGCTTGACATGCACAAACGCTCGCTCGGCCAAAGCCGTGCCGACCTTGAACGTCTCAACTTTCACGGCACGGCTCTTGATATCGAACTCGGCGCCGAACTGACCGGACCCCACCAACGTATTATTGAGCCGGATCAACGCAACATCGGCGTTCAGGTCAGGCAAGTTGGCGGTGTATTCCAGGTGCAGGTGAGGCATGGGTGACTCCTGTTGTTCGGTGGGAAAATTGTACATATAACATAGCCCAGACCTGGCTACTGGGGCAGCGACAACAGATTGCGCTCGCCCATGAACGCCTCTATGCGGGAACGCAGCCAGCGCTCGGCAGGATCGCTGTCGATGTGGCTGAGCCATACCATGCACAGCTCGAGGGTCGGGGTCTTGAACGGGAAAGGCTCCATGAACAACTGACCGCCGGCGGCCATGGCCTCGGCGGTGTAGTCCGGCAGGCTGGCAATCAGATCGGTACCGGCCAACAACGCCGGCAACGAACTGTACTGCGGCACCGATAGCACCACTTGTCGCGATCGGCCGATCTGCGCCAGCCACTCATCAGCGTAACCGCTGACGTTGGCGATATGGGACACCAGCACATGGGGACGCGAGCAATATTCATCGAGCGTCAACGGTGCATCCGAGGCGTCGGCGCGCAGCAATGAGGGTTGTATATGGCGCAACAGTTTGCGCTTGGCATTGGCCGGCAGACCGCGACTCTGAGTAATGCCTACCGTGATATCGCCGGATGCCAGCAGATCGGAAATCCGCCAGTGATCCACGTTCTGCACCACGAACACCACCTTCGGCGCCTCCTGGCGCAGGGCGTGCAATAACGGCGGCAAAAGGCCGTATTCGACATCGTCGGACATGCCGATGCGAAACGTCATGGTGCTGCTGCCTGGGTCGAAATCGTGGGTCAGGCTTAGCGCCACCGACAGAGAGTCCAGCGCAGGCGACAGGTGCCGAAAGATTTCCTCGGCTCGCGCCGTGGGCTCCATGCGATGGCCGACGCGGATGAACAACGGATCGTTGAACATGGTACGCAAGCGATTGAGCGCCGAACTGATGGTGGGCTGACCGAGAAACAGTTTATTTGCCACTTTGGTGACGTTGCGCTCAAGCATCAGCGCTTCAAACACCACCATCAGGTTGATGTCGGCCTTGCGTAGTTCGTTGCGATTCATCCATTGCCCCCGCGCCCATTCACTGCCGACAGTGTAGGGAGGTGACGCAATCGGCGTCTATGCGCGTATACGAATGTATCGACGATACCTTGATCTGAATGCAAAGGTCGTCACAGGGTTGACGACCCGATTGAAACGAAGCTGCTCATGCCGAGCAGCTTCCCCACCGACAGCCTAGATCTCCTTGACCGGGGTCTGATCGTCAGTCCCCCTGATCAGACTGATCGCATGCAGGCAATCAGACTTGTTCACATAAGCCTCCCCGCTGGCGATCGTTTCATGATTCCTCGCCCGCAACCTCCACCGCCACTGACCTTGACCGGTCAGAAGGGTGCCACGGGTTTGCCTGTAGATCTCAAAGTACATTGCTCGCTCCTTGCGATGACGGGTTACGACAGGTCAATGGCCTGCCGTCATCAGCGTAGAGGAGCACTTTTTGTGGTGGTGTGATTGAGTGTCAGGGGATATTGCGAGGAAAAAACCGAATGTTGTCGATGAACCAATGGATCCGGGAAGCGGTAATTTGAGCTACCGGGAGGAGCCATTTTTTTCCGTAAACATGCTTACTTTTCTTACGCGAGTTCGCTGATCGATCCTACACACATTACTCGACATTAAAACTCAGCCACAAAAAAGCCCCGTAGCTTGTTCAGCTACGGGGCTTTCATTTGTATGGCGGAGAGATAGGGAGTCTCCGATTACCACCATAAGCCCCAACAAACCCAGTATTTATTGATTACTAACACCATGAGTAGTAGAAAAAAGTAGTAGAATTCACACTAATATTCACGTCTTGGTGCACCCATGCCTGATAACCTCATTCAGAAGAAAAACGAATCGACATGGTACGTCGTAAAGCAGATACCGAAGGATGTGCGCAGAGCGCTCGGGAATCGCACTACGTTCACCAAATCACTGAAAACAGGCCTTCGCTCTGAAGCAATGAAACTGCGTTTATGTTGGCTCGCCAAATGGGAGGCTGACATTGCAGCGGCGCGGGCTGCCAAAGGTAATAAAGGAGATGAGTGGCGACTCGCTCAGCATGAGATTGGAAAAGATTTGCAACAGCGACGAACAAATGCTGTGACCAAGATTTTTACCCCGCTGAATCCAGACGCAGCCCCGGCTGATATCTCATGGTTTGAAAAGCTCCCCGAAATAGTGAGAGAGCTACGGGATGAAGGGCAGAACGAAATCGCTGACCGGTTGACCAGACTCGCAAGAAAATACCTTGATGTACTTGAGAATGGTATCAACGCTGGGGAAGGAATAAACCTTCAAAATGAATTTCTTATGATCATTGGAGACATTGAAGCGGCCTCCATCGCAGAAGAGTATGACCTGTCTGACAACGAGCATCAGGAAGCTCAAGCGATTGTAGTTAACCCGGCATTGTACAAACCGCGCTCGCCAATCAGCCCATTTATGATCGAAGCATGGTCAAAGCATCTCGTCTCTCAAATAGCATCAGCTAAAACCCGTGATAGCCATAAAGCTCGCGTCGAAAAGATATCCAAGTTCCTGACAACTGAAGGCGCACCTCTCACCTTCGATACCATACACAAGTTCTTGAACAGACAGTCAGGCGCTCGTCAGACCCTAACAAACTATTTATGGTCGGGGCGAGATTTCTGGAAGTGGGCAATGAAATACAACAGTCAGTTCCATGATCAATTCAGCGGACAACAATGCCCTTTTGATGGTCACGATCTACCGAAGGTTGGAAAAAAAGCTGGTGAATCGTACACTCCGTTCACTGTAAAAGAGGTTGAAGACCTTCACAAGAAAGCAAAAGAAGGTGGCAAAAATGATCTGGCCAACCTGATAGTCTTTGGTGCATTCACTGGCGCAAGGCTAGAGGAGATAGGACGCATCAAGTCAGATGATACAATTGTCAACAGCATTAACGAACCGATAGGTTTCAAGATAAATGAGTCGAAAACTGATGCAGGTGTGCGGGAGGTTCCTCTTCACCCTTCCCTAGTTCCATTGTACAAACATCTGCGCTCACAAGCATCAGCCAATGATGGTTACTTATTCAAAGGTGGTAACAACAAGTATGGCAATCGACTCGATTGGCTGGGCAAGCAGTTTGGACAACTGAAAACCAGGGCTAATTTCTCCAATCTTCACGTTTTCCATAGTATTCGAAAGACAGCTACCACAGAGCTTCATCGAGCAGGCGTTGGCATTGAAGTTATTCCATACATCATGGGCCATGAGAATCCTTCATTCACTTTTAACGTCTATAGCGCAGGATGTTCTTTTGAACAGAAAAAAGAAGCCATTAGGCAACTAACCTTCAACTTTAAGTAGAGCAATTTACCAAAAACAGACAATTAAAATAAAATTGATAAACCGTGATTTATATATTGACACCTATTGACTTTTAACAATTAAATTGATACTATTGATTTACTAGAGAAAGAACAATCTTCAAACAACTAGAGTCATTTTTGTAAGCCGCTTCTGGAACAATGAAGATCAAAATCACGGTTTTATGTCATTTCAGTGATACTTGCTAGCGGAGCCCCTCTTATTCTTCGTTAGCAATCAGTTCTTTCTCACCCTCACACCTTAAAGGCCACCCTTCATAGCAGGTTGGCCTTTTGTTTTTCTGACGCAATCCATTTAAATGTTATTTATAACGATTATTCACCAATATCTTTGGAGGTATTCCAATGTTAAAAATCAAACTCTGTGTTTTTTGCAGTAAACCGATAGTCACTCGGCGCCGCAGTGATGCAAAAACGTGCAGTAATTCATGTCGGACGAGATTGTGTAGTTTTTCAAAGGCTAACGCTGTATCAATCAAGCTAACGATATCCAAGCTTGAGTTCAGGAAACTGAAATTAGAAGCTGATGGTCTCGGCATTCTGGTAAATCAATTGATGATCAGTCGATCACTGAATAACTCTGGAGCCGTATTGTGAAAATCAGCCTGAACTCCCGCACAGAGGCAAAGCTAAACAAAATAATGAGCCTCTTAAATGAAACGTCCGCTGCTCACGTAGTCAATTTGATGACCAGCGCCTTCTTGGAAAGTTTAAAAACAAACTATAATTTACCCGCCCATGGGGACCATAATGACAATCAAGAGAATCAGAACCTGCGCTATATGCAATAACGAATTCATCACTAGCCAAATCAAGGCTAAGCACTGTCAACCATGCCGACCGAAGGCACGACAAAAAAACCAGCAAAATAAACGCCAGACTATTGCACAGAAACGTGTGTTAAAACTCTCACAGTCTGATGAATGGCTATGGATCGCTAGAGAATGCAAAAGGGCCGGTACAGTAGAGATACTGCACGGTGTAGATATTCCGGCACTACTAACAGTATATAGGTCACGTTTTAAGACCCACGGATACGACAAAGAGACAAATAAAACGAATTATCATCTTTGTCATATTTCCCCAGCAGTCGGCAAAGAGACAGTAGGACTATTACATCACCAGAATCTCTTCATCGGCAGTGCATTTCACAACCAAACTCACGGCAACAAAAGTTACCTCGATCGAGGATTGTGCATCCCCAAAAGCAAGCTGAAAGCTAGGTGGAAAGTAACCAGCACAACCAGTGATCGTGTTGTATTGGACAAAGTTACTGAATTCCTGGGCCAAGTGTTGATTGACTATGCCAAAGAAAACCCTGTTACCAAGAGTCAGCGATTCTGCGTAGCTAAGTGGATATTTCAAAACGATCCTAACAATACACTGCCACTGAGCAAGCTTGAACAAATGTCGATGTCTGACCTTCGTGCTATCAAGGCCAAAGCGGCAGAGAAAGAAGCGTACATTATTGATTATGCAACCAAACGATCATTCATTGTCTTGCTGGAAGAATGTGAGCGGCTGTCGGAACAACTCCCAGCAGGAGAACATCAATCTGACATTGCATTCATGGTCCCTGTGCTTCAGGTGGCAGTTGCATGGCTTAGTCGCCAGCCCGATCAACAGGGACTGTCGAGTATTCTTGAGAACCCTTATGGAGTCACATGGAACCCTTTGCAACTCCGTGAAGGTATGGATGCATCAATGCTGCGAGACTTCATTGGCTTTCGGACGTTCCACACCCTTCAGGGACAGCCTCTAGACCGCAGGATGATTCGCAACACCCTGAGCAAGTATTTGATGGTAACGTCGCTCTCTCCTGACTACAGCGAGTCTGACGCTAATAGCGCAATCCAAAGGCACTACGCAGATGAGTATTCCCGATTTGTAAAACAAGTGCCGGTTATCAAGAACGCAATCATCACCCTTGGACTACCTGACAATTTGATGTTAGCTGATGAGATTGCAAAAGCAGAAGTTGCTGCATACGAAGAATCAATGTTTGCCTGCTTTCAACCAAACCAGTGCACAGATTTACTTGATTACTCGACAACTCATTATGAAGTTGAGCATGATTACACTCCCAACCCAAATTTAGTCACATACCAAGAGCCAACATTCTGCCCCTTCTGACAACGGGAGGTAGTATCTATACATGATAACTGCATATAGCTCTAAGCCTTATAGAATCATGCTTCCAAAGCTTTTTACGCGAGCAAACTCCATACTGTCAACTGACAGGAAACAACATTTAAATAAGAGGATAAAACTTATGAGTCTAGAAAAATTCAGCAGGGGTTTTAAACAAGCAGTTGCACGCCGCAAGGCACAGCCAACTGTACAGCCAGTAGAATCATTAATTGAAAAGATCGCAACCACAACAATCAATGTCAAACAAAGCACCAAACCAAGCAGCATGCACCTATCAGAAGATCAGATGCTTGAGCAGTATCGCGTGAGAATTTTAACCATGGCTTTGACCACGCTAAGACAGCGAAAGCTATTGAACTGATTTGCAGACGTAACCAAACAGGCGATAACACCATAGGCAATTTCTACCAATGAGGAAAAATACATGACTACTATTAAGATTTCAGGAACCGCTCCAAAGTTTGAACAAGGCGTTTTGGAACAGCGTCAACACGACTATCGCTATGCTTATGATGTAAACGGCCTATACATGGAGAAAATAACCGGCGGCATTGGCTTTCTCTTTCTTGCTAATGTGATTGAGAAATCCAAGCGTGGCTATGAACTTGCTGAGACATTACCAATCACCCACGAGCCGTTTAACTATTCATGCTGGATGTCGAAACCTCAAGAACTTCGTGATATTGACCTTCAAGAAAGTGATGAGAGAATTAAGCAAGAATATATCAAACAGTTAGAAGAAGAACGTCAGCGGTATCGCAACCTGCTCACTGCCCAGTTGCTGGAAGCTGACATGATCAAAGAACAGAAACGATTGGACAATGCGAAAGCTAAACGAATGGCCGAGATTGAAGCCGAAGTCAACGGCACATTCGCTGAGTTAATCATTCCAGAGTGATTCATTAATGTCAGCAACACCATCAGCCCTTGAACGCCTACCAGCGGTCAAGGGCTTTTTTGTTAGCGGTCTTAATTACGATATAATAACAGGCCAATAATCATTCAGAATCAGGGCTATTACAGGAAGCAATACGAGAAACTTAACATCTCAATACGTCGCAAACACTGATTATATAAGGCCTGCGTGAAGACATTGGTTAGGCGATGCTTGTTTACCCTCCAAAGCCCTTGAAGATGGATTCAATAGCGCTAGAAACGCTGCAAATATTACTCGCTTTTCAACTCCTTCATGGCATCACCCAATCCAGCCTCCATTACAGCCCAGTGTCGTTCTAGTTGTCGCTGAAGGTCCACGGCATCGCTAGCAATACCTAGATCCTTGCGTATAGCAATCATTACTTTCAATTGCAGCTTAGAAAGTTTCTTCATCTCAGGTACAAGCATTGCGTTGAATTCACGCATCCTTACATCGCGGTTGACGTAAGCCAGTGCACGAGCATCTGAGTATTGCTGCGCCTGAGCGAAGAAGAAATCATAGTTATTTTGAAGGGCCTGGAATATCATCGCGTCCTGTCGTCCCTCCTCATTGAATTTGTGCAGATCTCGTAATATTCTGGAAGCTTCAGCGGAATTAGCGATATAAGCAGAATCGTTTATCTCGATATCTGACGTAGCATTAAGTAAGGGCAAAAGCCTAGGCATGAGCTTTAAAAACAGCGCCCCAAATGCCGCACTTAATTCTCCAGCCAATCTTGCCGTCTCAGGCTCTGCCACCAACTTCAACTTTGCTATCGAAGCGGTAATCGCAAGAATTTCCACATTCATATTGGAGTTAACAAGGTCGCGATTAGATAATGTACCAAGGTGTAGGTTCGTAGCTTCAATATCTTCGATCACCTTCAGGTATACATCTCGCCTGAGGTTGCTCATTTTATCCTTCGCTTTCTCTTTCGAATCATGATCAATCTGCATTTTCAGTCGACGGGTGTTGTCTCTATTTGAAAGCATCACACCGAAGAGAGTGATGCCTGATGCAACGATCCCCGACCAAATCACATCCGGAACCGACTTAATAAATTCAATGATTTGTTCGATCATTTCTGATTCCTTGAAATCGACGGTGTGGGAGAAACCATGTTGGGTATCGTTGACTTTGCATGCCAGTCCGGCTCAGGCGTCTATCATTCATTGGTAGGAATTGATTGATGCCCACTCTAGCCGACATTTCATCAATGTATCACCCAAGGATGTGAAGCCAATGCCGGACGACAATCACGCCAACATCGTCATCGCTGATACGCTGACGCTGCTACTTCATAATCAGCATGCATTAGGAGCAGCAATTGAAGAACTGGCATCGTGGGTGAGGGTTAACGGCTCTCCCACGGCTCACGCAAACGTCATCACAGCACTTCAAACCCTCGACACGAATGCATCCGCCATCACTGCCGGAATTCTCAAACTTAGGCAGTGATAGCCATCCCGCTTTACTTTCGAAGGAAACTCACGGCTGGTACAAAGCACAATCCAATAGCAAATACAAGTGGATCACAACTATTTCTTTATGAATTAACATACCATTGACGACCGACAGCGGTATGTTAAGATGGCTGCACACTAACCAGTCGGCAGGACTAACCAAATGAAAATCGTCGCTTACTACCGCGTTTCCACAAATGGTCAAGGTAAGTCGGGTTTGGGTTTGGAAGCACAAACAGAATATGTGCGTGTAGCTGCTGAATCGAATGGTTGGAACATCATTGGTGAATTCACCGACACCGCCAGCGGCTCCATTGCACCAACAGACCGTGACCAATGCAAAGCAGCATTGGACGCTTGTGCAAAGCATGGTGCAACGTTGGTGGTCGCTAAGCTGGATCGTTTGTCACGCGACGTTGAAGACATTGCCGGACTAATGAAGCGTGTGCCATTCAAAGTGGCGACCATGCCTACTGCTGATTCATTCCAATTGCACATATATGCCGCACTGGCACAGCAAGAGCGTGAGTTCATTGCCCAACGAACCACCGCCGCACTCGCCAGTCTCAAGTCAAAAGCAAACGCTGGTGACAAGGAAGCACAAGCCAAGGTCGCACGGCGTGATGCTGGTCGCGCAGTAGCACACGCCAAAGGTACAACAGCAGCTACGGCAGCAGCACAAGCAGTTGCAGACACCAATGCTGAAGCACTCCGTCAGGCTATCCAGTCAGGCATGTTTGAAGGTGTGACTACGTTGTTAGGCATGGCTAATTACTTGAATGCCAAAGGCATCACCACTGCACGTGGTAGTGAGTTTGCACCAATGACAGTGAAGCGCACAGTTGAACGCCTTGGTCTCACCTTTCCATGACGTGAAGTAGTGACTTCCTCTGCTCAATTAGATGCGCGACCCTTCACCCTGTGGGTCTGCCTTACCCCTTCCTTTGAACGTCTAATCGATCCAACAGACATAGTAAAAGAGCCAAATACCTTTCCGTATCAGCAGGGGATGGGCTACGTGGAAAACGTCTTAGTCACTCACAAGGGTAAGCCCGTCTGAATGCAAATGATATTAAAGTAGTGCCCTCTAAATGCAGGAGGGAGGGATTGTCTTGCAAGTATTTGTATACAACACGAACTGCCTGCCCCCCCTTGATTCCATCGTCTGGAAGGCAAATTCGCGACTCTTTGGGGAGCTTAGGATTCAGGGCCACCATGGTGTTCAGAACGCCTTCTGTTACACCGAAGCATTGCCCATTGCCGTATGGATCATTATTTGAGGTATGGTCCATTGAGCGAATTGATGCTTGGCAATTTTCGAGCAGTTCGTTGCCGTCTGCCATAACTGAAGAACATGCCAGCATTCCCGCCAGTGTGACCGCCCCAGTCCATGCTTTCATGCTTTCGTCCCCTGAGTGATTTGAAGATGTTAGTGCGTGTTATAGCTGACCGCTACGTCACACCTTCGCCCTGGAGCTATGCCTTGCCCTTGACGTGATCCCCGTAGGCATACCCCAAGCTCGCCTTTCCGTGTTCCCTCTCCCGGCTGTACATCTCACTCAAGGTCCACCGTAAGCGCTCATGCTCAACCTTCAGTGCTGACAACTCATTAGAGGAATCCCTGTGCATGATGATCAGCTTGGCGATGTTCTGGTGGGCTTTTCGCAAGTCCTGACGTGTCGTCTCCAATTCCGCACACAGTAAGGTGCATTGATGCTTGAGCATCTCCGTACGAGTCGGCATACCCAGTTCAAACCCGCTGTCATCAATCAAATCTTCGTCCATAGCACTACGCGCCAAATACTGTATGTGCGTACAGTATAGATGCGACTAACAATGTTCAATCGGTCGACGACTGATGGTGCTGGCAGCCTTGCTGTCCCATTATCTCTGACACTGTAAGGCGCGCCACGCCTTCACCCGTAGGGATAGGGCTAGCAGTAGGATAACGCGTCTAATCCGATGCTACAGACGCAGTAAAAGCGCCATAACAATTGCTGTATTGATCGGGAGTTCGACTGAGCTAGGGGATTTGATGAATGTTGAGCAGACGTACACCATCAACCGGAGACGTGGTTGAGCCGTGTAGCTGTAGTGAGGAGGATTTGAGTGGTAGAAATGAGTAGTAGAATCGAAAAACAAAAAGCCCCGTAACTCATTGAATTACGGGGCTTTTATATATATGGCGGAGAGATAGGGATTCGAACCCTAGGTACCGGTGAAGGTACAACGGATTTCGAATCCGTCCCATTCGGCCACTCTGGCATCTCTCCAACGGCGCGCATCATAACAACACTTTCGCCGGAAGCGAACCCCCTTTCGCGAAATATTTCTGTGCTATCAGATGCTTGCGTCGGTTAAAGCGGTACGCCCAGACGGTTGGCAACTTCTTCGTAGGCTTCGATGACATCACCGAGGCCCTGACGGAAGCGGTCCTTGTCCATTTTCTTCTTGGTGTCCTTGTCCCACAGGCGGCAGCCGTCCGGGCTGAACTCGTCGCCCAGCACGATGGAGCCGTCGCTGAACACGCCGAATTCCAGCTTGAAGTCCACCAGCAGCAGGCCAGCGTCATCGAACAGTTTGCTGAGGATTTCGTTGACCTTGAGCGACAGTTCTTTCATGCGAGCCAATTGCTCGACGGTGCCCCAACCAAACGCCACAACGTGGGATTCGTTGATGAACGGGTCACCCTTGGCGTCGTCTTTCAGGAACAGCTCAAAGGTGTAAGGGTTGAGCTTCATGCCCTCTTCGACGCCCAGGCGCTTGACCAGGCTACCGGCGGCGTAGTTACGCACGACGCACTCGACCGGGATCATGTCCAGCTTCTTGACCAGGCACTCGTTGTCGCCCAGCAGCTTGTCGAACTGAGTCGGTACGCCGGCGGCTTCGAGTTTCTGCATGATGAAGGCGTTGAACTTGTTGTTCACCATGCCTTTGCGGTCCAGTTGCTCGATGCGCTTGCCGTCGAACGCCGAGGTGTCGTTGCGAAACAGCAGGATCAAGCGGTCAGCGTCATCGGTCTTGTAAACCGACTTGGCTTTGCCGCGGTAGAGTTCTTCACGTTTTTCCATGATGGGCTCCGCTTGCTAAGTAGATGGGCTAGGCGATGTGTCGCCAGTCGAGCCCTGAATCTTGATCGGCCAGTTGCAGCCAGTCCGGGTCGCACCCTAGGGTGTCGACAAAACATTGCCGGGCCAGCTGCGGCAGGTTGTTCTTGCTGCTCAGATGGGCCAGGACCAGGTGTTGCAGGCCTTGCCAGCCCAACTCAGCCACCAGGAATGCCGCCTGATGGTTATTCAAATGTCCCAGTTCGCCGCCCACCCGCTGCTTGAGAAAGTAGGGATAGTGACCGCGAGCCAGCATGTCACGGCAATGGTTGGCCTCGATCATCAGTGCATCGAGATCCCGATAACCATCCAGCACCCTGTTGCAGTAGGAACCCAGGTCGGTCAACAGGCCGAAGCGCCGCTCACCGTCACTGAATACATATTGCGTCGGCTCTTGCGCATCATGGGCCACGGCAATGACCCCAATGTTCAAGTTACCGATCTGCAACTGTTCACCGTCCGCCAGCAAGCCCGCGGGCTCGATGGGCTTGCGCATCCCGCGCAAGGTCCCGCGACTGAGGTAGACAGGCAGATTGTAGCGCCGAGACAGCAAACCCACGCCATGCACGTGGTCGGCATGTTCGTGGGTCACGAGTATCGCACTCAGTTGCGCCGGGCTCACCCCCAGGCGCAACAGGCGTTTTTCGGTTTCCCGCAGGGAGAAACCACAATCGACCAGCACATAGGTATCAGCACTGGCTATCAGCGTGCCGTTCCCTTGGCTACCGCTGCCGAGAACGGCAAAACGCATGTGATCAGCCCAGATTGTCCTGAATCACGCTCAACACTTTGCGCGCCACGTCAGCCGGCGCCACGGTGTTGATGTTTTTCTCGACGGTGACCTGCACGTTGTCGCCCACCTTGCTCAGGCGAACCTGATAACGCTCGGCGCGGGCTTCAACTTCTTCCTTGTTCGGCGCACTGCCGAACAGGCCGCTGAAGAAACCGGGCTTGTCGTCTTTCTTCTCGGCTTTTTCAGCCAGGTTGATGTAGTACAGGCCCAGGCTGCGGTTGATGTCCTCGACGCGCCACTCACCCTGTTCCAGTGCGCGGCCGACGCTCGACCAGGCGCGGTCCAGATCGGAACCGACGTTCAGCACGGGGTTGCCGCTGCCGTCTTCGCTCAGGCTGACACGGTTCGGGGTGTCGAAATCGCGGGAGGCCAGCATGGAAACCGAACCGCCCTTCTCCGAGATCCGGCTCATGCTCGCAAGCATGTCGTCGACCAGCGCAGCGTCCAGGCCGGTGTTGACCGAACGGTTGGTGAAGGCCACATCGGCGGTACTGCCGGCAGGACGCTCGGCGGTGACCACATAGACCTCACTGGTATTGCGCTGCACACCCGGCTCGATACGTACCCGGGCGCGGATTTCGCTGTCAGAGGCGACACCGGCCGCACTCAGGCGCTTGGCCATCGCTGCGGACAACTCGTCGGCATGTTGCCAGGTCGTGGTGAATTCACCGGTTTGCGGGCGTTGTTCGTCCAGGCGGAAACCGTTGTCCTGAAAGAACTGCACGGCTACCGGCCAGGCTTCCGCCGGCGGGTTCTGCGCCAGGATCCAGCGCGAATCGCCGCTTTTTTGCAGCGAGTAGGCACTGGCGTCGGCAACGGAAGACAATGGCAGCGGACGAGGAACGACGTATTCGCCCTTGACGGTGTCATCGGCCACGTTACGCGGGATTGGCAGCAGCGGGTCCAGACGCTTGGCGGTCTTGATATCCGGTGGCAATTGCATCGGTGCAGTCTGTTGCGCTTCCAGGTAATCGCTACCACGGTCACGGAAATAACCTTCCGGGCCCCAGATCCATCCACAGCCACTGGTGCTGGAGATAATCAAGGCAAGTGCGGAAAGTCCGGCCATTCGCTTCATGCGTTGTACTTCCTCAATTAAGCCAGGACGCCGGACAGACGCATGGCCTGACGCAGCGGTTCGTGACACTCAGCGCTGAGCCAGGTGAGCGGCAGACGGATACCGTCCGGCATCAAGCCCATTTCATGCAGCGCCCATTTCACGGGGATAGGGTTGGATTCGATAAACAGGGTTTTATTGAGCGGCATCAGCTTTTCATGAATGGCACGCGCCTTTGCGGCGTCGCCATTGAGGGCAGCGATGCACAGATCGGCCATGTCGCGCGGAGCGACGTTGGCGGTGACCGAAATATTGCCTTTGCCGCCCAAAAGGATCAGCTCGACTGCAGTGGCATCGTCACCGGAGATCACCAGGAAGTTGCTGCTGACACCGTCGATGATCGCCTTGGCGCGCTTGAGGTCGCCGGTGGCTTCCTTGATGCCGATGATGTTCTTGACGGTCGACAGACGGATAACGGTCTCGGCCTGCATGTCGCATGCGGTGCGGCCCGGCACGTTATAGAGGATCTGCGGGATGTCGACGGCTTCGGCGATGGCCTTGAAGTGCTGGTACAGGCCTTCCTGGGTCGGCTTGTTGTAATACGGCGTGACCAGCAGGCAGGCATCGGCACCCGCGTTTTTCGCGTTGGTGGTCAGCTCGATGGCTTCGCGGGTCGAATTGGCGCCGGTACCGGCGATCACCGGGATGCGGCCATTGACCTGCTTCACGACGCGACGGATGACTTCGATGTGTTCGTTCACATCAAGGGTGGCCGATTCACCTGTGGTGCCGACCGCCACGATGGCGTGGGTGCCGTTTTGCAGGTGAAAGTCCACCAGTTTGCTCAGGCTATCCCAATCGAGATTACCTTGTGCATCCATGGGTGTGACCAGTGCCACCATACTGCCCGCAATCATGCAACCGCTCCTGCCGGAAAAAGAGAGCCGTAATGGTACTGGCGCCAAGATGCTTGTACAAGCGAAGTACTGCGCTGCCGCCATTCCCCTTGGCGCCGCTTTTCGCTACCCTTCAGACTTTGATCGGTACCGACAAGCTCGCACGTCGGGTTCGAGCCTTCATTTTCGGCATCACAAGCCCCATTTCAGCGTTGCCACTGCGCTGTTCCTGCCATACTGGAGCACGGTGCAACCTGCGCAAGGGCTTTCTGAATTCGCATCCGCAGGCTCACCCCCGGCAAAACAAGCCGACAGAAGTACCGACCGCTCATCGCTTTAGGAATGCTGCATGTCCACCCCCACAGTTCGCGAACAATTCCTTGTCATCAGTGCGCTCGGCGCCAACCCCATGGAGCTGACTAACGTCCTGTGCCGCGCCAGCCATGAAAACCGCTGCGCCGTGGTCACCTCTCGCCTGACCCGCCATGGCGAGTGCAGTGCGCTGGTCCTTGAAGTCTCCGGTAGCTGGGACGCACTGGCACGCCTGGAGGGCAGCCTGCCAATACTGGCCAAACGGCACGCCTTCACCGTCAACGTGGTCCGCAGCGCAGCCCTGGAAAACCGTCCGCAGGCCCTGCCGTATGTGGCCTATGTCAGCTCGGCCTACCGCTCGGACATCATCAACGAGCTGTGCCAGTTCTTCATGGACCATAACGTCGAGCTGGAAAACCTGACCTGCGACACCTATCAGGCCCCGCAAACCGGCGGCACCATGCTCAATGCCACCTTTACCGTAACCTTGCCGGCCGGCGTACAGATCAGCTGGTTGCGCGATCAGTTCCTGGATTTCGCCGATGCGCTGAACCTGGATGCCCTGATCGAACCGTGGCGCCCACAAAACCCAATGTAAGGAAGCTTTCATGGCCGTTGCCATCGACCAACCGGTTGCCGATTTCGAAGCCCCCGCCACCAGCGGGCAAACCGTCAGCCTGGCGGCGCTCAAGGGCAAGCAGGTAGTGATCTACTTCTATCCGAAGGACAGCACCCCCGGCTGCACCACTCAAGGCCAGGGGTTTCGCGATCAGCTTGATGCCTTCAAGGCCGCCAACACCGAAGTCTTTGGCGTATCACGTGACAGCCTCAAGTCCCACGAGAACTTCAAGGCCAAGCAGGCGTTCACCTTCGAGCTGATCAGCGACAAGGAAGAAGCGCTGTGCCAGCTGTTCGACGTGATCAAGCTGAAAAAGCTGTATGGCAAGGAATACATGGGCGTCGATCGCAGCACGTTCCTGATCGACAAGAACGGCGTGTTGCGCCAGGAGTGGCGCGGCGTGAAGGTACCGGGGCATGTGGATGCCGTGTTGGCTGCAGCTCAGACCTTGAATAAAGCCTGATCTCAAAAGGATCGCAACCTTCAGCGGGCTGCGATCCTTTGATACCTAGAGCAACGGTGCCACCACCGGCTCCTTGCGCGGCCAGGCATCCAGCACGGCCTTGAACAGAGTGGCCAGGGGAATCGCAAAGAAGACCCCCCAGAATCCCCACAGCCCGCCGAACAACAATACCGCGCAGATGATCGCTACCGGATGCAGGTTGACGGCCTCCGAGAACAGCAGCGGCACCAGCACGTTACCGTCCAACGTCTGGATGATTCCGTAGACTGCCATCAGATAGATGAACTGATCGCTCCAACCCCACTGGAACAACGCAATCAGTAACACCGGCACCGTCACCACCACGGCCCCGACGTAGGGCACCACCACCGATACCCCGACCAGTAACGCCAGCAGTGCCGCGTAATTGAGCTCCAGGATGACGAACGCGATGTAGGTCACGCCGCCGCAAATGAAGATTTCGATGACCTTGCCACGAATGTAATTGGCGATCTGCCGGTTCATCTCATGGGCAACGCGGGTGATCAGCGCTCGCTCGCGGGGCAGGTAGCCGCGCACCCACTCCCCGATCATTGCCCGGTCCTTGAGGAAGAAAAACACCAGAATCGGCACCAATACCAAATAGATCATGATGTTGACCAACAGCGGCAGGCTCGAGAGTGAGAACGTCAGCGCCCACTGCCCGAACTTGCCGATTTCGCCCCGCGCCACTTCGATGGCCTGCAGCACCTGCTCGTCGGACACCAGATGCGGGTAGCGCTCCGGCAGCAGCAGTAGCAGCGATTGCCACTTGACCAGCATGCCGGGCAATTCGTTGAACAAGGTGATCACCTGATGCCAGAGCAGCGGCACCACAACCACGAAAAACACCAGCGACAGCCCCATGAACAGCGCGAAGACCAGCCCCACCGCCGCCCCGCCCGGAACACGCAGGCGCTCCAGCGTCAGCACCAGCCCCTGCATCAGATAAGCCAGGACCATCCCGGCCAACACCGGCGCCAGCATCCCGCCCAGCGTCAGCACGGCGGTGAACGCCAGGAACAGCAGGACAGCCAGTACCACGGCTTCCTCATCGGAGAAGTAGCGCTGAATCCAGTCGCGTAACACTTTAAACATCAATAATCCTTAAGAAAAAATGCCGCGGGTTTTCAGGCTTTTTTCAACCAATAGCGGTAAACGCCCGACTCGTCTTCTTCACGAAGCAGCGTATGACCGGCCAAACGGGCGAAGGTGCGAAAATCGCGCTGCGAGCCAGCATCCGTAGCGATCACCTTGAGTACGGCGCCACTGAGCATCCGGTTGAGTTCCATCTTGGCCTTGAGCAGCGGCAACGGGCAATTCAAGCCACTGGCGTCCAGTTCAACGTCATGGGCTACAGCGTCGGTCATTGCGTCACTCCGGTTCAGATGGTTGAGTCGCCTAGAATATCTGGTCGCAAGGCTGGTGTCCGGCTACAGTAAGGTCTTTGTCGACTAAGGCTTTGTGCATGACCTTTTTGCGCCCTACCCTGCTGACGCTCGCTTGCCTGCTCGCCTCACCGGGCTTTGCCGACGACCTGCCGTCACTCGGCGACGCCAGTTCTGCCATCGTCTCGCCACAGCAGGAATACCAGTTGGGTCGCGCGTGGCTGGCGTTGTTGCGTAGCCAGGTATCGCAGCTCAACGATCCTCAACTCAAGGACTATGTCGAATCCAGTGTTTATCGCCTGGTAGAGACCAGTCAGGTCAATGACCGGCGCCTGGAATTCATCCTGATCAACAGCCCTCAGCTCAATGCCTTTGCGGCGCCGGGCGGGATTGTCGGGGTCAACGGCGGCTTGTTCCTCAACGCCCAGACCGAAGGCGAATATGCCTCGGTTCTGGCTCACGAACTGGCTCACTTGTCGCAGCGCCACTTTGCCCGTGGCGTCGAAGC
Source organism: Pseudomonas sp. KK4 (assembly GCF_001984065.1). Taxonomy (GTDB): domain Bacteria; phylum Pseudomonadota; class Gammaproteobacteria; order Pseudomonadales; family Pseudomonadaceae; genus Aquipseudomonas. The sequence goes on from NZ_LYVP01000020.1 coordinate 22,566, forward strand.
GCAACAGCGCATGCAGGTGCCGATGATGGCCGCGCTGCTGGCCGGGATCGTGATCGCCGCAGCCGGTGCCGGTGACGCCGGGATCGCCGCCATTGCCGGTACACAGGCGGCGGCCATTCAGGAACAACGACGCTTCTCCCGCCAGAACGAACAGGAAGCCGACCGCATCGGTATCCTCAATCTGGAAAAAGCCGGCTACGACCCTCGTTCCATGCCGACCATGTTCGAGCGCCTGGGCCGGCAGTATCGTTACGATGCCAAGCCACCGGAATTCCTGCTGACTCACCCGGTGACCGAGTCCCGTATCGCCGACACCCGCAACCGCGCCGAACAGGCACCGCAGGGCGGCATCGAGGATAGCCTGCGCTATCAATTGATTCGGGCGCGAGTGCAGTTGATCTATGAGGAAACACCGGGGCTGGGCGCCAAGCGCTTTCGCGCCTTGCTGGACGAGAACCCGAAAAACGATATTGCTCGCTACGGCTTGGCCATCGCTCAAATCAAGGGTGGCCAACTGAACGAAGCGCGGGAAAACCTGAAGCTGTTGCTGGCCAAATCGCCGAACGAGATCATTTACAACCTCGCACAAATCGATCTGGACACCACCAACAACCGCTTGGCGGATGCACAGTCGCGCGTCGACCGAATGCTCACTCAGTACCCTGGCAACTACCCGCTGAACCAGGTGCGCGTCGACCTGTTGCTTAAACAGAACCGCGCAGCCGATGCCGAAAAGGCCCTGGAAGGCTTACTCAAGTCGCGTCCAGATGATCCGGACGTTTGGTACCAGGTGGCAGAGACGCGCGGCCTGTCGGGCAACATCATCGGCCTGCATCAGGCGCGCGCCGAGTATTTCGCACTGGTGGGTGACTATCGCCAGGCCATCCAGCAACTGGATTTCGCCAAGCGCAAGGCCGGGAGCAATTTCCCGCTGTCGTCGCGAATCGATGCCCGTCAGCGAGAGTTGATGGATCAGGAGCGCATGATCAAGGACATGATGGGCTGACCGTTCAGCAACCTTATTTCGAGCACAAAAAAACCGCCTCTTTCGAGGCGGTTTTTCATTCAACCAACAAGCGGATTATTCAGCCAGTTTGAAGGTAATGAAGCTGGCGCGTCCTTGACGCAGAACCCGCATCGACACCGAGCGATTCTTCGGCAGCGCCTTGGCGATGTCGGTGAACTGCTTGGTCGATTCGATGGCCTGGTTGTTCAGGTGGGTAATGACATCACCCGGTTGCAGGCCAATCATGGCGGCAGGACCGTCCTGAACTTCCTTGATCACCACACCACCTTTGAGGTCGTAGGTTTTCTTCTGCTCGGCACTGATCTCGACGACCGAAACCCCCAGGCGATTGCTGCTGCTTTCGGCGCCCGATTTCGGCAAAGCACTCAGCTCCTTGTCTTCATCAGGAATATCGCCGACCGTCAACTCGACGTTCTTGCGCTTACCATCACGAATCACTTCCAGATTGGCCTTGGACCCCGCCTTCAGTGCGCCAACCAGGTGTGGCAAATCGGCGGACATCACGATCGGTTGGCCATTCATGCTCAGGATCACGTCGCCAACCTGCAGACCACCCTTGGCGGCCGGACCATCATCCTGGATCTGGGCAACCAGCGCACCGGCCGGTTTATCCAGACCGAACGACTCGGCGAGATCCTTGTTCACTTCCTGGATCACGACCCCCAACCAGCCGCGGCTGACCTTGCCACCGGTTTTCAGCTGATTGGAAACGTCCATGGCCACATCGATCGGAATGGCGAACGACACGCCCATGAAGCCACCGGAGCGGGTGTAGATCTGCGAGTTGATGCCGACCACTTCGCCTTTGAGGTTGAACAGCGGCCCACCGGAGTTACCCGGGTTGATCGGCACGTCGGTCTGAATGAACGGCACATAGTTTTCGTTCGGCAGGCTACGGCCCACGGCACTGACGATGCCTTGGGTTACCGTGTGGTCAAAGCCGAACGGCGAACCGATAGCCACGACCCACTGGCCGGCCTTCAAGTCCTGGGATTTACCCAACGTAAGTACGGGCAAGTCCTTGCCTTCGATTTTCAACAGCGCCACATCGGAGCGGGTATCGGTCCCCACCAGCTTGGCTTTCATTTCGCTGCGATCAGCCAGACGCACCAGAATCTCATCAGCGTCGGCAATCACGTGGTTATTGGTGAGGATGTAACCGTCAGAGGAGATGATGAAGCCGGAACCCAGGGACTGGGCTTCACGCTGACGATCACCGCGAGGCGAACGCGGTTGTGGCGGCATACCGCGTTCGAAGAACTCGCGCAGCATCGGCGGCAAGCCTTCGAGATCCGGCATCTGCTGGTTCACCTTGCGATCCGGCAGTTTCTGCGTGGTACTGATGTTCACGACCGCGGGCGAGGCTTGCTCGACCAATTGCGTAAAGTCGGGCAATTCGACTGCTTGCGCAGGGATGGCCTGACCGAGCACCAACACGGTGGCAAAAATGGAGAGGTAAGACTTCAAGCGTGGTATCGACATACGGCTCCCGTTACGACGAGCATGGTTAAGCGATATGGATCAAGTAACACCGGAAAGATACGCCGGTATTTTTGTTCCGGGAACAACAAACAAGGCCAGAGCCGAGGGGCTCTGACTTAAAAAAAATTCACTTGAAATTGCAAGTTGAAATGTTCGCGAAACATTTCAATCTCGGCTCACTGCTTGGAGACAGCAGCATCAGTGCGCATGGACAAGGCAATCCGCTCAGCAGTGCCGACCGGGATTTCACCTACCACGGTTACCATCATTTCGCCTTGGGGAGTGGTCAAGCGGCGGGAAACCGCGATGGTTGGACCAAGCTGAGTGCGAGTATCGGTGACTGTCGCGCCATTCAATGGCTCGAGAAAGACCGAAAAGCGTGCCAGGCCGTCATCGTACATCAGGCTGTTGACCTGGGTTTTGGTCTCTGGATCCTTGCGCGCTGTACTGCTGGTCAGCTCGAAACCAGGAGGGAGCCAGTCTGAATGCCAGACTTGCGCAGCCTTGACGGCAGAAGCCTTGTCACCCTCCAGATTCACCGTCTTGCAATCTGCACCAGCCTGCAAGTCGCTGTCAGAAGGCGCAACGGCGGTATCGAGGTGCGTGAACTGGAAGCGCTCCAACAAGCGACTTTTATCGTCAAGCAGCAACGATTTGAGTGGCAAACCGGTTTCCTTGTCCAGATGCAGTTCAAACCCGTAACGGTGCTGATCGCGAGGCGTCAGCGACACTATTACTGCCGCACGCCCGGCCACACGCGACTTGCCGACGACGGCAATGTCATACCAATTCTTGAGTTTTTGTGGATCGAGTGCACGTGCTGCGGAATTTGGCGAGTCCCCGAGCCCCGCAATCAGGGTGCCGCTGACGCATTGAGTATGCCCATCAATGCGTACGACTTCCTGCGCCGAGCCGTCGAGCTGAAGTAAACGCTCGCGGACCTTGCCATCCTGGACGCGGTGCCAGATGTTATGGGTAGAAAAACTACCATTACGTTCGTAAACAAAAGTACCGGAAAAGCTCTGCTGCTGCTCGGCCTGACCAAGACGGGTCAACCAGTCCTGGGCTTCATCGGCATGGGCTGGCACAACAAACCAGCCACCAAGCAGGAACGGAAGTAGAGGTATGGCGCGCATGATCCTCCTTAACGGTTTTCCAGGCTTGCTGCACGCGCGTAAGGCAGAGCGCTCTCGGTACCTTTCAATGCAGCCTGTTGGGCGTGCTGACGCAAGTAGCTTGGCAGACGCTGATCGTGCCAGCCTGGCTGACCTTGCAATACGCCGTTGGCCATAGGGCCGGTGGCGTCCGAACTCTCGCTGTAGCCTGCCAGTACAGCCGGACCCTTGACTTGAGGAGCGGCCAGATTCTGTTGGCTGGACTGCTGCGCCAGTTCAACTCCGGCGATTTCGTCCTGGTTGTATAGACGAACACCTGCCAATACGGCAACGGTTACCGAGGCAGCGACGGCCAGACGGCCCAGGCTGCGCCATGGACCACGGGTAGCTTTTGCCGGCACGCTTTCGTCAGCCAGGGCTGCGGAAACAGCCGCTGCGATATCCAGGCGTGGAAGCAGCAGATCCTTGTGCATCGCTGCCCGAGCGATCTGATAACGAGCCCAGGTTTCACGTGTTTCAACATCGTCGCAGGCACTGAGTACCCGACGCAATTCCAATTCGTCCGCTTCGTTATCCATCACTGCGGACAGCGATTCCTGCAGGGCTTCACGACTCATGGCGTTCCTCTCTTGGCTGTCGCCGCTGTCATTAGTTTTCCTGCAACAACGGCTGCAGGGCTTTATCGATGGCCTCCCGGGCGCGGAAAATCCGGGAGCGCACGGTGCCCACCGGACACTGCATGACGCTCGCAATGTCCTCGTAACTCAGACCATCGAACTCACGTAAAGTTAAAGCCGTACGCAAATCTTCAGGTAATTGCTGAATGGTTCGATGGACGGTGCCTTCGATCTCATCCCGCAGCAAAGCCCGTTCTGGCGACTCGAGATCCTTGAGGCCGTGATCGCCATCGTAGAACTCTGCATCCTCGGAACTGACATCGCTATCCGGCGGCCGGCGGCCGCGTGAAACCAGATAGTTTTTCGCCGTGTTGATGGCGATGCGGTAAAGCCACGTATAAAACGCGCTGTCTCCGCGAAAATTTCCAAGGGCGCGGTACGCCTTGATAAAGGCTTCTTGCGCCACATCCTGGGCTTCATGGGTGTCGTGCACGAAACGCACGATCAACCCGAGAATTTTGTGCTGGTATTTCAGCACTAGCAGATCGAAAGCACGCTTGTCGCCGCGTTGAACGCGTTCGACCAGTTGCTGATCCTCTTCCTGGGTTAGCATGAACACTCCTCGATAAGCTCGGAGGAGGCTTGCATTACTAAACGACCGGACTTGCAAACATAGACTCGGGCTTTTCGCAAAAGTTCTCCCCCTCCAGGCAAGTTTCCTGCGGGCTCTGATCCGGCACGCACGAAAAGCGCAGCGCGAGATACCTCGGCTGCGCGAAATAATCTTGTCATCGGTTTCGCAGGCAAGAATCCAACCACAGATCCTTCGCGACCCCGACACTGTCCCTTGATTCAGGCAACCGTCTATTGATCTTGGGCCTTTGGCAAAAGTTCCAAATATTTATAGCTGCGTGACAGTGACATTGTGCAACTGTGAAGAGAAAAAGACTGTTAAATCCACGATACAGTCGGCATGACGCCAAACAGGCGAAAAAAACATCCGACGAAGCGACAGGTTTTTTCCGTCACTGTAGTTTCACAATGCCATGTAGGCACGGCTATTGTGCCGCTCCCCCCCTCTATATACTAGTGGGCTGTGTGCAAACCTGACTCGCATGTCCAGTTGTCCAGCGCCTCCCCCGACCCGGGTCGCTTTGAGCGGAATCCTGAAATGAGCCAACAGTTTCAACACGATGTTCTGGTAATTGGCAGCGGCGCTGCCGGTTTGAGCCTTTCGCTGACCTTGCCCGGTCATTTGCGCATCGCCGTACTGAGCAAAGGCGACCTTGCCAATGGCTCGACCTTCTGGGCCCAGGGGGGTGTCGCTGCCGTTCTGGACGATACGGACACTGTCGAATCCCACGTCGACGACACGCTCAATGCTGGCGGCGGCCTGTGCCATGAAGATGCCGTACGTTTCACGGTCGAGCACAGCAAGGAAGCCATCCAATGGCTCATCGACCAGGGCGTGCCGTTTACCCGCGATGAACAATCCGGCACCGAAGATGGCGGATTCGAATTTCACCTGACCCGTGAAGGCGGCCACAGCCATCGACGCATCATCCATGCCGCCGACGCCACTGGCGCAGCCATTTTCACGACCCTGCTGACCCAGGCTCGACAACGACCGAACATCGAGCTTCTGGAACAGCGGGTAGCGATCGACCTGATCACGGAAAAACGCCTGGGCCTTGAAGGCGATCGCTGCCTGGGCGCTTATGTGCTCAATCGCGGCACGGGTGAAGTCGACACCTACGGCGCCCGCTTCGTGATCCTCGCCTCCGGTGGCGCAGCCAAGGTATACCTCTACACCAGCAACCCTGATGGCGCCTGTGGCGACGGTATTGCCATGGCGTGGCGTTCTGGTTGCCGGGTGGCGAACCTGGAATTCAACCAGTTCCACCCCACCTGCCTGTATCACCCGCAAGCCAAGAGTTTCCTGATCACCGAAGCCCTGCGCGGCGAAGGCGCCCACCTGAAGCTGCCCAACGGCGAGCGCTTCATGCAGCGCTTCGACCCTCGGGCCGAGCTGGCGCCACGGGACATCGTCGCCCGGGCCATCGACCATGAGATGAAGCGCCTGGGTATCGATTGCGTTTATCTGGACATCAGCCACAAGTCCGAAGCGTTCATCAAGACCCACTTCCCGACCGTGTACGAGCGCTGCCTGGAATTCTCCATCGACATCACCAAGCAGCCGATCCCGGTGGTTCCCGCGGCGCATTACACCTGCGGCGGCGTCATGGTCGACCAACAGGGTCGCACCGATGTACCGGGCCTGTACGCAATCGGCGAAACCAGTTTCACCGGCCTGCATGGCGCCAATCGCATGGCCAGCAATTCGCTGTTGGAATGTTTCGTATACGCCCGTTCGGCGGCGGCGGACATCCTGGAGCAGTTGCCCCGGGTTGACGCCCCAACCGCCCTGCCCGTCTGGGATGCGAGCCAGGTCACCGACTCTGATGAGGACGTGATCATCGCGCACAACTGGGATGAACTGCGGCGCTTCATGTGGGACTACGTCGGCATCGTGCGCACCAACAAGCGTCTGCAACGGGCCCAGCACCGGGTGCGCCTGTTGCTCGACGAGATCGACGAGTTCTACAGCAATTATAAAGTCAGCCGGGATTTGATCGAGCTGCGCAACCTGGCCCAGGTGGCCGAGCTGATGATCCTGTCAGCCATGGAGCGCAAGGAAAGTCGTGGCCTGCATTACACCCTCGACTACCCGAACATGCTGCCGGTCGCCCTCGACACTATTCTGGTGCCGCCCACCTACGCCGACTGAACTTGAGCCGGACCCGCAGGCGTCGATGCACATCCGCCGCCTGCGCATCCCGGGGCACGCAAATGGCCCGGACCCGGCGCTCACCGCGCAAGCGAAAACGCAGCACCACGACCAGGGGCAATGCCAGGCTGTCCGGGCGCAACTGCACCGCTTGCCATCCCCCCGCCGGACTCCACAACTGCCAACCATCGGCGTCGCGGCGCAAGCCGCGAAACGCCTGCGGGTGCGTCAGCAAAATCTGCCGCGGCAGCACCCAAAGGCCATGCAGCAGGCAGCAGAAAACGCCGAGCGCGCAGGCCCAGGCAGGAATGGACAGTAGAAACAGCGAACCCAGCGCGAACAGCTGGGCCAACAGATAAACCGCCAGCAACTGCCGTGAGGCATGCCAGCGGCATTCGAACGCATTACTTGGGCTGGACACGATCCAGGATCATGCGAACCATGCGCTGAAGCTCCGGATCTTCCGACTCGGCGCGTTCCATGAACCAGCCGAACATGTCCTGATCTTCACATTCGAGCAACCTGACGTAGCAGGCGCGGTCCACCTCGTTGAGGTGCGGATAGACCTCTTTCACAAACGGCACCAGCAACACGTCAAGCTCAAGCATGCCGCGGCGGCTGTGCCAGTAGAGGCGGTTCAGTTCAACATCTTCGACCATGGAGCGCTCCTCAAATAGGCCGCAAGTATACAGCCCCGTGCCCTGTCGAACAGTCGGCTTTGGTCGGTCACCGGCGATCCTTTGTGAACTACCCATTTCAGGGACACACCCTTATCATGTCCGCCAGACTCTTTACCCTGCGATGACCCATGGCCGATTCTGCTTTTTTCTGCACGCTGTCTCATGAAGGTGTCCTGGCAGTCCGCGGCGCGGACGCCGGCAAGTTCCTGCAAGGCCAATTGACCTGCAACCTCAACTACCTGAGCGATACCCAGTCCAGCCTCGGCGCGCGCTGCACGCAAAAAGGCCGGATGCAATCGAGCTTCCGTATCCTGCTGCAAGGTGACGGCGTGCTGCTGGCGATGGCCAGCGAGCTGCTGGAACCTCAACTGGCGGATCTGAAAAAATACGCGGTGTTCTCCAAGTCCAAGCTCACCGACGAAAGCGCCGCCTGGGTCCGCTTCGGCATCGACCACGGCGACGCCGCCCTGAGCAGCCTTGGCCTTGAACTGCCGGCAGACACCGACTGCGTGGTGCGCCATGACGGCTTGATCGCCATTCGCGTATCGACCGATCGCGCCGAACTGTGGGTCGCCGCCGATCAAGCCGACGCCATCAAAGGCAAGCTGTCTGCCCTGCTGGCCGAAGGTGATCTGAATCAATGGCTGCTGGGCCAGATCCGCGCCGGGATCGGCCAGGTGATGCCCGCCACCCGTGAGCTGTTCATCCCGCAGATGCTCAATCTGCAAGCCGTTGGTGGCGTGAGCTTCAAGAAAGGCTGCTACACCGGCCAGGAAATCGTCGCGCGGATGCAGTACCTGGGCAAACTCAAGCGCCGCCTGTATCGCGTGCAACTGGACGCCGGCGAACTGCCCGAGCCGGGCACCCAGCTGTTCGCCCCCAGCCACGCCAGTTCGATCGGCGAAGTGGTGATCGCCGCCCGGGCCGACAACAACATTGAACTGCTGGCGGTATTGCAGGCCGAAGCAGCAGAGGCCGGTGACCTGCATGTGGGTGCGCCCGACGGCCCTGCCCTGCACGTGCTCGAGCTGCCTTACTCACTGGACCGCGACCGCGAGATCCAACGTTAAGCGCGGTACTTTTTTGCGACACCTAGAGAAACTAAATGATTGAGCTGGCGGAAAAGGTCCAACAGGATTTGGTTGAGGCCATCGACAACGATGACCTGGTTCTGCCGACATTACCGGAAGTGGCGTTGCAGATTCGCAAGGTCGCCGAAGATCCGGACATCAGCATCAGTACCCTGAGCAAGGTGATCGGGCGCGATACGGCGTTGTCCGCGCGCCTGATCAAGGTGGTCAACAGCCCGCTGCTGCGCGCGACCCAGGAAGTGACCGACCTGCACACGGCCATCACCCGCCTGGGCATCAACTACAGCAGCAACCTGGCCATTGGCCTGGTCATGGAGCAGATTTTCCATGCCAGCTCCGAGGTGGTTGAACAGAAAATGCGCGATGTCTGGCGCAAAAGCCTGGAAATCGCCGGCGTCAGCTACGCGCTGTGCCGCAGCTACACCCAACTCAAGCCTGATCAGGCGGCCCTGGGCGGCCTGGTGCATCAGATCGGTGTGCTGCCGATCCTGACCTACGCCGAAGATCACTATGAACTGCTGTCCGACCCGGTCAGCCTCAATCACGTGATTGACCGCATTCATCCGTTGCTTGGCGACAAGCTGCTGAGGGTCTGGGAATTTCCCGAAATGCTGGTGCAAATCCCGCAGTTGTATCTGGACTTCAAGCGACAATCAGCACAGATCGATTATGTCGACCTGGTGCAGGTGGCCAGCCTGTACTGCCACAAAGACACCGACCACCCGATTTCACGCATCGACCCTTTCAGCGTGCCGGCCTTTGTCAAACTGGGAATCGATCCGGACAACAAAGCGATGTGCGCCGATCTGGAAGAAATGCGTTCGATGTTCTACTGATCCTGCGGCCAGGGAGCTTGCCCGCACTGGGCAGTGAAGCGGCCCAAGAACCACGATGGCCAGATGAAACGCATGATCTGAATGACGACTGCTTCGCAGCCGGACGGGAGCAAGTTCCCTCGCCACAGGTATCCAGAACCCTCACTCCCCCGCGATAAAACTCACCCGCACCTTCAACCCCGCCTGCTCGCCATCGTGCAGGCTGATCTGCGCCAGATGTGCCCGGCAAATCTCGCCCACGATCGCCAAGCCCAATCCTGAACCGGCCACCTGCTGATTGCGCCGATAAAACCGCTCGAACACCCGGTCGCGCTCATCCAGGGGAATGCCCGGCCCGTCGTCCTCCACCTCGAGGACCGCTGGCGCCAAGACCCGCAGGATCACATTGCCCCCCGGTGGCGTGTGGGCCAGTGCGTTGTCAACCAGATTGCTCAACAGCTCATTCAACAGGGTCGGTTCGCCCCGCAGCCAGATCGGCTCATCCGCCTCCAGCGCCAATGCCACGCCGCGCTTATGGGCCAGCGGCGCCATGGCCATGCCCAACTCCCGCGCCAGCTGGCTCAGGTCCAGCAATTGCGCGCCACCCTCGGCGATCGCCCGGGCACCGTTCTCGACCCGTGCCAGGGAAAGCAATTGATTGGCCAGATGGGTCAGGCGGTCGGTGCCCTGGGCCGCGGTATCCAGGGTGTCGCGCCAGACCTGTGGCTCGCTTGCGCGCAAGCCCAACTCCAGCCGCGCCTTGAGTGCCGCCAGCGGGGTGCGCAGTTCATGGGCGGCATCGGCAATGAACTGGGCCTGACGCTCGAACTGCCCGCGAAGCCGTTCGGTAAAGTGATTGAGCGCGCGCACCAGCGGCCACAGCTCACGCTGCACTTCAACCAGCGGCAATGGCCGAAGATCGTCGGATTGACGCTCTTCAACCGCCGTGCGCAAGCGTTCCAGCGGGCGCAGCGCGGCACTGACGGCGAACCAGACGATCATCAGCGCGCCCACCGCCAACATGCCCAGGCGCAGCAAGGTATCCGCCGCCAGGCTGCGGGCCATGCTGACCCGCGCCTCATCGGTTTCCGCCACACGGATTTCCGCCATGCCGTTCATGTTCGGCTCACTGACCGGCTTGAGCAGGCTGACCACCCGCACGTTTTGCCCGCGATACGTCGCATTGTAGAACCGCGCCAGCGCCGGATAGTCATCGGTGCGTGGCGTGCCTGGCGGTGGCGGTGGCAGGTTTTCGTAGCCGGAGATCAGCTTCTGATTGATGTCGTTGACCAGATAGAAAATCCGCCCGGCGCTGTCGTAGGCAAAGGTATCGAGGGCGACGTAGGGCACGTCGGCGCTGAGGCTGCCATCTCGTTGCGACACCCCCGCCGCGATGGTTCGCGCCGAGGCCAGCAAGGTCCGGTCATAGGCCGTGTCGGCGGCTTCGCGACCGTTCCAGTAGGCACTCAAGCCACTGGCAAGCATCAACACCACCAGCAGCAGCGCCAGGTTCCACAGCAAACGCCAACGCAGGCTGCTGGGCTTATGCATCGCGGCTTTCCAGCAAATAGCCCAGACCGCGAAAGGTCACGATGGCGACCGGTTGCCCGTCGAGTTTCTTGCGCAGGCGATGCACGTAGATTTCGATCGCGTCGGGGCTGGCCTCTTCGTCAAGACCGAACACCTGAGAGGCCAGTTGCTCCTTGCTCATCACCCGACCGGGACGGGCGATCAGGGCTTCGAGCACTGCCTGTTCGCGGGAGGTCAGGGTCAGCAGCTCCTCGCCGAGGGTAAAGCGCCGGGTGTCGAGGTCATAGGCCAGCACCCCGCAACGCTGCACCCGCTCGCCACCCAGCACACTGCGACGCAGCAGCGCCTTGACCCGGGCTTCGAGTTCGGTGAGCTCGAAAGGCTTGGCCAGGTAATCATCGGCGCCGAGGTTCAGCCCGTGGACCCGGTCCTTGACGTCACTGCGCGCGGTCAGCATCAGCACCGGCAGGTTCTTGCCCCGGGCCCGCAGGCGCGCCAGCACTTCAAAGCCATCCATGCGCGGCAGGCCGACATCGAGGATCGCCATGGCGTAGTCCTCGCTGCCCAGCGCCAGGTCGGCCGCCACGCCGTCGTGCAGCACATCCACGGTCAGACCGGTGCTCTTGAGCGCCTGGGCGACACTGTCGGCGAGCTGCAGATGGTCTTCGACGAGCAGGACACGCATGGATCTTTACCTCATTCAGGGATGGTCGACGCCATTCTTTGGCGCGGAGTTTACAGCGGCATCCGCTGCTGTGAAGCCTGAAAAGCCGTGAAAGCCCGATGAAAGGTTAGTGAAAGGTTCGACCGCTAGAGTCGGAACACTGATGGTTTCTACCGTAGTCGTCAGGTGCTTTGAAATGTAGCTCCCGAAAAACGCCTCGATGCGTTTTCGCCAATAAGAACAATAACGAGGTACTTCGCCATGCTGACCGCCCAGCGCCATGCTCGCTCGCGCCATCCCCTTTCCCGCTACTCATCGTTTACGCTCGCCAGCGCCGATATCGGCTGCGCGAAGCGAAACCGCCGCATCTGAAATTCCCCCAAAAACAACAACTCCTGTGGAGAAAAAAATGAATCGATCACTGCGCCGTTTCGCCCTCGCCGCCAGTTGCGTGCTGTTTGCCGGTCAATTGATGGCCGAACCCAAACGCCCGGAATGCATCGCGCCGGCCTCGCCCGGCGGTGGTTTCGACCTGACGTGCAAACTGGCGCAAAGCGCGCTGGTCAATGAAAAGTTACTGACCAAACCGATGCGCGTGACCTACATGCCCGGCGGTGTCGGCGCGGTGGCGTACAACGCGGTGGTCGCCCAGCGCCCTGCCGATGCCGGCACCCTGGTGGCCTGGTCCAGCGGCTCGCTGTTGAACCTGGCCCAGGGCAAGTTTGGCCGGTTCGATGAAACCAACGTGCGCTGGCTGGCCGCCGTCGGTACCAGTTACGGCGCCATCGCAGTGAAAAGCGATTCGCCCTACAAGAACCTGGACGATCTGGTACAAGCCCTGAAGAAAGATCCGAGCAAAGTGGTGATCGGTTCCGGCGGTACCGTCGGCAGCCAGGACTGGATGCAGACCGCCCTGATCGCCAAGGCCGCCGGCATCAACCCTCGCGACCTGCGCTACGTCGCCCTCGAAGGCGGCGGCGAAATCGCCACTGCCCTGCTCGGTGGCCACATTCAGGTCGGCAGCACCGACATCTCCGACTCCATGCCACACATCCTCAGTGGCGACATGCGTTTGCTGGCGGTGTTCTCCGACAAGCGTCTGGACGAGCCGGAAATGAAAGACATCCCGACCGCCCGCGAGCAAGGCTACGACATCGTCTGGCCGGTGGTGCGCGGCTTCTACCTCGGGCCAAAAGTCAGCGATGAAGACTATGCATGGTGGAAAGACTCCTTCGACAAACTGCTGGCCTCGCCCGATTTCGCCAAGCTGCGGGATCAGCGTGAACTGTTCCCGTTCGCCATGACCGGCCCGGAACTGGACACCTACGTGAAGAAGCAAGTCGCGGATTACAAAGTGCTGGCCAAAGAGTTCGGCTTGATTCAGTGATCGTCTCTGTCTAGCGGCCGCCGCCCCGTTTTGCGGGCCGCGGCCCAGGAGTTTGCCATGCTCTTGCAACGTCTTTTTGCTTCGGTGCTGTTACTGGTCTGCCTCGGCCTGGCGCTGATGGCCTGGCCGTACCAGGCGGATTATTCCTACGAACCGGTGGGGCCTCGGGCCTTCCCCTTGCTGATGCTCGGCCTGATGGGTTGCGCGCTGCTGTACATGGTGTTTCGTCCGACACCCATCGTGCACAGCGAAGACGACCCGAAGCTGGACCGTGAAACCCTGAACAAGATCGGCATCTGCATCGTTTTGCTGTTGATCTTCGCCGGCCTGTTCGAGCCCCTGGGCTTCATCCTCAGCAGCATGTTGATCGGCATCCCGATGGCACGTCTGTACGGCGGTCGCTGGCTGCCCAGCATCGTGGTCACCACGCTGATGGCGGTGGGTCTCTACCTGCTGTTCGACAAGTTGATGGACGTGCCGCTGCCCCTGGGCCTGCTCGACGTTCTGGAGAACTGATATGGATACGCTTGGCTATTTGGGTCAGGGCTTCGGCGTCGCGCTGAGCCCGTACAACCTGGTGACCGCCCTGTGCGGCACCCTCATCGGCACCGTCGTCGGCCTGTTGCCGGGCCTGGGCCCGATCAACGGCGTGGCATTGCTGATCCCGATCGCCTTCGCCCTGGGCCTGCCACCGGAATCGGCGCTGATCCTGCTGGCGGCGGTGTACCTGGGTTGCGAATACGGCGGCCGGATCAGTTCGATCCTGCTGAATATTCCCGGCGAAGCCTCCACCGTGATGACCACCCTCGACGGCTACCCGATGGCCCGCAAAGGCCTGGCCGGTGTTGCGCTGTCGCTGTCGGCCTGGAGCTCGTTCATCGGCGCGTTCATCGCCACTTGCGGCATGGTGCTGTTCGCCCCGCTGCTGGCCAAATGGGCGATTGCCTTCGGTCCGGCGGAATACTTCGTATTGATGGTGTTTGCGATCGTCTGTCTGGGCGGCATGGCCGGTGACCGTCCCTTGAAGACGTTCATCGCCGCGCTGATCGGCCTGTTCCTGTCCACCGTCGGCATCGACGCCAACAGCGGCGTGTACCGTTTCACCGGGGACAACATTCACCTGACCGACGGCATCCAGTTCGTGGTGCTGGTCCTGGGCCTGTTTTCGATCAGCGAAATCCTCTTGCTGCTGGAAAAAACCCATCGTGGTCAGGAAGCCGTGAAGGCCACCGGGCGCATGATGTTCAACCTCAAGGAAGCGTCGGCAGTGTTCGTGGTGAACATCCGTTGCGGCGTGTTCGGTTTCATCATGGGCGTGCTGCCAGGCGCCGGCGCCACCCTGGCCAGTGCCGTGGCCTACATGACCGAAAAACGCCTGGCCGGCGCCAAGGGTACCTTCGGCCAGGGCGACATGCGCGGCCTGGCGGCACCGGAAACCGCCATCGGCGCTTCGGCCTGTGGCGCCCTGGTGCCGATGCTGACCCTCGGCGTGCCTGGTTCGGGTACCACGGCGGTGATGATCGGTGCCCTGTCGCTGTACAACATCACGCCAGGCCCGATGCTGTTCCAACAGCAGCCGGACATTGTCTGGGGGCTGATCGCCTCGTTGTTCATCGCCAACATCATGCTGGTGATCCTCAACATTCCGATGATCCGCATTTTCACCCGCATCCTTTCGGTGCCGAACTGGGCCCTGGTGCCGGTGATCGCGATCATCACCGGGATCGGTGTCTACGCGGTGCACGCCACCACGTTCGACCTGTTCCTGATGGTGGGCATCGGCATCTTCGGTTACATCCTGCGCAAACTGGATTTCCCGCTGTCGCCGGTACTGCTGGGGTTCATCCTCGGTGGCCTGATGGAGCAGAACCTGCGTCGCGCACTGTCGATTTCCAACGGCGCGCTGGAAATCCTCTGGTCGAGCCCCATCACCTTCGGTGTCTGGGTACTGACCGTGGTGATGCTGCTGGTGCCGATCATACGTATCTGGCGCAAACGTTCGGTTGCCCGGCGCGCCATCGCCGATGTCTGATCGAACACCTTTCAAAATGTGGTGGGGCACGCCGCTGGTCGGCGCGCTGGGCGGCTACCTGGCCAGCCAGATCGGCTGGCCGCTGCCATGGATGGTCGGCTCGTTGCTGGCGATCATCCTGGTGCGCTGCCTGACACCCTGGCAATTGGCGGAAATCCCTGGCGGGCGAAAGTGTGGCCAGTGGGTGGTCGGGATCGGGATCGGCCTGCACTTCACCCCAGTGGTGATGGAGCAGGTGCTGGGGCATTTCGGTCTGATTTTCTTCGGGGCCCTGGTCACCAGCCTATCGGCGGTGGTCGGGGTCTGGCTGATGCGCCGTACCGGCGAGGATCGCGCCACGGCATTCTTCTCCAGCATGCCCGGAGGTTCCGGGGAGATGGTCAACCTTGGCGCCCGCAATGGTGCAGTACTCAGCCGGGTGGCTGCCGGCCAGAGCCTGCGGGTACTGGTGGTGGTGCTGTGCGTGCCGGCAGCGTTCAAATACCTGCTGGGCGACGGCACGCCGATCTCCCATGCCGGCAGCATCGATTGGCGTTGGCTGGCGGTCCTGTTTCCCGCAGGCGCTTTGATGGCCTGGATATGGGAGCGCCTGCGTCAGCCCAACCCCTGGCTGTTCGGGCCGTTGCTGGTCAGTGCGGCGGTGAGCATCGGCTGGGATCTGCACATCGGTTTGCCCAACGGCGGCAGTCAGATCGGCCAGTGGCTGATCGGCAGCGGCCTGGGCTGTCACTTCAACCGGCAGTTTTTCCGCCGGGCACCGTCGTTCATGGGCCGCACCTTGATCGGCACGGTGTTGACCATGTTGATCGCCACGGCGGCGGCACTGGGCTTGAGCGCCCTCACCCACCTGGATCTGCGGTCGCTGACCCTGGGCATGATGCCTGGCGGGATTGCGGAGATGAGTTTAACGGCAGAGACCCTGCAACTGTCGGTGCCGCTAGTGACGGCAATGCAGGTGATGCGGCTGTTGTTCGTGCTGTTCCTGGCGGAGCCGTTGTTCAAGTACTGGAACCGAAATCCAGAGTAAGGACCGAGTTGAATTCATCGCCAGCAGGCTGGCTCCCATAGGTTTTGCAAACACCGCAAACCAATGTGGGCGCCAGCCTGCTGGCGATGCTTTTCACAGTGGCGGCAACCGCCACTCAATCGGCGTCTCGCCATTCTGCTCAAGAAACTTGTTGGTCCGGCTGAAGTGCCCGCACCCCAGAAAGCCGCGATAAGCGGACAGCGGCGACGGATGCACCGAGGTCAGCACCAGATGCTTGGTCGCATCGATCAGCTTCTGCTTGCTCTGGGCATGCGCGCCCCACAGCATGAACACCAGGTGCGGCTGCTGCTGGCTGACCACTTCAATGATCCGATCGGTAAAGAACTGCCAGCCCTTGTCCTTGTGCGCGTTGGCATTGGCGCGCTCGACGGTCATGGTGGTGTTGAGCATCAGCACGCCCTGGTCGGCCCAGCTCTGCAAGTAACCATGGTTGGGGATGTCGATGTTCAGGTCGCGCTTGAGCTCTTTGTAGATGTTCAGCAGTGACGGTGGCGCCGGTACGCCCGGCTGCACCGAGAAGCACAAGCCATGGGCCTGGCCCGGGCCGTGATAGGGGTCCTGACCGAGGATGACCACCTTGACCTTGTCCAGCGGCGTGGAATTGAGTGCGTTGAAGATCATCGGGCCCGGGGGATAGATTTCCTTGCCGGCCGCCCGCTCCTGTTGCAGGAAATTACGCAACTGCGCCATATACGGCTGGTCGAATTCGGCACGCAGGGCCTCCTTCCAGCTCGGTTCGAGTTTGATACGGTCATCGGCAGTCATGGTTACATCCGGCAAAAACAATGGGGCGAACCCTAAGAAGGCCCACCGCGCTTGTCAATTGATCTGACACAGTGGCGGCACTTTCCCCCACAGCGATCATACTTAACCCTCAAATTCCCGAGCGAGGTCACGATGAATCTGCACTTCGAAGAACTCACCGGCACCGACGGCGCCCGCATCGGCATCGCCAGCCTGGACGCGGAAAAGTCGCTCAACGCCCTGTCGCTACCGATGATCAGCGCCCTGCGCGACCGGCTCGACGCCTGGGCCAAGGACCCGCAAATCGTCTGCGTTCTATTGCGCGGCAACGGCGCCAAGGCCTTTTGCGCCGGCGGCGACGTGCGCAGCCTGGTCGAAGCTTGCCGCGCTCATCCCGGCGAAGTGCCGCCCCTGGCCGCGAACTTCTTCAACGCCGAATATCACCTGGACTTCAGCCTGCATACCTACCCCAAACCGCTGATCTGTTGGGGCCACGGCTATGTGCTGGGCGGCGGCATGGGCCTGTTGCAAGGGGCGAACATTCGGATAGTCACGCCCAGCAGTCGGTTGGCGATGCCGGAGATCAGCATCGGTCTGTACCCGGACGTCGGCGCCAGTTGGTTCCTGTCTCGCCTGCCCGGCAAGCTCGGCCTGTTCCTTGGCCTCACCGGCGCCCATATGAACGGTCGTGATGCAATCGATCTGGACCTGGCCGATCGCTTCCTGCTCGATGAACAACAGCAAGCGCTGATCGAAGGCCTGCTGCAGTTGAACTGGCAGGAACAGACGCCGATTCAGCTCAACAGCCTGCTCAAGGCGCTGCAACAGGAAGCCGCTGCGCAGTTGCCCGAAGCCCAGTGGCTGCCGCGACGCCAGCGCATCGATGAACTGCTGGATGTCAGCGATGTGCGTTGCGCCTGGAAGGCCATCAGCGCCCAGGTCGATAGCAGCGATGCCTTGCTCAGCCGCGCTGCGCGGACTATGAGCGAGGGCTCACCGCTCACCGCGCATCTGGTGTGGGAACAGATCATCCGCGCCCGGCATCTGTCCCTGGCACAGGTTTTTCAGATGGAATACACCCTGAGCCTCAACTGCTGCCGTCATCCGGAGTTCAGCGAGGGGGTGCGGGCGCGGTTGATCGACAAGGATCAGAAACCGCATTGGCATTGGCCGGATATCAACACGGTGCCGGATGCGGTAGTGGAGGCGCACTTCCATAAAGTCTGGGAAGGGCGGCATCCGCTAGCCGATCTATCGGAATACTGAACAAAATGTGGGAGCGGGCTTGCTCGCGAAGGCGGCGTGTCATCACACAACAATGTTGTCTGACACGCCGCCTTCGCGAGCAAGCCTGCTCCCACAGAGAGATAGGCGTTTAAACCGGATTATCGGTGATCGCCACCCCGGCCATCATGATCACCGCGCCCATCGCGGTCACCTCGACCGCCGCGATGGTTATTGCGTCCTCCATGATCGTTGTCCCAATCACCTCGGTTGCGACCATCCCAGCCGCGATTTTGATAGGCGCGGTAGTCAGGCCGCGCCTGGTAGTACCTGGGTGCCGGTTGATAAACCCGAGGCTGGCTGTAATACCGCGGGGTAGGCTGGTAATACCTGGCGGGCGGCGCGTAATACCGGCGAGGGGGTGTGTAGTAGCCTCCGTTTGAATAATAAGGCCCGCCGCCCGAGTAATACGCCGGGGCTGGCGAGGTATAGACCTCGGAGCTGTAATAGCTGGATCCTTCATCGTAGTAAGGCACGCACCCAGCCAGGGTCAGACCCGACACAGCAACCAGTAGAATTTTTCGCAGCTGTTTTAGACAGAGCATGGCGGCCTCCTGGACCGCGAGTGAGCCACACCAGCGACGCTGGCAGGCGACAATCGATCATTCGTTGACTGTCGAAACATCTGACATCGAATTCGGAATCTGGTGCGTTCCTGTAACAAGTTGAAACATCTGGCCGATGAAAGGTTTTTCATCTATTCACCGGCTGATTAGTGATGCCAGCCACGATATCCACCGCCGTAATAACGCGGCCCGTGCCCGCCCCAGTTGTAGTAGCGATAGCCACCGTAAAACCGCGGTCCGCCGTAGTAATAACGCGGGCCATAGTAGTAGGAATATGGCGCGTAGCCGGGATAGTAATAGGGCGAGGAGTACACATCGTAGCCACCGGCGTAGTAATAGCAGCCGGACAAGCCCAAACCGAGAACGACACCCAACAGCAGTCGACGAAACATGGCGGCCTCCTGAAAGACCCGCAGCCGGTACAGGCCGACTGACACCTGTTTGGACTCGCAAACAGCCATCAAGTGCGCCGCCAAGCCAACCTTCGGATCAGTGGCGGACGCGGTCCAATGCGGTGCATTCACGCACCATCACAAGGCAAGCCCTCCTCGTCCGCAATGGCACCCATCGCGCGCCCGCCCGCGCCAGAGCCTTCCCGGCGACTTGGCACGGCTCTCGCTTTAGCAAACCCGTGCAGGAGTCATCACAGGTTCGCGGCACCACAATTTGCAATGGCTGACTAGGGTTCCGGCTCGCAATCGCGAGTGACTGGTCCGAGAGTTGGCGACCTCCAGTTGAGGTTACACGGCGGGACAAAAGCCCGGGAGACAAGCCACCGTTCGCGGTGCCGCGTTGCCTTCCTGTCCGCCCTCGATCAACTGGAGAATCCGACATGTCCCGACTACGTTTCCCCGCCCTGCTCGCCGCTGCGTTCGCAGCCATGCTCAGCACCCCATCCCAGGCCGCGCAAAAAGACCACTTCAGCGTCTGCTGGACGATTTATGCCGGCTGGATGCCCTGGGAATACGCCGGCAGCCAGGGCATCGTCGACAAGTGGGCGAAGAAGTACGGCATCAAGATCGATGTGGTGCAGCTCAACGATTACGTCGAATCCATCAACCAGTACACCGCCGGCCAGTTCGACGGCTGCACCATGACCAACATGGATGCGCTGACCATTCCGGCGGCCGGTGGCGTCGACAGCACCGCATTGATCGTCAGTGATTTCTCCAACGGCAACGATGGCATCGTGCTCAAGGGCGACGGCAAGACCGTCACTGACCTCAAGGGCATGGACGTCAACCTGGTGGAACTGTCGGTTTCCCACTACCTGCTGGCCCGGGCCCTGGATTCGGTGGACCTCACCGAGAAAGACCTGAAAGTGGTCAACACCTCCGACGCCGACATCTCGGCCGCCTTCAACACCGATCAGGTCAACGCCGTCACCACCTGGAACCCGATGCTCTCGGACATCAAAGCCAAGCCCGGGGTGACCGAAGTCTTCAACTCCAGCCAGATCCCCGGCGAAATCATGGACATGATGGTGGTCAACAGCGCCACCCTCAAAGACAACCCCGCCCTGGGCAAGGCGCTGACCGGCGCCTGGTTCGAAGTGGTGGAGTTGATGAACGCGAAAAACGCCGCCAGCCAAGCCGCCCTCGAACACATGGCCAAGGCCTCCGGCACCGACCTGGCCGGTTTCCAGGCGCAACTGGACACCACCAAATTGTTCGCCACGCCCAAGGAAGCCTTGGCGTTCTCCACCAGCAAGCAACTGCCGGACACCATGCGCAAGGTTGCCGAATTCTCCTTCCAGCACGGCTTGCTGGGTGAAGGCGCCAAGGACACCAGCGCCGTCGGCATGGCCTTCGCCAACGGCGTGACCAGCGGTGACAAGGGCAACCTCAAGCTGCGCTTCGACCCCAGCTACGTGCAAATGGCTGCCGACGCAAAGCTGTAAGAAGAGGACCTGGCCATGCGCCTGATCAATCGTCACCCCGATAGCCCAAGTCGCCTGTTGCTGGTGATCCTGCCGTTCGCCCTGGTGCTGTTCGCCTACTTCATGGGCTCGGCCGAGCGGCTGGCGGACAACCCCAACGACAAGCTGCTGCCCAGTGCCGTGCAGATGACCGACGCGGTGAAACGCCTGGCGTTCGTCGCCGACAGCCGCACCGGTCAATACCTGCTCTGGCAGGACACCGCCTCCAGCCTGGGGCGCCTGGCCATCGGCCTGGGCATCGCCGCACTGGCCGGGCTGTGCCTGGGCATGGCGGCCGGCACCCTGCCGTTGTTCGGCGCACCGTTGTCGCCGTTGCTGACGGTGCTGTCGATGGTGCCACCGCTGGCGATCCTGCCGATCCTGTTCATCGTCTTCGGCCTCGGCGAGTTGTCGAAAGTGATGCTGATCGTGATCGGCATCACCCCGGCCCTGGCCCGGGACCTGGAACAGCGCGCCCGGGAAATTCCGGTGGAGCTGCTGATCAAGGCACAAACCCTCGGGGCCTCGACCTGGACCCTGATGCTGCGGGTGGTGCTGCCGCAATTGCTGCCGCGCCTGTTGATCTCGCTGCGGCTGATGCTCGGCTCGGCGTGGCTGTTCCTGATCGCCGCCGAAGCCATCGCCTCCACCGACGGCCTCGGTTACCGGATCTTCCTGGTGCGCCGCTACCTGGCGATGGACGTGATCCTGCCCTACGTGGTGTGGATCACCTTGCTCGCCTGGTTGATGGACTGGGGTCTCAAGCGCCTGACTCAGCGTGCGTTCCCCTGGTACGAAGGAGCACGGGCATGAGCTTCATCACGGTGAAAAACGTCTGGCAACAGTACGCCGATCAGGTGGTGCTCGAAGGCCTGAACCTGAGCATCAACGAAGGTGAGTTCTGCACCCTCGTCGGGGCCTCCGGTTGTGGCAAATCGACTTTCCTGCGCCTGCTGCTCGGTCAGGAAAAGGCCAGTCGAGGCCAGATCCTGCTCGATGGCCAGGCTTTGGCCGGCGAACCGGATGCCAGCCGTGGCGTGGTGTTCCAGCGCTACTCGGTGTTCCCGCACCTGAGCGTGCTGGACAACGTGGCCCTGGGTCTCGAATTGCCACGCTCGCCCCTGCTGGGCCGCCTGTTCGGCAGCGCCAAAAAAGACGCCCGCGAACACGCCGCGGTGCTGCTGCACAAAGTCGGCCTCGGCCACTCGCTGGACAAGTACCCGGCGCAGTTGTCCGGCGGCATGCAGCAACGCCTGGCCATCGCCCAGGCGCTGATCATGAAACCCCGCGTGCTGCTGCTCGACGAACCCTTCGGCGCCCTCGACCCGGGCATCCGCAAAGACATGCACGCGCTGCTGCTGGAGCTGTGGCGCGAGACACAACTGACGGTGTTCATGGTCACCCACGACCTGTCCGAAGGGTTCAGCCTCGGCACCCGTTTGCTGGTGTTCGACAAGGTTCGCGTCGACCCGCACGCCCCCGGTGCCTATGGCGCGCGCATCACCTACGACATCCCTTTGAACAGCGACCGCCGCACCCAGCGTGCCGCCGTCGACGCCCTGCCGATCCCGTTGGCAGGCACGCTTCGCATCGCTTAGAGGAATACTGAAATGACTGATTCGACCCAACTGTTCCCGCCCTTCGCTGAAGAAATGCTGCCCGGTGGCGGTCACCGCTCCTTCGTCTTGAAACGCGGCCAATTGCTGCGCCTGACCGATATTCGCGGCGGCGCCAACGTCAGCCTGACGCTGCTCAACGCCAACGAGAAAACCGAGCGCCTGAACCTGCCCGACAGCCTCAAATGCCAACACACCGCCAAGCTCACTGCCGGTCATTGCCTGTACTCGGACATGGGCCGGGTGCTGGCGGCGATCACCGCCGACACCTGCGGCTGGAGCGACAGCCTCGGCGGTGTGCTCTGCGCCCAGGAAGTCGCGGAAAAATACGGCGCGGGCCGTTATCAGGAACTGCGCAACGGCTTCTTCCGCAATGGCACCGACAACCTGCTGGTGGAACTGGGCAAGTGGGGTTTGGGCCTCTCGGATCTGCTGATGACCCTCAACCTGTTCAGCCGCGTGAACGTCGATGACGCCGGGCGCTTCCACTTCGTCGAAGGCAACTCAAAGGCCGGCGACTACATCGAGTTGTATGCGCCGATGGACACCCTGGTGGTGCTCACCGCCCTGCAACACCCGATGGACCCGGCGCCGGAGTACGCCCCCAAGCCCCTGAAGCTCAGCTGGATGAACGCCGACGCCAGCGTCGCCGAACATTGCCGCACTTCGCGCCCGGAAAACGAGCGCGGCTTCATCAACACCGACCGTCTGTTCGCCTGAGGATCGCTGCCATGTCACTCGCCATTGTCACCACTGAAAAGCAGCCAGAAGCCGCCATCTATCGCGCCACCATCCCCGCCGGCGAACCCTGGCTGATGGAGGTCAAGGCCGGCCAGACCCTGCGCATCCTCGACCTGGAAGGCAACCAGGCCGTCGATACCCTGTTCTACAGCGTCGCCAACCCCAAGGAACGCTACGACGTGCAACGCACCCTGCGCCGGCAGAACAGCGTGTACCTGAGCACCGGCAGCGTGCTGTATTCCAACCTCGGCAAGCCGATGCTGACCATCGTCGCCGACACCTGCGGGCGCCACGACACCCTCGGCGGCGCCTGCGCCCAAGAGAGCAACACCGTGCGCTACGCCCTGGAAAAACGCTACATGCACAGCTGCCGCGACAACTACCTGCGCGCCTGCGTGCACGATGGGCGACTGGGCAAGGGCGACATCGGGCCGAACATCAATTTCTTCATGAACGTACCGGTCACCGCCGACGGTGGCCTGACGTTCGAAGACGGGATTTCCGCCCCGGGCAAGTACGTCGACCTGCGGGCCGAGATGGACGTGATCGTGCTGATTTCCAACTGCCCGCAACTGAACAACCCCTGCAACGCCTACAACCCGACCCCTGCGGAGCTCTTGGTATGGAACTGAAACTGGCGCGGTTGCGTAAATGGCTGTTCGCCCTGTGCCAGGCCCGTTCCGGGCAGTGCCTCAAAAAGTAAAAACACCGCATCCCCATTGTGGGAGCGGGCTTGCTCGCGAAAGCGGTGTGTCAATAAATACAGATGTCGACTGACACACCACCTTCGCGAGCAAGCCCGCTCCCACAGGGGTCGGTGGTGTGCTGAAGAGAATTGATTCTGCCGCCGGGGACGACCCCGGCGCTCATCGAAAAACTGCGGGACGGCCCGCATCCCCTTCAGGGGTTATGCCATGTTCGAAAAAGTCCTGATTGCCAACCGTGGCGCCATCGCCTGCCGCATCCTGCGCACCTTGCGTGAACTGAGCGTCCAGGGCGTCGCCGTTTACTCCGAAGCAGACATCGCCAGCCTGCACATCCTGCAGGCCGATGAGGCCCACAGCCTCGGCGAAGGCGCGGCCGCCGGCACCTATCTGGCCGTGGACAAGATCCTCGCCATCGCCAAAGCCAGCGGCGCCACGGCGATTCATCCCGGCTACGGTTTCCTCTCGGAAAACGCCGCGTTCGCCGAAGCCTGCGAAGCCGCCGACATCGCCTTCATCGGCCCGACGCCGGAGCAACTGCGGGTATTCGGCCTCAAGCACACCGCACGCGCCCTGGCCAAACAACACGGCGTGCCGATGCTCGAAGGCACCGAGCTGCTGGAAAGCCTCGACGCGGCGTTGATCGCCGGCGAACAGGTTGGCTACCCGGTGATGCTCAAGAGCACCGCCGGCGGTGGCGGCATCGGCATGCGCGTGTGCCGCAGCGCCGCCGAGTTGAGCGAGTCCTTCGAGGCGGTAAAACGCCTGGGCCAGAACAATTTCAGCGACGCCGGGGTGTTCATCGAGAAGTACATCCAGCGCGCCCGGCACCTGGAAGTGCAAGTGTTCGGTGATGGCGCCGGTGAAGTGATTGCCCTCGGCGTGCGCGACTGCTCGGTGCAGCGCCGCAATCAGAAAGTCCTCGAAGAAACCCCCGCGCCCAACCTGCCCGACGGCATGGCGCAAGCGCTGTGCGCGGCGGCGATCAAACTGGCCAAAGCGGTGAACTATCGCAGCGCCGGCACCGTGGAGTTCGTGTTCGACAGCGATGCCCAGCGTTTTTACTTTCTGGAAGTGAACACCCGCCTGCAGGTCGAGCACGGCGTCACCGAACAGGTGTGGGGCGTGGATCTGGTGCGCTGGATGATTGAACTGGCGGCCGGCGATCTGCCGCCGTTGAGCCTGTTGAGCCAGGGCTTGAAAGCCGAGGGCCATGCCATTCAGGCGCGGCTGTACGCCGAAGACCCGGGTCGGGATTTCCAACCGAGCCCCGGCCTGCTCACCGCCGTGAATTTCCCGGTGGCCGATGGCAAACAGTTGCGCATCGACACTTGGGTCGAGGCCGGTTGCGAGATCCCGCCGTACTTCGATCCGATGATCGCCAAGGTCATCAGTTGGGCACCGACCCGTGAAGAGGCCCGCGCCGATCTGCATCAGGCGTTGGGCGACAGCGCGCTGTACGGCGTGGAAACCAACCGCGATTACCTGCGGCAGATTCTGCTCGATGCGCCGTTCGCCAGCGGCCAGCCCTGGACCCGGTGCCTCGAAGGCCTTGTGTATCAGGCCAATACCTTCGAAGTGCTCAGCGCCGGCACCCAGACCAGCGTTCAGGATTATCCAGGTCGCCTTGGCTACTGGGCCGTGGGCGTGCCGCCATCAGGACCGATGGACAGTCGCGCCCTGCGTCTGGGCAATCTTTTGCTGGGCAACGACGAAGGCGCCGCCGCGCTGGAAATCACCATGAGCGGGCCGTTGCTGCGCTTCAATTGCGATGCGGTGGTGGCGGTGACCGGGGCAGTCATCCCGCTGACGTTGAACGGTGAAGCCGTCGCCATGAACACGGCGCTGTTGATTCCGGCCGGCGCCACCTTGAGCCTGGGCACCATTGCCGGTGCGGGCGCGCGCAGCTATCTGTGTCTGCGAGGCGGTCTTCAGGTGCCGGATTATCTGGGCAGCAAAAGCACCTTCACCCTGGGCCAGTTTGGTGGCCACGGTGGCCGTGCTTTGCGCGCTGGCGACGTGTTGCATGTGCCTGCGCTGACCGATCGCAGCGCCGGTGAGCAACTGCCTGATGTCGCCGAGCTGCCAGCCGTGCGGCAAATCCGCGTGATCTACGGCCCCCACGGCGCGCCGGAGTACTTCACCGAAAGCTACATCGGCACCTTCTTCGCGACCCAGTGGGAAGTGCATTTCAACTCCAGCCGCACCGGTGTGCGCCTGATCGGACCGAAGCCGGAATGGGTGCGTGCCGATGGCGGTGAAGCGGGCCTGCATCCGTCGAACATCCATGACAATCCGTATGCGATCGGCGCGGTGGATTTCACCGGGGACATGCCGGTGATCCTGGGGCCGGATGGCCCGAGCCTGGGTGGGTTCGTGTGCCCGGTGACGGTGATCGAGGCGGATCTTTGGCAACTGGGCCAACTCAAGGCTGGCGACAAGGTGCAGTTCCAACCGGTCGACCTCAAGACCGCTCGCCATCTCGCACACCACAGCCTTTGTGGCGAGGGAGCTTGCTCCCGTTCGAGTGCGCAGCACTCTCAATGCGGCATGTCTGGAGGAAACGGGTTGCAGGGATTGGGGGCGCTGCGCACCCCAGTGCGAGCAAGCTCGCTCGCCACAGGTCATCTCCTCCCACAGGGTCTTGTGTCGCCTGTGGTTTTGGATATTGGTCAGGGGGATACGCGGCTGGTTGCGAGGCTGTCGGGCGACACCCACCTGCTCCTGGAAATCGGCGCGCCTGAACTGGACCTCGTGCTGCGCTTTCGCGCCCACGCCCTCATGCAGGCGCTGGAAGCCAAGCACCTGCACGGCGTCATCGACCTGACCCCGGGCATCCGCTCGCTGCAAGTGCACTACCAGCCCGAGCAACTGCCGCTGGCCGATCTGCTGGGCATCGTCGCCGGTGAATGGGACGCGGTGTGCGCCGCCAAGGACCTGCAAGTGCCCTCGCGCATCGTCCACCTGCCGCTGTCCTGGGACGACCCGGCGTGCCAGTTGGCGATCGAGAAATACATGACCACCGTGCGCAAGGACGCTCCCTGGTGCCCGAGCAACCTGGAGTTCATCCGCCGCATCAACGACCTGCCCAACCTCGACGAAGTGCAACGCACGGTGTTCGACGCCAGCTACCTGGTGATGGGCCTGGGCGACGTCTACCTCGGCGCCCCGGTGGCCACCCCGCTCGACCCGCGGCATCGCCTGGTCACCACCAAATACAACCCGGCCCGCACCTGGACCGCGGAAAACTCGGTGGGCATCGGCGGCGCCTACATGTGCGTGTACGGCATGGAAGGCCCCGGCGGTTATCAGTTTGTTGGCCGCACCCTGCAGATGTGGAACCGCTACCGCGAAGTCGCCGCGTTCGATGGCAAACCCTGGTTGCTGCGCTTCTTCGATCAGATCCGTTTTTATCCAGTGAGCGCCGATGAACTGCTGCGCATCCGCCGTGATTTCCCGTTGGGGCGCTTCGAGCTGAACATCGAGCACAGCCAACTGAATCTGGCGGATTACCAAGCGTTTCTGGCGAAAGAAGCCGAGACCATCGCTGCGTTTCGCCAGCAACAACAAGGCGCATTCAACGCCGAGCGCGAGCGCTGGATTGCCAGCGGCCAGGCGCATTTCGACAGTGAAGAAGCGGCCCCGGAATCGACCGAAGACGCCCCGTTGGAGAACGGTGAACTGAGCGTCGACAGCCACATTGCCGGCAACCTCTGGCAGGTTCAAGTGGAAACCGGAAGCCGGGTCGAGGCCGGCGACGTGCTGGTGATTCTGGAGTCGATGAAGATGGAAATCCCCCTGCTCGCCCCTATGGCCGGCGTGGTGCGCGAGATCCGCGTGCAGCCGGGTTCGCCGGTGCGCGCCGGACAGCGCGTCGTGGTGCTGGAACTCGCCTGAACCCATTTCGAAAAGGACAACCCCATGAACATCAATCTGCAACTCGACGCCCTGCGCAGCGCCTACCGCGACGGCAGCACCACGCCCCGGCAATTGCTGCTGAGCCTGCGGGACAAAGCCGCGGCGCTGAACCCGGACTATCACCTGTTCATCCACTTGCTCAGCGTCGAAGAACTGGAGCCCTACCTGGCCGCCCTCGATGGCCGCGATGTCGACAGCCTGCCGCTGTACGGCGTGCCCTTCGCGATCAAGGACAACATCGATCTTGCGGGCATTCCCACCACGGCGGCTTGCCCGGCATTTGCCTATGTGCCGCAGCAGTCGGCGACCATCGTCGAGCAGTTGTTGGCGCTGGGGGCGATTCCGCTGGGCAAGACCAACCTCGATCAGTTCGCCACCGGCCTCAATGGCAGTCGCTCGCCCTATGGCGCTTGCCCCAACAGCGTGTTGCCGGAGTATCCATCGGGTGGTTCCAGCGCGGGATCTTCGCTGGCGGTGGCCCTCGGCGTGGCGAGTTTTTCCCTGGGTACCGACACGGCAGGTTCCGGTCGGGTGCCGGCGGCGCTGAACAATCTGGTGGGGATGAAAGCCAGCAAAGGGCTGATCTCCACGGCGGGCGTGGTGCCGGCCTGTCGCACACTGGATTGCGTCACGACCTTCACTGCGACTGCGCGGGAGGCCAGTCAGCTGCTGGCGCTGACCGCACGCCTCGATCCACGGGATGAATACAGCCGCGCCAATCCGCTGTGGAATGACGGCTCGGCCTTCGGTGCTCTTCGCCCCTTCCGTTTCGGCGTGCCCCGTTCGCAAGACCTGGCGTTTTTCGGCTGCACCGAAGGCCCATTGCTGTTCAGTGATGCCGTGGCGCAACTCCAAGCCCTGGGCGGCGAAGCCGTGGAGCTGGACCTGTCGCCCTTTCTCGAAGCCGCGCGCTTGCTCTATGAAGGCCCATGGGTCGCCGAACGCTACAGCGTGGCCGGTGAACTGATGGAGCAGAACCCCGAAGCCGTGCTGCCGGTGATTCGCGCCGTGCTGGCCAAGGCGCCGGCGGTGACTGGCGTGCAAACCTTCCGAGCCCAGTATCGGCTGCAAGCGTTGAAAGCGCTGTGCGACCAGGCGCTCGAAGGGCTCGATTGCGTGATCACACCCACCATCGGTCGCCCCGTGACCCTGGCCGAGCTGGAAGCCGAGCCGGTGCTGCGCAATTCGGAGCTGGGGTACTACACCAACTTCATGAACCTGCTCGACTACGCCGCCATCGCCGTGCCGAGCGGTTTCATGGCCAACGGCTTGCCGTGGGGCGTGACGTTGTTCGGTCGGGCGTTTACCGATCAGTATCTGTTGAGCGTGGCGGATGCCTTGCAGCGTCGCTCAGCGGTGGCCGCCCCCACTACGGTCGCGCGCAATGATCGTGCCCGGCTGGTGGTCTGCGGTGCGCACCTGGACGGCCTGGCGCTGAACTGGCAACTCAAGCAACGCGGCGCCCGTCTGCTGGAAACCACATTCAGCTCCCCCGACTATCAACTCTATGCCTTGGCCGGCGGCCCGCCGTTTCGTCCGGGGATGGTGCGGGTCAAGGAGGGCGGCGTGGCAATCGCCGTGGAAGTCTGGGAATTGCCGAGCAGCGAGTTGGGCTCGTTCCTGACCGGCATCCCGGCGCCGCTGGGGCTGGGCAAGGTGCAACTGTCCGATGGGCGCTGGGAGAGCGGGTTCATCTGTGAGCCGTACGGCCTGGAGGGTGCGTTGGACATCAGCCACCTCGGCGGCTGGCGCGCCTACCTCAAAACCCTGCATTGATCCTGTAGGAGCGAGCATGCTCGCGATGGACGTCAACGATGACGCGGGCATCCTGATTCCCCGCGGTGTCCTTGAGTGCATCGCGAGCGTGCTCGCTCCTACAGTCAGCACAGGGGCGACCATTCGCGGCGCACAGGGAGCAGTCATTTTCCGCCGTTACCACTAGAATGCAGGCCATCGGATCATTGCCAACGGAACTGTCATGCCGCTTCGCTCGCCGCTGTATTCTCAACGCTCGCTGATCCTCACGCTGGTCGCTTTGCTGGGCGCGGGTTTCCTGGCCACCTCCTTGCTCAGTTACTACGCCTCGCGAGCGTCGATCCGCGACAACATCGTCAACACCGAACTGCCGCTGACGTCGGACACCGTCTATTCGGAAATCCAGAAGGACCTCGTCCGGCCGATCCTGATTTCCTCGATGATGTCCCGCGACACCTTCATGCGCGACTGGGTGGTCAACGGCGAACGCGACGCCGAGCAGATGACCCGCTACCTCAACGAGGTGATGACCCACTACGGCGCCTACACCGCCTTCTTCGTCTCCGACACCAGCCTGACCTACTACCACGCCAAAGGCGTGCTCAAGCAGGTCAAGGCCACCGAACCGCGCGACGCCTGGTACTTTCGCGTACGCGACATGAAGGATCCCTACGAGATCAACGTCGACCCGGACCTCGCCAACAAAGACAACCTGACGGTCTTCATCAACTACAAGGTGTTCGACTACAACAACCGCTTCATCGGCGCCGCAGGTGTGGGGCTGACGGTCGATGCGGTGATCAAGCTGATCGACAAGTACCAACAGCATTACCAACGCAGCGTGTATTTCGTCGACACCTTCGGCCGCCTGGTACTCACCGGCGCCGAGGGCGGCCCGCAAGGCGCCCGGGCCGGCCAGCCGCTGAGCGAACTCGACAGCATGAAAAACCTGGTCAGCCAGTTGCCCAAGCCCCACAGCGGCAGCTACGAATATTCCGGCCAGGGCCAAGGGCATTTCCTCAACGTGCGGTTCATCCCGGAGCTGAACTGGTACCTGTTCGTCGACAAACTCGAAGACGGCGACCTCAGTGACATCCGCCGTTCCCTGTACCTCAACCTGTTGATCTGCCTTGTCGTCACACTGACCGTGATCGCCCTGCTCAACCGGGTGATCAAGCGTTATCAGAGCAAGATCCACGCCCAGGCCACCCTCGACAGCCTGACCGAACTGCCCAACCGCCGCGGCTTCGACCTGCTGGCCGCGCAAGCCATGCACGAGGCCCAGCGCGAGCCCAAGCCGCTGACGGCGCTGCTGCTGGACCTGGACCATTTCAAAGCCCTGAACGACAACTACGGCCACCTGGCCGGCGATCAGGTGCTGATCGGCTTCGCCCGGGACCTGGAAAGCTGCCTGCGTCACTCCGACATCGTCTGTCGCTGGGGCGGTGAAGAGTTCATCGTGCTGCTCAAGGACACCGACGGCGAGACCGGCCTGATGATTGCCGAGAAGATTCGTCGGCATGTGGAACAGCAGCGCTATGCCTACAACGGCAGCGACCTGCAACTGACCGTCAGCATCGGCCTGACCACCCTGCAACCCGACGACAGCTTGCACGCCCTGCTATCGCGGGCCGATCATGCGATGTACCGGGCCAAACAAAGTGGTCGCAACCGTACCTGCGTGGAAATGCCTCACTCCAGCTATGAACCCGCCTGACCTCTGCCCCGCCTGTGGGGCGCCGAACAATTGCACCCTGGCCGATCCGCGAACCGTCGATCGGGCCTGCTGGTGCTTCAGTGTCAGCATCGATCCGGCCGTGCTCCAGGCGCTGCCGCCCGAACTGCGCAACGCCGCCTGCCTGTGCCCGCGCTGCGCCGAGGTCGAGGCGCAGCTGCAAGCAGCCAACCCGCCGATCAAGTAAGATGCGCGGCCCTTTGTTCACCGATCCTTGAGCCATGCGCGTCGACCGTTTCCTCAGCAACTTGCCCCGCTTCAACCGTCAGCAGGT
Source organism: Pseudomonas sp. KK4 (assembly GCF_001984065.1). Lineage (GTDB taxonomy): Bacteria > Pseudomonadota > Gammaproteobacteria > Pseudomonadales > Pseudomonadaceae > Aquipseudomonas. The sequence goes on from NZ_LYVP01000020.1 coordinate 54,097, forward strand.
GCGCCTGTTGCTGGTGGAAAAGCGCGTCAGGATTGACGGAAAAGTCGTCAGCGACCCCCATTCGGAAGTCCGTGAGTTCAGCCGCGTCGAAGTCGATGACGAGGTCCTGCAGGTCGGCAAACCGCTGCGCCACTTCATGCTGCACAAGCCCGCCGGTTGCGTCAGCGCCACCCGCGATCCGCAGCACCCGACCGTACTCGATTTGATCCATGAGCCGGACAAGGACGACCTGCACATCGCCGGCCGCCTGGACTTCAACACCACCGGCCTGATGCTGATCACCAACGACGGCAGCTGGTCGCGGCGCCTGACCCAACCGCAGACCAAGCTGCCGAAGGTCTACTACGTCGAAACCGAGCATGTCATCGGCCCCGAGTACGCGCTCACGTTCAAGGAAGGTCTGTACTTCGCCTTCGAGGACCTCACTACTCAACCCGCCGAGCTGGAACTGCTGGGCCCGAAATCCGCGCGGCTGAGCATCGTCGAGGGTCGTTACCATCAGGTGAAGCGCATGTTTGGCCACTTCGACAACAAAGTGCTGCGCCTGCATCGCGAACGCATGGGTCCGCTGGTGCTCGATACCACGCTGAAACCGGGCGAATACCGCCCCCTGAGCGTCGATGAGATCGAATCGATCTAAGCCCCCTACCGCTGAGCAGAAGTTGTCGAACAATTTACCAACGGCACTTGCGCAATGATGTGACCCCTGCTTGAATCAGGACGTCGGCCGAATTGTGACCGACGAGTCACAACATACTTCTAAGAAACTTTTTGCCGGTAGGAACCCATGGGTTTCCGGCCTCACCCGGCAAACTGCCCGCCAATAACAACACCCGTCGACCGGACTGCACTGGATCGACATGGGCCTCCAAAATTCCAGGCATATGCCTACCTGTCACAAAGCTCGTGCAATCTCTTTTGCGCGCATACCCGCTTGCCAGGAGTCTTATGACATGAGGCCAGAAATCGCTGTGCTGGATATACAGGGTCAGTATCGGGTTTACACGGAGTTCTATCGCGCAGACGCCGCAGAGAAGACCATCATCTTGGTCAACGGCTCGATGGCCACGACTGCGTCGTTTGCTCAAACCGTGAAAAACCTGCATCCGCAGTTCAACGTGGTGTGCTACGACCAGCCCTACGCGGGCAGGTCCAAGGCCCACAACCTGCACGAAAAATTGCTGACCAAGGAAGTCGAAGGGCAGATCCTCCTGGAGCTGATCGACCACTTCGCCGCCGAACACGTGCTGTCGTTTTCCTGGGGTGGCGCCGCCACACTGGTCGCCCTGGCCCAACAGCCACGGCGCATCGAAAAAGCCGTGATCAGTTCGTTCTCCCCGGAGATCAACGCGCACATGCTCGACTACCTCGAGCGCGGCGTGGACTACCTCGGCAGTCGCGACGGCGACCGGGTCGGCAACCTGGTGAACAGCACCATCGGCAAACACCTGCCAACGCTGTTCAAGCGCTTCAACTATCGCCACGTCAGCAGCCTGGCCGATCACGAATACGGGCAGATGCACTTTCACATCAGCGACCTGCTGCACAGCGATCGCCAATGCTTCTTGAAAGCTGCGCAAAAGATCAACGTGCCAGTACTGTTCATGAACGGCGAATGGGACGAATACACCGCCGCCGACGGCGCCCGGTTGTTCGCCAACCACGTGCAACACGCCACCTTCACCACCCTTGAAGCCACCGGCCACTTTCTCGACATGGAACACAAAGCCGCCTGCCGAGACAGCCGCAACGCACTGCTGGGGTTCCTGAAGCCGGCGCAACACGAAAGCCGACCGCGTTACCACTACGTTCAGGACCACCATGCATTGTCCATCTGAAACAGCGTCATCGCGAGCAAGCCTCCCGCCCCTTACGTAATCCCGTAAGAGCGAGGCTTGCCCGCGAATGACCGTCACATGGCCTTCGCTTTGTTTCACCCGCGCTAAACCCATCTGGCGCAAAGAAAAACTTCATTTCCCCGCGCACATCTGGTACAAAGTCACCGCTCTGAGCGGGTGTCGTATAATGGCATTACTCCAGCTTCCCAAGCTGATAACGAGGGTTCGATTCCCTTCACCCGCTCCAATCACATTTTTGTCTCACGTCGTTTTTTGACGGGGGATGCAGGTAAAGAAAAAACCGGCTTTGATGGCCGGTTTTTTTGTGGGTGCAGTTAATGTACTGGCGGCGAGGGGTGAGGCGTGGGCCTTACGATCAATAATGCCGTTACTGATGCCCATGCTTGGGATAAATGAAGGAGCACCCCATGAAACCCAGATCCAAAAAGCTATGCACGAGCCCATTCGCAGACTTCATTCGTAATGCAAAATCGAAAGAAAAAAAGCGCGTTTACATTGAAGTGCTGATTGAGGCTACCAGGAAGCAGAATGATGTGTTGCTGGCGGCACGTGAACAGCAGGGCTGATTACATTACTGGATTTCAAAAGCCCGGCTGAGTCAGACGGTTTGAAGATCAGTCTGAATGATGGCCGGTTTATTTGTGTCTTTAACTGGCTGAATGGAGTTGTAAATCCCTTCCCTCGTCGGCTGATCGACCAGCAAGTGTTTAGGTACCCCGTAGGTTATCTCCTGAGCTCGTTAACGTTTTTAAGAAAAACCGCCGATTTATTATCAAATTTCAGCCGGTACTAGCTTTTTCAAACCAGACCAGGACGCGAACCACCATGATTTCACGTTCGTCTGGTCCAGCCCTCCCAGGCTCCCCTGCACCTTGTAAACACACCTCGCCTAGCTAAGCTCATTGGACTTCGTCGTCGACGAAGCCTAACCAGAGGAAAAGTCATGAAAATACTCATGGTACTGACCTCCCATGACCAACTGGGAAACACAGGGGAAAAAACCGGCTTCTGGCTGGAGGAGTTCGCCGCTCCCTACTACGTGTTCAAGGATGCAGGCGTGGATATTACGGTGGCGTCGCCCAAGGGCGGCCAGCCTCCGCTTGATCCGAAAAGCGATTCGCCGGACTTTCAGACCGCTCCCGGTGATCGCTTCAAGAGCGATCCCGCGGCGCAAAGGGTGCTGGCCAACAGCGAGCGCCTGTCTGAAATGTCCGAAAAGAATTTCGATGCGATTTTCTATCCGGGCGGGCACGGTCCCCTGTGGGACCTGACCAACGACAAGGATTCCATCGGCCTGATCGAACGAACCTATGCGGCCGGCAAGCCTGTCGCCATGGTTTGCCATGCGCCGGGTGCGCTGCGCTACGTCAAAGGCCCGGACGGCCAGCCTCTCGTCAAAGGCAAGAAGGTCACGGGGTTTACCAATACCGAAGAGGAAGCGGTGCAACTCACCAACGTCGTGCCCTACCTGGTCGAAGACGCGCTCAAGGCAAACGGCGGAATTTTCTCCAAGGGTCCCGACTGGCAATCCTATGTGCTGGCCGACGGCAACCTCATCACCGGGCAGAACCCGGCATCGTCTACGGCAGGTGCGCAAAAGCTACTGGAGGTGTTGCGCAAGTAACAAAAAGCCCCTTGATTCACATCAAGGGGCTCCGCGACCGAATGCAGCCACCGGCGCGAAGCTCATCTAGGCACCAAGGATATCCAGGCATATCTGGAAGCGAATCGACCCAAACTTTTGGGCTTGTTAAAACCACCTCCGTCGCTCTATCAGTGCAACTCTGATTCGTGACTACCACTACACAACCCGCTCACGGCATAACCCGGTAACACTCAAGCCGATCGATTCAGGTTCGCGCACAACCCTGTCCACAACACTCTCCTAGACTCGATTACTCACACTCCCACTCCTAACCAGGAAGGTTTGGTGGGTATAGTGTTGATAAATGAAAATTAGTAGTTATAGTAACCACAAGCACACCACAAGGAGGTGTTGTGAATAGCCGATTTTTGATAAGCCAACTCATTGCAGACGGCTGGTATTTGGTGCGCATCAGGGGCAGCCACCATCACTTCAAGCATCCGATCAAGCCCGGGCTGGTGACGGTTCCCCATCCAAAAAAGGATCTGCTCAAGAAAACGGCCATCAGTATTTTGCAACAGGCGCTGCTCTGACGAGTTCGATGCGCTGAGTCCTGGGAGGACAACGATCATGCTTTACCCGATTGCGATTTCAATGGGCGGCGACGAGGACGCCTGGGGAGTGGAAGTCCCTGACATTCCGGGATGTTTTTCTGCCGGGGAAGATCTGGATGACGCGATGGCCATGGCTCGGGAAGCTATCGAAGGGCATTTCGAGATTCTGGCCGAAGACGGTTCTCCGATCCCCCCCGCCAATAAGGTGACCTTGCACGCGGCCAACCCGAAATATGCGGGATGTGCGTGGGCCTTGGTGGACATCGACGTGACCAAATATCTTGGCAAGGCGCAGAAGCTGAACATCACACTGCCGGGTTACTTGCTCAATAGGATTGATGAATACGTGCTGCATCATCCCGAAGAGAAAAGTCGTTCAGGCTTTCTGGCATCAGCTGCGCTCAAGGTGTTGCAGCAGAGCTGAAAAGTGTTTGCAGCTAGACACCAACAGACCCACACGGCGTTTTTACGCAGAAACTTAATGAAGCACTGGAATGGATACAAAATTTTCCTGACGCAACCGACACCCTGTGGGAGCGGGCTTGCTCGCGAAGACGGTGTGTCAGCCAACATCAGTGTCGATTGACACTCCGTCTTCGCGAGCAGGCTCGCTCCCACACAGGTTGCGGCGTCAAAACACATGTCGAACGATCTCTACAAAGCCTAAGTCATGACACAAAACATCTACCACAACCCTGACTTCTTCCAGGGCTACAGCCAAATGGCCCGCTCCATCAACGGCCTCGCCGCCGGCCCGGAATGGCCTGCCCTTCAGGCAATGCTGCCACGGATGCAAGGCCTGAAAGTCGTGGACCTCGCACCATTGGCACCTTGCTCAATACCTTGATTGCCGCCGGTTTCAGCATCCAGCATGTCAACGAATGGGGCCCCACAGGCGCAGAACTAACGGCGCTGCCAGCGCTGGCCGAAGAGCGGGAGCGACCGATGATGATGCTGGTCGCGGTACAGCGTTGAACGCCCCTCGTATAGTTTGCGTAACGATCTTCACCCACCCGTAAAGAAGCCATAGCCAGGCGTTGAGCCCGCAAACGGATGCCTTATCCTCGCGTCTCCCCCTTCACCGCGAGATCGCCATGGACAGTTCAGAGTTGGGAATCATGATCATTTCAATGATCGGGTTGTTCGGCTTTGCTTCATTTGCCTTTGAATACTTGAGCGCCCGGCGCGCAAAGAAAAGGGACAGTTGAGCGCTGTCCCTTTTTCATCTCAGCGCGTCGCCACCAGAAACAACCGCGGAAACGGCAGCAACACCGAGCCGTCGGCCAGCGCTGGATAAGCCTGCTCGATGGCCGCCAGATACTGCTTCAGATAGTGCGCCCGCTCCGCCTCATCCAGCGGATCGAGGAACGGCCGCAGACCGCTGCCCTTGAACCACTCGACTACGCCCGACGCACCGCCCGCCAGCGGATGATGGTAGGTGGTACGCCACACATCCACGCGGGTGCAGCAGGCTTTGAGGATTGAGTAGTAACCGCTGGCATCGGCCATCTCGGTCCGCTGTCCGGCAGCGCCAGCAAGCTTCTGGGCCCAAGGCCCCGCCGCCGCGACTTCGCGCATCAAGCGGTGCGACGGCTCACCGAGGTTGTCCGGCATCTGAACGGCCAGGCTGCCCCCGGGCGCGAGCTTGTCTACCAGAGCAGGCAGCAATGAGGCGTGATCCGGCACCCACTGCAACACCGCATTGGCAAAAATCACATCAAAAGGCCCACTGTCACGCCAGGTGTCGATGTCGGCGATATCGAACTGCACCTGCGGCAAGCGCTTGCGCGCGGCCTCGATCATATCGGCCGAACTGTCCAGCCCCCGCACCGTCGCCCCGGTAAAACGCTCCACCAGCAACTCGGTCGAGTTACCGGGACCGCAGCCAATGTCGACGGCTGAACGCACCTCGGTCATGGGAATCGCCGCCAGCAGATCACGGGCCGGGCGGGTGCGTTCATCTTCAAAAGCGACGTATTGCTTGGCAGACCAACTCATTGCGTTCTCCTGTCGTGGATGCCTGAACATGTTAACCCATGGCCAATGCGGGCTTTTCTCAACGAACGGGTAAATGTAAGTGAAATTTTCAGCGCGCCGTCAGTGTCTGAAACTCAAGCACTCTCTTATAAGGAACACGGCCATGAAGTTCGCAAAAGTCGCGCAGAAACTCGCCCTGTGGGCCGGCAGTCCCACGACGTTCATGGGGGCGATCATTCTGATCTTCCTGTGGGGGTTGAGCGGGCCGATCTTCGGGTTCAATGACACTTGGCAACTGATCATCAATACCTCGACCACCATCATCACCTTCCTGATGGTATTCCTGATCCAGAACACGCAAAACCGCGACACTGACATCCTGCACTTGAAAATCGATGAACTTCTACGCGTGAGCAAGGAAGCGCAAAACGCCATGCTCGGGCTGGAGGCGCTGGATCTCAAGCAGTTGGAAGCGCTGCGCAAACACTACCGGGCCATGGGCGAAAACGAAGTGTTCAACCTCGAAGGCTTGCAGCCGCAGGGCAATAACAAGCCACGTCTGGACCAGTGCTGAGATGAAAAAAAACGGCGCGTGACAGAAGTCTCGCGCCGTTCCTGTTCACATACGTAACTTAGCGACTGGCCTGCAACGCCTTGGCCATCTGCAGGTGATTGTGCAGCTTGGGCAGGGTTTCTTCAGCGAACGCCTTGATCTGCGGCACGTCGGTGGTCTGCGCCGTTTGCTGAAGTTGCTCGATGGCCTCCTGGGTGGTTTTCACCTGACTGGCGGCGTAGGCCTCGTCGAAGTTGGTGCCTTCCATAACCTGGGGCATCAAGGCCTTGGCCTTGTCCACCACCTCTTCCCGCGGGGCCACCGGCAAGTCCAGTTGTTTGGCGATTTTCGCCAGGTGCTGGTTGGCGGTGGTGCGGTCGTTGATCACCACAATGGTGTAATCCTTGACCTCTTTGGATTCGGACTTCTGATGCGCCAGGCGACTGGCTTCGATCTCGGCGATGCCCTGGGCTGAAGCATCGTTGATGAATTCTGTGGGCGTCTGGGCGAACGCGGTGTTGGCACACAGTCCCAGTAACATGACAAAAACGCTGTTGCGAAAACGGGTGGCCATGGGCTTCATGGTCGCGCCCTCCTCTTCATAGTCAAACGGGAGCTTTCGCCCCCGTTTCTCAATCAAAACCACCTGAAACCATTACTTCGACTTCTGAGCAGGCTTGCGGCCCATATCGGTTTTAGGCTCTTTGTCGACAGTCGTGGTGGTGGTTTTCCCACCTTTGCGACCGGCTTCAGAGGCCTTGGTTCGATCGTTGGCGAAGTTTCCCGAGTTGGAGTTTCTTGAGTTAGGCATGATTGTTTACCTCTTGGGAATGAGCGCGGGTGCTTGAGCCCGCATAGATTCTGAATTTGCCCATGCCAAAAGGTTTAGAAAAATCGTCAGGCGCTGCGACGAACGGCAGTCAAATATTCAGAGAAGACGCACGTGATGCGCGCGCTTGGCGGTATACATGGCCTCGTCGGCATGCCTGAACAGTTGCTTTTCCTCGGTGCCATTTTCCGGGTATTGCGCCACGCCGATGCTTGGCTGGATGTGCAGGTTATGCCCGTCCAACCGCAAGGGTTGGGCCAGCACCTGACGGATTTTCCCTGCCACGCATTCGGCGTCGCCCGAGGCGTGGATGCTGTGCAGCAACACCACGAACTCGTCCCCGCCGATGCGCGCCACGGTGTCGGTTTCCCGCACGCAGCCCTTGAGTCGGTTGGCCACGGTTTGCAACAGCATGTCCCCGACCCCATGGCCGTGGGTGTCGTTGACCTCCTTGAAGCGATCCAGGTCGACGTACAGCAGCGCCATACGCCCACTGGCGGCCTGCGCCGATTGCAACGCAGCCTTGAGCCGATCCCGCAACAGCTCGCGATTGGGCAGTTGGGTCAACTGGTCGTACTGGGCCATGCGTTGCAGCCGCGCGTGCAATTGCTTGCGTTCGATCGCCGTGGCGACCTGGGCACAGACATACTGCAACAGTTCTTTATCCTGCTCGGTGTAACGCTCGCCGCCCGGGATGCTTTTGACGATCAACGCGCCAATGGTGCCGTTTTGCGAGTTCAGCGGTACCCCCAGCCAGCAGGGTGCGTTCTGCCCGGTGAACAGTGTTTCGTAACCAATGCGCGGCGCCTCCTGGTCCGGGTTCAGCAGAATCGGCAGGCCGGTGTTGATGACTTCGGCACACAGGCGCCCGGTGATGGTGCCGGGCTGTTCTGGCTGCGGCTCGTGGTCGTCGACGTGATAGGGGAAATTGAGCTGCGCGCAGTGTTCGTCATACAGCGCCACGGAAAAATTCAGCGCCGGCAGCCACTCACCGATGATCATGTGGATGCGTTTGAACAGCGCCAGCAAGTCCTCCGCCGCATGGGCCGCCTCTGAAATTGCATAGAGTGCCGCCTGCCGCGACTCGGCCTGCTTGCGCTCGGTAATGTCCCGGGCCACGGCGATGCGCAGTTGATCAACTTCGGACCAACGCGCCGACCACAGGATGTTCACCACCCGGCCATCCTTGCACAGGTAGCGGTTCTCGAAATTCAGCTTGGGTTCGCCATCCATGATTTCCCGCGCGGCATCGAGGGTGCGCTGGCGATCGGCCGGGTGCACCAGATCGATCATCTGCCGGCCGATCAACTCGTCGGGGGTGTAGCCGAAAATGCGCTCGCAGGCGGCACTGACAAATACGAAGCGACCCTGTTTGTCGACTGCGCAAACGGCGTCCAGCAAGAGGTCGATGTAGCTCGCCAACGGAGCGGAATTTCTGGTGGTCATGGTGCCCAAAGCGTGTCCGAACGATGCCGCGAAAAGAAAACATCCCTGACCTTATCTACAGCACTGATGCAACCCTGCAATCAGCTTCAAGCCTTGTTCGTCACCAGCCCCGGCAATGCATGCGCCAGGGCATTGATGGCGAAGCCGATGAACATCACCCCGCACAGGCGAGTGATCGCCAATTCATGGCGTTGATACAAGGTACGCACCCGCCGCGCCCCGACAATGCCAATGAGAATAGCGTAGGCGAAAAGGCCACCGACGAAGCTCAGCAGGATCAGCCAGGGCAGCATCGACCAGGTCAGCAACTCGGCGCGACTCGACAGCAGCGCGGTAAAGGTCGCCACCGCCACCGGGTAAGCCTTGGGGTTGGTCAGGCCAAACAGGATGCCGTGCCAGAACGGCTGCCGCGCCGGCCCCTGGGGGGCGGCGTCACTGTTGCGCCGCGCCCGCACCGCCCGCCAGCCGAGCCAGAACAGATACAGCCCACTGAGCACGCCCAGCACATCGAACGCCGTGCTGCCGATCTCCCGCGCCCCGACAATCGCCACCAGCGCGGTGCTGCACCACACCACATCCCCCAGCAAATGCCCGCACAAAAAACCCGCCCCCGCCCGCCGCCCATGGGCCGCACCAATGCCGAACACCGCCAGCACACCGGGTCCTGGAGTAATGCCATAGATAAAGCCCGAGGCGAGAACGGCCATCAGCAGCGATGGGGTCATGGGACGTCCTTTTGAACTGTGTGGGGAATGGTGGCCAGTCTATATCAGGTCAATAAATTTGAACTGGAAGATCTCGACAGATGAAAGGACAGCTCTTCCCCGCCGAGCACGGTGTAGTATGTTGTATTACAAACAACTACATCGAGACCGCCATGTCAGTCATGTCTCTGCGCGTACCCGACGATATCGCCAACACGCTCGCTAATCTTTCAAAAGCGACAGGCCGCAGCAAATCATTTTTGGCCGTTGATGCCCTACGTGAATACCTGGCCCGTGAAGCGTGGCAAATCGAAGAAATTCAGAAGGCATTGAAAGAGGCCGATGCGGGAGACTTCGCGACGCAGGAGGAAGTGAACGCCATCGCAGACAAATGGATTGCCAATGCGGGTTGAGTGGCTGCGTACAGCATCAAGAAATCTGGATGACGAAGCTGCGTACATTGCAACCGATAATCCAAAAGCTGCAGCAGATTTTGTCCGAGCAGTTCTCGCCAGCGTCGAACATCTCGCCCGATTTCCTGCAACGGGCCGTGAAGGACGCTTGCCCGGTACCCGCGAATGGATCATGCCTGATCATCCCTACTTGATTCCTTATCGTGTTCGCCAGGACCGGCTTCAAATACTCCGAATATTTCATACCCGTCGCCTTCCATCATCCAATGGGTGAACGCCGGTCAGAAGACTGTGTGAACAACCTGGCTAGATGTTGATGAGTTCGCATCAATGCCAGCTAAAGCATCGTCGACTGCGGGTGGAGGGAATGGGTGACAGATGGGGGGGTGATTGTCAGTGCCTCTTCGCGAGCAAGCCCGCTCCCACAATGGATTGGCGTACACCAATCCATTGTGGGAGCGGGCTTGCTCGCGAAAGCGATTGATCCGGCGCCGCCAGTTTCAGCACCCTGGTCGCAGGCTGCGCCAGCCCCTGCCGGGATGCGTGGTCCCTGCAGAAACTGGCGCGACTTGCGATCCGTTAAAACTTGTCCAGCGTGCGCAGCTTCTGCGGCAGGCCCCACATCAGCAGCGCCGCGGCGATCAGTGCACAGACGCCGATGACGTAAAGCGCCGGGGTGGTGCTGCCGGTCAGGTCCTTGATGCGGCCGACCATGACCGGGCTGACGATGCCGCCGAACTGGCCCAGGGTATTGATCACCGCGATGCCGCCCGCAGCCCCCGCGCCGGCACCGGCCAGCAGTTTCGGCGGCAGGGTCCAGAAGCTCGGGATGCAGGCGATGATCCCGGCACCGAGCAAGCCCAGCGCCACAATCAGGAACGTCGTGTGGTTGGCGAAGATCCCTGCACAGAAGAAACCGATCGCACCGGCCACCACCAACCCGGCCACGAACTTGCGCCGCTCACCCGTTGCATCGGACAGGCGACCGATCACCACCATGCTGATCGCCCCGCAGATGTAAGGGATGGCCGTCAGCAGACCGATCATCACCGGGCTTTCGGTACCGGCGCTGCGAATCAGCTGCGGTGCCCAGAAGTTCAAGCCGTAGGACGCCACCTGGATCAGGAAGTAGATCAGGCCCAGGGTCAGGAACCCTGGAATCCTCAAGGCAGCGAGCAGCGAACCACCGCTCTTGTGCGGTTCATGGTGCGCGATGCGACTGGCCAGCAGCGCCTTTTCCGACGGCGTCAGCCAATGGGCGTCTTCGATGCGGTCCTTGAGCAGCGTCAGCACCAGCAAGCCGAGACCGATGCATGGCACACCGCCGAGCAGGAACAGCCAGTGCCAGCCGCGCATGTCCATGAAACCGTCGAGGTGTTGCAGCACCAGACCAGAGAACGGCGCCCCCACCAACCCCGCAAAGGCCGATGCCAGGAACAGCATCGACGTGATCCGCCCACGGTAGTGCTGCGGGAACCACAGCGTCAGGTAATACAGCACGCCCGGGGCAAAACCGGCCTCCATGGCACCGATCACGAACCGCAGGACGTAGAACTGCCATTCGCTGTTGACGAACACCATCAGCGCGGTGGCCAGGCCCCAGGACATCATGATCCGGGCGATCCAGCGGCGGGCGCCGACCTTGTACAGCATCATGTTGCTGGGCACTTCGAAAATCACGTAACCGACCACGAACAGCCCGGCGCCGAGGCCGTAGGCGGTGTCGCTCAGGCTCAGGTCGGTCTGCAGCTGGAACTTGGCGAAGCTGATGTTGATGCGGTCGAAGAAGGCGAACAGGTAGCAGACCATAATCAGCGGCATCAAGCGCCAGGCGACTTTGCTGACCAGGGCTTTTTCTTCATCGTGATTGACGGCCGGGCTCACCCCGGCCTCCAAGGTATTGAGGCTCATTGCGTTTTCTCCAGGCGGACTTCCCGTGGGGTGTCCGTTTGTTTTTGTTGTCTGGTTGAGAGTGCTTTTATTGTGGGAGCGGGCTTGCTCGCGAAGGCGGCGTCTGGGTCGACATCACTGCTGAATGCCAGACCGTATTCGCGAGCAAGCCCGCTCCCACAAGGGTCAGGAGGGCACCGGGTGCAAATCGCAATTGCGGCCGGCCTTGGCCAATTGACCGGGCACGTCGTGGCCCAGCAATGCGGGTAATCCCCGGGACAGCTTCAACAAAAGCGGCAGATCGATCCCGGTATGAATGCCGACTTCATCGCACAAGTTGACCAGGTCTTCGGTGCAAATATTGCCCGACGCCCCCGGCGCAAACGGGCAACCGCCAAGCCCGCCCAGTGCCGCATCAAAACGCCGGGCACCGGCCTCGTAGGCCGCCAACACATTGCACAGGCCAAGGCCGCGGGTGTTGTGGAAGTGCAAGGTCAGGTCCGCTGGCGACACCCGCTGCAACACTCGCCGTACCAAGCGATCGACCTGACGCGGGTTGGCCATGCCGGTGGTGTCGGCCAGGGTGATGCCCTGGATGCCCAGCTCCTGATAGGCCTCGACGATCTGCAGCACGCGGTCTTCATCGATCTTGCCTTCGAACGGGCAGCCAAAGGTGGTGGCGATGCTGGCGTTGAGTCGCACCTTCGAACCTTGCACGAAATGCACGATCTCGCCGAACGCCGCCAGCGAGTCTTCACAGCGCATGCGCATGTTGGCCAGGTTGTGCGTCTGGCTGGCGGACATCACCAGGTTCAGCTCATCGGCGCTGCAGGCCAGTGCCCGCTGCGCGCCTTTGAGATTGGGAATCAAGGCAACGTAGATCACCCCCGGTTGGCGGGTGATGCCCTTGAACACCAACTCGCCATCGCGCAGTGCCGGAATGGCCTTGGGCGACACGAACGAACCACCCTCGATGCGGCTGAACCCGGCCAGGGACAGTTGATCGATCAGGGCGATCTTGTCGACGGTCTCGACCCAGGTCGGCTCGATCTGCAAGCCGTCGCGCGGGGAGACTTCCTGCACGATCAGGCTGTCGGAATAATCAGTGATCATTGCACCACTCCTTCGACTTTCAGGCGTTCGATGTCGGCCACGGTCAGGCCCAATTGCGCGAGGATGCCGTCGGTGTGCTGGCCAAGGCCGGGCCCCGACCAGTTCACGCCGCCGGGGGTGTCCGAGAGTTTCGGCACGATGCCTGGCATTTTCACCGTGACGCCGCCGGGCAACTCGGCGTTGAGCAGCATGTTGCGCGCCTGATAGTGCGGGTCGGCCACGATGTCGGCCACTGAATAGATGCGCCCGGCTGGTACCTCAGCGGCTTGCAGTGCCGCCAGTACGTCGTCGATCGGCAGGCTGCTGGTCCAGTGGGTAATCGCCGCGTCGAGCAGGTTGCTCTGGGCCGCACGGCCATCGTTGTGGGCAAATTCCGGCGCTTCGGCCAGATCCGTGCGGCCGATGGTGATCATCAGGCGGCGATAGATCGGGTCGCTGTTGCCGGCGATCACCACGTAGGCGCCATCGGCCGTGAGGTAGGTGTTGGATGGCGCGATGCCCGGCAAGGCACCGCCAGTACGCTCACGCACATGGCCGAGCATGTCGTATTCCGGCACCAGGCTTTCCATGACGTTGAACACGCTTTCGGCCAGGGACACGTCGACGATCTGGCCGACGCCCTGCCCGGTCTTGACCCGCAGCAGCGACATCAGCGCACCGATCACCGCGTGCAACGACGCCAGCGAATCGCCGAGGCTCACGCCGACCCGCGCCGGCGGCGAGCCCGGGGTACCGGTGGTGTAGCGGATGCCGCCCATGGCCTCGCCAATGGCGCCGAACCCAGGACGATCACGATAGGGGCCGGTCTGGCCGTAGCCGGAGATGCGCACCAGGGTCAGGTTGGGGTTGAGTGCGTGCAGCACGTCCCAGCCCAGGCCGAGTTTTTCCAAGGCACCGGGGCGCAGGTTTTCGATCAGCACGTCGGCGCTGGTCGCCAGTTGCTTGACCAGTTCGATGCCTTCGGGGGATTTGAGGTTCAGCGCCAGGGATTTCTTGTTGCGCGATTGCAGGTACCACCACAACGAGGTGCCTTCGTGCAGTTTGCGCCATTTGCGCAGGGGATCGCCCTGGCCCATGGTTTCGATCTTGATCACCTCGGCGCCGAATTCGGCCAGCATGCGCGCAGCGAACGGCGCGGCGATCAGCGTGCCGATCTCGATCACCTTGATCGCACTGAGGGGGGCAGTCATCGCGGGGTACCTCTAGTTGTTCTTGGAATATGGGCCAAGGCTAGAGGACGGGAGCACGAGGAATCCAACCTTCAGTTGGCAACGGGCGTTCGCGAAATGCGAACGCTTCCGAAATCATCACGGCCTTCAGGCCGCCATCGCGGGCAAGCCCGCTCCTACAGTGATCTATGTCGTTCGCAACCTCTGTATCACCGCAAAACCCTGTGGGAGCGGGCTTGCCCGCGAAGAGGCCGGTGAATCCAATCGAGAATTTTCAGGCCTGCCCCCGCAAATCCTCAAACAACATCCGACTCACCGGCGACAACAACGCCTCATCGCGCACCACCAGAATCAACGCCCGATCCGACCAGTCATCGGTCAACGGCACCGCGTGCAAGCCCAACGCCCGGCCAAACAACTCATAGGCCCGCTGCGGCAACACGCCAATCCCCATGTTGGCCTGGATCATCCGACACATCGCATCGAACCCCGGCACATGTATGCGCACCCGCAACACCCTGCCCGCCTCGCGCGCCGCCGCGTGGGTGCGCATGTTGATCGAGCTGGCCGCGTGCAACCCGACATAATCGCTGTCCAGCGTATCGGCGAACGCCACGCTCGAACGGCCGGCCAGCGGATGATCTGGCAGCATCAGCACCATCAGCTTGTCCTGACGGTACAGCACGCTGTGCAGGCCCTTGATGTCACTGTCGCTGGAGCAGATCCCCAGATCCGCCACGCCATCGAGCACCCCTTGAATCACCCCGGCACTGGGCCGTTCTTCAAGATCGGTCTTGACCTGCGGATGTCGCTCGGAAAAATCCCGCAAATCCTCCGGCAAAAACTGAATGATCGCCGACAGATTGGCCAGCATCCGCACATAGCCGCGCACACCGTGACTGTGCTCGCCCAGCTCCAGCCCCATCTTCTCGACGTTGAACAACATCTGCCGCGCATGGTGCAGCAACGTCTCCCCCGCCGGCGTCAACGTCATGCCCTTGGCCTGACGCACAAACAGACTGATGCCCAACGCCTCCTCCAACTCCATCAACCGCTTGCTCGCCGCCGACACCGCAATCGCCTCCCGCGCAGCGGCACGGGTCAAGGTGCCTTCTTCGTGGACGGCGACGAACAGTTGCAGGGTGATCAGGTCGAGGCGGCGGATCAGGCTTTTTTGCAGCATGGGAGGGCTCGGCGATGTCGGCTCAGGCAAGGGCGCAGCATAGCGTTGTTCTCCCGAGTCGTGGCGGGTTGAAACCTGCGACGGAAAATCTCCTGGCTCGCCGTGATAAAGTCGCCGCCCCACCACACCTTTCGCTTTGAGACTTTGACCGCAATGACCGATTTCCAGGATGTCGATGCCCACCTTGAAGACTGGAACGCCTTGCGCGCCAGCGCTGCGTTCGGCGGCTTGCTGGTGGGTAATGGCGCCAGTCGGGCGGTGTGGGATGACTTTGGTTATGACTCGCTGTTCGAGAACGCGCGCACGGTTGAAGAAAAGCCGCTGAGCCCTTCCGAGCTGAGCGTGTTCGAGGCCATGCAGACCCGCAGTTTCGAGCAGGTGTTGAGCGCGCTGAAGACCACCAGTCGGGTCAACAAAGCCCTGGCGGTCAGTTCGGCCGCGCCGCGCAATCGGTACTACGCGATCAAGGAAGCGCTCATCAACACCGTGCACGCGGTGCACATCCCATGGCGGCTGGTGCAAGCGTCGAGCCTGGCGACCATCAGTGAGGAGCTGTGCTCATATCGGACGGTGTTCACCACCAATTACGACCTGCTCAATCACTGGGCCATCCAGCATCGACCGGATGCGATCAGTGACCTGTTCGGGGGCGCCGAACCGGCCTTCGATCTGAGCGCCAGCGCTACAGACAAGACCCGTTTGCTGTACCTGCACGGCGGGTTGCACCTGGTGCGCAACCAGGACGGCACCGCGCGCCGGCTGATGTCGACCGAGGGTACGTTGCTGGGCAATTTCGCCATCAACAACACCATCAAGACCCTCGACGACGTGCCGCTGTTTGTCAACGAAGGGCCGAGTGCGGACAAGCTCAAGACCATTCGCAGTTCGGATTACCTGTCGTTCTGCTATGAGCAGCTGCTGGGCCACGGCGACGGCTTGTGCATTTTCGGGCATGCGTTGGGTGAGCAGGACAGTCATATCGTGCACGCGCTGCGCCTGGCGAAACCAAAGGTGGCGGCGATCTCGATTTATCCGCGCAGCAAGGCGTTCATCCAGCATCAGAAGCGGCATTACGCGAAGGTGTTCGACGGGACGGGGGTTGAGTTGCGGTTTTTTGATTCCAAGACCCATGGCCTGGGGAGCCCGAAGCTGTCGGTGCCTGTAGAGGTTTAGCTCAGGATCAACAGATCGCAGCCCTGCAGGTGTTGCCGAAGGCTGCGATCTGTCGACGTTTCAAAGCACCGGCAGCGTCTTGTCCTTGATCACCTTGGTCGGGCCGTTGGCCTTGACGCTGGCGATGCCTTTTTCCATGGCGG
>NZ_LYVP01000021.1 GCF_001984065.1 Pseudomonas sp. KK4
CCCGGTGGCCACGCCCGAAGCGTTCTACCAGTTGCAGCAGGCCCAGTCGCCGCTGCCCTCCACCGGCAAACCGGACCCGGCTGCGGTGCCGGCGTTCTTCGGTTCGCACCCGGAAGCCGCGGCGTTCCTGGCCTGGGTCAAGACTGCCAAGCCGTCGGCCAGCTATGCGACCGAGACCTATAACAGCGTCAACGCGTTTTATCTGGTCAATGCCGCCGGGCAGCGGCAGGCCGTGCGCTGGAACATGGTGCCGGTGGCCCAGGATGCACCGGGGGCAACGGCGCCGGAGGGCACCGACTATCTGGACAAGGACCTGGTGCAGCGCATCAACGCAGGTCCGTTGCGTTGGCAGTTGCTGATCACCTTGGCCGACCCCGGTGATCCGGTGAACGACGCCACCAAGGTCTGGCCCGCAGGGCGCAAGGTGCTGAACGCCGGCACCCTGGTGCTGGAAAAGACCCAGCCGCAACTGAGCGGCGAGTGCCGCGACATCAACTATGACCCGCTGGTGTTGCCCGCCGGCATCGAAGCGTCCGACGATCCGCTGCTGGCCGCGCGTTCTGCCGGTTATTCCAATTCCTACCTGCGTCGCACCAGCGAAGTCAGCCAATTGCCCGCCGCCAAACAGGAGGCCCAGCAATGAGCACTCAACCCAACCATTTCGCTCCACTGGCGCGCCTGCTGCACTGGCTGATGGCGCTGATGATCATCGCCATGCTGTTCATCGGTGCGGGCATGGTCGCCTCGGTCTCGGAACGCCATGAATGGCTGATCCACCTGCACAAACCGTTGGGCGTGGCGATTCTGCTGCTGGCGATCGTGCGTCTGGCGGTGCGCTTTTCCACCCGGCAGCCGCCACTGCCGGCGGACCTGCCGGGCTGGCAAGTGCTGGCGGCGAAAGCGTCCCACGTAATGCTTTACGTCTTGATGTTGGTTTTGCCGCTGTTGGGCTGGGCGATGATTTCGGCGTCGGGCGAGCCGGTGATGCTCGGCAGTTCATTGCAATTGCCTTCGATCGTAGCGGCCAACGCGCAGGTGTTCGCGTTTTTGCGCAAGGCCCACGGGTACCTGGCGTATCTGCTGTTCTTGACGGTGTTGCTGCATCTGGCGGCGGCGCTGTTCCACGCCTGGGTACGCCGTGATGATGTGCTGGACAGCATGTTGAGGGGTAAGGATCGCGGCTGAGTGCCGGCCCGTGTGGGAGCGAGCGAACTCGCTCCCACAGGATTTCAACGCAGGCTATCGACCATCTCGGCCACGGTGGTCAACACATCCTTGCCCAACTGCTTGGAGCGCTTGCCCGACCAGCCAGTGACCGGGTTGGGGTGGTCGTCATGGTCCTTGAACGGCATTTCCAGGGTCAGCGACAGGCAGTCGTACTTCTGGCCGACACTGTTGCAGGCCAGGGTCATGTTGGCCTGGCCCGGCTCGTCCCGGGTGTAGCCGTACTTGGTCTGGAAGTCCTTGGTGGTTTTTTTCAGGTGGCTGCGGAACTGCTCTTCGAGTTTTTCGATGCGCGGCGTGTAGCCAGGGTTGCCTTCGCAAGCGGCGGTGAACACGTGGGGGATTTCCTCGTCACCGTGAACGTCGATGAACAGGTCGACGCCGTACTTTTCCATCTGCTGCTGAACGAAGAACACCTCCGGGCTGATTTCCGGGCTGGCGCTTTGCCAGGCGCGGTTCAGGTCCTGGCCCATGGCGTTGGTGCGCAGGTGGCCGTGGAACGCGCCATCCGGGTTCATGTTCGGCACCAGGTACAGGTCGGCGCTGGCCAGCAGTTTGTCCAGGACCGGATCGTCGTGGTGCTCCAGGCGTTCGATCACGCCTTCCATGAACCACTCGGCCATGTGTTCACCAGGGTGTTGCTGGGCAATCATCCACACCTTGCGCCGGCCTTCGGCTCCCGAGCCCTTGCGCAGCAGTTGAATGTCACGGCCTTCGACGCTCTTGCCGGTCGCCAGCAACTCGGTGCCCGCCTTGGTCAGTGCCTGCTCGATCAACCAATCGTGGCGTCCGCGGCTGTAGGGTTCGAAATAGGCGAACCAGGCGTGGGTCTGCGTGGCTTCGAGGCAGAAGCGCAGGCAGTCGCCTTCGAAGATCGTCGGCACACGAAACCAGTTGACGTGATCGTAGGAAGCCACCGCCTGATAGCCGTCCCAGGCCTTGTTGTAGGAAGACTGGCTGGCGTTGTTGAGGCGAAACCAGTGCTCCTGGCCGACGTGCAGGCCGCTGGCCTTGAAATGGAACCATTGAAAGTGTGGGCTGCGGGTATCCGGGCGGATGGCCAGCAACGGTTTGAGCGGGTCGCTGATGTCGATGACCTGGATGTTGCCGCTGTCGAAATTGGCAGAAATATCGAGGGAGGATTTAGCCACGGTCAGGTTTCCTGATTTGGATTTATGGCGGCTACTTTACACGCAAGAGAAGGGGCTGACAGCGAAGAAAAAACGTTTCACCGGTGGCTTGGCGCAGGCATTGAAAACCACGAGCACGAATGGCCGGATTTATGCAGTGAGGTGAATGAAATCAGAGGGTTAGAGCGTGGGGGCGTCCTCCTTGACGCCAACGCAGCTTAGAGACTGTGCAATTGATTCTCAAGTGCTATTTGCCATAACCGTGCCGTGTTGATAAACGGTCTTTCCTGTCGGCGAATAATCTTTTCATCACATCCGCGTCACTGATTTGCAGCACCCGAAGACTTCATGGCCTGAAGAAGTCAGCCAGAAAACTGACAAAAAAAGACCCGGCAAAAAGCCGGGTCAAAAACCGTGATTAGCCTGATGAGGAGACAGTCCAAGAGTCCGACCTAAGGTCCCTTGGCCCATCGACTGATCTCGCGATCAGTTGATGCAATAATAATCATTCTCATTTAAGAGTCAAGGGATTTAATCATTGCGAGCGGAAAATTCGTTCCGTCCTCTTCGTGCGCCTTTGCTTCAGATGCTCTGATGCCTCTCCAGGGATCGGTCTACCAACGCCTTGGCCATGTCGATCATGTGCACCGCCGAAAACGCCAGGTCCCGGGGCGTCCCCTGCAATTGGCTGGCCGATTCATAGGCCGTGGCGGCGGCACAGCGCAACAGGTCCGAGGCACGGACCAGCGCCTCCTCGTTGGTGACATTCGGGTTTACCTCAAAGAAGCGCACTTCGCCTGCTTCTTGCGCTGCGGCCGGTTTCAGGTAGTAGTCCAGCGCGCGCTGGGCGGCCGCGCAACCCTGAGGAGAGGTGAGTGACGTGTCAATTTGCATATCAGGCAAGTCGTCAAGGGAATGGGTCATGGTGATGGCAAGCTCAGTGATAGGTTCAGATCCGTGAAGCCATCCTAGTACGATCTGTATTTGTGACCATAATTTAAATACTACATTTTGTGTTTTGATGGTCGGAGCCCACCACGTATCGTGCCGCACATGGATAAATGGATTGAATTGGTCAAGGCCAAGATGAGTGAACTCAAAGTCACTCAGGAAGTGCTCGCCGAGCGCCTCGGGATGTCCCAGGGCGGCGTTGGGCACTGGCTCAACAAACGACGCGAACCGGGCATCGAGGATATGAACCGTGTGCTCAAGGCACTGGGCATGGACTTTCTCGAAGTGGCGCTGGTGATTCGCGAACCCTCGGATGCCCCGGACGAGGCAATGCCCCTGACGCAAAAGTACAACCCGTACTTTCGCTACCCGGTCAGCGATTGGCAGCAGACGACGCAAGTGCGTGATGGCGAACGGGGCCAGTACCGTTTCGAGCTGTCCGACTATCACGCCCGTGGCGCGGCGTTCTGGCTGACGGTGGCGGGGGATGCGATGACGGCGCCCAGCGGCCTTAGCATTGCCGAGGGCATGCTTATCCTTGTCGACCCGGACGTCCAGGCCGAACCCGGCAAACTGGTGATCGCCCAGTGGCCGAGCAGCCACGAGGCGATTTTTCGCAAGTTGATCGAGGAGGGCGGGGAGCGTTATCTGGTTCCGCTCAATCCGACGTACCCCAAAGCCCTGTTCACCGACGAGTGCCGAATCATCGGCGTGGTGGTGCAGGCAACCGCTAAATTCTAGTCAGATCGGCCCTCGCACAGCGCAGGGCCGATCTTCATTTCATGCCTCTTCCAGTTCCACCAACGCACTGCCTTCGCTGACCATCTCGCCTTCCTGGCAATACAGCGCCTTGATCACCCCGGCATGGGGCGCGCGGATACTGTGCTCCATCTTCATCGCTTCCAGCACCACCAGTTGCGCGCCGGCTTCGACCGTTTGCCCGGCCTCCACCAATACCCGCACGATGCTGCCGTTCATGGGCGCGGTCAGTCCGCCCTGGTGGCTGTGGCTGGCCTCGACCGCGCTGATCGGGTCGTACGGCTCGATGCGGTGCAGTTCACCTTCCCATTGCAGATACACCAGATTGCCTCGGCGAATCGCCCGATGCTGGCGGCGCACGCCGTCGTGCTCGGTCAACAGATGTTCGCCCTTGAGCTGCGCGCTGCGGATCTGGGATGCGCCCAGTGTCAGGGCGCGATCCTGGCCTTCGCAGGCCAGGTGAAGGGTGACTTGCGCCGGCAATCCGGCCCGCAAGCCATTGCCGATCGCCCATGGCGAACTGGGGTCATCACCGCGCGCCGCATCGGGCTGGCTCTGCGCAAAAGCCTGGGCGGCGGCGTGCCAGAACTCATCGCTCAGGTCCGCAGGAGCCGGCAGCAACTGTTCCTGATAGCGCGGGATGAAACCGGTATCCAGTTCCGCCGCGGCAAACGCGGGATGGGCAATGATCCGGCGCAAAAAGTTGATGTTGGTCTTCAGGCCGCCAATGGCGAACTCATCGAGCATGCTCAACAGGCGCAGACGGGCCTGTTCTCGGTCCTCACCCCAGGCAATCAGCTTGCCGAGCATCGGGTCATAGAACGGGGAAATCTCGTCGCCTTCTTCGACGCCGCTGTCCACCCGCCGACCCGCGCCCGGCGACGATTCGCGGTACAGCTCCAGGCGTCCGGTGGCCGGCAGGAAGTCGTTGCCCGGGTCTTCGGCATACAGCCGCACTTCAATCGCATGACCAACCAGCGGCACCTGATCCTGGGTCATGGGCAATGCTTCGCCACGGGCCACGCGAATCTGCCACGCCACCAGATCGAGGCCGGTGATGGCTTCGGTGACCGGGTGCTCGACCTGCAGGCGGGTGTTCATCTCCATGAAGAAGAACTCACCACGGGCGTCCAGCAAAAACTCCACGGTGCCGGCACCGACGTAGCCGATGGCCTGGGCCGAACGCACGGCGGCTTCGCCCATGGCCCGGCGCAGTTCCGGGCTCAAGCCGGGTGCTGGCGCTTCTTCGACGACCTTCTGGTGGCGACGCTGGATCGAGCAGTCACGTTCGTTGAGGTACAGGCAGTTGCCGTGCTGGTCGGCGAACACCTGGATTTCCACGTGACGGGGTTTGAGCAGGTATTTTTCCACCAGCATCCGCGAATCGCCGAAGGACGACTGGGCTTCACGCTGGGCCGAGGCCAGGGCTTCGGCCAATTGGCTGACGTCCTCCACCACCTTCATGCCCTTGCCGCCGCCGCCCGCCGTGGCCTTGAGCAGCACCGGGTAACCGATGCGTTCACAGGCGGCGCGGAAAGTGTCGAGGTCCTGAGCCTCACCGTGATAACCCGGCACCAGCGGCACGCCGGCGGTCTCCATCAGCGCTTTGGCGGCGGATTTGCTGCCCATGGCGTCGATGGCCGAGGCGGGCGGGCCGAGGAAGATCAGGCCGGCGGCTTCGATCGCGCGGGCAAACCCGGCGTTCTCCGACAAAAAGCCATAACCGGGATGGATCGCCTGGGCGCCGCTGGCCTTGGCTGCGGCGATCAGCTTGTCGATTTGCAGGTAGCTGTCGGCGGCCTTGCTGCCGCCGAGGTCGACACGGATATCCGCTTCGCGGCTGTGGCGCGCATCACGGTCGGTGGCGCTGTGCACGGCGACGGTGGTCAGGCCCAGGGCCTTGGCGGTACGCATCACGCGGCAAGCGATCTCGCCGCGGTTGGCCACCAGCAGGGTGGTGAGGACGGGGGCGCTCATCAACGCGGCTCCTTGGTGGTGATTTCGGCCTGCCAGCTCGGCGGGCGCTTTTGCAGGAAGGCCCGCAGACCTTCCTGGCCTTCGGGGCTGACGCGGATACGGGCGATGGCGTTTTCGGTGTAGCGGCGCAGGGCCGGGAGCAGCGAGCCGTCACCCACCTCACGCAGCAGGTCCTTGCTGGCGCGCATGGCGGCGGGGCTGTTGAGCAGCAGGTTGTCGATCCACTGCTCGACCTTTTGCTCAAGGTCGGCCAGCGGATAGCTCTCCGACAGCAGCCCCAGTTCCCGTGCCCGCTGGCCGCCAAAACGCTCGGCGGTCAAGGCGTAGCGGCGGGTGGCGCGTTCGCCGATGGCTTGCACCACGAACGGGCTGATCACCGCAGGCGCCAGGCCGATGCGCACTTCCGACAGGCAGAACTGCGCGTCATCGGCGCCAATGGCCATGTCGCAGCAACTGATCAGGCCCAAGGCCCCACCGAAGGCTGCGCCTTGCACCACGGCCAAGGTCGGCACTTTCAGTTTGGCCAGGTTGTACATCAACTCCGCCAGCTCCCGGGCGTCGTCGAGGTTGGTGTGGTAATCGAGCTCGGCCGACTGCTGCATCCACGCCAGATCGGCGCCAGCGCTGAAATGCTTGCCGCGACCGCGCAGCAGCAGGAAGCGTAGGCTGGCATCGCTCGACACCTGATCCAGCGCGAGGATCAGTTCGCGGATCATTTCGGCATTGAACGCGTTGTTCTTTTCTTCACGGCTGAGCCAGAGAGTCGCAAAACCCCTTGGGTCGGTCAGCAGTTCGAGGGTGTTGAAGTCGCTCATATTCGTCCGTCTCCACGGCTCTTGTGTAGGAGCGAGCTTGCTCGCGATGGGCTACAGGGCGACGCGTTTTTTCAGAAAACACGCGTTATCGTTAACGTCCATCGCGAGCAAGCTCGCTCCTACAACAAAAAATCACATCCGGAACACGCCGAAGCGGCTCGGTTCGATTGGTGCGTTCAGCGACGCGGACAAGGCCAGGGCCAGCACGTCACGGGTCTGCGCCGGGTCAATGACGCCGTCGTCCCACAAGCGAGCGCTGGAGTAATAGGGGTGGCCCTGTTCTTCGTACTGGTCGAGGATCGGTTGCTTGATCTCGGCTTCCTGCTCGGCGCTGAACCCTTGGCCACTGCGCTCGGCCTGTTCGCGCTTGACCTGCACCAGTACGCCGGCCGCCTGTTCGGCGCCCATCACGCCGATGCGCGCATTCGGCCACATCCACAGAAAGCGCGGGTCGTAGGCCCGACCGCACATGCCGTAGTTACCGGCCCCGAAACTGCCGCCAATGATCACCGTGAACTTCGGCACTTTGGCGCAGGCCACGGCCGTCACCAGTTTTGCGCCGTGCTTGGCGATGCCGCCGGCCTCGTATTTCTGGCCGACCATGAACCCGGTGATGTTCTGCAGGAACAGCAGCGGGATGCCGCGCTGGCAGGCCAGTTCGATGAAGTGCGCGCCTTTCTGCGCGGCTTCGGCGAAGAGGATGCCGTTGTTGGCGAGGATCGCGATCGGGTAACCGTGCAGGTGGGCAAAACCGCACACCAGCGTTGTCCCGAACAGCGCCTTGAATTCATCGAACACCGAACCGTCCACCAGCCGCGCGATCACTTCGCGCACGTCGAACGGTTGCTTGGCGTCGGCCGGCACCACGCCGTACAGCTCGTCGCAGCTGTAGAGCGGGGCGATTGGAGTGCGTTGCTGCACTTCGCCGAGCTTGCGCCAGTTGAGGTTGGCGATGCTGCGTCGGGCGATGGCCAGGGCATGCTCATCGCTCTCGGCGTAGTGGTCGGCGACCCCGGAAATCTTGCAGTGCACATCGGCACCGCCCAGGTCTTCGGCGCTGACCACTTCACCGGTCGCCGCTTTCACCAGCGGTGGGCCGGCGAGGAAAATCGTCGCCTGTTCGCGGACCATGATCGCTTCGTCGGCCATCGCCGGCACGTAGGCGCCACCGGCGGTGCAGGAGCCCATGACCACTGCGATTTGCGGAATGCCCAGGGCGCTCATGTTGGCCTGGTTGAAGAAGATCCGGCCGAAATGTTCACGATCCGGGAACACCTCGTCCTGACGCGGCAGGTTGGCGCCACCGGAGTCCACCAGATAGATGCACGGCAAGCGGTTCTGCTGGGCGATAGTCTGGGCGCGCAGGTGCTTTTTCACGGTCAGCGGGTAGTACGAGCCCCCTTTTACCGTGGCATCGTTGGCGACAATCATGCATTCGACGCCTTCCACCCGGCCGATTCCGGCGATCACGCCAGCGGCCGGCACGTCTTCGCCGTATACCTGGTAAGCGGCCAGTTGGCTGATTTCCAGGAACGGCGAGCCCGTATCCAGCAGGCGATTGATCCGCTCACGGGGCAGCAACTTGCCCCGCGAGGTGTGGCGTTCTTGCGCTTTCGGGCCACCACCTTGCGCGACCTGGGCGAGCAGGGTGTGCAGGGCGTCGACCTGTTCGAGCATCGCTGCGCTGTTGGTCGCGAACTCCGCCGAACGGGGGTTGAGCTGGGTGTGCAGGATAGCCATGGACAGCTCCGTCTTAGCGGGTTTCGTTGAACAGTTCGCGACCGATCAGCATGCGACGGATCTCACTGGTGCCGGCGCCGATTTCGTACAGCTTGGCGTCACGCAGCAGACGGCCGGCCGGAAATTCGTTGATGTAGCCGTTGCCACCCAGAATCTGGATCGCGTCCAGGGCCATTTGCGTGGCGCGCTCGGCGCTATAGAGGATCACGCCGGCGGCGTCCTTGCGGGTGGTTTCGCCGCGCTCGCAGGCCTGGGCGACCGCGTACAGGTAGGCGCGACTGGCGTTGAGTTGGGTGTACATGTCGGCGACCTTGCCCTGGATCAGCTGGAATTCGCCGATGCTCTGGCCGAACTGCTTGCGGTCGTGGATGTACGGCACGATCAGGTCCATGCAGGCCTGCATGATTCCGGTCGGGCCGCCGGAGAGCACGACGCGCTCGTAGTCCAGACCGCTCATCAGCACCTTCACGCCGCCGTTGAGTACGCCGAGGATGTTCTCTTCCGGCACTTCGACGTCATCGAAGAACAACTCGCAGGTGTTGGAGCCGCGCATGCCGAGTTTGTCGAACTTGTTGCTGCGGCTGAAGCCTTTCCAATCGCGCTCGACAATGAATGCGGTGATGCCGTGGGGGCCCTTTTCCAGGTCGGTCTTGGCGTAGATCACGTAGGTGTTCGCGTCCGGGCCGTTGGTGATCCAGGTCTTGCTGCCGTTGAGTACATATTTGTCGCCGCGCTTATCGGCGCGCAGCTTCATCGACACCACGTCGGAGCCAGCATTCGGTTCGCTCATGGCCAGGGCGCCGATGTGTTCGCCGCTGATCAGTTTGGGCAGGTATTTGAGTTTCTGTTCGTGGTTGCCGTTGCGGTTGATCTGATTGACGCAGAGGTTGGAGTGGGCGCCGTAGGACAGGGCGACAGAGGCCGAACCCCGGCTGATCTCTTCCATCGCCACCACATGGGCCAGGTAGCCCAGGCCAGCGCCGCCGTACTCTTCCGGCACGGTAATCCCCAGCAGGCCCATGTCGCCGAATTTGCGCCACAGATCGGCGGGAAACAGGTTGTCGATGTCGATCTGAGCGGCGCGGGGAGCGATCTCTTTGGCGACGAAGGACTGAACCTGATCGCGCAGCATGTCGATGGTTTCACCGAGGGCAAAGTTCAGGGATGGGTAGCTCATGGGTCACCTTTTGGCTTTTTGTAGGACGGGGAGGACAGCGAATTACCTCTCACCTTTACGTTAACGTAAGCCTGTGACGAATGGCTGTCAATCACCCTTTACGTTAACGTCAACTTGAGCGACAGTAGGACCGTTCCTACAGACAAGCACCCAGAGTGGGGGCCGCTGTTACACCCATTAATAAAGACAATAGGGGTCGTCATGGATCAACCCAGTGCAAACCCGCAGCGCAGCTACACCCGTGGTTCTCAGGATAAAGCCCTGTTGGCGATGACCATCGGACAGGCGTTCGATCACACGGTGGTGCAGCACCCCGACGGCGAGGCGCTGGTCGTGCGCCATCAACGGTTGCGCTACACCTGGCGGCAACTTGCGCAGGAAGCGGATATTCATGCCCGGGCGCTGCTGGCGTTGGGCCTGCAGACTGGCGACCGCCTCGGAATCTGGGCACCGAACTGCGCTCAGTGGTGCATCACGCAGATCGCCACGGCGAAAATCGGCGTGATCCTGGTCAACATCAACCCGGCCTACCGCAGTTCCGAGCTGGAATATGTGTTGAAGCAGTCCGGCTGCCAATGGCTGGTGTGCGCCGGCGCCTTCAAGTCATCCAACTACCACGCCATGCTGCAAGGTCTGGTGCCGGAGCTGGCAGAGCAATCGATCGGCCAGTTGCAGAGCGAACGCCTGCCGGATCTGCGTGGTGTGATCAGCCTGGATGCGCAACCGCCGAGCGGTTTTTTGCCATGGTCGCAGTTGACCGATCTGGCCGGCGGCGTATCGACGGAGCGCCTGCGCGAGTGCCAGGACAGCCTGCATTTCGATCAGGCGGTGAACATCCAGTACACCTCCGGCACCACCGGTTTCCCCAAGGGCGCGACCCTCAGTCACTACAACATTCTCAACAACGGTTACATGGTCGGCGAAAGCCTTGGCCTGACCGCCGCCGATCGCCTGGTGATCCCGGTGCCGCTGTATCACTGCTTCGGCATGGTCATGGGCAACCTGGGGTGCATCACCCATGGCAGCACCATGATCTACCCCAACGATGCCTTCGATCCACTGCTGACCCTGAGCACCGTCGCCGAAGAAAAGGCCACCGCCCTGTACGGCGTGCCGACCATGTTCATCGCCATGCTCGATCAGCCGCAACGGGCCGAGTTCGACCTGTCGAGCCTGCGCACCGGAATTATGGCGGGCGCGACCTGCCCGATCGAGGTGATGCGCCGGGTCATCAGTGAAATGCACATGAGTGAAGTGCAGATTGCCTACGGCATGACCGAAACCAGTCCGGTGTCGTTGCAGACCGGTCCGTCCGACGATTTGGAGCTGCGCGTCACCACCGTCGGCCGCACCCAGCCGCAACTGGAAAGCAAGATCATCGACGAGGCGGGCAACCTGGTACCGCGTGGCACCATCGGTGAGCTGTGCACCCGTGGTTACAGCGTGATGCTCGGCTACTGGAACAACCCGCAAGGTACCGCCGAGGCCATCGACCAGGCGGGCTGGATGCACACCGGTGACCTGGCGAGCATGAATGACGAGGGTTATGTGTGCATTGCCGGGCGTAACAAGGACATGATCATCCGTGGCGGCGAGAACATTTATCCGCGGGAGCTGGAGGAGTTCTTCTTCACCCACCCGGCCGTGGCCGACGTGCAGGTGATCGGCATTCCCTGCTCGCGCTATGGCGAGGAGATCGTTGCCTGGATCAAATTCCACCCCGGTCACAGTGCGACCGAGCAGGAGCTGCAGGCCTGGTGCAAGGAGCGCATCGCGCACTTCAAAACGCCGCGTTACTTCAAGTTCGTGGACGAGTTCCCGATGACCGTGACCGGCAAGATCCAGAAATTCCGCATGCGCGAGATCAGTGTCGAAGAATTGCGCAGCCAGCAGGGCTGACCCCAAACCCTGTGGGAGCGGGCTTGCTCGCGAATGCGCAGTGTCAGTCAATGAATAAGGGGACTGATACGCCGCCTTCGCGAGCAAGCTCGCTCCTACAAGGAGGGTAAAAAGCTGAACGCCAGACAGCACAAAGGGGAGCCGAAGCTCCCCTTTAATTTTCGTTGCGCGTGCTCTTTTTTTATTATTGAGGGTCGGTCTGTTTTTGTTTTTGGCAACCGTTGCCCTTTACCGCTGTTTTTGGCGATCCCCATCCGGGATCAAGAGCAAACGTATTTTTTTGAGCGCTGATCTACTTTTTCGCTTAAGCGATCCAACCAGTTCGGGAGCTACCTGAAGGTAGTTTTATTGTTCTCTGCCCGGTTGCGGGTCACTCCGAAAAGCACCCTGAAAAGCACATCTTCTCCAAAAAAATCTGTTAGCTGCGTCTCTGCCGTGTTGTTTTTGTTATGTCAGAGTCGTTACGTCTTGTTTTTATTAGGTGTGTCGCGTTTTTTTATTCTTGTTATGCCATAGAGATAGCAGAAGGCGTGCCAACTTTTAAAAATCCTTTAAAATCAATGATTTAATTCTTTTGGGGTTTTTTGCCTCAGGCAAACCCTGACAATTTGTTTCCGTGTTACTCGCTTTTCCCCACATTCCGGATGGGGCGGTAACACCCGGACACACCCGCGCGCACTCACTGCGCGCTACGGGCCTTGGCCACACGGGAACCGGTAGGACGGCCAAGCACCGCGCTGATTTGTTGACCGGCCAGGATCAGCGCATCCAGGTCGATACCGGTTTCGATACCCAGGCCGTTGAGCAGGTAAACCACGTCTTCGGTGGCGACGTTACCGCTGGCGCCCTTGGCGTAGGGGCAGCCACCGAGGCCGGCAATCGAGCTGTCGAACACCGAGATGCCTTCGAGCAGGCTGGCGTAGATGTTGGCCATGGCCTGGCCGTAGGTGTCGTGGAAATGCCCGGCAAGTTTTTCTCGCGGCACATCGGCCGAGACCACCTCGAACATCCGACGGGTTGCACCGGCGGTACCGGTGCCGATGGTGTCGCCCAGAGAGACCTCATAGCAGCCCATGGCGTAGAGTTCGCGGGCGACAAGGGCCACCTGTTCCGGCGCGACATGACCTTCATAAGGGCAGCCCAGCACACAGGACACGTAACCGCGCACGGTCACGCCGTGTTGCCTGGCCGCTTCCATGATCGGCACGAAGCGCGCCAGGCTTTCGCTGATCGAGCAATTGATGTTGCGCTGGGAAAAGGCTTCGGACGCGGCGGCGAACACCGCGACTTCCTTGACCCCGGCCGCGAGGGCGTCTTCAAAGCCACGCAGGTTGGGCGCCAGCGCGCCATAGGTCACACCCGGTTTGCGCTGGATCTGCGCGAAAACCTCGGCTGACCCTGCCATCTGCGGCACCCATTTGGGCGAAACGAAACTGCCGACTTCTATATAGCCAAGGCCTGCGGCCGTCAGCGCATCGACCAGTTGCACCTTGTCGGCGACGCTGATGGGTTGGGCTTCGTTTTGCAGGCCGTCGCGGGGACCGACTTCGACAAGGCGTACGTGTGTAGGCAGGGGCATGGAGTTCACCAGAGTAATGGGTGAGCGATGATCAATTGTGGGAGCGGGCTTGCTCGCGAATGCGGTGGATCAGTCGACATCCATCTTGGATGTACAGTCGCCTTCGCGAGCAAGCCCGCTCCCACAGGGGATGAGTGTTGACCTATTGAACGGTTTGCTGGCTCTTGAGGGTCTGTTCCAGCGCCTGTACGCAGCGCTCTTCGGCCGTGTCGAGTTCCAGTTTCATTTGTTCGATGTCCAGCATCTGCTGTTCCAGCTGTTGCCGACGCTCGCTGATTTTCGCCAGCATGCTGTTCAGTTGCTTGGTGTTACCGCTGGACGGGTCGTAAAGCTCTATCAGCTCACGGCATTCGGCCAGGGAAAAGCCGATGCGCTTGCCCCGCAGGATTAGTTTCAGGCTGACCTTGTCCCGGGGTGAATAGATGCGTTCCTGGCCACGGCGCTCGGGGCTGAGCAGGCCTTGTTCCTCATAGAAGCGAATGGCCCGGGTGGTAATGTCGAGCTCGCGGGCGAGGTCGGAGATGCTGTAGGTCTGGCTGCTCATGGAAGCGCTCGCAAAAGGTCATGGCGCTAAGCTAATGGCAGGTTGACGTTTACGTCAAGGGGCGGGTTCTGCGGTGTGATCACTGGCCTCTTCGCGAGCAAGCCCGCTCCCACCGTTAACCGCAACGCGGTCGAATGTGGGAGCGGGCTTGCTCGCGAAGAACGATAACGCGGATCAACGCCCTACACCTTCTCGAGCTTCTTCTCATGCGCCGTCACCTGCTGGCACAACTCGATCATCTGCTCACGCATCCAGCGATTGGCCGGGTCCTGATCGGTGCTTTCGTGCCAGTAGAGGTGGGTTTCCACCGGCGGCACGTCGTTGACCGGCAGGCTGAAGGCGTGCAGATCGTTGCGGCGGGCGAAGCGCTCCGGCACGGTCATGACCATGTCGGTCTGCTGCAGTACTTGCGAGGCCATCAGGTAATGCTGTGAGCGCAGGGCGATCTTGCGCTGGATGCCCATCTTGCCCAAAGCCAGATCGACATGGCCCAAACCACTGCGGCGGCTGGAAATATGGATGTGGGTCAGGCCCAGGTAATCATCGAGGGTCAATTTCTCTTTGGTCGCCAGCGGATGCCCCTTGCGCATGGCGCACACGTAACGGTCCTCCATCAACTTGACGTGGCGCACCTGCGGGTCGGTGTTGAGCGGCGCGTCCACGGCAAAATCCAGCCGTCCGGCCGCCAGTTCCTTGGTGGTCTCTCGTCGCTTGGACAGGAAACTTTCGATGATCACAGTCGGCGCCAGGCGACGCAGGCGCTGGAACAGCGGCGGCAGGATCACCGCTTCGGTGAGGTCGGTCATGCTGATGCGATAGGTCTTGACGGCCTGCAGCGGGTTGAAAATTCGGCTTTCCTGTACCGATACCCGCAGCAGCGACAAAGCGTTGCGCACCGGACCGATGATGTTCTGGGCCATGGGCGTGGGCACCATGCCCTGGGCGGTACGCACGAATAATGGATCGTTGAAGGTTTCGCGCAGACGGGCCAGAGCGTTGGACACCGCCGGTTGAGTAATGCCGACAATCTGCCCGGCGCGGGTCAGGTTGGCTTCGGTGTAGATCGCGTCGAAGACGATGAAAAGGTTGAGGTCGACCTTGCTCAGATTCATTACGCGGCTCTCTTATTGTGTTGGCGGACTGACCGTGACGATCAGCCGATCATATATCGGTGATGAATGTTAATACACGCCGAGAATAGGCTAGGTAAATTTTCGTAGCTGTTCTAGCATCGATTGCATGATCTAAACAACCTCCCCCAAGAAGGTATCCGCTCATGGATTTCGCTTATTCGCCCAAGGTGCAAGAACTGCGTGAGCGCGTGACCGCGTTCATGGACACCTACGTTTACCCTGCCGAAGCCGTGTTCGAGCGCCAGGTCGCCGAGGGCGATCGCTGGCAGCCGACGGCGATCATGGAAGAACTCAAACTCAAGGCCAAGGCTGAAGGCCTGTGGAATTTGTTTCTGCCTGAGTCGGAGCTCGGCGCTGGCCTGACCAACCTCGAATACGCGCCTTTGGCGGAAATCATGGGCCGCTCGCTGCTGGGCCCCGAGCCGTTCAACTGCTCGGCGCCGGACACCGGCAACATGGAAGTACTGGTGCGCTACGCCAACGAAGAACAGAAACAGCGCTGGCTCGAACCGCTGTTGCGCGGCGAGATCCGCTCGGCGTTCGCCATGACCGAACCCGACGTGGCGTCCTCCGATGCCACCAACATGGCCGCCCGTGCAGTGCGCGACGGCGACCAGTGGGTGATCAACGGCAAGAAGTGGTGGACCTCCGGCGCCTGTGACCCGCGCTGCAAAATCCTGATTTTCATGGGCCTGAGCAACCCCGACGCGCCGCGTCACGCCCAGCACTCGATGATCCTGGTGCCGGTCGATACCCCCGGGGTGAAGATCGTGCGCCCGCTGCCGGTGTTCGGTTATGACGATGCGCCACACGGCCATGCTGAAGTGCTGTTCGAAAACGTACGCGTGCCTTACGAAAACGTCCTGCTGGGCGAAGGACGCGGCTTCGAGATCGCTCAAGGGCGCCTCGGCCCGGGCCGGATTCACCACTGCATGCGCTCGATCGGCATGGCCGAACGCGCCCTGGAATTGATGTGCAAGCGCTCGGTGAACCGCACGGCGTTCGGCAAGCCCCTGGCACGCCTGGGCGGCAACATCGACAAGATCGCCGACTCGCGGATGGAAATCGACATGGCGCGCCTGCTGACCTTGAAGGCGGCGTACATGATGGACACCGTCGGCAACAAAGTGGCCAAGAGCGAAATCGCGCAGATCAAGGTAGTGGCGCCGAACGTGGCCCTGCGAGTGATCGACCGGGCGATCCAGATTCATGGCGGGGCAGGGGTGTCGAACGACTTCCCGCTGGCCTACATGTACGCGATGCAGCGCACCCTGCGTCTGGCTGACGGCCCGGACGAAGTGCACCGCGCGGCGATCGGCAAGTTTGAAATCGGCAAGTACGTGCCAAAAGAAATGATGCGTAGCGGGCAGTAGTACCGCGTTATCGTTCTTCGCGGGCAAGCCTCGCTCCTGCAGGTCCGGGTGATCCGTAGGAGTGAGGCTCGGCCGCGAAGGCGTTGACCCATTCAGCGCATCAACATCAGACTCAGTACACCCAAACCTCAACCCGCCGATTCCTGATCCGCCCTTCATCCTCGCTGTTGGCCGCCACCGGCATCTCAGCGCCAAACCCGCGCACCTCACGCAACACCACGCCGCTTTTCACCAGCTCCCGCCGTACCGCCATGACCCGCAGCTTGGACAACAGGTCCGCACGCGCCGGGTCGCTCTTGGCATCGCCAAAGCCTACCAGGGTGACCTGCCGATCGTTCTTATCATGCTGCTTTATATAGTCGAGTACCCGTGACAGGTCCTGGCGGGCCTTGTTGTCCAGGCTCGCACTGCCTTCTTCGAAGCGAAAATTCACCGACAGGCGCTGGGCGTGCCGGCTCAAGCCCTGATAGCCCTCAGGCATCAGTGCATTCGGTGTGACGGCCATGGCCTGCACGGTCTGGGCGATGAAGCCGTTGGCGGCCACAATCGCCTGGCCCTGACTGCTCTGGGCGAACGTTACCAGGGCCTTGGCCCATGGATTGTTCCCGGTCGGCGGTAGGTAAAAGAACAGGCGGCGGGACAAGGGATAGTCTTCGGTGGCGATCAGGCTGCCCTGCGGCAACATGGCCTGGGATTGACCGTCGACAATCGCCACCGCTTTGGCCTGACGCACGTAGGGCAGACCGATGAAGCCGATGCCTTGCGGGTCCAGGCTGATAGCGTCGGACAATTGCTCGCTCGATTCGAAGCGTTTCGCGGCGCTGCTCAGGGTTTTGCCGTGCCCGCTGAGGACCAGTTCCTTGAAGGTGTCGTAGGTGCCGGACTGATCATCGCGCGCATATAGATGAATCGGCCCGCCGCGACCACCGACGTCTTCCCAGGTCCTGGCTTCGCCGCTGAAAATCCGCGCCAGTTGTACGGTGTCGAGTTGGTTGAGGGGATTGTGCGGATGCAGGATGATCGCCAGGCCATCGATGGCGATGACCTGCTCGGCGCCGGGGCTTTTCAGGTCGCCCAGTGCCTGCAGGCCTGTCAGTTCATGGTCCTTGATGGGACGGGAGGAGGCGGCCAGATCGGCGTCGCCGGTTTTCAGTGCACTGAAACCGGTGCTGGAACCATGGGCCGCCAGCTCCACCTCGACCCGGCGTCCCTCGGTTGTTTCACCGACGATGCGCAGTTCGTTGGCGGTATCCGGGGTCTCGGTGTGCACGTTGGCCAACCCTTGCTGGCGCATCAGGCCCTCGACCAACGCCGGTCCTAATGCCGCCCCGATGGTGTTGGAACCATGGATGCGCAACGCCGGGCCCTGTTCGGGCGTCGGCAACCCGCTGGCCGAAGCCGTCAGCGGCAGCCAGTAGCAGAGCATCAACAGGAACAACACGCGCAGCATCATGCCGGCACCTTATATAGCCAAAGGAGGTGTCGGGAGATTAAGTCAGTAAGGTTTCCAAAATATGACACTTTCCCCCTGTGGGAGCGGGCTTGCTCGCGAAGGCGGCGTGTCAGTCAGCATTGTCGTCGGCTGACACACTGCCTTCGCGAGCAAGCCCGCTCCCACAAGGGGGCAATGTGGTGAGGCTGAGATCAGCTCAATTCAAGCCAGATCGGCGCATGATCCGAGGGTTTTTCCATGCCACGCAGTTCGTAGTCCACACCGGCGTCCTTGACCCGCGGCAACAAGCCATGGGACGTCAGGATCAGGTCGATGCGCAGGCCACGCTTGGGCTCGTCTTCAAAGCCGCGGCTGCGGTAGTCGAACCAGCTGAAGCGATCGGTCACCTCCGGGTTGAGATGGCGAAAGCTGTCCACCAGGCCCCAGTTTTTCAGGCGGGCCATCCACTCGCGTTCTTCCGGCAGGAAGCTGCACTTGCCGGTCTTCAACCAGCGCTTGATGTTGTCCGGGCCGATACCGATGTCGCAGTCTTGCGGGGAAATGTTCACGTCGCCCATGACCACCAGCGCCTGATCGTTCTGGAACTGGCTTTCCAGCAGTTGCTGCAAGTCGCTGTAGAAGCGTTCCTTGGCCGGGAATTTGGTCGGGTGGTCGCGGCTTTCGCCCTGTGGGAAATAGCCGTTCATGATGGTGACCGGCACGCCGTTGGCATCAGCGAAGGTGCCCCAGATGAAGCGTCGCTGGGCGTCTTCTTCGTCGGTGGCGAAGCCTTTGTGCAGGGCAATCGGTTCCTGGCGCGAGAGCAGGGCCACGCCGTAATGGCCTTTTTGCCCGTGGAAATACACGTGGTAGCCCAGCGCCCTGACTTCATCGAGCGGGAACTGGTCGTCGTGGACCTTGGTTTCCTGCAAGCCGATCACGTCCGGCTGGTGCTTTTCGATCAGCGCCGCCAGCTGATGGGGACGGGCGCGCAGCCCGTTGATGTTGAAGGAGACGATCTTCATGGTCGGCAGTCCTGGCAAAAGGGCGATGCTAGCTGACCAGCAGGATTGCGGCCAGTGCCGGGTTGAGAGGATTGGCCGTGCCAGGCAGATATTCATGGCCTGTTCTGGCCTCTTCGCGAGCAAGCCCGCTCCCACTTCGGATTTGTGCACGACGCCCACAACCGTTGAGTCTGGTCTATACCTGTGGGGGAACTGTGATGCCACCCAGAGGTTCGTACCAACAAGAGCGCAGCCACTCGAGCCGCGCCGGGGAGATCTACCGTCATGCCCGAAACTTCCACCGCGATCGCCGATATCCACATGCTCGACAGCGGCTATTCCCGCGAAGCGCGTTCTCTGTTGTACCAGGCCTATCGGCACGAGCCGACCTACGGCTACCTGTTCGAATCAGAACGCCCAGGCTATGAACAACGGGTACGCGCCACCGTGAGGGAATTGGTCAAGCAGCACTTTCTGCAGGATTTGCCGGCCATCGGCCTGCTGGTCAACGATCGGCTGATCGGCATAGCGCTCATTGCGCCGCCGCAACGTCGGCTGGGCATCACCGAAAGTTGGGCCTGGCGCCTGCGCATGGTGCTCAGCACGGGTTTTCGCTGCACCCGTCGCTACCTCGAATATCACGATGCCGTCGCGGCCTGCGCGCCATCGGACTCTGTGCACGTCCTGCCGTTGCTGGGGGTTCACCCGCAATTCCAGGGCAAACACTTCGGCGAACAACTGCTGCAAGCGGTGCATAACTGGTGCGCAGTGGATGAAAACTCTCAGGGGGTGATGCTCGACACCGGCAATCCGCGCTATCTGGAGTTCTACAAACGCCAGGGTTACGAGGAAATTGGTGAGGTGGCTGTAGGACCTGTCCGAGAGCACGTTTTTTTCCATCCCAATCCACAGGTCCTACAAACAGCAACCGCTTAAATGACGAACTTTCCGGACGGGTCCGGCTCTATCACCCTCTTTAGCTCGTGATAGCATCCGCGCCTATGAAGTTTCCAGGAAGAATTACCAGTGGCGTGCTCATGCTGATCAGCAGTTGCACGGCACTGGCCCAAAGTGAATTGGATGTGCGGATCGACCCGTCCAACGATGCACTCAAAGCCAATATAGAGGGCTATATCGGCAGTCTCGGCGATCGTGACGAAGAAGCCTTGCTGCGCTTCAGTCGTGGCGCCGAGGAACAGGCGCGCAAGGCTGCCCAGGCCCTTGGCTACTATCAGCCGCAGATCGACAGCAAGGTGACGGGGGGCAAGACACCGCACCTGATCCTCAACATCGAGCCTGGCGAGCCGGTGCATTTGCGCAACGTCACTATCCGCGTCGACGGTCCGGCGGCCGCCCTCAAATCCTTTCGTGTGCCCAAGAGCCATGCGCTGCAAACCGGCGCCGTGCTTAACCATGGTCAATATGAAGACGCCAAGCGCCTGATCCAGAACCAGGCCTCGCGCTTCGGCTTTTTCAGCGGTCACTTCACGAGCTCGAAACTGTCGGTGGACCCGCGGGCAGGTGTCGCCGATATTGAACTGGTCTACGACAGCGGCCCGCGTTATGCCATGGGCAAGGTCAGTTTCGAAGGCGACACGCCGTTCGACGAAGACTTGCTGCAACGCATGGTGCCGTTCAAGGCCGGCGCACCCTACGACTCCGAGCTGATCGCCGAACTCAACCAGGCGCTGCAATCGAGCGGTTACTTCGAGAACGTGCGAGTCGATGCCGCCCCCACGGCTTCGAAGAACAATGTGATCCCGGTGGACGTCCAGCTGGAGACCCGCAAGCCGCGGACCATGGGCCTGGGGCTGGGATACTCCACCGACGTGGGCCCACGGATCAAAGCCAACTGGACCCGGCACTGGGTCAACCCGCAAGGGCACAGCTATGGCTGGGAAACCGAAATCTCGGCGCCACGGCAAAACGTCGGGGTGTTCTACGACATCCCGCTGGACCCGCCACTGACCGACAAATTGCGTTTCGCCGGCGGCTACCAGAATGAGGAAATCGCCGACAAGGACAGCCTCAGCAAGCTGCTGACCCTCGGCCCGGAGTGGCACAGCAAACTGCCCAGCGGTTGGGAGCGGGTGGTATCGCTCAAGTGGCAGCGGGAGGAATACCGGCTTGGTGACGATTCCGGACTCAGTACCTTGTTGATGCCCGGCGTGAGCTATTCCTACCTCAAGAGCGACAATCGGATCGACCCGCATAACGGTTATCGCCTGGCGTTCGAAACCCGGGTGGCCAAGGAAGGCCTGGGCTCGGACAACAACCTGGTATACGGCACGGCGCTGGTCAAAGGGCTGACCACGGTGTTCGACAAGCACCGCTTCCTGGGGCGGGTGCAGGTCGGCGGCAGCGCCACCAACGGCTATAAATCGATACCGCCGTCGCTGCGCTTCTTCGCCGGGGGCGACCAGAGCGTGCGTGGCTACGACTATCAGAGCCTGTCGCCGAAAAACAACCAGGGTGACCACATCGGCGGCCGCTACATGATCACTGGCACCGCCGAGTATCAATATTCCGTGGCTGACAAATGGCGGATCGCGACGTTCGTCGACCAGGGCAATGCCTTCAACAACCTCGAACTGCCGAGCCTCAAGACCGGGGTCGGTATCGGCGTGCGCTGGGTGTCACCGGTAGGGCCGATCCGCCTCGACCTGGCCCATGCGCTGGACGACGATGGCGGTATCCGCTTGCACTTTTCCATGGGGCCTGAGCTGTGAAGCGTGGTGTGAAAATAACGCTGCTGGCGATTGTGGCGCTGCTGTCGCTGATCGTCCTGAGTCTGGCCACGGTGCTGGGGACGGCCAGCGGCAGTCGCTGGGCACTGGGTTTTGTGCCCGGTTTGCACCTGGACAATTTCCAGGGTCGCCTGGGCGGGCAGTGGAGCGCCGACCATGTGCTGTGGCAGCAGGGCAGCAGCCGGGTGGAACTGGACAAGGTGATCTTCGCCTGGTCGCCGGTGTGCCTGACGCGCATGACCCTGTGCATCGACCAACTGAAGGCCGATCAGGTCAGCCTGCAATTGCCGCCCGGCACGGATGAAGACAGCAGCGGGCCGCTCAGCCTCCCGGACTTGCAGTTGCCCCTGGCGCTGGAGCTGGGGGATGTGCAGGTCGGCAGCCTGCTGTTCAACGGCAGTGAAGCACTCAGGGGGCTGCAACTGGCGGCACACTGGACCCGGACCGGGATGCAGATCGACTCGGTGAAACTGCAACGGGACGACCTGAGCCTGAATCTGTCCGGCCACCTGCAACCCGGTGGCAACTGGCCGCTCAGCGCCGAAGGGCAATTGATCCTGACCACGCCCGCCCCCTGGACCTTGGCGCTGAAAGTCGATGGCGACCTGCTCAAGACCCTGAACCTCAAAGCCGACAGCCGCGGCTACCTGAACGGGCAACTGACCGGCGAACTGCAGCCGCTGGTTGAAAACCTGCCGGCCAAGGTGCGTATCAGCGCAGACGGCTTCAAGCCCGACGCCGATCTGCCGGATACCCTGCAACTCAATCAACTTGAACTGACGGGCGACGGTGACCTTAAAAACGGCTATCAGTTGACGGGGCACGCGACGCTGCCCGCCGAACAAGGCCCGGTGGCGCTGGCGCTGCAGGGCAAGGTCGACGCCAACGGCGCGCAGATCGCCGCCCTGGACCTGACCGCCAGCGACACGCAACACCTCAAGCTCACCGGGGTGCTGGACTGGAGCAAAGGATTGACTGCCGAGGCGAAGGTCGCCTGGCTGGATTTCCCCTGGCACCGTCTCTACCCGCTGATCGACGAACCCGAAGTGGCCCTGCGCACCTTCAACGGCGAAGTGTCCTACACCGACGGCAAATACCTCGGTCATTTCGATGCCGCACTGGATGGCCCGGCCGGGGCGTTCAGCCTGACCAGCCCCTTTGCCGGCGACCTGACGAAAATCTACCTGCAACAAATTCAACTGACCGCTGGCCAGGGCAAGGCCGAAGGGCACCTGAACCTGCAATTCGCCGATGGCATCGCCTGGGACACGGCGCTGGACCTGTCGGCGATCAACCCGGCGTATTGGGTCGCGCAGCTGCCGGGTACCCTTGCCGGGCCGCTGCGCAGCAAAGGTGAGATGAAGAATGACAAGCTCAGTCTGAACGCCGATCTGGACTTGAAGGGCAAGCTGCGTGGCCAACCGGCCGTTCTGCAAGCCAAGGCCGATGGCGGCGGCGAGCAGTGGAATCTCAATGCGCTGCAAATCCGCCTGGGTGACAACAGCATCAGCGGCAAGGGCAGCCTGCAACAGAAACTGGCCGGGCAGATCGACATCAAATTGCCGCGCCTGGCCCAGCTCTGGCCGCAACTGCGCGGCCAGATCAACGGCCGGGTGGACGTCGCCGGCACGCTCAAGGCGCCCCAGGGCAAGCTCGACCTGCAAGGTGCGCAACTGGCGTTCGCCGACAATCGCCTGCAAAGCCTGAACCTGGACGCCACCCTCGACAGCGCGCAACGGGCGAAGATCGAACTCAAGGGCAGCGGCATCCAGACCGGTGATACCTCCATCGGCACCTTGACCGCCAGCGGTCAGGGCGACATCAAGAACCAGAAGCTCAACCTTGACTTGCAAGGACCGAAGCTGAAACTGGCCCTGGGCTTCGATGGCGCGCTGGACAAAGACAACTGGCGCGGCCGCTTGGCCAGCGGCGATATCCAGGCCGGTGGCCAGGACTGGAAGCTGCAAGGCCCGGCAAAACTGGAGCGACTGGCAGACGGCAAAATCAACTTCGGCGCCCATTGCTGGATGTCCGGCGCGGCCAGCCTGTGCGGTGAAGATCAGCGCCTGATGCCCGAACCCAAGCTGCGCTATCACCTCAAGCAGTTCCCGATCGACAGCCTGGCCCAGTGGCTGCCCAAGGATTTCGCCTGGCAGGGTCGCCTCAACGCAGACGTGCAACTGGACGTGCCGGCCAGCGGCCCGAACGGTCAGATCAGCATCGATGCCAGCGGCGGTACCCTACGGGTCAAGGACAAGGACCAGTGGCTGGACTTCCCGTACCAGACCCTGAACCTCACCAGCAAACTCACGCCCAAGCGTATCGACACGACGTTGAACTTCGTTGGCGGCAAGCTCGGTGAGCTGATGGTGCAGGCGCAGATCAACCCGCTGCCCAAAGACAAACCCATGACCGGCTCCTTCCGCTTGAGTGGCCTGGACCTGTCGGTGGCGCGCCCGTTCGTGCCCATGGTCGAGAAGCTGACCGGGCGCTTGAACGGCAGCGGCAGCATCGGCGGTACCCTGCTGGCGCCGCAGGTCAATGGCAACGTGCTGCTCAGCGATGGCCAAGTGTCCGGCCCTGAATTGCCGCTGGAAATTCAGGCCTTGCAACTGCGGGCGGTGATCGCCGGCGAAACCGTGCAGCTCAACGGTGACTGGAAAAGCGGCAAGGCCGGGCAGGGCACGCTCAGCGGCAACGTCGCCTGGGGGCAGGCGCTGGTGGTGGACCTGGCGCTCAAGGGCTCGCAGTTGCCGGTGACCGTCGAGCCCTACGCCAAGCTCGAAGTGGCGCCGGACCTGAAGATTTCGATCAAGGACGACAAACTGGCGGTGGCCGGCAAGGTGCTGGTGCCCCGTGGCGAGATCACGGTCCGTGAATTACCGCCGTCGACGGTCAAGGTCTCCGATGACACGGTGATCGTCGGCCAGCAGACCGAGGAGGGCAAACCGCCGATGGCCACGCTGATGGACATCGAGGTGGTGGTGGGCGATGACAAACTGAGTTTTGCCGGCTTCGGCCTGACGGCGAACCTCAAGGGGCATGTGCACATTGGCGACAACCTCGATACCCGGGGTGAGCTCTGGCTCAACGACGGGCGCTACCGTGCCTATGGCCAGCGCCTGACCGTGCGCCGGGCGCGCCTGCTGTTCGCCGGCCCCATCGATCAGCCGTACCTGGATATCGAAGCCATTCGCCAGACCGACGACGTGATCGCTGGTATTCGCCTGAGCGGTAGCGCCGAGCAGCCGACCACGCAGATATTCTCGGAACCTGCCATGAGCCAGGAGCAGGCGCTGTCCTACCTGGTGCTGGGGCGTCCGCTGAGCACCAACGGCGAGGACAACAACATGCTTGCCCAGGCAGCGCTGGGGTTGGGCCTGATGGGCAGTTCCGGCGTGACCGGCAGCCTGGCGAAGAACCTGGGCATCGAGGATTTCCAGCTCGACACCCAGGGCAGCGGCAACGCCACCAGCGTGGTCGCCAGCGGCAACCTCTCCGAGAAGCTCAGCCTGCGTTACGGCGTGGGCGTGTTCGAACCGGCCAACACCATTGCCTTGCGCTACAAGCTGAGCAAAAAGGTCTACCTCGAAGCCGCCGGCGGCGTGGCCAGTTCGCTGGATATCTTCTACAAGCGCGATTTCTAACCCTCACGATCCCCTGTGTGAGGGAATTTATCCCCGCTGGTCCGCGCAGCGGCCCCAGACCCTGCAACTTCATATCTCCTGAAACCCTGCAAACGGCTGCTTCGCAGCCGGACGGGAGCGAGCTCCCTCGCCACGGGATTGGGGCAATCCCGATGCCTTTGGTCAACTAATTACAAAGCATCCTAACTATTACGTTGACATTCGCTGCCTAGGCAGTAACATCTGGTCATACATTCACTGCCTAGGCAGCTAACGGGTGGTCAGATGAAGCATTTCTCTCCAGACAACTTCCACAATTGCCATCTCGGCCTGTTGCTCGGCCGCGCTGCGCTGCTCAAGGACCGGATCATCGATACGCACATGGAACCCCACGGCATCACCGCCGCGCAGTTCAAGGTGCTGATCATCATGGCCCAGTACGGTGTCGATACGCCGGGCGAGCTGTGCCGGCACTTGTCCCTCGACAGCGGCTCGATGACCCGCATGCTCGATCGTCTGGAACAGAAAGGCTTCCTCGCTCGCCAACGCTCGGAAGCCGATCGCCGTCAGGTGCAACTGGTATTGACCGAACAGGGCCAGCAACTGGCTGGCCTGTTGCCGCACATCGGCGCCGACGCCATGAACGAGCTGGCAGGCGCGGTATCCCCTGAAGAACTGAAGACCCTGGAACACATCCTCAAGAAAATTTTGCTGGCGGCCGGGGACTCGATCACCCTGCTGCGGGTAGGTGGTAACGATGAACAGTAAAACCCTGCGCACTGGCCTCAGCCTGGTGCTGTTGGCCATGACCCTGGCCGGTTGCGCCAATTACAGCGGCCTGACCACCGAAGGCGTCAGCCTCGATGCGAAGAACCTCAAGGCCGGGCAATCCCTCAGCGGCGTGACCCTGTCGCCAGCGGCGTGGCCCAAGCGCGACTGGTGGAAAAGCCTCGGCGACCCGCAGCTCGACGGCCTGATCCG
This sequence comes from Pseudomonas sp. KK4, assembly GCF_001984065.1. Taxonomy (GTDB): domain Bacteria; phylum Pseudomonadota; class Gammaproteobacteria; order Pseudomonadales; family Pseudomonadaceae; genus Aquipseudomonas. The sequence continues at coordinate 26,092 of NZ_LYVP01000021.1, forward strand.
CGAGGCCCTGCGCGACAGCCCGGACATGCAGATCGCCGACGCCCGTGCCCATCAGGCCAACGCGGCGGCCTCAGCCGCCGACGCCGATCGGATGCCGACCCTCGATGCCAGCGCCGGTGTCAGCCGTTCGCGACTTGCCCGCGATCAAGACCCGAAGGGGCAGGGTGGCAACTACGCCACCGTGCGCAACATCGGTGCCAGTTTCAATTACAACTTCGACCTGTGGGGCGGTCAGCGCGATGCCTGGGAAGCCGCACTGGGCCAGGCCCGTGCCGCCGAAGTCGACCGGCAGGCCGCGCAATTGTCACTGTCTGCCGACGTCGCCCGCGCCTACAGCGACCTGGGCCAGGCGCACATCGTTTATGACCTGTCCGCCGAAGACCTCAAGCGCACCCGGCAAATGCTCGACCTGAGCCAACGTCGCCTGAGTGCCGGGATCGACAGCCAGTACCAGTTCCAGCAAACCGAAAGCCTGGAAGCCACTTCCCAGGCCAATCTGGTCGACGCCGAGAAACGCCTGAACAGCGCGAAAATCGCCCTGGCCGTACTGCTCGGCAAAGGCCCGGACCGCGGCAATGAAATCGCCCGGCCGCAAATTCTCAAGGCCAGCGCCGTGGCACTGCCGTCGGTGTTGCCGGCCGAACTGCTCGGGCGTCGCCCGGACCTGGTGGCCGCGCGCTGGCGGGTCGAGGCGGCGAGCAAGAACATCGACGCCGGCAAGACCCGCTTCTATCCCAACTTGAACCTCAGTGCCGCCGCCGGTGCCGAATCGTTGTTGGGCGATGCGATGTTCGGTTCGGCAAGCCGCTTCTTCAACATTGCACCGACCATTTCCGTACCGATTTTCGATGGCGGCCGCCTGCGCGCCGACCTCGATTCCCGCGATGCCGATTACGACCTCGCGGTAGCGCAGTACAACAAAAGTCTGGTGCGGGCGCTGGGGGATGTCAGTGACAGCGTCAACCAGTTACGCGATATCGGCCGGCAGATCGCTGCCCAGCAGCACGCTACCGAGATCGCTCAGGATTCTTACAACACCGTGGTCCAGCGGTACGGTTCCGGCATCGGTAACTACCTGGACGTGCTCAGCATCGAGCAGCAATTGCTCCAGGCCCAGCGTCAGCTGGCCAACCTGAATGCCGAGCGGATCGACCTGTCGATTCAACTGATGCAGGCACTGGGCGGCGGTTTCGAGCCTGAGGCTGTTGCCTCGGCGAACGCCACACCAGCCACGCTGACCCATTAATTCAAGGTACTTGTCATGGCCACTGCCGATACAACCCCAACTGCTGAAAACGCCCAGGGCACTCCCAACAAGGGCAAGCGCAAACTCATGTTGCTGATCCTCGCCATCGTGGTCGTCCTGGCCGGCGCGGGCGTCTGGGCTTATCACGAGTTCTACGGGCGCTGGAGCGAAAGCACCGATGACGCCTACGTCAACGGCAACGTGGTGGAAATCACCCCGCTGGTCACCGGCACCGTGGTGAGCATCGGCGCCGATGATGGCGACCTTGTTCACGAAGGTCAGGTGCTGGTGAACTTCGACCCCAACGACGCCGAAATCGGCCTGCAGAATGCCCAGGCTCAGTTGGCGCGCACCGTGCGTCAGGTGCGTGGCCTGTACAGCGATGTCGATGGCATGAAAGCCCAGGTCAATGCGCAGAAAGCCGAAGTGCAGAAAGCCCAGGACAACTTCAGCCGCCGCAAGAACCTCGCCGCCGGCGGGGCGATTTCCCAGGAAGAGCTATCCCACGCCCGGGACGACCTGACCTCGGCGCAAAACGCCCTGGCCAACGCCGAGCAGAAACTCAAGACCACCAGCGCGCTGGTCGACGACACCGTGGTTTCTTCCCATCCGGACGTGATGGCCGCCGCCGCGCAACTGCGTCAGGCCTACCTGACCAACGCACGCAGCACCTTGATTGCGCCGGTCACCGGTTATGTGGCCAAACGTACCGTGCAACTGGGCCAGCGGGTCCAGCCGGGCACCGCATTGATGGCCGTGATCCCGCTGGATCAACTGTGGATTGACGCCAACTTCAAGGAAACCCAACTGCGTGACATGCGCATCGGCCAGCCGGTGGACGTCGAAGCCGACGTCTACGGCAGCAGTGTGAAATACAGCGGCACCATCGACAGCCTCGGCGCCGGTACCGGCAGCGCGTTTGCTCTGCTGCCAGCGCAGAACGCCACCGGTAACTGGATCAAGATCGTCCAGCGGGTGCCGGTGCGGATTCATATCAACGCCGACCAACTGGCCAAGCACCCGTTGCGGGTCGGCCTGTCGACGGTGGTCGATGTGGACCTGCACGACCAGAGCGGCCCGGTGCTGGCGCAACAGCCGCCGCAAAAGGCGTCGTTCAGCACCAACGTCTACGACCGTCAGTTGGCCGAAGCCGATGCGATGATCACGCAACTGATTCACGACAACAGCGCCGCGGTCAGCAAGACCGCCAATCGCTGATTTGACAATGTGCCGACTCGGTGGGAGCGGGCTTGCTCGCCAATGGGTCGGCACATCCAGCCTTGATGTGACTGACACACCGCTTTCGCGAGCAAGCCCGCTCCCACAGGGTCAGTTGCGTTTGTGATATTCAGGTTTCAAAGGATTCGCGATGAGCAATAACGCGTCGTTCACGCCGCCCAGCCTGGTGCTCAGCACCATCGGCCTGTCGCTGGCGACCTTCATGCAAGTGCTCGACACCACCATTGCCAACGTGGCGCTGCCGACCATTTCCGGCAACCTGGGGGTGAGTTCCGAGCAGGGCACCTGGGTCATCACTTCGTTTGCGGTGAGCAACGCCATCGCCCTGCCGCTGACGGGCTGGCTCAGCCGGCGTTTCGGCGAGGTCAAACTGTTCATCTGGGCCACGCTGCTGTTCGTGCTGGCGTCGTTCCTGTGCGGGATTTCTACTTCGATGCCGGAACTGGTGGGCTTTCGAGTCCTGCAAGGGGTGGTGGCGGGGCCGTTGTACCCGATGACCCAGACCTTGCTGATTGCGGTCTACCCGCCGGCGAAACGGGGGATGGCCCTGGCGCTGCTGGCGATGGTGACGGTGGTGGCGCCGATTGCCGGGCCGATCCTCGGTGGCTGGATCACCGACAGCTACAGTTGGCCGTGGATCTTCTTCATCAACGTGCCAATCGGCCTGTTCGCCGCCTGGGTGGTCACGCAGCAGATGAAGAAACGCCCGGTGGTCACCAGTCGCCAGCCAATGGATTACGTCGGTTTGATCGCCTTGATCATCGGCGTCGGCGCTTTGCAGATCGTCCTTGATAAAGGCAACGATGCAGATTGGTTCGAATCGAGCTTCATTGTCATCGGCTCGGTGATTTCCGTGATCGCCCTGGCGTTCTTCGTGATCTGGGAAATGACCGATGAGCATCCGGTGGTCAACTTGCGGTTGTTCGCCTACCGCAACTTCCGGTGGGGCACCATCGTGCTGATTCTGGGCTATGCGGGGTTCTTCGGCATCAACCTGATCCTGCCGCAGTGGCTGCAAACCCGTTTGGGCTACACCGCGACCTGGGCCGGTTTCGCCGTGGCGCCGCTGGGCATCCTGCCGGTGCTGCTGTCACCGTTTGTCGGCAAATACGCACCGCGTTTCGACATGCGGGTCCTGGCGGGCGGGGCGTTCCTGGCCATCGGTCTAAGCTGTTTCATGCGCGCCGGCTTCACCAACGAAGTGGACTTTCAGCACATCGCGATGGTGCAACTGTTCATGGGCATTGGCGTGGCGCTGTTCTTCATGCCGACCCTGACCATCCTGCTGTCGGACCTGCCGCCGCACCAGATTGCCGATGGCTCGGGCCTGGCCACCTTTCTGCGGACCCTGGGCGGCAGCTTTGCTGCCTCGCTGACCACCTGGATCTGGATCCGCCGCGCCGACCAGCACCATGCGTACCTGACCGAAAGCATCACGCCGTTCGACCCGGCCACCCGCGAGGCGCTGACGAATCTGGGCGGGGCAGGGGCCAAGGCTTATACGCAGCTGGAACAGACGGTGATCAGCCAGGCGTACATCATGTCCACGGTGGACTACTTCACCTTGCTGGGCTGGATGTTCATGGGGCTGATACTGATCGTGTGGCTGGCCAAACCACCGTTCACCGCCAAGGCCGGTCCTGCGGCCTCTGCGGGCCACTAAGCACCGCCGCCCCCTTGTAGGAGCGAGTTCACTCGCGATGGACGTCAACGATGACGCGGGGAACCTGATACCCCGCGGTGCGCCGGCTTCCATCGCGAGTAAACTCGCTCCTACAGAGGGCGGTGGCTAGGCGGAAGGCGCAGCCAATTGCGGCGGCGGGGTGAAATCGAACGGCGCCAACGCAAACCCGCCATCATCGACCTGCAACGCCCAGCCCTGACGATCCCAATCCCCCAGCACAATGCGCCGGGCGGCCTGATCACCCAGCTGCAACTTGTGCACGGCCGGGCGGTGGGTGTGGCCGTGGATCAGGGTTTTCACGCCATATTGCTGCATGATCCGCGGGATTTCTTCGGGCGTGACGTCGACGATGTCATTGGCCTTCATCCGTGTTTGCGCCCGGCTTTCACTGCGCAGCTTGCGCGCCAGTTTGTGCCGCGTACTCAAGGGCAGATGGCGCAGGATGAACAGGGTGATGGGGTTGCGCAGGTAGCGACGCAGCTTCATGTAGGCTTCGTCGCGGGTGCACAGGCTGTCGCCGTGCATCAACAGCACCGGCTCGCCGTTGAACTGCACGACACTCGGGTCTTTCAGCAAGGTGCAGCCGGCCTGTCTGCAGAAGGCCTGGCCGAGCATGAAATCGCGATTGCCGTGCATCAGGAAAATGGCCGTGCCACTGTCGCTCAACTCGCGCAGGGCCTGGCAGATGGAACGCTGGAAGGGGGTCATGGCGTCATCGCCAATCCACGCCTCAAAGACGTCGCCCAGAATGTACAACGCACTCGCCGAGCGGGCGCGTCCGGCGAGCAAATCCAGAAACGCCCGGGTAATGTCCGGGCGCTCCTCTTCCAGATGCAAGTCTGAAATCAGCAATATCACTCAACGATCTCGGCTTTCTCGATGATCACGTCGTCTGCTGGAACGTCCTGGTGGCCGGCCTTGGACGTGGTGGCCACGGCTTTGATCTTGTCGACAACGTCCTGACCGGCGGTCACTTTGCCGAAGACCGCGTAGCCCCAGCCCTGCACGTTCTTGCCGCTGTGGTTGAGGAAGCTGTTGTCAGCGACGTTGATGAAGAACTGCGCGGAAGCCGAATGCGGCTCCATGGTACGGGCCATGGCGACAGTGTATTTGTCGTTGGAAAGACCGTTGTCGGCTTCGTTCTGGATGCTCGGACGCTTGTCTTTCTTTTCTTTCATGCCTGGCTCGAAACCGCCGCCCTGGATCATGAAGTTACCGATGACGCGGTGGAAAACGGTGTTTTCGTAGTGACCGGCTTTGACGTACTCGACGAAGTTGGCCACGGTGATCGGGGCCTTGTCGGCGTTCAGTTCGAGGACGATGTCGCCAAAGTTGGTAGTCAGTTTGACTTGGGTCATGATCGGTACTCTTTCTATAGAATTCGTGGGCATTGGAACCTGGGGTTCCGCTACCGGTTCAGCCTGATCGGCCAAGGTGCGCAGTTTAGCGTGACAGGCGCGAATTTCGAGGCTGTTTTTTCTTTTACGGCCGATTAAATGCGACCGTTTGCCAAGCACGCTCTGTCAGGTGCTTGACGGCATCGGCTATGATAGCGCCTTTGTTTTGTCCGGCCTGAACGCAGGCCACGCACCTCGCCAAGGATTCTATGAGCAAGCCCACTGTCGACCCTACCTCGAATGCCAAGACCGGCCCTGCCGTGCCGGTCAACTTCCTGCGGCCGATCATCCAGGCGGACCTGGACTCGGGCAAGCACACGCAGATCGTCACCCGTTTCCCGCCTGAGCCCAACGGCTACCTGCACATCGGTCACGCCAAGTCGATCTGTGTGAACTTCGGCCTGGCCCAGGAATTCGGCGGCGTCACGCACCTGCGTTTCGACGACACCAACCCGGCCAAGGAAGACCAGGAATACATCGACGCGATCGAAAGCGACGTCAAATGGCTGGGCTTCGAATGGTCCGGTGAAGTGCGCTACGCCTCGCAGTATTTCGACCAGTTGCATGACTGGGCCGTCGAGTTGATCAAGGCCGGCAAGGCCTACGTCGACGACCTGAGCCCGGAACAGGCCAAGGAATACCGCGGCACCCTGACCGAGCCGGGCCGCAACAGCCCGTTCCGTGATCGCTCCGTGGAAGAAAACCTCGACTGGTTCGCCCGCATGCGCGCCGGTGAGTTCCCGGACGGTGCCCGCGTGCTGCGGGCCAAGATCGACATGGCTTCGCCGAACATGAACCTGCGCGACCCGATCATGTACCGCATCCGTCACGCCCATCACCATCAGACCGGCGACAAGTGGTGCATCTACCCCAACTATGACTTCACCCACGGTCAGTCGGACGCCATAGAAGGCATCACTCACTCGATCTGCACCCTGGAGTTCGAAAGCCATCGTCCGCTGTACGAGTGGTTCCTCGACAACCTGTCGGTGCCGGCCAACCCGCGCCAGTACGAGTTCAGCCGCCTGAACCTGAACTACACGATCACCAGCAAGCGCAAGCTCAAGCAACTGGTGGACGAGAAGCACGTCAACGGCTGGGACGACCCGCGCATGTCCACGCTGTCGGGCTTCCGCCGCCGTGGCTACACCCCGAAATCGATCCGCAACTTCTGCGAAATGATCGGCACCAACCGTTCCGACGGCGTGGTCGACTTCGGCATGCTCGAGTTCAGCATCCGTGACGACCTCGACCAGAGCGCCCCGCGTGCCATGTGCGTGCTGCGTCCGCTGAAAGTCGTGATCACCAACTATCCGGAAGACCAGGTCGAGAACCTCGAACTGCCGTGCCACCCGAAAGAAGACATGGGCATGCGTGCGCTGCCATTCGCCCGTGAAATCTATATCGACCGTGAAGACTTCATGGAAGAGCCGCCGAAGGGCTACAAGCGCCTGGAGCCGAACGGCGAAGTGCGTTTGCGCGGCAGCTACGTGATCCGTGCCGACGAAGCGATCAAGGACGCCGACGGCAACATCGTCGAACTGCGCTGCTCGTACGACCCGGACACCCTGGGCAAGAACCCTGAAGGCCGCAAGGTCAAGGGCGTGGTGCATTGGGTGCCGGCTGCGGCCAGCGTCGAGTGCGAAGTGCGTCTGTACGACCGCCTGTTCCGCTCGCCGAACCCGGAAAAGGCTGAAGACAGCGCCAGCTTCCTGGACAACATCAACCCTGACTCGCTGCAGGTGCTCACCGGTTGTCGTGCCGAGCCTTCGCTGGGCAACGCACAGCCGGAAGACCGTTTCCAGTTCGAACGCGAAGGCTACTTCGTCGCGGATATCAAGGACTCGAAACCGGGCGCTCCGGTATTCAACCGTACCGTGACCCTGCGTGATTCGTGGGGCCAGTGATTCAAGGGATTTAACGTGCTTACGATCTACAACACGCTCACCAAGAGCAAAGAAGTCTTCAAGCCGCTCGATGGCAACAAGGTGCGCATGTACGTGTGCGGCATGACCGTGTACGACTACTGCCACCTGGGCCACGGCCGCAGCATGGTCGCGTTCGACCTGGTGACCCGCTGGTTGCGGTTCAGCGGTTACGACCTGACCTACGTGCGCAACATCACCGACATCGACGACAAGATCATCAACCGGGCCAACGAGAACGGCGAGTCGTTCGAAGCCCTGACCGAGCGCATGATCGCGGCGATGCACGAAGACGAAGCGCGCCTGAACATCAAGAAGCCGGACATGGAGCCGCGTGCCACGGACCACATCCCTGGCATGCACGCGATGATCCAGACCCTGATCGACAAGGGTTACGCCTACGCCCCGGGCAATGGCGACGTGTACTACCGCGTCGGCAAGTTCATGGGCTACGGCAAGCTGTCGCGCAAGAAGATCGAAGACCTGCGCATTGGCGCGCGCATCGAAGTCGACGAGTCCAAGCAGGACCCGCTGGACTTCGTGCTGTGGAAAGCCGCCAAGCCGGGCGAGCCGAGCTGGGAGTCGCCATGGGGCGCCGGGCGTCCGGGCTGGCACATCGAATGCTCGGTGATGTCGACCTGCTGCCTGGGCGAGACCTTCGACATTCATGGCGGCGGCAGCGACCTGGAATTCCCGCACCATGAAAACGAAATCGCCCAGAGCGAAGCGGCTACCGGCAAGACCTACGCCAATGCGTGGATGCATTGCGGCATGATTCGCATCAATGGCGAGAAGATGTCCAAGTCCTTGAACAACTTCTTCACCATCCGCGACGTGCTCGACAAGTACCACCCGGAAGTCGTGCGCTACCTGCTGGTGTCCAGCCACTACCGCAGCGCCATCAACTACTCGGAAGACAACCTCAAGGACGCCAAGGGCGCCCTGGAGCGTTTCTACCACGCGTTGAAAGGCCTGCCGAGCGTGGCGCCAGCGGGCGGCGAAGCCTTCGTCGAGCGCTTCACCCAGGTGATGAACGACGACTTCGGTACCCCGGAAGCCTGTGCGGTGCTGTTCGAGATGGTGCGTGAGATCAACCGCCTGCGCGAGAGTGATCTCGACGCGGCGGCCGGTCTGGCGGCGCGCTTGAAGGAGCTGGCCAGTGTGCTGGGTGTGTTGCAGCTCGAAGCCGATGACTTCCTGCAGGCCGGTGCCGAAGGGCGTGTGGATGCAGCGCAAGTCGAAGCGCTGATCGCCGCGCGCCTGGCTGCTCGCGCCGGCAAGGACTGGGCCGAGTCCGACCGCATCCGCGACCAGCTCACCGCCATGGGCGTGGTGCTGGAGGATGGCAAGGGCGGCACGACCTGGCGTTTGGCGGACTGATAGCCTGTGCGCTGAAAAGCAAAACCCGCCTTGTGCGGGTTTTTGTTTTTGGGGCAGGGCGTAAGTGAAGTGGCGTCGCGGCTGACGCCTTCGCGAGCAAGCCCGCTCCCACATGGGGTCACCGTCACCTGTGGGAGCGGGCTTGCTCACGAAAGACTGCGCGGCAGTCAGCCGTCCGATTGGCGCAATCGCTTGTAGAGGGTATTGCGACTGACCCCAAGCCGTCGCGCCAAGTGCGAAATGTTGCCGCCGACCGCCTGCAACTGCCGGTTCAAATCCTCGGCATCATCCAGGTCCACCGCCAACGGCTCCGGCGATTGCACCGGCTCCATCTCCAGATCGACAAAAAAATCATCCGGCAAATGCTCCGGCCGCACCGGTTGTTCTTCGGCCATGGCCAGCGCCACCTGCATCACGCTGCTGACCTGACGCAAATTCCCCGGCCACGGATGACGGTCAAATAATTCCAGCACCTCACGACTCAACCCCGCCCACTGAGTCGGCTCGCGATGCTGTTCCCACAAGCGCTTGAACAAGGCCTGCTTGTCACTGCGTTCTCTCAAGGGCGGTAACTCAAGGGTCAAGCCGCCGATGCGGTAATACAGGTCCTCGCGGAAACGCCCCAACTGCACCTGCTCGCGCAATGAACGGTTGGTCGCCGAAATGATGCGGATGTCCACCGGGAACAGCTCACTGCTGCCCACCGGTTGCACGCAACGCTCCTGCAACACCCGCAACAATCGGGCCTGGGTCGGCAGCGGCATGTCGCCGATCTCATCGAGGAACAGGGTGCCTTTGTCAGCCTTGCGAATCAGGCCGATGCTGCCTTTCTGGTTGGCGCCGGTGAACGCGCCTTTTTCGTAGCCGAACAGCTCGGACTCCACCAGTTCGGCGGGGATCGCCGCACAATTCACCGCAATGAACGACTGTTTGTTGCGGGAGCTGGCCTGATGCAATGCCTTGACGAACACTTCCTTGCCGACCCCGGTTTCGCCATGAATCAACAGCGGGATGTCTTTTTCCAGCAGGCGCTCGGCCTGACGCACGGCTTTTTCCACGCGACTGTCGCCGAAGTGCAGGGTGTTGAGGCTGATGGTGGTCGGCGCCGGTGCCGCCATGGTCCTGGCTTCAGAAAACACGCGCGCCTGAACCGGAACCTGCTTCGGCCGTTTCAGCACGCACTGGAAACGGTTACGCCCGGAAGCCTGGAGCGAGAAGGGCAGCCCTTCGGGTTGATTGAGCAATTCCAGCAACGACACTTTGAACAGGCTCTCGACACTGACCCGCGACAACCGCAGCCCCAGCAGATTATCGGCGCGACGGTTGGCGGACAGCACCTGGCCGCTCTCGTCGAAGATCAGCAACCCGGCCCACTGACTGTCGAGGTTGTTCAGGCCGGTGTTGAACGTCAGCTGGAAATGCTGGCCGTGGAACAGGTTGAGGATCAGCCGGTTCTCCACGGTCTGGCTCATCATCTTGACCATGCCCAGGGTGTGGGACGGCGGCAGGTAGCTGTCGCTGGACACGTCCAGCACCGCGATGACCTTGCGCTCGGCATCGAAAATCGGCGCCGCGGACCCGGTCATGAAGCGGTTGGCCTTGAGGAAGTGTTCATCGTGCTCGATGTGCACCGCCTGTTCACAGGCCAGCGCAGTACCGATGGCATTGGTACCGCTGCATCGCTCCATCCAACTGGCGCCGGCGCTGAAACCACGGGCCAGGCCAGGCTCGATAAAGCGTTGAGTGCCCCAGGAGGTCAACACCTGGCCTTGATTGTCGGCCAGCATGATCAGGCAATTGGAGTTGCTCAGGATGTTCTCGTAATACGGCAGCACTTCCTGGTGCGTGGTCTGCACCAATGAATGCTGGCTCTCCAGCAACTGCGCGATGCCATCCGCCGGCAATTGATCGAAGGCGGGAGTGCTTTGATGACTCAAGCCGAACGCGCGGCAACGGGACCAGGAGTCCTGGATGATGGCGTCATGGGATAACGCGGGGGCAGGTGCGGCCATGGCAGTCAGCCTCTGATTAACGCTTTTATTGTTGTTATGAGGTAGTTCTGGAATACAACACCATGTGGGAGCGGGCTTGCTCGCGAAAGCGGTATTTCAGCCTATGTATGTACCGACTGACACATTGCTTTCGCGAGCAAGCCCGCTCCCACATGGGTTCAGCGGCATTGGCCGGATTCCGGGGAAGCAAAAAGCACCTGTAGAGTGTTGTTCACTAATGTTCATTGTCAACCGTTGAAGTGTTCAGTTGTTCAGTTGCGATTGTTCATTTGTGTTCAGCATCGAACGCGACTCATAGGTCATTTTCAGCGATTTCCAATAAAATCAACATGTTGTGATTTCTGGCACAGATGTCGCTATAGAGCTCCGGTCGCTTGACTCCAAAAAATAAAAAAGGCCGAGCCATGTCATTAACCCTGGAGCATGTCAGCCGCACCGTCGAGGGCCAGACCTGGATTGACGATGCGTGCCTCAGTTTCGAACCTGGATCCTTCAACGTTTTGCTGGGGCGCACCCTGTCCGGCAAAACCAGTCTGATGCGCCTGATGGCCGGGCTGGACAAGCCCGACAGCGGCCGCATCCTGATGAATGGCGTGGATGTCACCCAACGTCCGGTGCGCTTGCGCAATGTGTCGATGGTGTATCAGCAGTTCATCAACTACCCGACCATGACCGTCTTCGACAACATCGCCTCGCCGTTGCGCCAGGCCGGTGTGTCCAATGAGCTGATCCAGAGCAAGGTGTTGGAAACAGCGAAGATGCTGCGCATCGAGAAATTCCTCAAGCGCTACCCCCTGGAACTTTCCGGCGGCCAGCAACAGCGCACGGCCATGGCCCGGGCGCTGATCAAGGATGCCGAGCTGATCCTGTTCGATGAGCCGCTGGTCAACCTCGACTACAAATTGCGCGAAGAGCTGCGCCAGGAAATGCGCGAACTGTTCAAGGCACGGCACACCATCGCCGTCTACGCCACCACCGAGCCCAACGAAGCCCTGGCACTGGGCGGCACCACCACCATTCTTCACGAGGGGCGGGTGATCCAGAGCGGCCAGTCTTCGGCGGTCTATCACCAGCCACAGACCGTGCTGGCGGCGGAGCTGTTTTCCGAGCCGCCGATCAACCTGATGCCTGGGCGCATCGCCGGCAACGAAGTGAGTTTCGCCAATTTCGTGCACTTCCCGTTGAACGTCGATCTGCGCCCGGTGGGCGAGGGAGAATTTCGCTTTGGCGTGCGCCCCAGCCATATCTCGCTGGTGCCGAGCAACGACGATGACCTCGAACTGGCGGTGACCGTCGAAGTGGCGGAAATCAGCGGCTCGGAAACCTTCCTGCACGTGCGCAACGAGCATTTTCTGCTGGTGCTGCACTTGCCCGGCGTTCACGAATACGACGTCGATGCGCCTATCCGCATCTACATCCCGACCCATAAACTGTTTGTGTTCGATACGCAGGGGCGGCTGGTTCAAGCGCCCGGCCGGCGTGTCGCGAGGGTTGCCTGATGGCCGAAATCCGTTTGCAGAACCTCGCCCACAGCTACACCAGCACGCCGAGCGGGCCGGAGGATTACGCGATCCGCGAGATGGACCACATCTGGGAACAGGGTGGCGCCTATGCCTTGCTCGGCCCGTCGGGCTGTGGCAAGTCGACCTTGCTCAACATCATTTCGGGGTTGCTCAGCCCGTCCCAGGGCCATGTGCTGTTTGACGGCAAGGCGGTCAACGACCTGACGCCGGAGAAGCGCAACATCGCTCAGGTGTTCCAGTTTCCGGTGGTCTACGACACCATGACGGTGTTCGACAACCTGGCTTTCCCGCTGCGCAACCAGGGCATGGCCGAAGCGAAAATCCACACCAAGGTCCAGGAAATCGCTGAAGTCCTCGACCTGCAGAACCTGCTGAACAAGAAGGCCCGCAACCTCACCGCCGACGAAAAACAGAAAGTCTCCATGGGCCGCGGCCTGGTGCGCGATGACGTGTCGGCGATCCTGTTCGATGAACCGCTGACGGTGATCGATCCGCACCTGAAGTGGAAACTGCGGCGCAAGCTCAAGCAGATCCACGAGCAGTTCAACATCACCATGGTCTACGTCACCCACGATCAACTGGAGGCCTCGACCTTCGCCGACAAGATCGCGGTAATGTACGGCGGCCAGATCGTGCAGTTCGGTACGCCGCGGGAATTGTTCGAACGGCCGAGCCACACCTTCGTCGGCTATTTCATCGGCAGCCCGGGGATGAACCTGATCGAAGTGCAGCCGCAGCCAGGTGGCGTGGGCTTCGCCTCGACCCATTTGCCGCTGTCGGAAGCGATGCAGAAACGCATCGCCGAATCGACCTGGCAAACCCTCAAAGTCGGCATCCGGCCCGAGTTCGTCCATGTCTGGGACGAGCCGTTCGATGACGCGCTGCGGGCACAAGTGGTACACGTCGAAGACCTCGGCACCTACAAGATCATGACCCTGAACCTCGACGGCGCCACCCTCAAGGTGCGTCTGGCCGAAGACAAACCGGTACCCGAAGGCACGGCCTACATCAGTTTTCCGGCGCAGTGGCTGATGGTCTACGCCGACGAATTCCTGCTCGAATCCCAAGCCAATGATGAGGTGCAGCCATGAACAAGGTGCAGAACAACAAGGCCTGGTGGTTGGTGCTACCGGTGTTCCTGCTGGTGGCGTTCAGTGCGGTGATCCCGATGATGACCGTGGTCAACTATTCGGTGCAGGACATCTTCGACCAGTCCAGCCGCTTCTTCGTCGGGGCCGACTGGTACAAACAGGTGTTGCTCGACAAACGTCTGCATGACTCCTTGCTACGCCAGTTCATCTACTCGGCCTGCGTGCTGCTGATCGAAATCCCCTTGGGGATCGCCATCGCCCTGACCATGCCGACCAAGGGGCGCTGGTCGTCGGCGGTGCTGATCGTCCTGGCGATTCCGTTGCTGATCCCGTGGAACGTGGTCGGCACCATCTGGCAGATCTTCGGTCGCGCCGACATCGGCCTGCTCGGTTCCAGCCTCAATGCCATGGGCATCAGCTACAACTATGCGGCGAACACCATGGATGCCTGGGTCACCGTGTTGGTGATGGATGTATGGCACTGGACCTCGCTGGTGGCGCTGTTGTGCTTCTCCGGTCTGCGGGCGATTCCGGATGTGTATTACCAGGCGGCACGGATCGACCGGGCCTCGGCCTGGGCGGTGTTCCGGCACATTCAGTTACCCAAGCTCAAGAGCGTGCTGTTGATCGCGGTGATGCTGCGCTTCATGGACAGCTTCATGATCTACACCGAGCCGTTCGTGCTCACCGGTGGCGGCCCGGGCAATGCCACGACGTTCCTCAGCCAGACCCTGACGCAAATGGCGATCGGCCAGTTCGACCTGGGGCCGGCGGCGGCGTTCTCGCTGGTGTACTTCCTGATCATCCTGTTGGTGTCCTGGCTGTTCTATACCGCCATGACTCACTCAGACGCCAACCGTTGAGGCCCGCGCCATGAGCAAAAGAAAGCTGATCCCGTTGCTGCTCTACATCCTGTTCCTGCTGGTGCCGATCTACTGGCTGCTGAACATGTCGTTCAAGAGCAACACCGAAATCCTCGGCGGTTTGACGCTGTTTCCTACTGACTTCACCCTGCACAACTACAAGGTGATCTTCACCGATCCGGCCTGGTACACCGGTTACCTCAACTCGCTGTACTACGTGAGCCTGAACACGGTCATTTCCCTGAGCGTGGCGTTGCCGGCGGCTTACGCGTTCTCGCGCTATCGTTTCCTGGGGGACAAGCACCTGTTCTTCTGGTTGCTGACCAACCGCATGGCGCCGCCGGCGGTGTTTCTGCTGCCGTTTTTCCAGTTGTATTCATCGATCGGCCTGTTCGATACGCACATCGCCGTGGCCCTGGCCCACTGCCTGTTCAACGTGCCGTTGGCGGTGTGGATTCTGGAAGGTTTCATGTCCGGTGTTCCCAAGGAGATCGACGAAACGGCCTATATCGACGGCTACAGTTTCCCCAAGTTCTTCGTGAAGATATTCATCCCGCTGATCGGCTCCGGCATCGGTGTGACGGCGTTCTTCTGCTTCATGTTTTCCTGGGTCGAGTTGTTGCTGGCGCGAACCCTCACCTCGGTCAATGCCAAGCCCATCGCGGCGGTGATGACGCGCACGGTGTCGGCGTCGGGTATCGACTGGGGCGTGCTGGCGGCGGCGGGGGTGTTGACCATCCTGCCGGGCATGCTGGTGATCTGGTTTGTTCGCAACCACGTGGCCAAGGGCTTTGCCCTGGGCCGGGTATGAGGAATCGATGATGGAATGGATGAGCTGGACCGTCCCCACGGCGGCATTCTTCGGTGTGATTGGCTTGATCCTGGTGGGCATGACCACTTGGGAGTTGCGCTCGCCGAGCGTTCTTCGGCGTGGTTTTCTGCCGATTGCCACCACCCGTGGCGATCGGTTGTTTATCGGTCTTCTCGGCAGCGCCTACTTGCATTTGCTGGTAATTGGCGTGACCGACTGGAGCATCTGGGTGGCGTTCGCGTTGTCCCTGGTGTGGCTGTTGGCTGTGATGCGTTGGGGCTAGTCGAATCGCTCGGCAATGTTGCTCCCAAATTCAATAAGGAGGTCTCTATGTTCGACAAAAACAATAAGCTGCGACATAGCATTTCATTGGCAGCCATGCTGGCACTCAGCGGTTTGAGCGCTTCGGCCTGGGCCGATGCCTATGAAGATGCCGCGAAGAAATGGATCGGCAGTGAGTTCAAGCCGTCCACCTTGACGGCGGATCAACAACTGGCAGAACTGAAGTGGTTCATCAAGGCGGCCGAGCCGTTTCGCGGGATGGACATCAAGGTCGTCTCCGAAACCCTGACCACCCACGAGTATGAATCCAAGGTACTGGCCAAGGCCTTTACCGAGATCACCGGGATCAAGGTCACCCACGACTTGCTGCAGGAAGGCGACGTGGTGGAAAAGCTGCAGACCGTGATGCAGTCGGACAAGAGCATCTATGACGGTTGGGTCAACGACTCGGACCTGATCGGTACGCACTTTCGCTACGGCAAGACCGAAGCGATCACCGACCTGATGGCCAACGAAGGCAAGAACTTCACCTCGCCGACCCTGGATCTCAAGGACTTCATCGGCCTGTCCTTCACCACTGCGCCGGACGGCAAGCTTTACCAACTGCCTGACCAGCAATTCGCCAACCTGTACTGGTTCCGCGCCGATTGGTTCGAGCGTGCAGACCTCAAAGCCAAGTTCAAGGAAAAGTATGGCTATGAGCTGGGCGTACCGGTGAACTGGTCAGCCTATGAAGACATTGCCAAATTCTTCAGCGAAGACGTTAAAGAGATCGACGGCAAGCGCGTCTACGGGCACATGGACTACGGCAAGAAAGACCCGTCCCTGGGCTGGCGCTTCACCGATGCCTGGTTCTCCATGGCCGGTGGCGGTGACAAGGGCCTGCCCAACGGCTTGCCGGTGGACGAGTGGGGGATTCGCGTCGAGGACTGCCATCCGGTCGGTTCCAGCGTGACCCGCGGCGGCGACACCAACGGCCCGGCAGCGGTCTTCGCCACGCAGAAATACGTCGACTGGCTCAAGGCCTACGCGCCACCGGAAGCGGCGGGCATGACCTTCTCCGAATCCGGTCCGGTACCGTCCCAGGGCAACATCGCCCAGCAGATCTTCTGGTACACCGCCTTCACCGCCGACATGACCAAGCCTGGCCTGCCGGTAGTGAACGCCGACGGCACGCCGAAATGGCGCATGGCGCCGTCGCCACGCGGCCCGTACTGGGAAGAGGGCATGAAGCTGGGTTATCAGGACGTGGGTTCCTGGACCTTCATGAAGTCCACGCCTGAGAAGCAGAAACTCGCAGCCTGGCTGTACGCGCAGTTCGTGACCTCGAAAACCGTGTCGCTGAAGAAAACCATCGTCGGCCTGACGCCGATCCGCGAGTCGGACATCAACTCGCAGGCCATGACCGACCTGGCGCCGAAACTCGGCGGCCTGGTGGAGTTCTACCGCAGCCCGGCCCGCGTGCAATGGACCCCGACCGGGACCAACGTGCCGGACTATCCGCGTCTTGCGCAGCTGTGGTGGAGTCACATCGCCGAAGCCGCCAGCGGCGAGAAAACCCCACAGCAAGCCCTCGACGGTCTGGCCAAGGATCAGGACGCCATCATGTCCCGCCTGGAACGTTCGAAAGCGCAAACCACCTGCGCCCCGAAAATGAACCCCGAGCGCGACGCGCAATACTGGTTCGACCAACCGGGCGCACCCAAGCCGAAACTGGCCAACGAAAAGCCCAAAGGCGAAACCGTGAGCTATACCGAGCTGCTGAAATCCTGGGCGAATGCGCCTAAATAAAACGGCTGTAGTGTGAAAGGCGAACGGCACCGAAAGGTGCCGTTTTCTTTTGACGATTCGCATCCACACTCAACCAGGTTCGATTGATGCAATGCAGTCAAATGTGGGAGCGGGCTTGCTCGCGAAGGGGCCAGCCCTCACACCCATGTCCCTGACCATCATGAAAATCAAAAGATCGCAGCCTGCGGCAGCTCCTACAGGAGGATCGGATTCCAGTGCAGGAGCTGCCGCAGGCTGCGATCTTTTGATTCTGAAAATGCTTAAACCAATACAGCCAGTTCGGTGTACCGGGTCAGTATGGGATCGACGGTGAGCAGTTTCATGGGTTCTGTCATGGCGGTGGCCACGATGAGGCGATCGAACGGGTCGCGATGGTGATGTTCCAGGTTTTTCACCGCAATCGCGTGTTCTGGCGTTACTGGCAACTCAATGAACCCGCTTTCGAGGCAGTACTGGCGTATTTCGTCCGGATCTACATCCAGTTTACCCAGCCCGACCTTGATCGCCATTTCCCAGAATGTCGCTGCGCTCACGTAGATGTCCGCAGCGCTTTCGATCAGTTTTCTCGCCTTGGCTGAAAGCCTGGGATCATCGCTGAGTGACCAGAGCAGAATATGGGTGTCGAGCAAAACCCTCATTCATGAGTTCCTTCGAATGCATCGAGCATTTCGTCTGGCAGTGGTGCATCAAAGTCTTGGGGTAGAACCAGTTTGCCCTTCATCGCACCGATACGCCGGCCACCGGTTTTTCCCACTGGAACCAGACTAGCCAGGGCCCGACCATGTTTGGCAATCGTGATGATTTTCCCGGCTGCCGCTTCATCGACGAGCTTGGACAGATTGTTTTTGGCTTCGGCCAAAGGAACGATGATCATGGGTTCTCTCCCGTATTCTGGACAAATATAGCCAGAATATTTCGGGGCGGTAAAGGCAGATGAATAATAGGTTGCTTGTTCCCCGACGTTGCACATCGTCATACATATATCCTGTGTCATTGACCACTCCTGTCTAACTGCGACTTACCTTAACGTTCGGATCGATAGTGGTATGTCAGTAATGACGGATTGCGATGCACCACTCTTCTGGACAAGTGGTAGGCAGGAAGACCAAAAGATCGTAACGGGCGACAACTCCTACACGGGCAGGGCATAGACCCTGTAAGAGCTGTCGCAGGCTGCGCTCGGTAAAGCGAGAACGTTGCTTCGGCGCAGGTCTTATTGTTCAACGAGCAAGGGTCCACCCGCAGGGTCGCCATGTGGGCGGCCACTGGCCGAAAAGTCGTCGTTTGTAACTACCGCTGTAGGAAATAGGCAGTTTGCTTCTGCGAAACTTCCTATTCGTTCTTTTTGACCGTGCCATCGGGATTGCTGCCAGCAGGCTCCCAACTTCTTATTAGTCATCGCCCAATCCTTTCCCGCCTCTGCGAGAGGGAGGGGAGGGCAACTCAAATCGATGACAATAAGGACGTTGCACATGCATGCCCCCCTGAACCCCTCCTATCCCAACGAAGTCAGCGCCGGATACCTGCGCAATCTGGACGCCCCGTACTCACTGAAGAGCGACTCGTAGCGTTATCCGATGATTCTCTGGCGCTGGTCGGCCGCCATTTGTGCAACGGTCACGGGATCGTGAACACATTGCGAGGCGGTTGCTTGTTGGTGGGTCGGGAGCGCGCGCCCCTGGTCGAGGAATGTCTGCCTCGCATCCAGCAGGGAGAACATCAATGAGCGAAGGGCATTTCATTGGCCTGCACGACAAGACCACCTGCGGCGGCAAAGTCCTGGATGGCCATACCGGCATCATGATGTTCGGCATTGCCCATGCCCGCGAAGGCGACCGAGTCACCTGTGGCAAGGATGGCAAGACCTACAACATTGTCGGTGGCATTTCCTACATGATCAGTCATGGCAAAGCCATCGCCGGCACGCTGGATAGCTATAGCAATTGCCCCTGCAAGGCCCGACTGATCCCCTCGGTGTTCGGGGCCACTTATGAAAGCGCCAACGCCGCACCGCCAGCGGGCAGGGCCGCCGTTCATTCCGCCAGACCGTCGGAAAGAGTGGTGACGTCAGACTCCCGAATGGCTGATCCAAAACTTGCCAGGCCATTCGCCACCTCACGCGGTGGTCTTCTTGCAACCGCCAGCTGCAACCATCCGGATCAAATGGAAGAACTGGCCGGGTATATAGCTGGGGAGATGAATCGGAACATCCGGCATCCCGTCGTTTTGCAAATGAAGGAACTGCTTGATTACGACAGCAGCGCGGCTGCCAGAAAGTTTCTGCAGTTACCTTGGTACGCCAGACTGGCGGGGCCGCCGAATTTCAAAGCTATCGCATAGACGAAGCAGCTTGAGGCAATGGCAATGTGGACCAAGCAAGTCGGTCAAAATATGGAGTGGGATCACAAGCCGAAACTTCGGAAACGATTCGCCGGAGTTCGACACAAACAAGGCAAGTACGAGTACTACTACGATATTTGGTCAAACATCCACTACGGTTATGTCGGAATCATAGGCGGGCTTTCCGAAACCTTGCTACTAGACGGCGCAGGAGCCGAACAAATTGCATCAGATACCCTGCGCAAGGTCGAAGAGATACGAACTATCCCCAAAAAAGATAGAAAACTCCCTGGCCCTCATCCAACGGCAAGCTCTTGGACTGAATTACGATCATGGGATGATGTAGCTGACAGAGTGTCGATAAGCATCGGCGTAAAGCTCGCCCATCAATATCCTAATGGCGGGATAACAGCGCAAATGATCATGAGTAAAGTGTTGGCAGTAGCTCCAGAAGACTGGGGAGATGGAGTCAGTGTCCACGTCTGTACATAAACCGCGATTTCGTTATCTGGGATGGATAAGGATTCCATTGCTACCACTGCTGCTGCCACTGCTGGCGTTGTGCTTGATCGCCCTATGGGATGTTTATGTACTACCCGGCGCAACCGTCAATTATTCCAAGGATGCCAAGCAGGGATTACGGTACACATGGAACGTCCAAGACCGGATATACCGGGGACGGATGTCTCCTGGAAATGCGGTGAGTGACCATGGATATCTATTCCCGGATACCGAGTTTTTCATGGAGTTTTCGTGGGCAGCCGAGAACGAGCGTTGGCATTGCATCAGCATCACACCGAAGTGGCCCAACACGCATGTTTTCCTCGATGCTGACGGCGACATCGATATCGAGAAAGGGAGTGTTATCGACGGTGTCAGGTTAAAAGAGTGTCAATGGGATTTGGTGAAACCATGATCACGAACGGTAGCGAAAGGTTGTGCGCAAGAGATTTACGGGTTTTCCGCAAGAGGGGAGGGCAGCGGTAAAAAATTCTACAAACAAAAAACGGCACCCGAAGGTGCCGTTTCTTTTCCTGCCAGATTCCTAAGCGATCAACCCGCCAATCCCGATTGCTGAACCAGGGTCAGCAGCGGTTGTGGGTACACGCCCAAGAAGAACGCGACGATGGCGATGGCCAGCAGCATCACGCCGCCTGCCTTCTGTTCCCAGTGCAGCTGGGCGTCGTGACGGCGCAGGTTCGGTTCGATCAGGTACAGGGTGACCATGACACGCAGGTAGTAGAACACGCCGATGGCGCTGCCCAGTACCAGGGAGCCGACCAGCCACCATTGGTGCGACTCGACGCCAGTGGCGATGATGTAGAACTTGCCGATGAAGCCCGCGGTCAGCGGGATGCCGGCCAGGGACAGCATCATCACGGTCAGTACGGCGGTCAGGTACGGACGGCGCCAGAACAGGCCGCGGTATTCGTACAGGGCGTCGGCGTCGCGGCCGTTGTACGGCGAGGACATCAGGGTGATCACGCCGAAGGCGCCGAGGCTGGTGATCACGTAGGTGACCAGGTACACGCCGATGGCTTCCACGGCCAGGCCTTTGCTCGCCACCAGGGCGATCAGCAGGTAGCCGAAGTGGGCGATGGACGAGTAACCCAGCAGACGCTTGAGGT
The DNA here is from genome assembly GCF_001984065.1 of Pseudomonas sp. KK4. Lineage (GTDB taxonomy): Bacteria > Pseudomonadota > Gammaproteobacteria > Pseudomonadales > Pseudomonadaceae > Aquipseudomonas. The sequence goes on from NZ_LYVP01000021.1 coordinate 47,304, forward strand.
TGCTCTGGGTCAGGGCCAGCAGGTTACCGAACAGGATCGACGCGATGGCGATGATGGTCAGTACGTTGCTCAGCACGCCGCTGCTCGCCGCTGGCGAAATCTGGAACAGGCGCACCATCACCGCGAACACGGCGACTTTGGAGGCGGTGGCCAGGAACGCTGCAACCGGTGCCGGAGCACCTTCGTAGACGTCCGGGGTCCAGAGGTGGAACGGTACCAGCGACAGTTTGAACGCCAGGCCGATCAGCATCATGCCCAGGCCCAACTGCGCCAGGGAGCTCGGCAGGCCGGTGGCCGCCAGGGCCTGGCCGATGCCGACGAAGCTCAGGGAGCCGGCGTCAGCGTAGAGCAGGGCCATACCGAACAGCAGGAACGCGGAACCGGCCGCCGACAGCACCATGTACTTGATGCCGGCTTCCAGCGAACGCTTGTTGAAGAAGGCGTAGGCCACCAGACCGTAGACCGGTACCGACAGCAGCTCCAGACCGATGAACAAGCCGGCCAGGTGCTGCGCGCTGACCAGTACCAGGCCACCGGCGGCGGCCATCAGGATCAGCAGGTACAGTTCTTCACGGTTGCCCGGGTAACCCGAACCGCCATCGCCCAGGTAGGCGTGGGCGAGGGTTACGCAGGCGAGGGTGGCGACCAGGATCAGCGCCATGTACAGGCAGGCGAAGGTGTCGATCTGCAGCAAAGGGGTCACGGCCAGAGGCGCGACTTTCAGGGCCGGCAGGATCGACAGCAAAGCCAGGTTCAGACCCGCCACCGACAGCAGGAAGGTCTGGGAGTGGTTGCGGCGCCAGGCGATAGCCAGCATCACCACGATGATCGTGGCGCTGGTGATCAACAATGGCGCAAGCGCAATAAAGTGTTGAATCGTGAATTCCATAGCGCTCTTACCGGGCCGAAGCGAGTTGAGTGAAGGCGGTGCCGAGCCATTGCTGCACGCCATGCATCGTAGCGGCAGAGGTATCGAGGAACGGTTGCGGGTAGACGCCGAGGTAAATCAGCAGCGCTGCCAGACCGACCACCATGATCATTTCGCGACCGTCCATGCCATGCAGCACCGCGTCCGATTTGGCCGGACCGAAATAGGCACGGTGGATCATGATCAGCGAGTAGACCGAACCGAACACCAGGCCAGTCGTCGCGATCACGGTGATCCATGGGGCGAAGTTGAAGGTGCCGATCAGGATCAGGAACTCGCCGACGAAGTTACCGGTACCCGGCAGGCCCAGGGAGGCGGCTGCAAAGAACAGGCTCAGGGCCGGCAGGTAGGCGATCTTCGACCATAGGCCGCCCATCTCACGCATGTCGCGGGTGTGGGTGCGTTCGTACAGCTGACCGCTCAGGATAAAGAGTGCGGCCGCGGACAGACCGTGCGCCAGCATCTGCATCACCGCGCCCTGCAGCGCCAGTTGGCTGCCGGAGTAGATGCCGATCAGTACGAAGCCCATGTGGGAAACGGACGAGAAGGCGATCAGACGCTTGATGTCGGTTTGCGCGAACGCCAGGAATGCACCGTAGAAGATCCCGATCAGACCCAGGGTCATGGCGATCGGCGCGAACTCGGCCGACGCGTTCGGGAACAGCGGCAGGGCGAAACGCAGCAGACCGTAGGCCGCGGTTTTCAGCAGGATACCGGCCAGGTCGACGGAACCTGCGGTCGGTGCCTGGGCGTGAGCGTCAGGCAGCCAGGAGTGGAACGGCACGACCGGCAGCTTGACCGCGAAAGCGATGAAGAAGCCGAGCATCAGGATGTACTCGGTGGTGAGCGACATCTTGGTTTTCAGCAGGTCGGCGTAGTTGAAGGTAATCACGCCGGTGTCGTTGTAGTTGACCAGCACCAGACCCAGGATCGCCACCAGCATGATCAGGCCGGACGCCTGAGTGAAGATGAAGAACTTGGTCGCTGCGTAGATCCGGGTTTTCTTGCCGTCCGAAGAACTGTGACCCCAGAGCGCGATGAGGAAGTACATCGGCACCAGCATCATTTCCCAGAAGAAGAAGAACATGAACAGATCGAGGGCCAGGAACACGCCGACGACACCGCCCAGGATCCACATCAGGTTCAGGTGGAAGAAGCCAACGTGACGTTGAATCTCTTTCCACGAGCAGAGTACCGAGAGGACACCCAGCAGACCGGTCAGCAGGATCATCAACAGCGACAGGCCGTCGAGGGCCAAGTGCACGTTGATGCCGAAGCGCTGGATCCAGACGTGTTTGAATTCAATCACCCAGGTCGGATCGGCGCCCGGCGCCGGAGCAAACGAATAGTCGCCATGGGCCCACAGCCAGAGGCCGAGAGCGAGTTCCAGGGACATGGTCAACAGCGCAATCCAGCGGGGGAGGGTGGCGCCGAAGCGCTCACCCATCCAGCACAGCAGGCCGCCGATGAAGGGGATCAGGATTAGCCAAGGCAGAATCATGACGGGCTCAATTCCTTTCGCAAGTTCGCAAGGTTCATATCAGACCGCTACCAGCACGACAGCGCCAATGACCAGCACGGCACCAGCAGCCATCGAGGCGGCATACCAACGCAGTTGACCGGTCTCGGTACGGCTCAGGGCGGTGTGACCGCCTTTGGCCATGCGCGGGATCAGACCGATGGTCTGGTCGAGCGGGTCTTTGCGCAGCATGTGGCTGATCGCCAGGTATGGCTTGACGAACAGTTTGTCGTAGATCCAGTCGAAGCCCCAGGCAGCGAACCACCAGGCCGACAGGAAACGGCCGATGCCGCTGTTGGCGATGGCGGTGACGAAGCGGCGCTTGCCCAGGAACAGCAGCGCGGCCAGCAGGATACCGGCCAGGGCGATGGCGCCCGAAGCGATTTCCAGACTGTGCTTGGCTTCGCCGCCGGCATGGCCGACGCTTTCCGGCAGTACGCCGTGCAGTGGCGGAACGATCATCGCGCCGATGGCGGTGGACAATACGATCAGCACCGACAGTGGCAGCCAGTGGGCAATGCCGTGACCGGCATGGGCTTCGGTCTTCGCTTCACCGTGGAACGCGATGAAGATCAGGCGGAAGGTGTACAGCGAGGTCATGAACGCGCCGACCAGACCTGCGTAGAGCAGACCGTGGTTGCCGCTGGCGAACGCTTCCCAGAGGATTTCGTCCTTGGAGTAGAAGCCTGCGGTCACCAGTGGCAGGGCCGCCAGGGCCGCACCGCCGACGATGAAGCTGGCGTAGGCCAGCGGCAGTTTCTTCCACAGGCCGCCCATCTTGAAGATGTTCTGCTCGTGGTGGCAGGCAACGATCACCGCACCGGAGGCAAGGAACAGCAGGGCCTTGAAGAAGGCGTGGGTCATCAGGTGGAAAATCGCGCCATCCCAGGCACCGACGCCCAGGGCCAGGAACATGTAGCCGATCTGGCTCATGGTCGAGTAGGCGAGGATTCGCTTGATGTCGGTCTGGACCAGCGCGGCAAAACCGGCCAGGACCAGGGTCACGCCACCCACCAGGCCCACCAGGTGCAGGATTTCCGGCGCCAGGGTGAACAGGCCGTGGGTACGGGCGATCAGGTAGACACCGGCGGTCACCATGGTTGCGGCGTGGATCAGTGCCGAAACCGGGGTAGGACCGGCCATCGCGTCCGCCAGCCAGGTTTGCAGCGGCAGTTGCGCGGATTTACCGACAGCGCCGCCCAGCAGCATCAGGGTGGCCAGGACCATCCAGGTGTCGCCAGCCTGGAATTTCTGCGGTGCCAGCACCAGCAGTTCCTGAACGTTCAGCGTGCCCAGTTGGGCGAACAGGATGAACAGGCCGATGGCCATGAACACGTCGCCGATACGGGTCACGATGAAGGCCTTGAGTGCGGCGTTACCATTGTTGCGGTTGCTGTAGTAGAAACCGATCAACAGGTACGAGCACAGGCCCACGCCTTCCCAGCCGAAGTACAGGAACAACAGGTTATCGCCCAGGATCAGGAACAGCATGCTGGCGATGAACAGGTTGGTGTAGGCGAAGAAACGCGAGTAACCGTCTTCACCACGCATGTACCAGGAGGCGAACAGGTGGATCAGGAAGCCGACGCCCACCACCACACCAAGCATGGTCACGGACAGACCATCCAGGTACAGGGCGAAGTTCGGCGTGAAGCCTTCCACCGCCATCCAGCGCCACAGCACTTGAACGTAGGCGCCACCTTCCGGTGGGGCCACGTTGAACTGCCAGATCACGTAGGCGGTGACGATCGCCGACAGGCCGATGGAGCCGACGCCGATCAGCGCCGCGAGGTTTTCCGAGATGCGTCCACGGGAGAACGACAGCAGCAGGAAACCAATGAGAGGGAATACGAAAGTCAGAAAGAGTAGGTTCATCCGCGCATCTCACTGGCAGCGTCGATATCGAGCGTGTGGAAGCGGCGATACAGTTGCAGCAGGATCGCCAGGCCGATACTGGCCTCGGCGGCTGCCAGGCTGATCACCAGGATGAACATGATCTGTCCATCCGGCTGCGCCCAGCGGCTGCCGGCCACGATGAACGCCAGTGCGGAGGCGTTCATCATCACTTCAAGACTCATCAACACGAACAAAATGTTGCGGCGGACCATCAGGCCGACCAGACCGAGGCAGAACAGGATGCCGGCGACCGCCAGACCATGCTCCATAGGGATAGCAGGCATCGTCATTGCTCCTTGGCTTCGTTGCGGCCCAAGTGGAACGCCGTGACGGCTGCGGCAAGCAGCAGCATCGAGGCGAGTTCGACCACCAGCAGGTAAGGACCGAACAGGCTGATGCCCACGGCCTTGGCGTCTACGGTGGTGTGGCCGACGGCCTGACCGCTCTGGTGGGCGAACAGCACATACAGCAGTTCAACCAGCAGCAAGGCGGCGAGGGCGACCGGGCCGCCCCAGATACCGGGCTTGAGCCAGACGCGCTCTTGCTGAACCGAGGCGGGCCCCAGGTTCAGCATCATCACCACGAACACGAACAGCACCATGATGGCGCCAGCGTAGGCGATCACTTCCAGGACACCGGCAAACGGTGCGCCGAGGGCGAAGAACGTCATGGCCACGGCGATCAGCGAAATGATCAGGTAGAGCAGGGCGTGCACGGGGTTGGTGTTGGTGATCACGCGAAGCGTGGACACCACAGCGATACCCGATGCGAAATAGAAAGCGAATTCCATCTTTCTTCCTTAAGGCAGCAAGCTCTTCACGTTGATCGGTTCGGCTTCATTCTGCGCGGAGCCTTTCGGCTTACCGGCAATCGCCATACCTGCAACACGATAGAAGTTGTAATCAGGGTTTTTGCCGGGGCCGGAGATCAAAAGATCTTCTTTCTCGTAAACCAGGTCCTGACGTTTGAACTCGGCCATCTCGAAATCCGGTGTCAGCTGGATCGCGGTGGTCGGGCAGGCTTCCTCACAGAGACCGCAGAAAATGCAGCGCGAGAAGTTGATGCGGAAGAAGTCCGGGTACCAGCGACCGTCTTCGGTTTCAGCTTTCTGCAGCGAGATGCAACCGACCGGGCAAGCCACGGCGCACAGGTTGCAGGCCACGCAGCGCTCTTCGCCGTCGGGGTCGCGGGTCAGGACGATACGGCCACGGTAGCGCGGCGGCAGGTAGACCGGTTCTTCCGGATACTGCAGCGTGTCGCGCTTGCGGAAGGCGTGGCCGAAAATCATCACCAGGCTGCGAAGCTGGGTGTAGAGGCCATGCACGATGTCAAAAATGTACTTCATGATTCTCTATCCTCACTGAGCCGCGACGGCGGGCGTGTTGAGCAACACGATCGCAGCGGTCACCAGCATGTTGACGAGGGTCAGCGGCAGGCAGAACTTCCAGCTGAAATCCATCACTTGGTCATACCGTGGGCGCGGAATGGAAGCGCGCAGCAGGATGAACATCATGATGAAGAAACCGGTTTTCAGTGCGAACCAGATGAACGGGATCTGCGGCAGGATGCCGAACGGACCGTGCCAGCCACCGAAGAACAAGGTCACCAGCAGTGCCGAAATCAACACGATGCCGATGTACTCGCCGACGAAGAACATGCCCCATTTCATGCCGGCGTATTCAATGTGGTAACCGTCGGCCAGTTCCTGTTCCGCTTCCGGCTGGTCGAAGGGGTGACGGTGAGTCACGGCCACGCCTGCGATGAAGAAGGTCAGGAAACCGAAGATCTGCGGAATGATGAACCACAGGTGCTGGGCCTGGTAATCGACGATGTCGCGCATGTTGAACGAGCCGACCTGAATCACGATGCCCATCAGCGACAGGCCCATGAACACTTCGTACGACACGGTCTGGGCCGAGGCCCGCAAGCTGCCCAGCAGGGCGAACTTGTTGTTGCTCGACCAACCGGCGAACAGCACCGCGTAGACCGACAGACCGGCCATGGCGAAGAAGAACAGGATGCCGATGTTCAGGTCCGCCACGCCCCAGGTCGGGGTGATCGGGATGATCGCGAAGGCAATCAGCAGGGCGCTCATGGCCACGACCGGTGCCAGGGTGAAGATCATCTTGTCGGCGAACGGTGGGGTCCAGTCTTCCTTGAAGAACATCTTGATCATGTCGGCAGCGATCTGGAACGCGCCGAACGGGCCGACGCGGTTCGGACCGTAACGGTCCTGCCAGAGGGCGAGCAGACGACGCTCGACCCAGCTGAGCAGGGCGCCGCAGACCACCACGGCAAGCAGGATCACCACGGCCTTGAGGACCGCGATGATGATGTCGATCACTTCAGGAGTGAACAAGGTCATTGCGCTGCCTCCTGCAGACCGTCAACGGATTTGCCAAAGATTGCTGGCGGAATGCCGGCAATGCCCGCAGGCAGTGCCACCAGACCAGCGCCCAGCTCTTCATTGATGCGCAGCGGCAGACGCAGGGCCTGGCCGGCTACGTTCAAGCTCAGCAGGGCACCGTCGTTGACGCCCAGGCGGTCGGCTTCGGACTTGGCCAAAGCGACGTAGGCAGCCGGAATGCGTTCCTGAACCGGCGCGGCTTTCGAAGAGTTCTCTTCGCTGCCGAACAGGTGGAAGAACGGCACAACCTGCCAGGTACCCTGGGCCGGGTTGAACGCGCGCGGAACGTTGGCGAACCAGTTCAGCGAGTCACCGGTGCTTTCGATCAGGCGGGTGCCCGGGTCGCCGGCACGGATGTGACCACCGACTTCGTCCTGGAACTTGTTCCAGGCCTGCGGCGAGTTCCAGCCCGGAGACCAGGCGAACGGCACTTGCTGACGCGGTTCGGCCGAGCCCGAGTAACCTTCCATGGAGAAGGCGAACGCGGTGTCCTTGTCCTGCGGGGTACGCGGTTCGTGCACGCTGATGTCGGCGCGCATGGCGGTACGACCGGAGTAACGCAGCGGTTCACGGGCCAGTTTCAGACCCTTGATGCGGAACGCGGCGGACGGTGCGGCGTCGACGATGCGGTTGAGCAGCGGGGTGCTCGAGGCGACGGCGGCGGTGACGTGGTCGAGTTGGGTCCAGTCGATCGGCTGGTTCAGCAAGGTGGCGCGCAGGGCATGCAGCCAGCGCCAGCCTTCGTGAACCAGGATGCTGGCGTCCATGTACTTCGGATCGAACACCTGGAAGAAACGCTGGGCGCGGCCTTCCTGGCTGACCAGGGTACCGTCGCCTTCAGCGAAGCTGGCAGCTGGCAGGACCAGGTGCGCGCGATCGCTGGTGGCGGTCTTCTGGTGGTCGGCAACGATCAACACTTGGGCGGCGCTCAGGGCAGCGTCGACCTTGGCCTTGTCGGTGCGGGTGTACAGATCGTTTTCCAGCACGACGATGGCGTCGGCCTTACCGTCGATCACCGCTTGCAGCGCGGCGTCGACCGATTCGCCACCGAGCATGGCCAGGCCCAGGCTGTTGGCCTCTGGCACGATCAGGCTGATGGAACCGTTTTTCTCGCGCAGCTTCAGGGCTTTGGCGATGTTCGCGGCGGCTTCGATCAAGGCTTTGGAGCCCAGGGAAGTACCGGCGATGATCAGTGGGCGCTTGGCCGCGAGCAGGGCGTCGGCGATACGCTTGGCCAGGTCCAGGGCTTCGGTGTCCAGGCCTTCGACGGCCGGTGCGCTGGCGTCCAGGGCGTGGGCCACGGCGAAACCGATGCGGGCCAGGTCGTCGGGCGCGGCGTGAACGCACTCTTCGGCGATGTCGTCGAGCTTGGTTTCAGCCAGGCTGGCAATGAACAGCGGGTTCAGCGCGTGCTGACCGATGTTCTTCACCGCAGCGTCGAGCCAAGGCTGGACGCGCATGGCGTCGGCCATGTCTTCAGCTTTACCCTTGACCGATTGACGCAGGGACAGCGCCATGCGGGCAGCGGTCTGGGTCAGGTCTTCACCGAGGACGAACACGGCGTCGTGGTCTTCGATGTCGCGCATGTTCGGCACAGGCAGCGGGCTGTCTTTCAATACCTGCAGGACCAGGCGGATGCGTTCCAGCTCACCGGCTTCGATACCGGAGTAGAAGTGCTCGGCACCGACCAGCTCGCGCAACGCGTAGTTGCTTTCGAGGCTGGCGCGGGGCGAACCGATACCGACGATGTTGCGACCGCGCAACAACTCGGCCGCTTTATCCAGGGCTTCGTCCAGGCTCAGCTTGGCGCCGTTGGCCAGCAGTGGCTGACGCGGGCGATCTTCGCGGTTGACGTAGCCGTAGCCGAAACGGCCACGGTCGCACAGGAAATACTGGTTCACCGAACCGTTGAAACGGTTTTCGATGCGACGCAGTTCGCCGTAACGCTCGCCCGGGGAGATGTTGCAACCGCTGGAGCAGCCATGGCAGATGCTCGGCGAGAACTGCATGTCCCACTTGCGGTTGTAGCGCTCGGAGTGAGTCTTGTCGGTGAACACACCGGTCGGGCAGACCTCGGTGAGGTTGCCGGAGAACTCGCTTTCCAGGGTGCCGTCTTCAACGCGACCGAAGTACACGTTGTCGTGGGCGCCGAATACACCCAGGTCGGTGCCGCCGGCGTAGTCCTTATAGAAGCGCACGCAGCGGTAGCAGGCGATGCAGCGGTTCATTTCGTGGGAAATGAACGGGCCCAGTTGCTGGTTCTGGTGGGTACGCTTGGTGAAGCGGTAACGGCGCTCGTTGTGGCCGGTCATTACCGTCATGTCTTGCAGGTGGCAGTGACCGCCTTCTTCACAGACCGGGCAGTCGTGAGGGTGGTTGGTCATCAGCCATTCAACGACGCTGGCGCGAAACACTTTCGCTTCTTCGTCGTCGATGGAGATCCAGCTGCCGTCGGTGGCGGGGGTCATGCAGGACATGACGATCCGACCACGCTTGTCGTTCTCGTCGGTGTACTGCTTGACCGCGCACTGGCGGCAAGCGCCAACGCTGCCAAGGGCGGGGTGCCAGCAGAAATAAGGGATATCGAGGCCTAGCGACAGACATGCCTGTAACAGGTTGTCTGCCCCATCGACTTCGAGCTCTTTGCCGTCTACGTGGATAGTGGCCATGGTTCAAAGTTCTTCGTTGGCCCGGTGTCAGCGGGCGTGGCTAATGGAATCTTGTTGTCCGCGCGAATCAACACAGCCGTTGAAGGCGTCATCGCGGGAAAAGCGAAAGGCACGGACCCTTCGCTTTTTTAAAGCGTTAAGCGCCGACTACGATCGGCCTGGCCAGAGGCGGGACGGCGGCGCTGGTAGGCGCGATGCCGGCTTCGAACTCGTGGCGGAAGTATTTGATTGCGCTGCCCAACGGCTCCACGGCGCCCGGTGCGTGAGCACAGAAGGTCTTGCCTGGGCCGAGGAAGCCGACCAGACCCAGCAGGGTCTCGATGTCGCCGGCCTGACCCTGACCGTTCTCGATCGCGCGCAGCAGCTTGACGCTCCACGGCAGACCGTCACGGCACGGGGTGCAGAAACCGCACGACTCGCGGGAGAAGAACTCTTCCATGTTGCGCAGCAGGGACACCATGTTGACGCTGTCGTCCACCGCCATGGCCAGGCCGGTACCCATGCGGGTGCCCACTTTGGCGATGCCGCCGGCATACATTTGCGCGTCCAGGTGTTCCGGCAACAGGAAGCCGGTACCGGCGCCGCCGGGTTGCCAGGCCTTGAGCTGGTAACCGTCGCGCATGCCGCCGGCGTAGTCTTCGAACAGTTCGCGACCGGTGATGCCGAACGGCAATTCCCACAGGCCCGGGTTCTTGACCTTGCCGGAGAAGCCCATGAGCTTGGTGCCCATGTCTTCACTGCCCTCGCGGGACAACGATTTGTACCAGTCCACGCCGTCGGCAATGATCGCCGGCACGTTGCACAGGGTTTCGACGTTGTTCACGCAAGTCGGCTTGCCCCACACGCCAACGGCGGCAGGGAAGGGCGGCTTGGAGCGTGGGTTGGCGCGGCGACCTTCCAGGGAGTTGATCAGTGCGGTTTCTTCACCGCAGATGTAACGCCCGGCGCCGGTGTGGACGAACAGTTCGAAATCGAAGCCGCTGCCCAGGATGTTCTTGCCCAGAAGGCCCGCGGCCTTGGCTTCTTCCACGGCACGGTTGAGGTGCTTGGCGGCGGTGGTGTACTCGCCACGCAGGAAGATGTAGCCACGGTAGGTTTTCAGCGCGCGAGCACTGATCAGCATGCCTTCGATCAGCAGATGGGGCAGTTGCTCCATCAGCATGCGGTCTTTCCAGGTGTTCGGCTCCATCTCGTCCGCGTTGCACAGCAGGTAGCGGATGTTGATGGATTCGTCTTTCGGCATCAGGCCCCACTTCACGCCAGTGGGGAAGCCTGCACCGCCGCGGCCCTTGAGGCCGGAGTCTTTGACGGTCTGGACGATGTCGTCCTGGGCCATGTCGGCGAAGGCCTTGCGTGCAGCGGCGTAACCGTTCTTGGCCTGGTACTCGTCGAGCCAGACGGCTTCGCCGTCGTCACGCAGGCGCCAGGTGAGCGGGTGAGTCTCGGCCGAACGCTTGATGCGGTTGGCAGGACCGAAGGAAGTCAGGGTCATACGTAGCCCTCGAGCAATTTGGCAACGCCTGCTGGCTGCACATCACCGAACGTGTCGTCGTCGATCATCAACGCCGGCGCCTTGTCGCAGTTGCCGAGGCAGCAGACCGGCAGCAGGGTGAAACGACCGTCGGCGGTGGTTTGACCCAGGCCGATGCCGAGCTTGCTCTGGATTTCGCTGACCACCGACTCGTGGCCGCCGATGAAGCAGACCATGCTGTCGCAGACGCGAATGATGTGGCGGCCGACCGGCTGACGGAAGATCTGACTATAGAACGTCGCCACGCCTTCAACGTCGCTGGCCGGAATGCCAAGGATTTCGCCGATGGCGTACAGGGCGCCGTCCGGCACCCAGCCACGTTCCTTCTGGACGATCTTCAGGGCTTCGATAGACGCCGCGCGCGGGTCTTCGTAGTGATGCAGCTCGTGCTCGATGGCCGAGCGCTCGGTTTCACTCAAGGTGAAACGGTCTGTCTGGATAAGCGTGCTGTTCATGCTTAGCGGTCCACGTCGGCCATAACGAAATCGATACTACCCAGATACGCGATCAAGTCCGCGACCATGCTGCCTTTGATCACCGAAGGGATCTGCTGCAGGTGCGGGAAGCTTGGGGTACGAATCCGGGTGCGGTAGCTCATGGTGCCGCCATCGCTCGTCAGGTAATAACTGTTGATGCCCTTGGTCGCTTCGATCATCTGGAAGGATTCGTTGGCCGGCATGACCGGGCCCCACGAAACTTGCAGGAAGTGCGTGATCAGGGTTTCGATATGCTGCAGCGTGCGCTCTTTCGGCGGCGGCGTGGTCAGCGGGTGATCCGCCTTGTACGGGCCTTCCGGCATGTTGCGCAGGCACTGGTCGATGATCTTGATGCTCTGGCGCATCTCCTCGACGCGCACGATGCAACGGTCGTAGGCATCGCCATTGGCCGCCAGCGGTACTTCGAACTCGAAGTTCTCGTAGCCGGAGTACGGGCGCGCTTTACGCAGGTCGAAGTCGCAACCGGTGGAACGCAGGCCGGCACCGGTGACACCCCATTCCAGGGCTTGCTTGGTGTTGTAGTCGGCGACGCCGATGGTCCGGCCACGCAGGATGCTGTTGTCCAGGGCGGCTTTCTGGTATTCGTCCAGACGCTTGGGCATCCACTCGACGAAGTCCTTGACCAGTTTTTCCCAACCGCGCGGCAGGTCGTGGGCGACGCCACCGATGCGGTACCAGGCCGGGTGCAGACGGAAACCGGTGATGGCTTCGATCACGGTGTAGGCGCGCTGACGGTCGGTGAAGGTGAAGAACACCGGGGTCATGGCGCCGACGTCCTGGATGTAGGTACCCAGGAACAGCAGGTGGCTGGTGATCCGGAAGAACTCGGCCATCATGATGCGGATGACGTCGACCTTCTCGGGCACCTTGATGCCGGCCAGCTTCTCGACCGAGAGCACGTACGGCAGGTTGTTCATCACGCCGCCGAGGTAGTCGATACGGTCGGTGTACGGAATGAAGCTGTGCCAGGACTGACGCTCGGCCATCTTCTCGGCACCACGGTGGTGGTAGCCGATGTCCGGGACGCAGTCGACGATCTCTTCACCGTCCAGTTGCAGGATGATGCGGAACGCACCGTGGGCCGAAGGGTGGTTCGGACCCAGGTTGAGGAACATGTAGTCCTCGTTCGGGCCGGAGCGTTTCATGCCCCAGTCTTCAGGCTTGAAGCGCGCGGACTCTTCCTCGAGCTGTTGCTTGGCCAGGGTCAGGCTGAACGGATCGAATTCGGTGGCACGGGCCGGGAAGTCCTTGCGCAGCGGGTGACCTTCCCAGGTCGGCGGCATCATGATGCGCGACAGGTGCGGGTGGCCTTTGAAGTCGATGCCGTACATGTCCCAGACTTCACGCTCGTACCAGTTGGCGTTCGGCCAGATGCTGGTGACGGTCGGCAGGCTGAGGTCGCTTTCGGACAGGGCGACCTTGATCATGACGTCACTGTTACGTTCGATCGACATCAAGTGATAGAACACAGTGAAGTCGGCGCCGCTGGGCAGCCCTTGACGCTTGGTGCGCAGACGCTCGTCCACGCCGTGCAGGTCATAGAGCATGACGTACGGCTTGGGCAGGTTGCGCAGGAAGGTCAGGACTTCGACGAGTTTGGCGCGGGCAACCCAAAGCACCGGCATGCCGGTGCGGGTCGCCTGGGCGGTAAACGCCTCAGGGCCAAAACGGTTGTTCAGTTCGACGACCACATCCTGGTCGTCTGCCTTGTAAGGCGGGATGTACAGAGCACTGCCTGTAGTCATGGTTATTTATCGCTTTCGGTCAACGTAAAGAATGAAGCCAGTTGTTCGTTTCTGTGAAACAGCAGAACTGGATCAGACTTCGTCGGGGCTGCGCAGGTTGGTGACTGCGATTCGCTGTTCGCGGCGCTTTTCCTTTTCGGAAGGCATCTCGGCGCGATAAACGCCTTGATCGCCAACGACCCAGGAAAGCGGGCGACGCTCCTGGCCAATCGACTCCTGCAGCAGCATCAGGCCTTGCAGGAAAGCTTCAGGGCGGGGCGGGCAGCCAGGCACGTAGACGTCCACGGGCAGGAACTTGTCCACCCCTTGAACGACGGAGTAGATGTCGTACATGCCACCGGAGTTGGCGCACGAACCCATGGAAATAACCCATTTCGGTTCGAGCATTTGCTCGTACAGACGCTGGATGATCGGTGCCATCTTGATGAAGCAGGTACCGGCGATAACCATGAAATCCGCCTGACGCGGCGATGCCCGGATAACTTCGGCGCCAAAGCGCGCGATGTCGTGGGGCGCCGTGAAGGCGGTGGTCATTTCCACATAGCAGCACGAAAGACCGAAGTTATACGGCCACAGGGAGTTCTTTCGCCCCCAGTTGATCGTGCCGTTAAGCACGTCTTCGAGCTTGCCCATGAAAATGTTTTTGTGGACTTGATCTTCTAACGGATCGGAAACGGTTTCCCGTTCGCCAATCGGATACTGCTCGTTAGGAGCATCGGGGTCGATCCTGGTGAGATTGTATTGCATTGCCAAAGCCTCATTGTTTCAGCTTCGCTTGCCGCTTGCGCCGAGCTTCCGGAGCCCAGTCAAGGGCGCCCACTCGGAATAGGTAGACAAGACCTGCCAACAGAATTGCTATGAAAACGAGAGCTTCGACGAATCCGGTCCAGCCGCTTTCGCGGACGGACACAGACCATGCAAAGAGAAAGAGGGCTTCGATATCGAAGATCACGAACAGCATCGCGACCAGATAGAATTTTGCGGAGAGCCGCAAGCGGGCGCCACCTGTAGGTAGCATGCCGGACTCGAACGGTTCGTTTTTGCTGCGGCCCCAGGCTTTTGACCCGAGGAGGCTGGAAACGCCCAGCATGAAGGCACAGAGGCCGATGACGCCTAGAAGGAAAATGGCAAAGCCCCAGTTGTGGGCCATGAGTCCTGTCGCTTCGGGCATGCTGGTAATCCTTAACAGAGAGCAAAGGTCTCTGAGCTTGAAAAGAAACAAAGCAGTGACGATATGTCGCAGCAATCAATCCCGCTGATTTTATGGCACAACACCCTGCAAGTAAAATTCCTATAGCGAAATTATTTATAGGAATAAGGACATAGCGCACCTGCAAACCTACGCAGCCCATGCGTTGCGGGCATTAGCCGGGTTTTCGTCAATAATGTTTTGTAGGGGGCGTAATGAATATAGTTGGCTATAAATGATAATCAATATTGTTTGTGATGGTTTTTAAACTGTTTAAGGTGTGGCGAGTTGGGAAGTTGTCTTATATGGGCGTTATTGCATGTAGCGGCGGCGTAGGTTTCAGCTGATTTTTGTGGCGTCGTGCTCATGTGGGGGCGGGCTTGCTCGCGAATGCGGTTCAACATTCAGCGTTGATGTCAGCTGACCTGCCGCATTCGCGAGCAAGCCCGCTCCCACAGAAGATCTGTGGTGGATGATATTTCGTACGCAAAAAAACGCCCCGAACCAGTCGTATCGTAGCGAGCGTGATCCTACGCCAAGGGCCCGGCTCGCAAAGCTGCCACTGTATGGAATTGTTGCGAGTTGATTTTGATTGTTCCTCAGGTTTTGCCGGGGTGGGATAGTGAGGTTGCCGGGTGTAAGCAGTTTCCTACGGACCCTGATTTTTAAAGTGTGAGATTTGTCTCTTTCGAAGATTGGCTTGAATCTCTGGGATGGATGGCTGCCAAGCACCTCTTCAAAATAGCCAACCCTTCAAGGAGAGCCACCAATGCAAGGAGCAGTATCCCCCCTGTTCTGCATCATCCAGGACCGCTCAAAGGCCATGGCCTTGCTGGTGATCATGCTTCCAGTCTTGCTGGTGACCATCGATAACACGATTCTCAATTTCGCTTTGCCTCAAATCGCTGCCGCCCTGAATCCGTCTGCTGCCGAGCAGCTATGGATGATCGATGCCTATTCGCTGGTGCTGGCTGGATTGTTGGTGACCATGGGCAGTTCCGGAGACCGCTTCGGTCATCGACGAATGCTATGTCTGGGGTGTGTGGGTTTCGCAGGGGTGTCGGTGGCTGTGGTGTTTTCACAGCAGGCCTGGCATCTGATTGCGGGGCGTGCGCTGTTGGGTTGTTTCGGCGCAATGGTTTTGCCTGCAACCCTGGCGCTGATCCGTACCGCATTTGAGGATCGAGAAGAGCGACGCCTGGCGGTGGCGGCCTGGGCCACTTGCCTGACCGTTGGGTCGGCATTGGGGCCGCTGCTGGGTGGTGTGTTGTTGCAGTATTTCGATTGGCAATCGGTTTTTCTGGTTGCTTTGCCGTTCTTGCTGCCTGTGGTGTTTTTGGTGCCGATGATCACCGAGTCGCCACGACAGATGGGAAGGTCAACCGATTACCTGAGCATTTTGCTGAGCCTCGGGGCTATGACGGGGGTGATGTTAAGCCTCAAGCATCTGGCTACGGTCGGCTTCGACGGTCAGGCAGTTCTCTGGGCACTGTCCGGCGTATTGCTAGGGATGGCTTTCGTGCGTCGCCAGTTAACGTTGGAGCAACCGCTGTTGGACCTAAGGTTGTTTGCCTCTTGCGCATTCAGCGTGTCCATTGCGACGAATCTTGTGAGCCTGGGCTTGTTGATCGGTTTCATCTTCTTCACCAGCCAATTGCTGCAGCTGGTCTTTGGGTTGTCCCCGTTGCTGGCCGCCTTGGTTCTGGTGCCTGGGCAGGTTTTGGCGATTGTCGCCGGCATCGCCATCGTGCCAGTAGTGCAAAAGAAAGCACCGAACAGGGTAGTTGCCGGCTGTTTGTTACTGGCAGCAGCGGCTTTCGCAATGATGGCATTGTTCGTAGCTACTGCACTGACCGTGGGTGTGGCTTTCGTATTGCTCAACGCCAGTGTCGCTGCCATCACCACCGTGACCAACGATCTTGTGTTGGGCTCGGTGCCGCCTGAAAGCGCCGGCAGTGCCTCGTCTGTCAGTGAAACGGCTTACGAGGTTGGCGTGGTATTGGGTACCACGTTGATCGGAGGGTCGGTAGCCGTGCTGTATCGATTGTCTTTTGCTGTTCCCGAGGGAGTGTCTGAGAGAGTGATTGACGCAGTTGCAACGTTGGGAGGAGCGCACGCCGTCAGCCAAACCCAGCCCGAGGAAATGGCCATACAAATTCTGGAAGAAGCGAACGCTGCATTTACAAGTGGCGTGATGACCACGAGCACCGTTGTGACGGGCTTCATCTTGCTGTTTGCGCTGGTTGCATTCCGTTATTTGCGCGTGAGAGGTTCCGTGGAGCCTGTCGAAGGTCACTGATAGGCCATCGAGGGCATTGATTTGTGGACAAAAAAACGCCCCGAACCAGTCGGGGCGTCAGATGGAGCGGCATTGCGGTTAGCTGTCTATCCGGTCCGCAACGGCCGTTTGCTCAGCGAAGCGGATCAGTGGAACTGTTCTTCTTCAGTCGAGCCAGTCAGTGCGGTCACCGAGGACGAACCGCCCTGGATCACGGTGGTCATGTCGTCGAAGTAGCCGGTGCCCACTTCCTGCTGGTGAGCCACGAAGGTGTAACCCTTGGCGGCGTCGGCGAATTCCTGCTCTTGCAGCTTCACGTAGGCAGTCATGTCGTTGCGGGCGTAGTCGTGCGCCAGGTTGAACATGCTGTGCCACATGTTGTGAATGCCGGCCAGGGTGATGAACTGGTGCTTGTAGCCCATGGCGGACAGTTCGCGCTGGAACTTGGCGATGGTCGCGTCGTCCAGGTTCTTCTTCCAGTTGAAGGAAGGCGAGCAGTTGTACGACAGCAGTTGGTCCGGGTATTCCTTTTTGATCGCTTCGGCGAAGCGACGGGCTTCGTCCAGGTCCGGCTTGGCGGTTTCGCACCAGATCAGGTCGGCGTACGGTGCGTAGGCCAGACCGCGAGCGATGGCCTGGTCGAGACCGGCGCGCACTTTGTAGAAGCCTTCCTGGGTACGTTCGCCAGTCACGAACGGCTGGTCGTACGGGTCGCAGTCCGAGGTCAGCAGGTCAGCGGCGTTGGCGTCGGTACGGGCCAGGATGATGGTCGGAGTGCCTGCAACGTCGGCTGCCAGAC
This sequence comes from Pseudomonas sp. KK4, assembly GCF_001984065.1. GTDB lineage: Bacteria > Pseudomonadota > Gammaproteobacteria > Pseudomonadales > Pseudomonadaceae > Aquipseudomonas. The sequence continues at coordinate 64,762 of NZ_LYVP01000021.1, forward strand.
GGGCAGCGGTCAGCTTCTGCACGGCTTCCTGGGTTGGAACCAGTACCTTGCCGCCCATGTGGCCGCATTTTTTCACGGAAGCCAGTTGGTCTTCGAAGTGAACGCCGGCGGCGCCTGCTTCGATCATGCTTTTCATCAGTTCGTAGGCGTTCAGTACGCCGCCGAAACCGGCTTCGGCGTCAGCCACGATTGGCGCGAAGTAGTCGATGTAGCCGTCGTCGCCCGGGTTCTTGCCGGCTTTCCACTGGATCTGGTCGGCGCGACGGAACGAGTTGTTGATGCGCTTGACCACGGTCGGAACCGAATCCACCGGGTACAGCGACTGGTCAGGGTACATCGATTCGGCGGAGTTGTTGTCCGCAGCCACTTGCCAGCCCGACAGGTAGATCGCCTGGATGCCGGCTTTGACTTGTTGTACGGCCTGGCCGCCGGTCAGGGCGCCCATGCAGTTGACGAAATCTTTCTCAGGACGGAAGGCTGGCTTGGCACCCTGGGTGACCAGGTTCCACAGCTTCTCGGCGCCCATTTTTGCAAAGGTGTGCTCAGGTTGAACCGAGCCACGCAGACGGACGACGTCAGCAGCGGAGTAAGTGCGTGTCACGCCTTTCCAGCGCGGGTTTTCAGCCCAGTCTTTTTCGAGGGCTGCAATTTGCTGTTCGCGTGTCAGTGCCATGGGAGATAAACCTCGTCGCGTCTTTTATGAAAAGTTGTTCTGCGGTGGAAAATTCCTGCGCTCGCTGACCAGAAGCTTAGGTGGTCAAGTCGGGTTCGGCGGGGAGGGCGACGGGATGAACGATGGGCTCGAGGGGAAGTGAGCAGGTAAAGGCGGACTGCTGGCGCATTCGGGCGTCGTGGGCCTTGGTACGAACATCAGTGTGGTGCCGGGTTACCTAATTACGCTTCCGTCCCTCGGGACAACTTCGTTCCAGTCGACAACCTCGTCAAACACACCTTGTGGGCGGTACAGACACGAAGCGGTTCGCGGGGTAGGTGCGAACATCGCCTCGAAGGCCCTTGCCAGGGCCCCTGATTAGCGGGAGCGAGGCCATCATGCCTTTGCTTTTTTGGCTCGTCAAACGTTTTGTAGTGCTTTTTTTCAAGCACTACATCTTTGGTCTAACACGACTGGTTAGTCAGTTTTCGGTGGTTTAGTCCAAGGCATCGACTTTTACCCGCAGGGTCATGTCGTTGCGACTCTGGGTAGCGTAGCTGCGGGTCAGGCCCTGTTTATCGGCCTGGGTCTGGCCGTTTACCCCGGCCAGCAGGATCCATTCGCCCAGGCGTCCGGTGACGGTTGTGTCGGTGCTTTGCACGTTCACTACATCGGGACGTTCCTGGCTCATCCGGTCACGGTTGGTACTGATCGACAGGTGGACGATCTCGCCGGTGACGCTGGCGGTGACGTAAAAGCCCTGGGTGACATTGCGGTATTCGGTCTGGCTGCGCAGGTCGCCGTAGGAGTCGGTCTGGCTGCTGGTCAGCGGTACGCTCTGGCCGACCTGGATCAGCGCCGGCATGCCGTCGGTGGCCTGGACTTGCTGGATGCCGCCGTCGCGGCTGTCGGTGCTGCGATTGATGATGCGCACCTGGCTGGGCTTGCTGCCGTTCACCGAATAGCCCTGGTCGCCCTGGACATTGTTTTCGTTGGTGTCGACGGTGATCAACAGGCGTTTCGGTGCGGTATCGAGTTGGCTCAGCAGGGTCTTAAGTTCGTCGATCTTGCGCTGATCGGCAGTGACGATGAGCTGATTGCCGTAGGCGCTGACCTGGCCTTCCTTGCCGATGAAATCCTGCGCGACCGGGAGCATGTCGGCGCTGGTGTGATAGTTCAAAGGCACAACTTCAGTGGCGGCCAGGACTGAAAAGCTGCAGGTCACCAGTAGGGTGGTGAGCAGGGCGCGTAGGGACATATCCGTTATCTCCGCATTCAAAGGCTTGATATTGCCACTTTGTCGGCCCTGGGGGAGGCAAATTGAATCGCGGACAGAAAAACGCCCCGGCATCCGGAGGATGCAGGGGCGTTTCGGGGGGGGCTTCAGGCTTTTGCGGCGTAAATGCTTTTGTGGCGAGGGAGCTTGCTCCCGCTGGGCT
>NZ_LYVP01000022.1 GCF_001984065.1 Pseudomonas sp. KK4
CGGTTCGTAGCCGAGTACTCTATCCAGCTGAGCTACGAGTGCATTTGTTGCCGCGCATTATAGGCCGTCGAATCTTTTTGTAAAGCGCTTTTTTCTAGTAATTTCAACAACTTACCGAAGAAGCCAGATTACAACGTACTACGCAAATAATGGCGGAGAACGGGGGATTCGAACCCCCGACACCCTTTTGAGGTGTACTCCCTTAGCAGGGGAGCGCCTTCGGCCACTCGGCCAGCTCTCCGCAACACGGGGCGTATATTAACCAGCTTCTTCCCCGTTTGCAAACATAAAAAACGATAAAAATTAATGGCTTGGTTCTTCGTCCTTCTCTTTCTTGATGCGCAGGTAAATTTCCTCACGGTGGACAGCCACCTCTTTGGGGGCGTTTACACCGATACGCACTTGATTTCCTTTGACGCCGAGCACGGTCACGGTGATTTCGCCATCACCAATAATCAGGCTTTCTGCGCACCGACGAGTCAGAATCAACATACCTTTCTCCTCACGCCTTACATTTCAGGGACAACAGTCTGCAAAAAAAAGGCACTCGACCTACAACCAGAATCGGTCATGGCCTACATGCCTGAGTATTGACTAACGCGAGCAAAAGAACAGCCTTGGGGTCACGCCATTCAAAAAAACAAAGGGCGCGGTTCAGACCGCGCCCTTTGGCGAACGCATCACTCGCCCTGGCGGGCCGGTGCGTCCAGATCGAAAGCCGTGTGCAGGGCGCGCACAGCCAGTTCCAGGTACTTCTCTTCGATCACTACGGAGACTTTGATTTCCGAAGTCGAGATCATCTGGATGTTAATGCTTTCCTTGGCCAGGGATTCGAACATGCGGCTGGCGACGCCTGCGTGAGAACGCATGCCAACGCCAACGATCGACACCTTGGCGATCTTGGTGTCGCCGACGACTTCACGGGCACCGATCTCGCGAGCGGTGTTTTCCAGCACGCCCTGGGCGGCCTGATAGTCGTTGCGGTGCACGGTGAAGGTGAAGTCGGTGGTGTTATCGTGCGCAACGTTCTGCACGATCATGTCGACTTCGATGTTCGCGGCGCTGATCGGGCCGAGAATCTTGAATGCAACGCCCGGGGTGTCTGGCACGCCACGGATGGTCAGCTTGGCTTCATCGCGGTTGAAAGCGATGCCGGAAATGATCGGCTGTTCCATGGTTTCCTCTTCATCAATAGTAATGAGGGTGCCCGGACCCTCCTTGAAGCTGTGCAGTACGCGCAGCGGAACGTTGTACTTGCCGGCGAATTCCACCGCACGGATCTGCAGCACCTTGGAACCGAGGCTGGCCATTTCCAGCATCTCTTCGAAGGTAATCTTGTCCAGGCGCTGAGCCACGGACACTACACGCGGGTCGGTGGTGTAGACGCCGTCGACGTCGGTGTAGATCTGGCACTCGTCAGCCTTCAAGGCTGCCGCCAGCGCCACGCCGGTGGTGTCGGAGCCGCCACGACCGAGGGTGGTGATGTTGCCGTGCTCATCGACGCCCTGGAAACCGGCGACGACCACCACGCGACCAGCCTTCAGATCGCCGCGAATCTTCTGGTCATCAATCTGCAAGATACGCGCTTTATTGTGCGCGCTATCCGTCAGAATCCGCACCTGGTTGCCGGTGTACGACACCGCAGGCACACCGCGCTTGATCAGCGCCATGGCCAACAGGGCAATCGTCACCTGCTCACCGGTGGATACGATCACATCCAGTTCGCGCGGAACCGGTTGGCCGTCACCACTGATTTGCTTGGCCAGATCGATCAGACGGTTGGTTTCGCCGCTCATTGCAGACAGCACAACCACCAGGTCATCGCCGGCATCGCGGAATTTCTTAACCTTGTCGGCGACCTGCTCGATTCTCTCGACAGTGCCGACCGAGGTGCCTCCAAATTTCTGTACGATCAAAGCCATTTCAAAGCCGCCTCTGCCCATGAAGGGCGCCCAAATAATCACTCAAACAGCGTTGCGACCCGCCACTAGACTGCGGGCCGCAAGCACTGCCTTATAAACCCTGCTCTACAAACGGAACGGTCAGGGCCAGCGCGGCATCCAGAGCGCCAGCGTCGGTACCGCCGCCTTGCGCCATGTCTGGACGCCCACCGCCCTTCCCGCCCACTGCCGCAGCGGCTTGCTTCATCAAATCACCGGCTTTGAGTTGGCCAGTCAGGTCTTTGGTTACGCCTGCAACCAGAACGACCTTATCCTCATGGACACTGCCGAGCAGGATCACTGCGCGGCCGAGTTTGTTTTTCAGCTGATCGACCAGCGCCAGCAGCGCCTTGCCATCCTGGCCATCCAGACGCACCGCCAGCACTTTCACGCCCTTGACGTCCAACGCCTGAGCCGACAGATCGTCGCCCGCCGCGCTGGCCGCCTTGGCCTGCAACTGCTCCAGTTGCTTCTCCAGCACACGGTTGCGCTCCAGCACAGCCGACAGCTTGTCGATCAGGTTGTCGCGGCTGCCCTTGACCAGGTTGGCCGCTTCCTTGAGTTGTTCTTCCGCCCCGTTCAGGTAGGCCAGTGCCGCTGCACCGGTGACGGCTTCGATACGACGCACGCCAGACGCCACACCGCCTTCGCTGATGATTTTCAGCAGGCCGATGTCGCCGGTACGGTTGGCGTGAATACCGCCGCACAGCTCGACGGAGAAGTCGCCGCCCATGCTCAGCACGCGCACGTTGTCGCCGTACTTCTCGCCGAACAGCGCCATCGCGCCCTTCTGCTTGGCAGTTTCGATGTCGGTTTCTTCGGTTTCAACCGCGGAGTTCTTGCGAATCTCGGCGTTGACGATGTCTTCCAGAGCCTTCAGTTGCTCAGGCTTGATCGCCTCGAAGTGGCTGAAGTCGAAGCGCAGGCGCTGACTGTCAACCAGCGAGCCTTTCTGCTGAACGTGCTCGCCCAGCACTTTGCGCAGCGCAGCGTGCAGCAAGTGAGTGGCCGAGTGGTTCAACGAGGTGGCGTGACGCACTTCAGCTTCGACGTGGGTTTCAACCGGTGCACCGATGGTCAGGCTGCCCGATGCCAGCACACCGTGGTGCAGGAACGCACCGCCGGTCTTGGTGGTGTCGCGCACGTCGAAACGGCCACCGCTGGCTTGCAGGTAACCGCAATCGCCGATCTGGCCGCCGGATTCAGCGTAAAACGGGGTCTGATCGAGAACGACCACGCCCTCTTCGCCTTCGCTCAAGACGTCGACTGCCTGACCTTCTTTATAGAGGCCGACAACCTTCGCCGAACCGCTGGTGGCTTTGTAACCGGTGAATTCGGTGGCGACGTCAACCTTGACCAGGCTGTTGTAGTCCATGCCGAACGAGCTGGCGGAACGGGCACGGACGCGCTGGGCTTCCATTTCACGTTCGAAACCTTCTTCGTCGAGGGTCAGGCTGCGCTCGCGAGCGATGTCGCCGGTCAGGTCCATCGGGAAACCGTAGGTGTCGTAGAGTTTGAACACCACGTCGCCCGGCACCACGTCGCCCTTGAGCTCGGCCAGATCCTGCTCGAGGATCTTCAGGCCCTGCTCCAGGGTTTTGGCGAATTGCTCTTCTTCGGCTTTCAGCACGCGCTCGATGTGCGCCTGCTGGGATTTCAGCTCAGGGAAGGCTTCACCCATCTCAGCGACCAGGGCCGCGACGATCTGGTAGAAGAAGCTGCCTTTGGCGCCCAGCTTGTTGCCGTGACGGCAGGCGCGACGAATGATCCGGCGCAGCACGTAGCCGCGGCCTTCGTTGGATGGCAGCACGCCGTCGGCAATCAGGAAACCGCAGGAACGAATGTGGTCAGCCACCACTTTCAGCGAAGCCTGGGCGTCGTTGGTGCAACCGATGGCCTTGGCCGATGCGTTCAACAGGCTCTGGAACAAGTCGATTTCATAGTTGGAGTGAACGTGCTGCAGCACCGCACTGATCCGCTCCAGGCCCATGCCGGTGTCGACCGACGGTGCTGGCAGCGGATGCAACACGCCATCGGCGGTGCGGTTGAACTGCATGAACACGTTGTTCCAGATCTCGATGTAACGGTCGCCGTCTTCTTCCGGCGAGCCCGGTGGGCCACCCCAGATGTCGGCGCCGTGATCGTAGAAAATCTCGGTGCAAGGACCGCACGGGCCGGTGTCGCCCATGGTCCAGAAGTTGTCGGACGCGTAAGGCGCGCCCTTGTTGTCGCCGATGCGCACCATGCGCTCTGCCGGAACGCCGATTTCCTTGGTCCAGATGTCGTACGCCTCGTCATCGCTGGCGTAGACGGTGACCCAGAGTTTTTCCTTCGGCAGGTTCAGCCACTTGTCGGAGGTCAGGAAGTTCCAGGCGTAGGTGATGGCGTCGCGCTTGAAGTAATCACCGAAGCTGAAGTTGCCCAGCATTTCGAAGAAGGTGTGGTGACGGGCGGTATAACCGACGTTTTCCAGGTCGTTGTGCTTGCCGCCGGCGCGCACGCATTTCTGGCTGCTGACGGCGCGGGTGTACGCGCGCTTTTCCTGGCCCAGGAAGCAGTCCTTGAACTGGTTCATCCCCGCGTTGGTGAACAGCAGGGTTGGGTCGTTGCCCGGAATCAAAGAGCTGGAGGCTACACGGGTGTGGCCTTGCTCTTCGAAGAAGCGAAGGAAGGCTTCACGGATTTCTGCGCTTTTCATTAGGTTCTTCCACGGAGGCTGCGGCCAAAGGCCTGTTCGAAACGTCAACAGACGAAGCGACGGCAAAGGGCCGCATTATATCGGCCCTGCGCGCGGGGTACAGCGTGTTTATACGATAGAAACAGTCAATTGGAGCGCTAACGCTATCACTTGCGCGAAAAGTCGACGAATGTCGCGACGACTTGCTCGATTTGTTCGCCGCTGACATCCATGTGCGTGACCATGCGCAGGCGTGCCGCGGCACTGAGGGTGATCCCGCGCGCGGCGGCAAACGCTTTGATCGCCTCGGCCTGGCCGCCCATGTTCACGTACACCATGTTGGTCTGCACCGGCTCGACTTCATAACCCGCCGCACGCAAGCCTTCGGCCAGCCGCTGGGCGTTATTGTGGTCATCGGCCAGGCGCTGGACGTTGTGCTCCAGCGCATACAGACCGGCCGCCGCCAGAATCCCCGCCTGACGCATGCCGCCACCGACCATCTTGCGCAGGCGGCGGGCCTTGGCGATCAACTCTGCCGAGCCGCACAGTACCGAGCCCACCGGCGCCCCGAGGCCTTTGGACAGGCACACCGAGACCGAATCGAAATGCTGGGTGATTTCCCGGGCATCGACACCCAGCTTGACTGCCGCGTTGTACAGCCGCGCGCCGTCCAGGTGCAGTTGCAACCCCTGCTCACGGGTCAACGCGCGGGCGCGCGCCAGATACTCAAGCGGCAGGACCTTGCCCTGCATGGTGTTTTCCAACGCCAGCAAACGGGTGCGAGCGAAGTGGAAATCATCCGGCTTGATCGCCGCGGCGACCTGGGCCAGGTCCAGCGAACCGTCGGCCTGCACTTCCAGCGGCTGTGGCTGAATCGAGCCGAGCACCGCCGCACCACCCCCCTCGTACTTATAGGTGTGGGCCTGCTGACCGACGATGTATTCCTCACCGCGTTCGCAGTGCGCCATCAAACCCAGCAGATTGCTCATGGTGCCACTCGGCACAAACAGCGCGGCGGCAAAACCCAGGCGCTTGGCCAGGTCGGCTTCCAGGCGATTGACCGTCGGATCTTCGCCATAAACGTCGTCCCCGGTGGCGGCGGTGGCCATCGCGTCGAGCATGCCGGCGGACGGTTGGGTGACGGTGTCGCTGCGAAGATCGATAACGCTCATGAATCTGGCCTCGGTAAGCAGGGGAAATCCCTTTCAGGGGAGAATTACTGCGGTCATGGCGATGAATAATCAACCCTTGGGCGAGGAAAAGGCTGATTAATACAGTGAAAAATTCGATGGCAATCATCTGAAAGCATCAATGCACCCGTAGGAAATATGTGTTAAAAACGCTTCGCCGCCAAACATTGTGACGGCAAAAACGTTCTCAGGGCGGGGTGCAACTCCCCACCGGCGGTAATTGCGCGCAACGCGCATAGCCCGCGAGCGCTTGGTGACGAAACGCCTTTGGGCAATGATCGGCAGCAAGGTCAGCAGACCCGGTGTGATCCCGGGGCCGACGGTCATAGTCCGGATGAAGAGAGAACGGGATTGTTGCCAAAGGGCCGAGCGCCGGCATTCGTGCGAGCGTGCGTACCCTCAAATCCCATTCGATTCATAACGCCCTGTTTTTCACACAAACAGGAGTCAGAACATGCAACCCACCGCAATCGACAGCAAAAGCAAAAACCATCAGGGCGAGCGCGTTGCGTTCATCCAGGCCTGCTGGCACAAGGATATCGTCGATCAGAGCCGTAAAGGCTTCGTCGCTGAAATGATTGCCCAGGGTTACCACGAGTCCGACATCGACTTCTTCGAAGTCGGCGGCGCCTTTGAAATGCCCCTGCACGCCAAGTTGCTGGCCAAGACCGGTCGCTACGCCGGCATCGTCGCCGCAGCCCTGGTGGTGGACGGCGGGATCTACCGTCACGAGTTCGTTGCCCAATCGGTGGTCAGCGGCCTGATGCAGGTTCAGCTGGAAACCGAAGTGCCGGTATTCTCCGTGTCCCTGACCCCGCACCACTTCCATGCCGGTGAAGAGCTGCATCACAAGTTCTTCTTCGACCACTTCGTGCACAAAGGCCAGGAAGCGGCGAAGACCTGCGCCGATACGCTGGCGAAAATCCGCAACCTGCGTCGCAGCGAGCCGCGTGCGGTAGCCGTCTAAACACCGCTTCCCCTGTAGGAGCGAGCACGCTCGCGATAGACCCGAGAACGCTGCGGTGTATCAGACGCCCAGCGTTATCGTTTGCGACCATCGCGAGCAAGCTCGCTCCTACAGGGGATTGCAGGTTGTTCAGGCCAGGTTTTCGTCGGTGGTCGGCACGATCAGGATGCCGGCGCGCAGGCCGTTCTTGACCTTGGGGTTCGGGAAGATGATCCGCGCCCCCTCTTCTTCGATGATCCAGCGGGTGTTGGCGATGTCTTCGGCCAACAGATACCCCACTTCCAATTCCGAAAAATTCTCGATGTCCGCCGGCAGGTTCAAGCGGAAGCTGTCGCTGTGCTTGATGATTTCCCGCGCCACGCTGAACAGCTGCAAACCATCGAGTACTTCTTCAGTCGATTCCGGCTCTTTGCCTTCAATGATCTGTTTAAGGCGGCTTTCCAGCAGCGAGACATTCACCCCGTCGTTCTGTCCAAACGGTCGCGCCTTGCCCAGTTCAAGGGTGAAAGCTTCGGCGCCGAGCTTGTCGTAGGTGTAGGAACTGAAGACGATGGACGGCTTGTTCTGCAGCAGCACCGCTTCCATGCCCGCGGCACGCAAGCGCGCCAGCTCGCGGCGTGAGTGCTGGCGACCTTCTTTCCAGGGGTACAACGCGAACTGCTCGATTTTCGAACCACGGATGGCCGTGTGCAGATCGTAGTGCAGACGCTGGCGGTCCGGCAGGCTGAAGAAACTGGCGGCCAGTCGCTCCAGCTCGCAGGCGCGCAAGGCTTCAGACCCGCTGCTTTGTTCGTGACGGCCATTGAACAGCCGGTTGACGTCCTGCTCGACGAAACGCTCGCCGCGACGGATGGCGTCGGGGTTGCCGAACAGGAACAGAATGCGTGCACGCGGCTTCAGATCGCCGCGAGCGATGTCGTGCAACAGCCGGTCGAGCAACTCGATCGGGGCTGTTTCGTTGCCATGGATCCCCGCCGACAGCAGCAGGTCCAGGCCATTGTCACGGGCTTCGGGCGGTCGGACTTCCAGCGCCCCCTCGCTCAACCAGCGCATGCGCACGCCTTCGACAGTCAGTTGAGTCTTCTCCGCCGGTTCGCGGCCGGCGAGGGTCAGTTCAAGCAGTTTGCCGAGGGCGAGCATAGAGCGGTTTCCTTAGTGGTCGTGATTGCAATCCGGGCCGTGGACATGTTCCTCGTCGTCGCCGAGGTCAGCCGGTTCCATCTCCAGTTGCAGACTTACCAGATTAGTCGCCAATGGGCGCAGCAGCAGGTTGGCGTACTCTTCGTCACCCTCTTCGACGTCCACGCCGATCAACAGTTGGCCGCGGCCGTCCTGCTGGATCCACAGCTCTTTGCCTTGCCACATGACCGCGACGCGGGTGCAGGAGGTTTCCAGTTGCGTGCCGTCGGTGTCTTCAAGGATCAGCTGCAGGGTATCGCTCATGTCTTTACGCTCTCATTGGAGATGAACCGGCGTGCTGTCGGGCCCGACAGCGCGCCGTCGATCAATTGATCTGGAATGGATAAACCGCGCCCAGTTTAAGGATTTGCGTCAGTTCATCCAGTGCCGTCCGGCACTCAATCAGCAACTGCGGGTCCGCAAGATCGGTTTCGGCCATGCGGTCGCGGTAGTGCTTGTTCACCCATTCGGTCAGGGTGCCGTACAACGGTGCCGTCATGATAACGCCTGGATTGACCGCCGCCAGTTCGGTTTCGTTGAGCGCCACGCGCAACCTCAGGCAAGCAGGGCCGCCGCCGTTCTGCATGCTTTGCTTGAGATCGAACACCTTCACTTCACGGATCAGGCCGCCAGAACTGGTCAACGCCTGCAGGTATTGCCACACGCGCTCGTTGCTGCGGCATTCTTCCGGCACGATCAACAGCATCGAGCCGTCAGGACGCGACAGAAGCTGGCTATTGAACAGGTAGGACCGAACCGCGTCTTCGACGGTAACTGCCGAACGCGGTACGCACACCGACTGAAATTTCCCACCGACCCTGGCGAGTTTGGCCTGCAATTCGGCCAACATCTTATCGGTCTCGAGGAAAGCATCCTCGTGATAGAACAGCACCTCGCCATTACCCACGGCGATCACGTCGTTGTGGAACACGCCCTGATCGATCACTGAAGGGTTCTGCTGGGCGTAGACCACGCCCTCATCCTTCAACCCGTGCAAACGCGCGACGGCCTGGGACGCTTCGAGGGTCTGACGGGCCGGATATTTCTGCGGCGCCGGGTAGCGGGTGTCGAAGGCACTGCGACCGAACACGAAGAACTCGACGCCGGCTTCGCCGTATTCACGGCAGAAACGGGTGTGGTTGGCTGCGCCTTCGTCACCGAATTGCGCCACAGCCGGCAACGCGGCGTGGTGGGCAAAGTGCTGCTGGTCGGCGAACATCGCGCCCAGCACGCGGCTGGTGGTCGGGTGTTCGATGCTGCGATGGTATTTGCAGTTGAGGTTGGCGGCGGTGAAGTGCACGCGGCCGTCGGCGGTGTCGGCACTCGGGCTGACCGTGGCGGCGTTGGCCACCCACATGCTCGACGCCGAGCAACTGGCGACCAGCAACGGCATCGCGTCTTTGGCCGCGCGCTCGATCACTTGAGCGTCGGTACCGCTGAAGCCCAGGCGACGCAGTGCAGCCACGTCCGGGCGCTCCTGCGGTGCCAGCACGCCTTGCTGGAAACCCATGTCCATCAGCGCTTTCATTTTCGCCAGGCCTTGCAGCGCGGCTTCCTTGGGGTTCGACGCCTGCTGGCTGTTGCTCTGGGACGCGACGTTGCCATAGGACAAGCCGCCGTAGTTATGGGTCGGCCCCACTAGACCGTCAAAATTGACTTCATAGGATTTCATCAGCGAGGCTCCACGAGAATCTGTTGTTATAGGCTTCAGGTAACAATTCAGTAAGACCGAGTCGCGGCCTTCGCGAGCAAGCCCGCTCCCACATTGGAATGCGTTCCCCTGTGGGAGCGGGCTTGCTCGCGAATGGGCGCTACGCCATCTTCACGCCAGGCGTCAAAGTGGCAGGCAACACCAGGCTCGGCGTTTCCAGCGACGCCACCGGGTACGCGCAATAATCCGCTGCGTAAAAGGCACTGGCGCGGTGGTTGCCCGAGGCGCCGACGCCGCCAAATGGCGCGCTGCTCGCGGCACCGGTCAGTTGCTTGTTCCAGTTGACGATACCGGCGCGGCTCTCCAGCCAGAATTGCTGGTAGCGCGCTTCGGAATCCGACAGCAAACCGGCCGCCAAGCCATAGGCGGTGTCGTTGGCTTCTGCGATCGCCGCTTCGAAATCAGCGTAGCGGATCACCTGCAACAACGGCCCGAACAGCTCCTCGTCCGGACGCTCGGCCACGGCGGTCACGTCGAGAATGCCGGGGGTCAGCAAAGCGGCCTGGGCTTGCGGCTGGGTCATTTCCAGCAACGCCACCGCGCCGCTGGCCAACAGATGCGCCTGGGCGTCCATCAGCGCCTTGGCCGCGCCGAGGGAAATCACCGAGCCCATGAACGGCGCCGGTTGCTGGTCGAAAGCACCGACATCGAGGGTCGCACTGACCGCCACCAACCGTGCCAGTAACGCATCGCCCCAGGCGCCCTGCGGCACCAGCAAGCGCCGCGCACAGGTGCAGCGTTGGCCGGCAGAAATGAAGGCCGACTGAATGATGGTGTACACCGCCGCATCGACATCGGCGACCTGATCGACCACCAGCGGGTTGTTACCGCCCATCTCCAGCGCCAGGATCTTGTCTGGACGGCCGGCGAATTGATTGTGCAAATGATTGCCAGTGCGACTGGAACCGGTGAAGAACAGACCGTCGATCCCCGGATTCGCCGCCAGGGCGATACCGGTTTCGCGAGCGCCCTGCAGCAGGTTCAACACACCCGCCGGCAGACCGGCTTCGATCCAGCACTTGACCGTCAGTTCGGCGACTTTCGGCGTCAGCTCACTGGGCTTGAACAGCACGCTGTTACCGGCCAGCAAAGCCGGCACGATATGGCCGTTGGGCAAGTGGCCCGGGAAGTTGTAAGGGCCGAACACCGCGACCACGCCGTGCGGCTTGTGACGCAATACCGCAGTGGCGTCGCCCAGCGGGCCGCTCTTCTCGCCGGTACGCTCGCGGTAGCTCTGCACCGAAATCGCAATCTTGTTGACCATGCTGGTGACTTCGGTGGCCGCTTCCCACAGGGGCTTGCCAGTTTCCTCACCGATGGCGCGGGCCAGATCGTCCGCGTTGTTTTTCAACGCAGCGGCAAAAGCCTCCAGCACCGAAATACGCTCTTCGAGTGTGCGCCGAGCCCAGCCCGGGAACGCCTGACGCGCCGCCTGCACAGCCGATTCAACCTGATCGGCCGTGGCACCGTTACCGGACCACAGCACTTGCTGGGTCACCGGGTTCAGCGATTCGAAGACTTCGCCCTGACCGGCCAGCCATTCACCTGCAATGTATAGCGACTTCATTATTTCGACTCCCGAGCAGCGGACAACGGAACGGCGCGCACCTGATCGCCGGCGTTGAGTTGAAGACGTTTGGCGGTCAGCGGATCGACCACCAGCGTGCCCGCGGCGAAGCGTGCCGGTGCGGCAGTGATGCGGCAGTCTTCGCGCTTGCGGTTATGAATAATGAACGGCGTGGCGTCATCGCCCGGGGTGCCGACGGCCAGCACCAGCGCCTGGCTGTCGCGCACCGCGCGGATCTTGCCGGTTTCGCACTCGATGGCCGGGCCGGCGTCGAAGATGTCGACGTAGCCTTGATAGCTGAAACCTTCGCTCTTGAGCATCGACAGCGCCGGCTCGGTGTCCGGGTGGACTTGGCCGATCACGTTGCGCGCATCCGGCGACAGGAAGCAGGTGTACAGCGGGAATTTGGGCATCAGTTCGGCGATGAAGGCCTTGTTGCCCACGCCCGTCAGGTAGTCGGCCTGGCTGAATTCCATCTTGAAGAAGTGCCGGCCCAGGCTTTCCCAGAACGGCGAACGCCCGGCGTCATCGGACACGCCGCGCATCTCGGCGATGATCTTGTTGCCGAACAACTGCGGGAATTCGGCGATGAACAGCATCCGCGCCTTGGACAGCATGCGACCGTTGAGGCCGCTGCGGTAATCGGCGTGCAAAAACAGCGAGCACAACTCGGAGTTGCCGGTCAGGTCGTTGGCCAGAAACAGCGTCGGGATTTCGCGATAGATGTTCAGCTCCTGCGAGGCGCTGACGGTCAGCCCCACGCGGAAGTTGTACCAGGGCTCGCGCAGGCCCACGGCGCCCGCGATGGCGGAAATGCCCACCACCCGACCATTGTCGTCTTCGAGCACGAACAGGTAGTCCGCATCGCCTCGCCCGGCTTCGCCGCGAAAGGTCTTCTCGGCCCAGCCGACCCGATGGGCCAGACGCTCTTCGTTGGCCGGCAAGGTGGTCAGGCCGGTGCCGGTGCTGCGGGCCAGGTCGATCAGAGCGGGTAAATCGCTGCTGCGTACGGGACGAACGATCATGCTATCTCCTCAAACGGGCCGCCAACGCCACCCGCGAAACATCTTTCCAGGATACTTGCCAGTCAGGCGTTAAACCGCCACCAGGCGCACGCTGGCACCTTCGCCGACGCCCAGGGCTTCGGCGGTTTCCAGGTCCAGGGTCACGGGTTTGCCCGGCGCGTAATCGAGCTCGAGCAATACCGCGCGGTAATCCTGCAACTGCGCGTTGGCCACCAGGTACTGGCGACCGACACCCTTGACCGGCTCGCCGATCTTCACCGGCACCACGCGGCTCTGGGCGATCGAACGGATCCCCGAAACGCGGGCATGCAAGGTCGGGCCACCGTCGAAAATATCGATGTAGTGATCGGTCTCGAAGCCTTCGCGCATCAGGATGTCGAAGGTGATCTGCGCCCGCGGGTGCACCTGGCCCATGGCCTCCTGCGCAGAATCGGGCAGCAGTGGCACATAGATCGGGTAGTGCGGCATCAACTCGGCGAGGAAGGTCCGGCTCTTGAGGCCACACAGGCGCTCGGCTTCGGCGTAGTTGAGGTCGAAGAAGTTGCGGCCGATGGCATCCCAGAACGGCGAGTCGCCGTTTTCATCGCTGTAGCCAACGATCTCGGTCACCACCGAATCGGCGAAGCGCTCCGGATGGCTGGCCACGAACAACAGGCGACCACGGGAGTTGAGCTCAGCCCAGGGCGAACCCACCAGCTCGCGCTGCACGTAGAAACTGGTCAGCAGGCTGTTGCCGGTCAGGTCGTGGCACTGCGAGAGCACGTGAATCTTGTTGTGGATCTTCAGCTCGCGGGAAGCGTGGACGAAGGTCTCGTTGCGGAAGCTGTAGAACGGCTCGGAATAACCGGCCGAGGCGACGATGGCCGAGCAACCGACCAGTTTGCCGGTGGCGGTGTCTTCGAGGACGAAGAAATAGCTCTCTTCACCGTTGAAGCTCACTTCGGCGGCGAACGAGGCTTCGCTCGCGGCGATCTTGTCGCTCAGGCGTTCAACGTCATCCGGCAAGGAAGTGACACCAATCGGGCTGTCCGCAGCCAGACGCTGTACCTCGCCCAGATCAGCCATTTGCGCGGGGCGCATCACCAGCATGGTGTCACTCCTTTTCAAAACTCTTTGAGGAAAAATAGTCCAGACCGAGCACTGCAACACTGTGGGAGCGGGCTTGCTCGCGAATGCGCTGTGTCAGACACCAACGAGGCTGACGCATACACCGCATTCGCGAGCAAGCCCGCTCCCACATTTAATCCGGTCCGGCAAAAAATGGGGTTCGACGCCTGAGTAGTCAGGCGCCGAAAGGTCTATCAGGCTTGTGTCAGCTTAGCCGCCGCACGCTCGAAGCGGTCCAGGCCGGCATCGATGTCGGCGTCTTCCACCACCAGGCTCGGGGCGAAACGCACTACGTCCGGACCAGCCTGCAACACCATCAGGCCTTCACGTTCGGCGGCGTTGAAGATGTCCTTGGCCTTGCCCTTCCAGGCATCGCTGAGCACGCAGCCGATCAACAGGCCGATGCCACGCACCTGGGTGAACAGGCCGTACTTCTCGCCGATCTGCTCCAGGCGCGCCTTGAACTTGTTGTGCTTGGCGGTCACGCCGGCCAGCACCTCAGGGGTGTTGATCACGTCGATCACCGCTTCGGCGACGGCGCACGCCAGCGGGTTGCCGCCGTAGGTGGTGCCGTGGGTGCCGACGACCAGGTGCTTGGCCAGGTCTTCGGTGGTCAGCATGGCCGCGATCGGGAAACCGCCGCCCAGGCTCTTGGCGCTGGTCAGGATGTCCGGGGTCACGCCGTAGTGCTGGTAGGCAAACAGTTTGCCGGTACGGCCCATGCCGGTTTGCACTTCGTCGAAGATCAGCAGCGCGTTGTGCGCGGTGCAGAGCTCGCGGGCGCCTTGCAGGTATTCAAGTTCAGCCGGGATCACACCGCTTTCGCCCTGGATCGGCTCCAGTACCACCGCGCAGGTCTTGTCGGAAATGGCGGCTTTGAGCGCGGCCAGATCGTTGTACGGCACGTGAGTGATACCGGTGATTTTCGGACCGAAACCGTCGGAGTACTTCGACTGGCCACCGACGTTCACGGTGAACAGGGTGCGGCCGTGGAAGCTGTTGAGCGCGGCGATGATTTCGTACTTCTCGCTGCCGAACCGATCGAAACCGACACGACGGGCCAGCTTGAACGCGGCCTCGTTGGCTTCGGCGCCGGAGTTGCAGAAGAAGGCACGCTCGGCAAAGGTGGCGTCGACCAGCTTGTGGGCCAGGCGCAGGGCCGGCTCATTGGTGAACACGTTGGACACGTGCCACAGCTTGTTGGCCTGCTCGGTCAAGGCACCGACCAGCGCCGGGTGCGCGTGGCCCAATACGTTAACGGCAATCCCGCCGGCGAAGTCGATCAGCTCGCGACCGGACTGGTCCCAGACGCGGGAACCGGCGCCACGTACCGGAATGAAAGCGGCAGGCGCGTAGTTGGGAACCATTACCTGGTCGAAATCGGCGCGTTGTACCGCAGCGTGCTCAACGGACATCGGAGTCTCCTGAAGAGAAAACACTCGCCTGAAACTGGCGAGCGATGGGGGGATTGTAAGGACAGTTTTCAGCCCGGCCTTGCCGCCAAGCGACAACTTCTTATAGCGCAAACCCCGGATTTTCCCGGGTTTACGGCGATGCGACATATAGGGTCACAAAGGCGCAGTTTAACTGCCCCGGGGGGATAGCGGCAGGGTGGCCGGGATTTGATTTGCGCAAACGGTACATGCCCTAACCATGTACCGCACAGTGATTGCACCGATCTGATCTGCTTGAACATTCTTCAATGCTCAAGGACTGGCACGATGAAATCCCCGGCAACCCACGACACGCATTATCCGCAGCATCACGACAGCCACTATCACACCCTGCAGAACGCCCTGCCCGAATGGCTCGCCCAGGCTTCACCGGCCAGACGCCAGGCGTTAAAAGGCACGCCGCCGCGCCTGTTCAATCACCTGAACCCGGCGCAGCACCGCAAAATCAAGGCACTCAACACCGCCCACTGGACCGCGCAAAACGATGTCGACCGACGACTGGCCCACCTGCAGGACGCCAGCGCCTTCGCCGAGCCCTTGCTCAAGGAGGCCTTGAACAGCCGCTTCGGTCTGGATCTGGACGTGAGGAACACCTTCGTTCACCTCTACGTACCCGAGACCATCCCCTGGTTCCCGGTCAAAACCGGTGCTCGAGCCTGGAGCGTGTCGCTGCTGGACGCGGCCCTGCATAACTTCGAGGCGAAAGAAGCCGAAGACGACGCCTATGAACCCCACTCAACGTTCATCACCGCGCCCACGGCGACCGGGCAGTTCGACGCTCTGCCAGACATCCAACAAACACTGAGCATCCCGACGTTCATCCAGCTGTGCCGGGAGCTGGACATCGGCGCCCAATACGTAACCTATCTCGACGAAAACCTCGGCCTCTCGCAACCGGTGGCCGCCGCAGTGTTGCAAGCGAAGGTCAGCGCCAGCCAAAAAGCCGCGATCCGGGCGGCCCTGCACTGGGCGCGCATACACGGGGATATCGGCAAGGAATACGTGCGCCTGATCAGCGGGCTGCTCGACGGATCGCAAGCCATGCAGATCGATGGACAGCCGTTGCGTTGCCACGACCTGACGATGCTCGGCGCCCGCCTCACCGGCATCGTGATCTTCGCACCCGATCTTGAGCGCACGCGGCAAGTGGCCCGGGTGGTGGCGTACGTGCCGGATGACCCGGATCATCCGATCAAGGAATACGCCTCAACGGCGCAAATGGCCGCCGAACTGATCCGGCAACTGCGCTCCAAGGATTACCAGCAATTCTTCAGCCGCTTCGTCGATCACGAACAACGGGGGCTGTTCTTCGGCACGCTCAACCAACGCCTGAGCACAATGACCTGGCATGAACCGACCCCGGGAAGCGCCCTGCCGGCCTGGCGCGAAACGCCGATCGATAACCCCAACCTGCAATTTGCCGCCACGCCATTCAACACTGAACTGTGGCAGCACCTGTTTGAAACCCGACTGAACAAGATCCTCAATGACGCGCGGACCATCGCCGTTTCGACCGCAGCCGCCGATCAGAAAGCGCGCTGGGCGCTGTGGGATTCTTTCGTCAACGTGGCGTCGGCCATTGTGCAGACCGCTGCGTTCATCATCGCGCCGTTCGTGCCGGTGCTGGGCGAATTGATGATGGCCTACATGGCGTATCAGCTGCTCGACGAAACCTTCGAGGGCATCGTCGACTGGGCCGAGGGGCAGACCACCGAAGCTTTCGAGCACCTGATGGGCACCGTGGAATCCCTGGTTCAGCTGGGCGTTTTTGCCGCCGCGGGCGCGATTGGCGCCGGAGAGTTTCGCAAGGTACTGCCCAGGGAGGTCGTGGCCTTCATAGACCGCTTCAAACCCGTGGAACGCCCCGACGGCCAGACTCGCTACTGGAAACCGGACCTGACCCACTACGAACACAAAGCGCCCCCCGGTTCACGCCCCAATGAACTGGGTCTGCATGCGCACGAGGGAAAACACCTGCTGCCCATCGACGAAGCGCACTTCGCGGTGAGCAAAAGCGCCGGCCAGTACCGCATCGAGCACCCCACGCGCCCCGACGCCTACCAACCCTTGGTCCGCCACAACGGCGAAGGCGCCTGGCACACTGAGCTCGAGCAGCCGCTGGAATGGGACACCGCCACCGCCCTGCGCCGTATCGGTCCTGCGGTCGAGGATTTCACGCCCGCCCAGCGCGAACAGATCCTCAAGGTCAGCGGCTACACCGAGGACGGGCTGCGCAAAATGCACGTCAATCAGGAGCCGGTGCCGCCGCTGCTGGCCGACAGCATCAAGCGCTTCAGGATCGACCACGACCTGGAACAGTTCATCGAACAACTGGACAGCGAACAACCCGAGCAATACCGGCGCGCCGATCCGCTGACGCAACTGCAATGGCTGACAGCACACGACCGCTGGCCAGCCGGCAAACGGCTGCGTTGGGTCAACGAACAGGGCGAAATCGCCTGGGTGTCTTCCACTGACCCAACCCTGCCCCTGACCGAGATTCGCCAGGACAGTCTGTTGAACAGTGACCCACTGAAGACGCTGCTCGGTTCACTGAGCGAAAGCGAGATCAAGGCGCTGCTGGGCGAAGAGTTCGCAGGGCCGACCCTGGCCCTCGATGTACGCACCCGAACCCTGCGCAAACAACTGGTGACCCTGGCCCGGCGGCAGCGCAGCGCGATGTTCGAATCCCGCTACAGGGCGCTCGAACACCCTCAGGACTCACTGGCGCGACAGCTCGCCAATCACGATCCGCAATTGCCCACCAGCGTCACCCGGGAACTGCTCAACACCGCCTCCAACGCCGAACGCCAACAGATCAGCGCAGGCCAACTGCCGGAACGCCAACAGACGCTCATGCTGCAGGCCAGCGAGGAAGTTCGCGTGAGCCGCGCGTTCGAAGGGCTGGCACTGGATTCGGTGAGTAACCCGGACACCGACACCCTGGCCTTGCACAGCCTGCAACGACTGCCGGGTTGGAGCGGCGATGTGCGGATCGAAATCCGCGATCTGGACTACGAAGGTACACGCCTGGACAGCACCGGCCGTGCGGATGCGCCCGAGCAAAAAGTCTTGGTCAAACGAGCGGATGGCCGCTGGCAGCCTTTCGACGACCGCGGACAGGAACTGAGCGCTGCCACGGATTTTTACGCCAGCGTGTTGTTCGCCCTGCCGGATACCGAGCGTCAGGCGCTGGACATTCACATCGGCCAGGGGCAGCAACTCAAGGCGGTCATCCGCGCACACCCCCTGGAACGCAGCGAGCTTCGCCTGGCCATCGATCTTCCCGCCATCAACAAAGGCGCCCCGGACAGCCTGCGCCTGGTGGGCACGGACGGTTATCGGCGGCTGGTCAGGACCCAGCCCTACACCCTCGAACAGCGGGCGCAAGAGGTGTACCCACGCCATACCCTGCATGAAATCGGCGAGCTGGTTAATCAGCTGCGACGCCACCCCGCGGGCGTGCGCGCGGAACTGTCCCGGCTCAACAATGAATTCCTGCGGCTCGCCCAGGACCTGCATCGCTGGGCCAACGATGTGCCCACCCACGACCCCGTCACCGGTCGCCCGCTGACCGCCGACCAGCGCCAGGCGGCCCTGCTCAATCGCGGGCAGATCAAGGAAGCGCTCCAGCGCTGCTGGCGCAGGGAAACCCGCGGGCTGTCCGGTTACACCTTGCAGATACAAGGACCGGTGGTGGGTGATCTGCCGGTGCTGAACGCCGACTTCAGCCACGTTTCGGTGTTGTCGATCCAGGGTGGTGCCAATAGCGCCGGCATCGATGCCTTCCTGCAACACTTTCCCGGGCTGCTGCACCTGGATGTCAGCCACATGGCCCTGCGCGACCTGCCCCACAGCCTCAGCTCGATGCGTGTGCTGCGGCAACTGATCGTGCGTCAAAGCGGTATCCGACTGTCCCCGGCAGACCAACTGACCCTGGCGTCATTGCCCTCGCTGTCCCTGTTGGACCTGCAAGGCAATCCGTTGGCGGCCTTGCCCGATATTCGAAGTTTGCCCTTGCTGCGCCACATCAACCTGAGCGACACCGGGATCACTACAGTGCCCGCCGGTTTACTGGACCATCCCTATCTGCTCACCGGCAGGTTCAACGGCAACCTGATCAGCGAACTGCCCCCGGCGTTCTTCACCCTGCACGCCGACCTGGGCGGCGGATTCGAGTTCGCCCACAATCCGCTGTCGGCCGCCATGCGCGAGCGAGTGAAGATTTACTACGCCCGCACCGGCAAACATTTCGGGATCCTGGCCGAACAGGCGGACATCGATCGGGTCATCGCCCTGTTTCCCGACCGCGATGCTCATCTGGCCACCGACCTGCTGTACCGCTTGCCCGGGACACTGGCGCAGGGGCGGGATCAACTCACCCTTTGGGAAAACGAAATCGCCCAACTGACCCAGGACCTTGCGCGCTGGTCGGCCGATGTTCCGTATAGCCACCCCACCACCGGCCAGACGCTGAACATCAACGAAATCTTCACCGAACAAGTCGCCAGGGAATCCTTCGGCCAACGACTGGAACTGTTCTGGCGCCGGCGGCTGAGTAACCACCCGGAGCAGTTCAAAGCGGAGCTGAAATTCATCGGCGCCCTGCCCGAACTCACGGCGGATTTCGGCCATATCGCCACCCTGGGCTTGACCGGCAACACGGCGATCACCGCCGTCGAGCCCTTCCTGCAGCGTTTCACCGGGCTGCGCAGCCTGCACCTGAACGACTTTGCCCTGGAAACAATCCCCCAAGCGATCACCCGCATGCCGCGGCTGGAAACCCTGATCCTGGACCATTGCGGTGTGGTGCTCACGCCCGACGGCCAGGCTGCGCTGGCTTCCCTGCGCAACCTCGATGTGCTGGAACTGACCCATAACCCGCTGACAACGGCACCGGACCTGAGGGCGCTGCCCGCTCTGACGTACATCGATCTGACCGACGCCAACCTGGCCGCCGTTCCCAGCGGACTGATCGAAAACCCCCGTCTGAAAACGGCCATCCTCAGCAGCAACCTGCTGACCGAGCTGCCTGAGGCAATGTTCAATCTCCCCGCCGACCGCATCGACGGGATGGACGTTGCCGACAACCCCTTGTCCTTGGCGACCCGGGAACGGATCAAGGCGACCTTCCAGACCACCCGGCAAGACTTCGGGGTCTGGGCTGACCAGGCCGACATTGACCTGGCCATCGAATTGTTTCCGGCGCTCGACCAACAGGACGCCAGCGAGATGATCTACGGCCTGCCCGGCACCCTGGAACATGGCCGTGTCCAGCTCAGGCACTGGAAAGCCGAGCTTGCGCAACTGACTCACGACCTCAACGCCTGGGCCCGCAACGTGCCCGCCCATCACCTGGATACCGGAGAACCGCTCAGCGCCGATCAACTATTTAACGAGTACGTGGCCAGGGCTGAATTCCAGCAAACCCTCGAGCAGTTCTGGCGGCGCCGCTCGGATACCTCGCACCTGCGTGACGACTCGTTCGAATCGAACCTTAAATTCATGGGTGAGCTGCCGTCGCTGACCGCGGATTTCAGCCATGTCGCCACCCTGACCCTCAACGGCGGCCGGGGGATCCGTGGCGCGGGACCGTTCCTTGAATTATTCCCGAACCTGCACAGCCTGGAGCTCAACCGGTTTGCCCTGGACCACATGCCCCAGGCCCTGACCCGCATGCCGGCGCTCAAGGAACTGCGCTTGCGCGATTGCCGCATGCCCCTTACCGCCGAAGGTCAGGCAGTGCTCTCGGCCATCAGCACGCTGGAGACACTGGACCTGAGTGAAAACCCGCTGGCCAGCACGCCGGACCTTTCCACCCTGCCGCTCCTGAACGATGTGCGCCTGTCCGACACCGGTATCACCCACCTGCCCATTGGATTCACCTCACTCGAACATTTAAGCAATGCCCATCTGGGCGGCAACCAGATCACCGAATTGCCCGACGCCTTCTTCGATCTCAATATGGATTTCATCGAGGAAATCGACCTGGGCAACAACCCCTGGTCTGCCGTCAGCCGCAACAGGATAAAAGCCTTCTACGGCATCAGCGGCAATGACTTCGGTGTATTGGCGGAGCAGGCAGACATCGAGCGTGCTCAAGCGTTGTTTCCGGCGCTGGACACCGAAGACGCCAGCCACGTCATTTATAAACTGCCGGGCACCCTGCAAGAGGGGCGCGTTCAACTGTCGCGCTGGGAGGCGGAAATCGTTCGGCTGACACGCGATCTCGGTGTCTGGGCCGACAGCGCGCCGCCCCATAACCCCAAGACGCGCGTACCTTTGAACGCCATCGAACTCATGGCCGAACGCAGCGCCAGACAGGACTTCGCGCAAAAACTGGAACAGTTCTGGCGCGAACGAATGAACGAGACACCGGAGCGGCGGGTTGAGACGCTCGACACGCAATTGACCTTTATCGGTGACCTGCCGGCCTTGACCGCCGATTTCAGCCACGTCTCGGTGCTGTCCCTCGGCGGCAACGACGCGCTGGGCATACCTGCACGCTTTCTTGAATGCTTCAGTGGCCTGCAGCATCTGGAACTGCGCGATTTCGCCCTCGGTCGGGTACCCCGGGCCATCACCGCCATGCCGTCCCTCGAAAACCTGGTCCTGACCCATTGTGGCGTGGTGCTGGACGCCGAAGGCCAGTACCTGCTGGCCTCGCGCTCGCGCCTGGAAATGCTGGAGCTGTTCGATAACCCACTGGGGATGATTCCCGATGTGGCCAGCCTGCCGAAGCTGAAATTCATCGACCTGGCCCGCACCGGCATCGACCGGGTGCCCAACGGCCTGCTGCAGCATCCGAAGCTGGAAACGGCCATCCTCAGTGACAACCGAATCCGTGAGCTGCCCCGTGAAGTGTTCAACCTGCCGATGGACGACGAGTCCAGCAAAGGCTTTGATTTCGGCAACAACCCGTTGTCCAGCGCCGTGCTCGAGCAGATCAAAATCTATTTCAGCCAAACCGATTATGACCTGGGCGTCCTGGCGCCCCAGGAAGATATTGACCAGGTCATGGCGCTGTACCCGACGCTGGACGTCGAGCAAGCCAGTGAAGTCGTCTACCGCTTGCCCGGCACCCTGGAAGATGGCCGGATCGAGCTGTCGCGCAAACACGCCGAACTCGCCAGCCTGATCAGCGAACTGACCGTGTGGAGCACCGACATCCCCGATCATCCGTTGACCGGTATGCCGCTGGACGGTGAAACCTTGCTGCAGGAGCAAAACAAAAGGCGGGCGTTCATGGACAGCCTGGAACGCTGCTGGCGGCAAATTCCGACGCCAAACGCCTCCAGCACTGAGTTTGGCTTGGTGTCCAACCTGTCGATCATGGGCGAACTGCCGGTACTGACCGCGGATTTCGGGCACGTGCTGGAACTGGAGCTGATGAGCACCGGGGACATTGTCCCAAGGCTCGGTCGCTTCCTCGATTACTTCCCTAATCTGCAGGCCGTTGCCATCCGCGGTTATCAGTTGGGCGACTTGCCCGAAGCGGTCTTCAGCATGAAAAGCCTGACGGCGCTGAGCCTGCCCGAGTGCCGCATCACCCTGACCCGCAAGACTGCGCATGCGCTGGCCGGGATGGACAACCTCGACAGCCTCAACCTCAGCGGCAACCCCCTGGGGCTGACGCCCGACCTGCGCAACCTACAGGGATTGTCGTCGTTGAACCTGAGCAACACCGGGCTGCGCGACGTGCCCAGGGGCGTGTTCACCCACAGCAGCCTGACCCACGCTGATTTGTCCAATAACTCGATAACTGAAATGCCGATCGAACTGATGGAAGCCGACGCGGACAACACCGCGGACTTCAACTTCAGCGGCAATCCGTTCACCGCGCAGAGCCTGCAGCGGATCGCGGCGTACTTTCATGACACGGGGAACACACTGGGCATCGCCGCGGTAGAGGGAATGCCAAGGCCTGACGACATCGCCCCGAACGTAGAAATGGAGAGCTAAAGCAACCACACCCCTGTAGGAGCGAGCATGCTCGCGATGGTCGTCAACGATTACGCGGGATTTCTGGGTGAACGCGGCGCTCTCGAGTCCATCGCGAGCATGCTCGCTCCTACAGGGGTATTTTTGGCGGTTAGCCGCGCTCGGACGGCACCGACGACAATTCGAATGGGCTGCTGCTACGCCGCTGGTTGCGATCTTCCCGTGGCGTGGCGCCGAAGAAGTTGCGGTAGGCGCTCGAGAAATGCGGGCCCGAGGAGAAGCCGCACGACAGGCCGATCTGGATGATCGACTTGCTGGTCTGCATCAACATCTGCCGGGCCTTGTTCAGGCGCAGCTCCAGGTAGTACTGGCTCGGCACGCGGTTGAGGTACTGCTTGAAGATCCGCTCCAACTGCCGACGGGACACGCACACGTGCTGGGCGATTTCGTCGGTGGTCAGCGGCTCTTCGATGTTGGCTTCCATCAGCAGCACGGCCTGGGTCAGCTTCGGATGGCTGGAGCCGAGGCGGTTCTGCAACGGAATGCGCTGACGCTCGCCGCCCTCACGAATGCGCTCCACCACCAGTTCTTCCGACACCGCACCGGCCAGTTCCGCGCCATGATCCCGGGCCAATACCGCCAGCAACAGGTCGAGTACCGACATGCCACCACAGGCCGTCAGGCGATCGCGGTCCCAGTCGAACAGGTGGCTGGTGGCGATGACCTTGGGAAAGCGTTCGGCGAAATCATCCTGCCAGCGCCAGTGCACCGCCGCGCGATAACCATCGAGCAGACCCAACTGCGCCAACGGGTAGACCCCGGCCGACAACCCACCAATCACACAACCGGCACGCACCAGTTGCTTGAGCGCACTGCTGAGCGCCGGCGCGAGGGCGGTCGGCGGCTCGTCGGCGAGCAGGAACAGTTTCTGGAAGTTTTCGAGCTTGCCGGTCCAGGGTTCACCGGGCAATTGCCAGGCGCCTTCACCTGGGGCGTCGACCACCGCTTCGGCCTGCAGGAACGACAGTTCGTAAACCACCTCCGGATGCACACGCTGGGCAACACGCAAGGCCTCCTCAGCCAGCGCCAGCGTCAGTGCTTTAGTGCTGGGCCAAATCAGGAAACCAATTCGATGGGCAGTCATGGCGGGCAATCCGAAACGAAGAACAGTGATGAAGGCATGGGCCAATGCTAGCCCGTAAATGAACGCAAATCTTCAAACCCGAACAGATCCAGGCAGGGATCTGAATGTGGGAGCGGGCTTGCTCGCGAAGAGGGAGTGTCAGTCAACAGTGATGTAACTGATACACCGCCTTCGCGAGCAAGCCCGCTCCCACAAGGGATCCGGGTCGAACGCCAGGCTGCGAAGCATGCACTAACCCAGTGCACAACGGCAGCCCTGTTTACTTCAAGCTGCCGGACAGGAACTGCTGCAAGCGCTCGGACTGCGGGTTGACCAGCACTTCACGCGGGTTGCCGCTTTCTTCGACCACGCCTTTGTGCAGGAACACCAACTGGTTCGACACTTCACGGGCAAAGCCCATTTCGTGGGTCACCACCACCATGGTCCGGCCTTCCTGGGCCAGGGCCTGCATCACTTTCAGTACGTCGCCCACCAGCTCCGGGTCCAGCGCCGAGGTCGGTTCGTCGAACAGC
Organism: Pseudomonas sp. KK4; assembly: GCF_001984065.1. GTDB lineage: Bacteria > Pseudomonadota > Gammaproteobacteria > Pseudomonadales > Pseudomonadaceae > Aquipseudomonas. The sequence goes on from NZ_LYVP01000022.1 coordinate 24,415, forward strand.
ATCACCTCAGGCTCCATGGCCAGGGCACGGGCAATCGCCACGCGCTGCTGCTCACCACCGGACATGTGGCCCGGGTAGGCGTCCTTGCGATGGGCCACGCCGACCTTGTTCAGATACAGCTCAGCCTTTTCCCGGGCTTCGGCCTTGGACATGCCCAATACGTGCACCGGGGCTTCCATGATGTTTTCCAGCGCGGTCATGTGCGACCACAGGTTGAAATGCTGGAACACCATCGACAGGCGCGAGCGCATGCGCTGCAGCTGTTTCGGGTCGGCGGCTTTCATCGCGCCGTCCTTGTTCGCCACCAGTTTGAGCTCTTCGTTGTTGAGCAGGATCTTGCCCGCGTGCGGCTGTTCCAGCAGGTTGATGCAGCGCAGGAAGGTACTTTTGCCGGAGCCACTGGAGCCGATGATGCTGATCACATCGCCAGCCGCCGCTTTCAGGGACACGCCCTTGAGCACTTCGTGACTGCCATAGCGTTTATGCAGGTCTTGGACTTCAAGTTTGTACATGCGGTCGGTTCTCACAAAAAGCAGTCAGTCAGTCGTTGAGCAAGCGCCCGTGACGCAGCGCTTCGCGCCCCGCCACCTTGGCCAGCCAGAAACCGGGTTGGGCGTAACGCAGCCGTTCAATGGCAAACAGCACCCCGGATGTACCCGCACATACTGTGCTCACCCGATCCGAAAGCGGATCGATCACTTCGAAAATCTCGTCGCCGGCTTCGATCCACTCGCCGGGTTGACGCAGAAAACTCACCACACCGGGGTGCGGCGCGAACAGCAATTCGGTGCCTTCGAACGGCATGCCTTCACAGGCGTCCCGTTCAGGTTTCGGCCATTCGCCGCTGATCAAACCCTGCTCGGCGAGGAACGCCAGAATGCCTTCGGCGTGCGCCTCGGTCTGCTCGCGCGTGGTGTCGGCCTGGCCACCCAATTCGAGGGTCGTGGCCAGGCATGCCAGCGGGATTTGCGCGTCCGGGAACTGGCGCGACAACCGCAGCCATGGCAGCGAGCAGGCTTCGTCAAAGGAACTGCCGCCAGAATCTTCCGCCAGCAACCCCACTTTCATGCCCAAGTGCGCAGCCAGCGAGCGCCACTGCGGCCAGTGCTGCGGCAAGGCGTACATGTGCAGCGCGGCTTCGGCATCGCAGTGCAGGTCCAGCACCACATCGGCGGTGCAGGCGTGGCTCAGCAGGATGCGCTGCATGCCCTGCAACTGGCTGCCGGCCTCGGGCAAGGCCGCCAGGTGATCGCTCATGGCCTGACGGATCAAACGGATGTTGGCGTGGGGATCGTCACCCAAGCGCCCTTCCAGCGCAGCGGCCACCGGCGCGCTGAGCTCGACGAAATCGCGGTTGAAATTCTTGCCGCTGCCGGCCTCGAAACGCCCCTGGTGATTGCCCTGCAACAGCTGGCCCAGCCCCAGCGGGTTGGCCACCGGCACCAGTTCAATCACGCCGTTGAGCAAGCCCTGGGCTTCGAGTTCGGCCAGGCGTTTCTTCAACGCCCAGGCGGTCCGCATGCCCGGCAATTCATCGGCGTGCAGGCTGGCCTGGATGTAAGCCTTGCGCTCGCCTGTGCCGAAGCGGAACACCGAAATCCGGCGTTCGCTGCCCAAGTGGCTCCACGGCAACACATGATCGATGCGTTCCATGTCAGTGCTTCCGCGGGGCCAGGTAGCCCAGCCAACGGCGCTCGGCCAGTTTGAACAGCTTGACCAGGATGAAGGTCAGGCACAGGTAGAACACGCCGGCGGTGATGTAGGCCTCGAACGGCAGGTAGAACTGGGCGTTGACCGTGCGCGCCGCGCCGGTGATGTCGATCAGGGTCACGATGGAGGCCAGACTGGTGGTCTGCAGCATCATGATCACTTCGTTGCTGTACTGCGGCAGGGCCCGGCGCAGGGCCGACGGCAGCAGAATGCGCTTGTACATCTTGAAGCGCGACATGCCCATGGCCTTGGCCGCTTCGATCTCACCGTTTGGCGTGGCCCGCAGGCTGCCGGCGATGATTTCGGCGGTGTAGGCGCTGGTGTTGATGGCAAACGCCAGGCATGCACAGAAGGTGGCGCTGGACAGCCATGGCCAGAGGAAGCTTTCGCGTACCGCTTCGAACTGCGCCAGGCCGTAGTAGATCAAAAACAGCTGCACCAGCATCGGCGTGCCGCGGATCACGTAGGTGTAGAGCCAGGCGGTCATGTTGACCACGGCGTTTTTCGAGACGCGCATCAAGCCCAGCGGCAACGCACACAGCAGGCCGAAGAACAGCGACAGCGCGAGCAGTTTGAGGGTGGTCAGCAGGCCGCCGAAGTACAGCGGCAGCGCCTCCCAGATGATGTTGTAGTCGAAGATCATAGCTCAGCCGCCCTTACGCCTACCGAGTAGCGCTTCTCGAGGTGACGCAGTGCCAGCAACGACACACTGGTGATCACCAGGTACATCGCCGCCACTGCGAGGAAGAAGGTGAAAGGCTCACGGGTGGCGTCCGCCGCCTGCTTGGCCTTGAACATCATGTCTTGCAGGCCCACCACCGAAATCAGCGCGGTGGCCTTGGTCAACACCAACCAGTTGTTGGTGAAGCCCGGAATCGCCAGGCGAATCATCTGCGGCACCAGCACACGGAAGAACACCTGGAAACTGCTCATGCCATACGCCATGCCCGCTTCAGCCTGGCCCTTGGGGATCGCCATGAACGCGCCACGGAAGGTTTCCGACAGGTAGGCACCGAAGATGAAACCCAGGGTGCCGATACCGGCGGCCAGCGGGTTGAGGTCGATGTATTCGTCGAAACCGAACATCGGCGCCACGCGGTTGAGCAGGTCCTGGCCGCCGTAGAAAATCAGCAGGATCAGCACCAGGTCGGGAATCCCGCGAATCACCGTGGAATACAGATCGCCCAGCCAGGCCAGCCAGCGCACCGGCGACAACCGCAGTGCCACGCCGATCAGGCCCAGGACGATGGCCAGGGCCATGGAAGACAAGGCGAGCTGAAGCGTCAGCCAAGCGCCATCGAGGATGACAGCCCCGTAGCCTTTCAACATGATTCAGGTCCTCGAAAGTTGGGATGAAAAAATGGCGCAAACCTCAGTGATCCTGCTGCTTGCGCCATTTCGGACTTGTCGCCGGGAGTGTTACTTGCCGTAGATGTCGAAGGCGAAGTACTTGTCCTGGATCTGCTTGTACTTGCCGTTTTCGCGGATGGCCGCGATGGCGGCATTGAGCTTGTCCAGCTCAGCCTTGTCACCCTTGCGCACGGCGATGCCTACGCCGTCGCCGAAGTATTTGACGTCGGTGAAGGCCGGGCCCACGAACGCGAAGCCTTTGCCGGCGTCGGTCTTCAGGAAGCCGTCATCCAACAGCGTAGCGTCGGCCACGGTGCCGTCGAGGCGGCCAGCGGTCACGTCCAGGTAGATTTCGTTCTGCGAACCGTACGGCTTGATCTCGGCACCCAGCGGGGCCAGGACTTCACGGGCGAAACGCTCGTGGATCGAACCGCGCTGCACACCGATGTTCTTGCCCTTGAGCTCGGCCAGGTTATCGCCAACCTGAGTACCGGCCTTCATCACCAGACGCGCCGGGGTGTTGTAGTACTTGTTGGTGAAGTCCACGGACTTCTTGCGATCTTCGGTGATCGACATCGACGACAGGATGGCGTCGATCTTGCGCACTTTGAGCGCCGGGATCAGGCCGTCGAACTCTTGCTCGACCCACACGCACTTGACCTTCATCTCTTCGCACAGGGCGTTGCCGATGTCGTAGTCGAAACCGACGATGCTGCCGTCCGGTGCCTTGGAGGCGAACGGAGGGTAAGCCGCTTCGATACCGATTTTCAGAGGTTTTTCATCAGCGAAGGTGGGCAGGGACAGCACGGCGGACATTGCCAGGGCGCCAAGCAGCACGAGTTTCTTCATCTTGGGACTCCATCGGTAAAGGGCTAAAACGGCAGAGTGAGCGACAGCCCAATATGCGAGTGAGTGAAACCGGAAAATGGTTGCTACGTCCTGGGCGGCCTGTACGAATTTTCAACACAGGCAACGACGAGCGAGTGATCGGCATTCTAACGACAGGCCCGAAGCCGATATTTCTTCAATGCGACAACTAGTTACAGAAGCACCGAGAAAGCCGTTTGGGCACGTTGACAGCCCTGCAAAATCATGCAAGAGCAAAAGAGGATAAACCGATCTATGTAGCAAATTGCGGGCCTATTATTGGCAAAGCCTTGTAATACGGCAAGCAGAGCGTTCGGTCTTATTTTTTGGCGGCGTTTTTGCAGCCCGTTCACTGGGGTTCGCGTTTCCCAATGCCCCGTCGCAGCGCCAGCGGTTACACATTCAGTTACTTGAAGGGTCGCGGGTAACAGCAGCGAGCTTCCTGCCGATGAAACCGATAATTATTGGGCGCCTGACAGGCCGCCTTCGCAAGCAAGCCCGCTCCCACTTTTGGAATGCGGTCCCCTGTGGGAGCGGGCTTGCTCGCGAAAAGGCCCGCCCTGCCAACACAAAACCCAAAGCAATAAAAAGCCCCACCAGGCTCACACCTGGCAGGGCTCCCACCTTTGGAATGCGGTCCCTGTGGGAGCGGGCTTGCTCGCGAAAAGGCCCGTCCTGCCAGTACAAAACCCAAGGCAATAAAAAGCCCCACCAGGCTCACACCCGGCAGGGCTTCAATGACGCTGAACGCTACTTAAGCCACATTCATCGTCTTGTGCGTATCAATCAAATGCTGCACCACACCCGGATCGGCCAGGGTGGAGATATCCCCCAACCCATCGTATTCCGCCGTGGCGATCTTGCGCAGAATCCGGCGCATGATCTTGCCCGAGCGGGTCTTCGGCAGCCCCGGTGCCCACTGGATCACATCCGGCGAAGCAATCGGGCCAATCTCTTTACGCACCCAGTTCTTCAATTCCAGGCGCAGCTGCTCGCTCGGCTCTTCACCATTCTTCAACGTGACATACACATAAATGCCCTGCCCCTTGATGTCGTGCGGCACACCCACCACAGCAGCCTCGGCGACTTTCGGGTGCGCAACCATCGCGCTTTCGATCTCGGCCGTGCCCATACGGTGGCCGGACACGTTCAACACGTCATCCACACGACCGGTGATCCAGTAGTAACCATCGGCATCGCGACGCGCACCGTCACCGGTGAAGTACATGCCACGGAAGGTCTTGAAGTAGGTGTCGACAAAGCGGTCATGGTCGCCGTACAGCGTGCGCGCCTGACCTGGCCACGAATCGAGAATCACCAGGTTGCCCTCGGCCTCGCCTTCGATGATGTTGCCCAGGTTATCCACCAGGGCCGGCACCACGCCGAAGAACGGACGCGCCGCAGAACCCGGCTTGAGCGCGTGAGCGCCCGGCAGCGGGCTCATCATGTTGCCGCCGGTTTCGGTCTGCCACCAGGTATCGACGATCGGGCAACGGGACTTGCCGACGTTCTTGTAGTACCAGTCCCAGGCTTCCGGGTTGATCGGCTCGCCCACCGAACCCAACAGGCGCAGGCTGCTGCCATCGGCGCCTTCCACAGCGGCGGTACCGGCGGCCATCATCGCGCGGATCGCGGTTGGCGCGGTGTAGAGGATATTGACCTTGTGCTTGTCGACGATCTTCGCCACCCGGGTGATGTCCGGGTAGTTCGGCACGCCTTCGAACAGCAGCGTGGTCGCGCCATTGGCCAGCGGGCCGTAGACGATGTAGCTGTGACCGGTGACCCAACCCACGTCGGCGGTGCACCAGTAGATTTCGCCCGGGCGGTAGTCGAACACGCGCTCGTGGGTCATGGCTGCGTACAACAGGTAGCCGCCGGTGGTGTGCTGCACGCCCTTCGGCTTGCCGGTCGAGCCCGAGGTGTAGAGGATGAACAGCGCTTCTTCAGCGCCCATCTCTTTCGGCGCACACACGGTGCCGGCCACTTTCATCAGGTCCTCGAACCAGATGTCGCGATGCTGGTTCCACTTGATGTCGCCACCGGTGCGCTTGCACACGATGACCTTCTGGATGCTGCTGGTTTCCGGGTTGGTCAGGGCGTCGTCGACGTTGGCCTTGAGCGGGATCTTCTTGCCGGCACGCACGCCTTCATCGGCGGTGATCACCACTTTCGAGCGGCAATCGATGATGCGGCCCGCCAGGGCTTCCGGCGAGAAACCACCGAACACCACCGAGTGAATCGCGCCGATCCGGGTGCAGGCCAGCATGGCGACCACGGCTTCGGGGATCATCGGCATATAGATAGTTACCACGTCGCCGCGGTGCACGTCCTGGCCACGCAGGGCGTTGGCGAATTTGCAGACTTGTTCGTGCAGCTCGCGGTAGGTGATGTTGCGGCTTTCGGCAGGGTCATCGCCCTCCCAGATGATCGCGACCTGATCGCCGCGCTCGGCCAGATGACGGTCCAGGCAGTTGTAGGAAACGTTGAGGGTGCCGTCGGCGAACCATTTGATGTCGACGTGGTGATCGTCGAAGGAAGTCTGCTTCACCGTGGTGAAAGGCTTGATCCAGTCCAGACGCTTGGCTTGCTCGCGCCAGAAACCGTCCGGGTTGACGACCGACTGCTGGTACATGGCCTTGTAGGTCGCCTCGTCAGTCAGTGTATTGGCCAGAACCTCGGGACGAACGGGATACAGAGAAGCCGCACTCATCTTTCTTACCTCGGTGGAATAGTTGTTTTTGTATGGCCCCCGTTTTAACGGGGCTGGCGCTATAGAACCATTCGACGATGGTAGTAACAAGCCCACACAATTTGTCCTGAATAGCGCAATAGCCTGCCAAACCCACCTTTCCCGCACAAACACACACCACCCCCTGTAGGAGCGAGCTCGCTCGCGATGGCCGCCAACGATAACGCCGGCAACCTGCCCCCCCAAGAATCCCGAGGCTGCGATAACCCCCCTGTGGCGAGGGAGCTCGCTCCCGCTCGGCTGCACAGCAGCCGCAAAACCTGCCGACCGGCTCTTCCTGACACACCCAACGGGAGCAAGCTCCCTCGCCACAAAGGACTCGACCACACCACCCTTCAAGGATTGTTACAAAAACCACTAAAAGTGTTTATCAAAACCCCATCTATATGAATTCCACCCCCCTCCCTAAAATCCACCTCGCCAACCCGGCAACCTGAGTTAACCCAGTTACAGCCCCCACGAAGGCAGTTAACCCAAACCCCAAGCAGTACAGATTCACACGCAACCCCAAAAAGGTTGCGTGACCCCTTTCGCCCTCAAAAAGGTAAACATTAGATGAAAGCTTTATTGGTACTGGCCCTCAGCAGTCTGTGCGTAACCGCCATGGCAGACGAGGCCCAGGCTGATGTCGCACAGCAACAACCGCCCATCGAGGAATACACTTACTCAATGAACCTGGACATCGCCAAAGTTGTGTCCATGAGCGAAGTACCCAACGTGTGCGAAGTGGTTCCGGCAAAAATGGAATACGAGGATTCCAAGGGACAGCGTCATATCCTGCGTTACAGTGTTATGGGTAACGGCTGCTCCGGCGGCTGATCAAAACTGCACCGAGTCGGCCCCTTTCAGCCATGGGCTGAGCGTCGATTTCAGCCCGGCTTCGGTCGGGCTCAGTTGTGTCTGGAGTCGTCGAAAAGCTTCGCCAAACACAAGATGTAGTAAAAAACGCCTTTTTTTGATCGATTTTTGATCAAAAGCCGAATCAAGCGTTTTTTACGAAAAAATTTCTTCACCCGCCAAAGCCCCATAAAGCCTCGCTCTGGCCGAAAAACCTCCCCCCTCGACCGCCCTGTGCGCGGATTCGCCCCACCACGCCCGTAAAAATTTCCCTATAATGCCGCCTTAAACGGGGCTGCAATATTCCCTTACAGGGACAACAGCCAGTCTGAAGCCCACGCCGAAGTCCTCACCGATTTCAGCGCCCCTCAGAGGCTCTCGGACCCCCGTGCAAAATTATGTTTATTTGCCTGCGTGCAACGCTGCAAAGAACGCTATCCAACGCGGCCAGTAAGGCCGTGTGAAAAACCAACCGACGCATTTTCACACGGGCACTCTGGCCCTCACGCAGGAGACGACACGTCATGCTGAGCTGGGACGAATTCGACAAAGAAGACACGGAAGTAGTGGCCAAGAGCGCCAACGCCGGCCACGCCACCGAAGCCAATATGGACCGTCTCGACAGCGCCGGCGGTGCCGCCGCCCTGGAAGCCCGCGCCGTGACCGCCGCTGACTCCGCCGCCGTCGCCCGCGCCAAGGCCGCCCTGGATTCGCTCGACGTGGCCGAAGGTCTGGCCGAACTCGAAGGCGCCTCCGCCCGTGTCGCCGTTGACGAAAAGCGCATGATCAACTGCCGCGCCGACCTCAACCAACTCGTGCCTTTCAAGTACGACTGGGCCTGGCAGAAATACCTGGACGGCTGCGCAAACCACTGGATGCCGCAAGAAGTCAACATGACCGCCGACATCGCCCTCTGGAAAAACCCGGAAGGCCTGACCGACGACGAGCGCCGCATCGTGATGCGCAACCTCGGCTTCTTCTCCACCGCCGACTCCCTGGTCGCCAACAACCTGGTCCTGGCCGTCTACCGCCTGATCACCAACCCGGAATGCCGCCAGTACATCCTGCGCCAGGCGTTCGAAGAGGCGATCCACACCCACGCCTACCAGTACTGCATCGAATCGCTGGCCATGGATGAAGGCGAGATCTTCAACATGTACCACGAGATCCCATCGGTCGCGAAAAAAGCCACCTGGGGCCTCAAATACACCCGCTCGATCTCCGATCCGAAGTTCGAAACCGGCACCGTCGAAACCGACAAAGAATTGCTGCGCAACCTGATCGCCTACTACTGCGTCCTGGAAGGCATCTTCTTCTACTGCGGCTTCACCCAAATCCTCTCCATGGGCCGCCGCAACAAAATGACCGGCGTCGCCGAGCAGTTCCAATACATCCTGCGCGACGAATCCATGCACCTGAACTTCGGCATCGACGTGATCAACCAGATCAAAATCGAAAACCCGCATTTGTGGGATGCCGAAATGAAGGAAGAAGCAACGCAGATGATTCTGCAGGGCACTCAGCTGGAGATCGAATACGCACGTGACACCATGCCTCGTGGCGTGTTGGGCATGAACGCGGCGATGATGGAGGATTACCTGAAGTTCATCGCCAACCGTCGCCTGTCGCAGATTGGTCTGAAGGAAGAGTATCCGGGGACTACGAACCCGTTCCCTTGGATGAGCGAGATTATGGACTTGAAGAAAGAGAAGAACTTCTTTGAGACTCGGGTTATTGAGTATCAGACTGGTGGGGCGTTGAGCTGGGATTGATTTAATTTGTTTAATCAATCGACACATAAGAGGGCTGCCAACGATGGCAGCCCTTTTTTATATAACCATGCCACCTCAATTCAAAATCCTTGAAAACTAAAAGACGGGTCTGGGAGGATTTTCTGGCCAAACTTGAAATTTTTTATCTAGATCCTCAATCATCCCTCTCAGAACCTCGATATTAGTCAACAGATGTTTCAGCCCGCACTCCCAAATAAAGAGCACCCTCCATCCTTCCGCACGCAGTTGAGACGTTTGCCTTTGATCTCTCAATACATTCCCGTTTAGCTTCGCCTCCCAAAATTCGCGACGATTATTGGGAGTAGTTGCATATTTACAGTTCAGATGACGATGCCAAAAACATCCATGAACAAATATGGCCAGCCTGTACTTCGTCAAAACCAGATCAGGCTTTCCCGGCAAATCTTTTCGATGAAGCCTGTATCGGTACCCGCAAGCATGCAAATAACGCCGAACGATCATTTCGGGCTTTGTATTCTTACCAAGAATCCCGGCCATCATTCGTGATCTCGTAACGCTATCCACGACATCTATCATTCGGCACCTACTTAAGAATTCATAGCTAGTCTTGATCCAGTAATTGCGGTTCATCTTGATTATCCATGAACGCAATCACCTTAGCGCAGGCTCTTTGTCTCCACGATAAAATCGCTCAAGCTCAATAACTTGTCACGCAACTTCTCCGGATATTTCGTGTGCAATGGCTTCGGAACTACCAACTTAACGTTTTCGGTTGTCATCTCGGCAAACTGGTGCGGAGAAACTCCCTCTTGAAGCGTGAACAGATGAATTGTTTCTATCCTGTTAGCTTCGTTCAAAACCTGACGCCAGCGATCCTTACAGGTTGTTTTGACAGCCAGCATACGAAGATTTTCATCCGGAAATGAAGGGTCATGATAGTCGGCACACGAAGGAAATATGAAATCTGGCTTTTTATTGCCCTCGGTTTTGCACTGAATACTGAATGACGAGAGGCCAAATTGTCGAAACAAATGCTCAAGATGTATTTCTAGAGACTTTCCCGATCTTGATTTTCGACGATTACTAACGGAATTCGCCATTTGCATGAATTCATCGACAGAAGCGAATCCTTTCTGCACCTGGTGCAAAATATGGATTTCCTCGATTTGACGGAAAAGCTTGTACTCGTTGTCGCGCCGCTCAATGATTAGCTCGTCGGGAGTTGTCTTACCTGAGCGAAAAACCTTGAGAAGATGGGTAATAACCTCTTCACCGCTGGGAAAAATTTCGGCCCACGCTGGAGGAATTTCTACGCAACTAGGTTCCACAGCCGGGCTCTGAGCAAAACCGGCAAAGAGCTGGTCCCCCCGCTCAAAAAGCAGGGCCCCTGGGATTACTTCACCCGTCTTGTTTTCAAAAAACTCCTCTTCTTCCAGGTTTTTGCATATCCAGACATCCAAAAACTCAGCATCCCTCCCAGCATGAGGCACATTGAAGGCGAAGACTGCCAATGCTCCAGTGTTTTCCGGGTCTTGAGCTGGATTGTTTTTTACGTCTGTATTCCATCTCGTCAAGCGATGCTCGTTGCGTGACCCTGGCCCATCAAAATGACGGTTGTTGTAATAGATACCTCTTAGCGTTTGCTCTGGAAAACCGTGCGAGGTGACTCGCGTCGTCAAATTGCAGTCGGGATTTAGAGATGAGGTGTTGGAAATAGAAGGCAGCGCTTGAGCTACGGCAGCTTTAGGTAGATAGATACCTGCCCCGTGACCACCTGTAAGCCCAGTATCATTGGCCGAAAGGCGCTTTATGTATATCCACCAATCCGCTTGATTCTTGCCGTCAATCCATTGCAGTAAACTTGTCATGGGTAGGATCACTGACCAATTTAGAAGTCGAAACAAAAGTGTATCCGACAGTCTCGTAGAATTGCTGCAGTGGTAAGCACTCGGAACCGAGAATTCTATAAAAGCACGAAGGCCTGAGTCATGACTCAGGCCTTCGTATAGCAACGTCTGGATAGCAGTATGGGTCACTCCGGGAGAGCGAACTCCAATTGTGGCCGCTCCTTATCAGCAATTTTTTCCTTTGCAACCAGGATCCGATCCTTCATCAACCGGGCCACGGCCTCAAATACAGGCACGGCAACCGAGTTTCCAAACTGACGATACGCTTGCGTATCAGATACGGGAATCACGAATTTGCTTTCACTTGGCTTATCGAACCCCATCAAGCGAGAGCACTCACGCGGCGTCAATCTACGAGGACGATTGAGCTGATTCAGCTCGCTGTCAAAGTCCAAACTATCCACAAACCCTCGATCAACCAGAATCTCCGACCCATCCTTGTGATATCTCGCAGAGAGGGTACGAGCCACATCGTTTGGACGGGTTAAGCCGAAACCGAAGCCATTCCCCTTCTCACGATGCTTTTCGGCATACCGGTAGAGGTAGTCCCAAAGCTTCGGAGTGAGGATGTATTTGTCGTCCACTTCTTTATCGAGCAAATCACCGAAGCTAGGTCGTTGCTTGGGTATCAGCTTGCTGATGTCACTCAACGTGAAGCCTTGATGGACGTTCAGATCACGACGGAAGCCAACCAAAACGATGCGTTCACGATGCTGCGGAACGAAGTGTTTCGCATCGATAACTTTGGGATCTGAACCTTTCGGGGCGTTTACATCTGCAACCTCGTAACCCAGCTCATCCAGAGCTTCGCAAATGATCCGGAAGGTATTGCCCTTGTCATGGCTCTTCAGGTTCTTCACGTTTTCGAGCAGAAATGCGGCTGGACGTTTGGCAGCGATAATTCGCGCCACATCGAAAAAAAGAGTGCCTTGGGTTTCACATTCGAAACCGTGCTTGCGCCCCAGGGAATTCTTTTTGGAAACGCCCGCAAGTGAGAATGGCTGGCACGGAAAACCCGCCAACAAGACATCGTGATCAGGAATTTCGCGGTCGATGTTTTTGTACGCTTCGTCTTCACTAATCTCGGGCTTGTCCGACAAGGTGACCGAGCGAATATCCAGATTGAAGCGATGGCGAACCGGATCGCAGAAGTGATTGGCTTTGTAGGTTTTGACTGCGTACTTGTTCCATTCGGACGTGAATAGACACTCACCGCCTATGGCTTCAAAACCTTTTCGGATGCCGCCGATGCCGGCGAATAGGTCGATGAAGGTAAAGGAGGGCTTGTGATTCAGACGCTTCGGAAGCAACGCCTCCAAGCGGGTGAACTCAATGTGAGAAAGCTTTGGCGAGGCCTTTCCTTTGACCCAGCGATTAATGGTTTCCCGGCACCAATGAGTAGGGCTGACATCGTTAAGAATTTCAGCAAGCTGTCCTTGATCATAAATCTCAAGAAGCTTGTTCAGCAGCACCAGGTCGGTCGCAGGATGGGTTTCAGACTCATGGAAGCCCGAACCGGTTTCGCTCAAGGATTCAAAGGAGGGTGTTTCAAATAGATTCATGAGCCCGAAATTCCTCTGGGTCAAAGCTGTGACGAATGGTCACCATTCTAGCCCTGTAAATTTCAAAGTAAATGAAATTTGCTGGGTGTAATGAGATGAAACGTAGCTAGCCAGATTGGTACAAGGATAAAACAATCAAGACCAAATACTGGATATGCATACAGGATAATTTAACCACTACCATTGTCCAGATTTCATTTTGTTTCGTCGTGGAGGTGGTATGAGAGGTAGCGGGTTGACGACTCCTTCCTGCTCCATTTACCCTCGGTTCCGAGCCTAAGAAACTCTACAAACCAGAGCGGTCCTCCGCACCCGATAGTCATGCGGCTTTTTTTCGTCTGCGGTTTCTCTACGCCTGCGAAAAAGTCCCGTTATGTCGGGAGTGGGCGAATATAAGACCCGAAAGGGGAATATGTCCGGCCCGTCTCTGGTGGGTTTCTTAGCTCCCGACACCCTTAACGAATGCCCTAAGAAAGCAGCCAGAGGTAAAGGAAATGCCTGACTATCGGACCTTCACGATGAAGGTGAATCGTCGTACCCACAGTTCCAATCCCACGCTTCCGTTCCTGGAGGCACGCCATGACTGATGCACCCAAACCTGCCCGCTTCGCCCGACACAATTCCCATCTGCATGCCCTGCTTTTAGAGAACCAGGCCTGGTTCTGTGCGCAGGACCTGGGGCGAATGATGGGTCAACACCTTGATGAACGTACGACGCGCAAGCTCGATGCGGACCAGCGACAGATGATGCTCGTCAATTTGTACGGCATCACGAAAGAGCGTTTGATGGTGAGTGAGTCAGGCCTGTATGCATTGTTGATTTATTACTACTGTCCTGAGAATCGATTGCTGCGTGAGTGGCTGACGCATCAGGTGGTGCCTGCGCTGCGGGATGCGCAGCCGTCACGCATGGTAGAGCGTCCGACGCTGAGCGTTCTCGATTGGCCGAAGATGTCGTTGTGCATGTTGCATTGGCAGGATGAGCCGTGGATTCGGTTGCGGGATATGCCGTGTGTGTTGGCGGATGATCCGTTCAATCGACAGGAATCCTGGTGGCGGAAGGCGTCTCGGTTGATGCGTGGATTCTGAGTGCTCGAATGCATCAATTGATCCGTTGCTTAAGCTTTCAATAAGCGGATTTTTTCTGCGCTAATTGCTGCACACTGAATCGCAACTTCACAAGCTCAATACAATTCGGCTCTCCACCGCCCTAATCGATTTCACCCAAATGCCGACGCTGCCCACCTCGCCCCCCCTCAACACAAAATGACTGACGAGGTATCTGTATCCAGTAAGGCTTGCATCAGAGTTGGGATGTTGCGTTAGCTTTGGTGATCGAGCACAGGCTCGTTCCCACACGTAGGCGCCTGCGAACAGCCAAAAAGGCAATTTGCTACTATATTCGGATTTAAAGTGGCAGATGTCAGATTCGAAGGCTATCAATAGGCGCCAACGTTTCAGGTTTGCTTGAGCTGATCGAAGACAAAAAAATCTTAGGCAGGGGCTTTTCCCCAGCGTCTTGTGGCGAATGAAGTGGGGAAACATGAGACATAAAAAAAATCCTCCTGATGCGTCTGCGCTGATGACGTCAGCGCGTAGCTTTGGGAACTACGACCTGTCGAGCGCACTTGCGGATCTTCTCGACAATAGCATTAAGGCAAAAGCCTGCTGCATCGATATAAAGTGCATCCGAAAGGATGATGGGTCTGAGGTTAGAATTCTGGACGACGGATCCGGAATGACTGAGGACGAACTTCACCGGGCGATGAAGCCAGCCAGCACCAATCCCAGTGAGGAGCGAGCTCCTGATGACCTCGGACGGTTCGGATGGGGCATGAAGTCCGCATCCCTATCACAATGCCGACATTTGACCGTCGTCACCAGACAGAATGGCGCCCTTTCTGGAGCGTCTTGGAACTTGGATGATATTGCCGACTGGAAGATGGGAATCCTTGAATCCCATGAGATCAAAGCTCTAGCCAATCAGCAACTGCTTGAACACGATGGGACGGAGATCATCTGGCGGGTGTGCGATAGATTGTCCGAATATGGTCAGGTTGGCGGCAAGGGATTCAATGATCTGGTAGCGCATGCCCAGAAACAGCTGTCGCTCATCTTCCATCGTTACCTGGCAGGTGAGGAAGGCCTTCGGAAGCTCAGAATCACTTTCAACGGTAGCGCGCTGAAGCCGATAGATCCTTTCTTGCGCCTCCATGATGCGACGCAGGCCCAACCGAAGGAAACGCTTAACCTAAATGGCCAGCCTATTGAAGTGCAGGCTTTCATCCTACCGCACTATTCTAAGATTACTGCGGGGGAACACGACCAGCTCAGTGGTGAAGAAGGTTTAGTTCGCAATCAAGGCTTTTATGTCTATAGACAGCACCGTCTCATCATACACGGCACCTGGTTTCGATTGGTGAGGCACGGTGAGTTGTCTCAACTTGTCCGAATCGCCGTCAACATCCCCAACTCCCTCGATGCGATATGGAAGATCACGCTCGACAAGGCAGACGCGCAGCTTCCTTCGGGGCTCAAGAGCCGTTTGAAAGACATCGTCGGCGGGCTCAAGAGCAGATCAGGAAAAGTATTTCAGTCACGCGGGGGACGCATCCGCGAAGGAGCTGGAAAAACGTCAATCTGGGCGAAATATGTGCGAAACGGTGAGGTCCGCTACTATGTCAACCGAGAGCATCCGCTTATCGCCGGTATGCTAGAGGACGAGGATAGAAATAGAGCCAAAGCCTTTGCGGCAGCGCTCGGAGTCATCGAAGACTACTTTCCAATTGTAAGTATTGGCGAAGACTATTCGTCTCGTCCAGAAATGATGAATCAGGGAGTACTAGACAAGGAAAGGTTCCTCGAAAACCTCGACACAGCCCTCCCCTCTCTGCTGCTCCACTCAGGAGGCGATATGAAAGCGTTGCGTGAACTCCTGACATCAACTGAACCGTGGGCCAGTCAAACCGACATCGTCTTAAAACACATAAAGAATAAGGGGTGGTTGTAAATGTTTGACAGCGAACTTGCGTATTTCCGCTCGGTTATCAATAAGCAATATGGAGAGGAAATTGCCTTAGGACAAGGCTTACCCGAAAGTGCGATCACTTCGGTCGTTCGCGACGGCCCGTTTAAGCACATTGATGAATCAGCCATCAATACTATTATTCGCGAGTTGGAAGCAAACTTTACGGTTACCCAGAAGCGGGGAGCGGTTATTACAAAAGGCCATAGGCCTTGGCTCACTACAATTAGGCCAGAACTTGACTCCTATTATTGGAACCGCCTTCGTAAATACTACCTCGAGACGGGTATTCTCCCGTCGCACGTACTTGCTACTCTCGACTCCGACACGGATGAAATTCTCGACCGATGCGGCAATCCGAAAGATGAATCCTATGGCGCAATTCGCGGCATGGTCATGGGAAATGTCCAATCGGGGAAGACCACCAACTACTCTGCTCTAATCTGTAAAGCAGCCGACGCAGGCTACCGTGTAATTGTCCTGCTCGCTGGGATAACCAATTCGCTGCGCGCCCAGACGCAAGAACGAATTGATGAGACATTCATTGGCAAGGTCTCGATGTTTGGTGCAGCTGCACAACAGTCGCTACCCATCCAGAATTATGCAGCGACGCGACGAATTCCTTCCTACGGCACAACTCGGGTAGCCGATTTCTCCAGCGGCAGGGACGGAATTTATTTCGACCTGTCGGGACATCAGGAGCCGATGATTTTCATAACAAAAAAAAATAAGTCCATCCTTGAACGTCTCGCACACTGGATAGAGAAGCAAGGAGAGACCGGCGGCTATGACTTGCCACTACTGCTGATCGACGACGAAGCAGACAATGCATCTATCAACACAGCTAGTGACCCCAAGCGCACTACAGCCATCAACGGCGTCATTCGGCAGATTCTGTCGCGTTTCCCTCGTTCGGCATATGTCGGCTATACCGCTACACCGTTCGCCAACATATTCATCGATCCGGAAACGACAGAGGAAATGGAAACAGATGATCTTTTTCCTGGAAACTTTATCAAGGCACTTGATCCGCCTACCAATTATGTAGGTTCACATCGGATTTTCCGCGAGGGCGGTGACTTACTTCCGAGTATGGTCAGAGTAATCGATGACTATCGGTCGCTTCTGCCGTTGAAACACAAAAGTGGAGACAATGTTGCCGATATCCCAAATAGCCTGCGCCATGCGATCCGTGTCTTTTGCATAACCAGGACCTTAAGGGTGCTTCAAGATAAGGGCACAGCACACTGCTCAATGATGATCAACGTTAGTCGATTCAATGCCATCCAGGACAAAATTCTCGGACTCGTTTATGAATATCTTACGGAGATCAAAGACGCGGTTTCAGTCCATGCGTCGCTTCCGTTTGATGAGATCAACGATGACATAATGAATGATCTCGAAAATAGTTTCATGGTCGAATTCAGTAACAGTGGATTCAATTGGAACGATCTACTTGAAGTCCTCAATGAGGGCGTACAGTCCATCGAAGTCCGGACTGTCAATATGCGGGGCGGGAAGCTCGATTACTCACTGCACAAATCAGAAGGTCTGCATGTCATCGCCATCGGCGGCCTTGCGCTTTCTCGCGGCTTAACGCTCGAAGGACTTACAGTCTCCTACCTCCTGCGGAACGCCTCTGCCAGCGACACCCTTATGCAAATGGCGCGCTGGTTCGGCTACCGACCCGGTTACGAGAAATATTGCCGTCTCTATTTGCCACAGGTCTCCTTCGATCACTACGAATTTGTAGACGAGGCGACAGAAGAATTGAGAAGTGAAATCAAGCGCATGCAGGCCGCAGACCGCACGCCGCGCGATTTCGGCCTAAAAGTCCGACAGAGCCCACTCGCCATCCGGGTAACCGCTGCAAACAAGATGCGAACGGCCGAGAAACTCAAAATTGCGCAGGACTATTCCGCACGTCATATCGAGGGTTTCGCACTTCCAAATGATCCTGTCATCGGTAGGGCACATCGCAACGCGGTCGAAGAGTTTCTCACCGCGCTCGGAAACCCTACTGAAATGCACAAGGGCTACATTCGCTGGGCCGCAAGCGGTCGTGACGTACTGGATATCATGCGCGAATTCCGTTTCGTGGATCATCCTGACCTCTCCGTAATTTCCGATACCTCCCTTCTTGGAGACTATATTCAGGACCGCATTACGGATGAACTCGAAAAATGGGACGTGGTGCTTCCCATGCGCCAGTCAGGCGACTCCATTTCATTTGCTGGTCAGAAGGTCAATCCAAGGTCTAGGGATCAAGGAACAGTTCAGAAGGGTACCTATCGAGTGTATGGCAGCAAGAACCGCGTAGCCGATCCCGCGGATTCGCTGATCGGCCTGTCCGAATTACAGAAGGCGGCGGCGGATGTGGCTTATCGGGCTGAAACTTACAAGAGGGAACGCGCCGCTTGCTCCGTACGCGAACGACCTATGATGCTGGTGCATGTCATCAGTGCGAAGCTGCGCGATGACCGAAAAGATTGTGACAACACTCTCAAGCTTGATGATCTCATTGTCACGCTGTCCTTCTGCATGCCCGAGACCAGTAAACCCGCCAAAGAAAGAACCTACCAAGTAAACGCTGTCTATCGACAGCAACTTGAGCAATTTGCCGCGGAAGATGACGATGACGCCGAAGCGATGATGGAGGCACAGGATGCTTAGTGAATGGAAAACGATCGTCCCGCCGCTTGAGCCAGGCTTTTACAACATACGACTTGCCGACAGCAGCCATCCACTCGACTTCAGGATTGGTCGCGACTTTCATGGATGTTTTATCTTCCAGCTCGATGTCCACTGTGCGGAACCCAGGGTGATTGAACTGCCGAAAATGTCGGCAGTGACCTGTGAGGTCCATTCCGTGGCCGCCGGGCGCGTAAGATTGGTGCTAAGTCTGAGTGATGCAGCCGATTTCCGAAATTTCGCCCTTATGTGCAAGAGCCTCATGCTTGCGACCGATCAAATATCACCAACACAGTCTGGAAAGGGACTGCTGCTGGCAATCAAGGAGATCCACCGATGGCAGGAAATGCTGCGCCATACGGCCGAACGCCTACTGTCAAAAAGCGAGAGGATTGGCTTGGTTGGCGAACTGCTGTTTCTTCGAGATATTCTTAGTGAGCGTATCGGCTGGAGTGTAGCCATCAAGTGCTGGAATGGCCCTAGCGGTCATGAGCAAGATTTTGTAATCGCCGGAACCATTTTAGAGGTCAAGACTCAGGTGGTAACGGCCGACCGGCGCATCCGGATTTCTTCCGAGGACCAACTCGATCCGGTTCAGGGACTTATTCTGCTCTGCAATCAAGGCATCGCTCCACTTCCATCGGCGGCCCCGTCGGCTCGAACTCTCAATACATTGATCTTAGAGATTCGAGATGCTATTGCCGAGGCTTGCCCAATCGCGCTAGAACTTTTTGAGATAGGTTTGTTGGATGCGGGATATCAAGAACGGCCGGAATATGACGAGGAAAGTTGGATTCTCGTTGATCGTATTTTCTATGAAGTGACGGGTGAATTTCCTCGTATCGAGCGTATGGATCTCCGGCCCGGCGTAGAGATGGTTAACTACAGCATTCGCGTGAGCGACTGCACGCCCTTCATTATCAACCATGATGATGTCTTCGAGAGAATCGAATTATGAGTGAGTTGCAGCAAGCATTCGACGCTCTGCGAGAGGACATTCTTCTTGAAGCAGAAGCACGAGGCATTTTCCAGCAAGAGGCTTTTTTCGAACTCTATGCCGCAACGGCGTCAGAAAACGGTGACACCATCGACTTGGAGTACACCCACAGTCACAAGGAAGGTGGGCGGCAGCCATATCGAATCGACGGATACGGATTTGATAACGATCGAGGAACGCTTTATCTAGCAGTTTGCGATTACCGAAGCGGAGCGGAACTGGAATCTCTAAACAATGACCGTCTGACCTCAGCTCTAAAGCAAGCCACCACCTTTCTCGAGAATGCCTGTTCATCGGTGTTTATCAATTCAATTGAGGAGACAAGCCCTGCGTTTACAGCAGCCTATCCGATCTATTCAGCACGTGATCTCATCAAGAGAGTACGCATTATCCTTTTTTCCAACGCCCGTCTGGTGACCAGACGGCCGCCGCAACTCTGCGAGCAAGTGGGTGGCCTGCCAATTGTTTATAGCGTGCTTGATACGAATCGTTATTTCGAAATCCAGAAAAGTTTTCGAATATCAGAGTCTATCGAGGTCAATATCGCTGACATTGCCGGACAGCCCCTTGCCTGCCTCAAGGCTTCGACAGATACCGAGGAACATCAATCCTACCTTCTTGCCATCCCAGGCTCAGTGCTCGCTGAAATCTACGGCCTATACGGAGCGCGACTACTTGAACAGAATGTCCGGACATATCTCCAGGCTAAGACGAAAGTAAACAAGGGTATCTTGGACACGATCAAGAAGACGCCTGAGATGTTCTTCGCTTACAATAATGGCCTAACCGCAACAGCATCGGGAGTTAAGCTCGAGACACTCAAAGACGGGCAACTTGGAATAGCAGCTATTCAAAACCTTCAGATCGTCAATGGCGGCCAGACGACGGCGTCTATTCTGTACGCAAAGGATGTCGCAAACTCACCGCTTGAACGTGTTCACGTGCAAATGAAACTTTCAGTAATTCCACCTGCCCATATCGAACAGGTCGTGCCAAATATTTCGCGGTTCGCCAACACGCAGAATCGCATCTCAGAAGCTGACTTTTTCTCGAGCCATCCATTCCACCTGCAAATGGAGCGTTACTCCAGGATATCGACCGCACCGCCTCAGGACGGTGCGATGACGGGCAACAAATGGTTCTATGAGCGCGCGCGCGGGCAGTATCGTGACGGAATGGCTTACGCTTCCGAGGCAGAAAAACGAAAATATCAGCTGGAGTATCCTCGGGACAAGCTTATCGAAAAAACCGACCTTGCCAAATATCTCCTAAGTTTTGAAAGGAAGCCTTACTTAGTATCGAAAGGCGCGCAGAAAGCATTCATGGCTTTCGCTGATCAAACCGCCAAGGCTTGGAAGTCTGCACCTACTCAATTTAATGAAATTTGGTTTAGAAATGCTTGCGCCATGGGGCTGATATTTCGCTGGACCGACAAGTATGTTGCTGGCTCTGACTGGTACAGAGATGACCGTGGCTATAAATCCCAGACAGTTGCCTATACACTTTCTTGGATCGCTGAGAAGATTATTCATCAAGGGAAGGCAAGCCTCGACTGGCAGAACATCTGGAATACTCAATCCGTCCCGGAGGATCTTCAGGAGTTAATCGTGTCTCTTGCACCACAGATTTCCACCGCTCTCAGAAGTACCTCTGCAAATGTTAGGAACGTCGGAGAGTACTGCAAACTGGAACTTTGCTGGCAAAATATCAAGGCTACAGAATTTAACGCTCCCGCAATACCAGATCATCTAGTTCTCGACATTAATGAGATGACGCAAGAGAAAAAAGAGGCGAAGTCGTCTGCAAGGATTGATCGTGAAATAGACTTCGATGTACTCCTTCACATGCTCGTGCCAAAGGCGGAAATCATTCGCCGAACTGCCGAGCAGCGCAGATTTCTGTCGCCAAAGGCTGACAGGGCCCTTCAGAAGCTTGGATCGGGAAATCTTAACTTGGCGAGGCCGGATAAAAATGCCGTTAAGCTCCTTGTGAAGCGAATGGCGGATGAAGGAATGCCAGTCGAAGACATGTAGGAAGCCAAAATCGCTCCGTCCATGCGCCGTGTAAATAAGGTGGAGAAATCGGAAATTTAACAAGCGTACTCGTCAGCCTGCATTTCACTACTCAAAAGAGTACTGATTGCAGGCGTGAAGAGAGAAAAACCATTGGGCCCTCGGAACAGGGATACGCCTAACAACATGCAGCATTAATTTTCGCAGAACGAATTAAGTAATGCGAGCAGTCCTAAGATTGTCATCCTCGCAGCGGTGTTCTAAGCTACCGTTCATCAACTGAGCGATACCACGAGCCACTGAGTCAGGATCAGCCAGATTCGACAACAGGGCGAAATCGCTCGCGATTAGGGGTTTGTATTTAAGCTTCCCGTCTCCAGTCATAGTAGTATGTCCAGGAGAACGGGCGGTCGTAGATCCTATTATTTTCTCAATTGCTGCCATATCAACCGTTCGACCAACAACGATTGCATTCTGCTTGGCTTTGTAATTGTTTATGAGGTACGAAGAGCCGACATTCATGTCCCAGTATGGCTTTACTACGATGCTATGAATGACATTTATCCCGCCCCTCACCAAATCTCGAATTAAGTAGGCTTCGCCGTTATTGAGTCCGAACTGCAATCGTCCCGAATGTTCGTAGGGAAACTTGTGCTTTGCCTCCAGCACCCAAAGCGAATCGCCCACCAGCAAGACCCGGTCAATATTCCAGACGGAGCGAAACCATGGCTGTATACCCCAGTTGACAAGCAAACGAGGAACTGCAACCTTCTGCGCCAAACGGCCGCCATAAGTTTCGCGAAGATAGCCCCAGAATGAGGCCAACTGGCGGTCCTGCTTACGTACCCGACTATCAACGGTATAGTTCGTGGCGCTTCTGACTGATAGCGTATCCAACAGGGCTTCCAGTTTCTGCCATTCGCTTGCAGGTCTCCCCTCCCTCACTAGTCTCGCCCTAAACCCTACTCTTTCTACATATTCAACTTGATAGGTAGTGAAGACCTTGCCGAGCGCCATTAGATATCGCTTGAGACCGGTCTGCTTTGGTTCCTTCCACGATAGAACAAACGCGTAGCCCTGTGCGAACACCTTCGAATTACGCACAACGAATGTATCCACATCCAGAACACGCACTTCCTCACCTTCCACCAGCGAAGGAATGCGCTCGATTATTTGATCGAACAAACTTTCGACTACCATTCCTTCGGCAACCTGATGCTTGTCGTAGGAAAGGATTTCAAAGCACGTGTTGGGGTCTGTCAGGTCAAGCGACTCAAGCGCTCCCAGCGGCGTAATCATTCAAGGCACTCTATGATTTTTTCGATGTGCACGACAGGGTTTGAACCCATCAGGTGCTGATTTTGACCGAGGGAGTGCACCAACTACCGAAAAATTACTTGCCCCCCCCGCGGTAAAGTACAGGCAGATTTTTCATTAAGCATCTTGTTACCTGAGAAGCAGAGAGAATACCCATAAGCCATAAGCATAGACAAGTGGCATGTTGCCATATAGGCTGCGATCTACTTTAAACGGGGTTGAGCAAGGAATGGCGACTGTCGACTGGAGTCAAATTTTCCACAATTGGGGCATCAAAAGCGTAGCCCCGACCGACAAGAACAAGCAGGCTTATGTTCTTTCGTCAGAGCAACTTGCAGCGGTTTTGGGTGCCGGTATCGCACCCTCTCTGGAGCGACCAGCCAAGCCCTTCGAAGTGCTCACACCTCTGGACGCTTGCAAACAATCGGTCAAGGGCTCTTTCTACTTCGCTAAACGATCGACCAACGCGAACAGAGATCCGGAACCTAGAATGGGTCGTGAACTCATCAGGGCTTGGCTACAGCTGAATGATAGCGTGCTTATTGGCAACATCGGGCAGACGCTGTACGCAATCAAGCTCGACTCCGTCGCAGACATGACAACCGAGGAAATCACACAAGAGATCGCTCGCAGATCACCACCCTTGTTGGTTTTGACGCTCGCCTTAAAGGCTAAAGCCAAGCCTACAAGTAAGGTCGTTAAAAAAAATGAGTTTGCTCGTAACCCTCACGTTGTGGGGGCAGCCATCCATAGGGCACAAAACACCTGTGAAATGCCCGATTGCACCGCGAAGCTGTTTCAAAGAGACGACGGAAGTTCTTATCTGGAGGTGCACCATGTTGTCCCTTTGAGCGAAAAAGGCCTAGATAGCCTCGATAACGTTGCAGCTCTTTGCCCCAATTGTCACCGCCAGCAACATCACAGCAGGGACCGCATCAAATTACGCAGAAAGCTGAAAAATCACATTGAGTTTATTCACGAGCCTTGGATTAGGCTGCTGCTCAATAAGAAGTAACTTTCTTGGTCAATAAAAAACAGCGTTCTCCGCAGTACAATGACGGGTGGTGGGCTTTGGAATAAGCTGGTCGCACGTAATTACTCGTATTGGGAAATTCCAAGGATTTAGGGTGCGCTCAAACAATGGGTGCAACTTAAGTTGTTTACCGTTATTAATATTCTCCCCATCCAAGCATCCGAGTCTGTCATGAAATTCGACCTCGCCTACTGCCTGAGCCTCGACACCAAACTGTCGATCTACGACGTGCGCGATCTCAATTTCGACGAGACGATGGCCTTCGATTCCGCCAAGGAACACTTCCAGTGCCCCAACGATGCCTGCCGTTACGCAGTCGACGCGGCCAATGCGTTAGGCACGTTCAACGCCAAGAATGTGAATTACATCCGCACCCCGCATTTCAAAAACCTGCCCAGCACGCGGCACGTCGAGGATTGCCCTTACGTGAGCCTGAAGACGCCAGCATCAGAGGTGGACGGCGCGGAATCGGATGAAAGTCGTGAGGAGCATTTTCCGTCGGAGTTGTTGCTGACTCGGCGTGCGTATGTGCGTAAGCCGTCGCAACCGACCGTGGCTGGGGTTAGTCAACGTGAGGAGCCATCAACACCGACACCGGCCAGCACCGAAGAAGCACCAAATCGGGATTCCGCGCCGGACAAAACCAGCGTTTTCGCCCACCCCGTCGAATGCTTCGTCTCGAATTTCGAGGACAAGGACCTGCTCAAGCGCATGCCCCTTAAAATCGGTGAGCACGCGGCAACCTACAGCGCCTTCTTCAAGAAAATCGAATACCTGCAAGACAACAAGGGCCTGATCTACTGGGGCAAGGTCAAGGAGATCAAGGATTACACCCAGAGCTTTCGCATCGATTTCGAGAAGAAGGTCTGGTTTGAGAAGAAGCCATACTCGGTCAATGTTTACCTGAGCAAGAAGCTGATCGACGGCTACCGCAAGCGCAAGGCGTTTCTGGAGGAGATCAAGCATGCCATCGACAGTGGGCGTGAGTTGTATTGCTTCTTTTATGGGGTGACGCCGGTGTTGAAACAGGTACCGAGCAAGAAAAACCCCGAGCAGACGTTCGGGGTGTTCAGTGCGAACATTGAGAATCTGGATCACTTTATTGTGCGGGAGGCGCCGGGGTTGGAGGGTTAGCCAACGGCGTCAATGGCTCGCTTGAGCCTCTTCGAACTCCCTAATTTCCCGCCTGATTTCTTGACGCCGACTGCGTGCTTTCTGAATACCGGATTCATCAACGTCGCAGTACTGGCGTAACCAGTGAGCCATCATTTCTTCATCCGGTAGCGAGTAACCTTTAGTGCTTTTGTTTCCTCGGACGAAGCCGTTGATCAGTGCGTCAAAGCGGCCTGCCAGGATTTCGTCTGGCGGCAAACTCCCCCACTCAGCCACATAGTCCTCGAAGATCCAGGCTATTTCCTTGATATGGCCCTGTGCGCTTCGATGACCGCGTTTGTACAGCCGATACTCATGGCTGCCTTCGGCAAATCGCTCCTGCATGACGTCAGGAGCCATCCATTGCACGGCGTCATGTTGCGTCGCATCACGCATCACTCCGTACTGCCAGCGATCAGTAAAGCGTTTAACAAAACCCTCGATATCCGCCTTTTTCGCGTCCGCGAAAATCATGCAATACCGGGTTGGCACGTGGATGACGTACAGCACGTGTTTGCGTTGCACGATGGTGGCGTGGACCAGCCATTGTTCGGCGGACTCACCGCCTTTATCGTCTTCGATAACGGTGGATGGTGGTTTTTCCACCGGGGTGATTTTTTTGCCTTTGTGCACGCGGCCGAAGAAGTTGCTGGCCGCTTCGGTGCAGTTGAAGATCAACATGCCTGGTCTCATCTTCGATGATTCGAAAGACGCAAGCTTGGCAGGGTCCTCAAAACAACTCAAACCGCGCCTCTTTCACATCCCGCGAATCCAGGCCGATCATCACGCTGAACGCCCCCGCCTCCGCCGCGTATTCCAGCTTTGCGTTATAGAACTTCAGGTCCTGTTCGCTCAGGTTGAAGGACACGGTTTTTTCTTCCCCCGCTTGCAGCATGATTCTGCGATAGCGCTTGAGCTCTTTGACCGGGCGGCTGATCGAGGCGCTGATGTCGCGGATGTAGAGTTGCACCACGGTGGCGCCGGCGCGTGGGCCGGTGTTTTTTACGACGACGCTGGCGCCCAGGACTTCGCCGCGGTTGAGGTTGTGGCGGGTCAGGGTAATGTCCGAGACGCTGAATTGGGTGTAGCTCAGGCCGAAACCGAAAGGGTACAGCGGCCCGTATTCTTCATCGAAATAGCGCGAGGTTTGCGCGCGTGGGTCATTGGCCTGGTAGGGTCGGTTGGTGTTCAGGTGGTTGTAGTACGTAGGCACCTGGCCCACCGAGCGTGGGAAAGTGACCGGTAGCTTGCCGGAAGGGTTGTAGTCGCCGAACAGCACGTCGGCGATGGCGTTGCCGCCTTCGGTGCCGCTGTACCAGGTTTCGAGCACCGCATCGGCCGCGTCGTGTTCCTTGCCGATGGACAGGGCGCGGCCGTTCATCAACACCAGTACCAGGGGCTTGCCGGTGGCTTTGAGGGCCTGGATCAGCCGTGCCTGGTAAGCCGGCAGGCCCAGGCTTGCGCGACTGGCGCCTTCGTAGGACATGCCGCGCGATTCCCCCACGACTGCCACCACGACATCGGCATGGCGTGCCACCTCGACCGCTTCCTGCAGCATGCTGGTGGGTGAGCGCGGGTCGACTTCCACGTCGGCGGGGTTGGCGCCGGGGGCGTTGAGGAAGTTGAGCACTTGCGGATCATCGGTCACATCCGCGCCGCGGGCGTACAACAGTCGCTCGGGTGCGCCCAGGGCGTTGGCGATGCCGTCGTACACCGACACGGCCTGTGCAGCGGAACCGATGGCGCTCCAGTTGCCGAGGATGTCGAGGCGGCTTTTTGCCAGGGGACCGACGACGGCGATCACAGCGGTCCTGTCCAGCGGCAGGACGTTGCGCTGGTTTTTCAGCAACACCAGGCTTTTGCGGGCGACATCGCGGGCTTGCTCACGGTGCAGGCGACTTTCGTCGTGGATGTCTTGCGGGTCATCGCTCACCGCGCCGATGCGTAGATAGGGGTCGGCAAATAGTCCCATGTCGTACTTGGCGCCGAGCACTTCTCTGACAGCGTCATCGATTTCTTCCTGCGAGACCGCGCCTGAGCGCACCAGGTCCGGCAGCTCATCTCGAAACAGCGTGTCGAACATGCTCATGTTGAGCCCGGCCTTGATCGCCAGCATCGCCGCCTCGCGCCCGTTGCTGGCCACGCCATGGCTGACCAGATCGGCCACGGCGTTGAAGTCGCTGATGATCAGGCCCTTGAAGCGCCATTGTTTGCGCAGCAGGTCGCGGATCAACCAGGTGTTGGAGGTGGCAGGCACGCCGTTGATGGCGATGTAGGTCAGCATCATCGCGCCGACGCCCGCCCTCACCGCCGCGCGGTACGGCGGCAGGTAATCCTGGTACATGCGCGGCAGGCTCATGTCGGCCGAGTTGTAGTCGCGCCCGCCTTCTGCGGCACCGTAAAGGGCGAAGTGTTTGGCGCTGGCCATGACGTTGCCGGCCACGCCCAGGTTGCTGCCTTGCAGGGCCTCGACCATGGTTGCGGTGTAGCGCGCCGACAACCAGGCATCTTCTCCCCAGCCTTCCGATGCCCGGCCCCAGCGTGGGTCGCGGGTGATGTCGACCATGGGTGAGAAGACCATGTCCAGGCCGTCATCGCTGGCCTCTTGCGCGGCTGTGCGACCGGCGAGCGTGACTGCGTCCATGTCCCAGGTGGACGCCAGGCCGATGCCGATCGGAAAAATCGTACGGTGCCCGTGGATGACGTCGTAGGCAAAAAACAGCGGGATTTTCAGGCGACTGCCCATGGCGGCGTCCTGGAATTCGCGCAGGTCGGCGCGGCCCACGGCGTAGAAGATGCCGCCGACCCGCGATGCCGCCGCCTCCTGGAGCAATTGTTCGCGCGGGGATTGCACGCCGACGCAATTCAATCTGAGTTGGCCGATTTTTTCGTCGAGGGTCATCTGCTGCAGCAGGTTTTCGATGAAGTGGACTTTGGCCGACGCCGACGTCTGGTCAGACAGTCGCTGCGCCAGCACCGGGGCACTCGCCAGCAGAGTCATCAGCACTAGCCAGGCAATTTTGCGCATCGTCCTACGTCCCGAGGGGCCTGTGGGGTCAGCGTCCCCCAAAGGCAAAACAGCGTCTACTGTCATTTGTGACAGGTGCGCATGGCTTTTTTCGAGATTTGCGAATGGCTACCGCTTGTCAGGAGAAGGGGGGAGCGCTGAAAAATCAATTTGATCCGGACTCAAAACAACTGTACAAAAACACAGTAGATTTTTGACCAACACTCTCGAGCCCGGAGAACACCATGGCCTCTCACGCGATGAAAATTACCCTGGAACGTATCGCCCTCTTCCAATTCACCCCCACCCACTGCGCCCAGGCCCGAGCGATGCTGGGCTGGAGTGTGCAAGAGCTGTCTCGGGAAGCCGGGGTATCGGTGGAGGCCATCGAGCGCTTTGAAGCCAAGCGCGAAGTGCTGGACGTGACGCGCCTGACGCTGGCGTACCGGTTCGAGTCGGAGGGGTTGGTGTTCTTCCCCGGGTTTGCGCCGGGGCGTGGGATGAATGTGAAGGGGGCAACGCCGAATCCGGTGGGGCGGGCGGATTTTGCGATGGTGGAGTGAGCGAATCGCTGATTGACGATTATTCCCAAATAGGTATATTTTCGCATGAGTACAAGGAAGTCACTCCTGTGGGTTAGCAGCAGCAAGAAAGATCTCAAACAGATGCCCTCAGATGTACAGGACGTTTTTGGGCACGCTCTCGATCTGGCGCAATGCGGTAAGAAACACCCGGACGCCAAGCCTCTGAAAGGCTTTGGAGGTGCGGGGGTCCTCGAGTTGGTCGAGGACTTTGATACCAATACTTACCGCGCCGTTTATACCGTCAGTTTTGGCAATGCCATTTATGTTCTGCACTGTTTTCAGAAAAAGTCGACTACCGGTATCAAAACCGCCCCGTGCGACATTGATCTCATCAAACAGAGACTTCGAGCAGTGCAGGATCATGCGAAAGGATTTAGGAATGGTTGAATTCGAAGAAAGCAGCGGGAATGTCTACAAGGATCTCGGGACAGCGAACGCCAGCGAAATGCAGGTCAAATCCCAGTTGGCTGCAAAAATTGGTGAAATCATCAAGGCCCGCCATTTGACCCAGGTTCAGGCTTCAGAAATTCTGGGGCTGTCACAACCCAAGCTTTCCGAGATGCTTCGCGGAAAATTTCGAGGGATCAGTGAGGCCAAGATGATGGAATGCCTGCTGCTACTGGGACGTGACGTACAAATCGTTGTCAAGTCGGCCCCCCGTTCTCGAAAAGAGGGCAGACTCGAGGTGGTGTTTACTTGAACGCAGGCACACGACGGGCGTTGGACACCTGCTCATAACCGTAGGCCAACGCCAGAAGTCGGGCTTCGCTCCACCGGGGGCCGAAGAAGAAGATCGAGGTGGGCACGCCTTCGTCGTCGATTCCGGAAGGCACCATGACGCCGGGGTATCCGGATAACGGTACGACGTTCATGGCGGGTGATGCGACGTCGGAGACGATGGCATCCAGTGTATGGGTTGCCAGCAGTCGCTCGATGGCGGCGGCGTTTTCACTTTGGATTTTTTGCCAGAGCTGGTTGTAGGTCTGTTCGTTGAAGGCAACTTTGCTCGCGGCGATCAAGGTGTCCTGGCCGTGGCCTTGGTTGTTGGCGGCATTGAACAGCAGAAGGTCTTCCAGGGTCTGGGCGGGTATCCCCGTTCGGGTTGCCAGGTAACCCGACAAGTCCCGCTGGATGCCCATGTGAAACGCGTCATCTACGCCTTTTGAGCGGGGGTCTTTCAGGTCTACGGGGATCAGTGTTGCTCCGGCGGCCTGCATGAGTTCCAGGGCTTGAGAAAACTGAGGGTCGAGCAGTCGTGGTAGCGCGCTACGATCGAATTTGGCGGGGTAGCCGATTCGCTTTCCGACCAAGGCATCGGGTTGCAGCGCTGCGGTGTAGTCCAGCCCGTTCAGCGTGCGCGGTTTTTTGATGGGGTCGGCAGGATCATCCCCGGCCATGGCATTCAACAGAAGCGCCGCGTCGCGCACCGTGCGCGCCATGGGCCCGGGTGTATCGAGTTTGTGAGTCACGGGAATGAGGCCGCTACGGCTTAGTAAGCCTACCGTAGGTTTGAGGCCCACTACGCCATTGAAAGACGCGGGGCAGATGATCGAGCCGGCGGTTTCAGTTCCCACCGACAGCGGCGCAAAACCTGCAGCAACGGCAGCGGCGGAACCTGAGCTGGAGCCGCAGGGATCACCGCTCAACAGGTGCGGATTTTTGGTCTGCCCACCGCGCCCACTCCAGCCGCTGGGAATACCGGGATCACGAAAGTTGGCCCATTCACTCAGGTTGGTTTTGCCAAGAATCACCGCCCCTGCTGCCCGCAGGCGCTGCACGATGAAGGCATCCTTCGCGGCGGGTTGCCCGACCATGGCCAGGGAGCCGGCACTGGTCTGCAGCTGGTCGGAGGTGTCGATGTTGTCTTTGAGCAACACCGCAATGCCGTGCAGCGGCCCTCTGATGTAGCCGCCCTTGCGCTCCTGATCCATGGCCTCGGCCATGGCCAGTGCATCGGGGTTGAGTTCGATGATCGCGTTGATCGCCGGGCCGTTTTTGTCCAGCCGCTCGATGCGCTGCAACAGATGCCGGACCAGCGTCGCCGAAGTCAATTGACCACGATCCATCCGCTGATTGATTTCATCGACACTCACGTATTCAAGCCGGGTTTCAGGTGTCTGCGCACAGGCCGTGCCCGCGAATATCGAAAACAGGGCAATCCCCGCCAGCCGCTTCATGCGGCCGTTTAACGTTACGTCCATGTACAACATCCTTATGACTGATGGCGGGTGAAGGATTTCACCCGTTTTTCAGCCTACCGAAGCGGCCGGAATTGTCCGTCATCACCGCTCACAGTCGTTCGTAAGAATGTTCGTTCTGATTTGTAGTTAATGCTGCCAACTGACGCGAGATACCTTCGTGGTGAGGGGATTTATCCCCTCACCACGGTCTTACCGAACGGTCCTCAACCAACACTCTGCTGATCCGCATACACCTGCTGTTCAACCGCCAACCACCACGCCTCGCCGCGCTGCGGATGCATCAGGTTGAACGCCTGGCCCATCTGCGGTGTGGTGATCGATACACTGCGCTCCCACGCCAGGGCCAGTATGCGATCGAAGGGTTCATACCAGGCATGCATCGACAAGTCGAAGGTGCCGTTGTGAATCGGCAACAACCAGCGGCCTTTGAGGTCGAGGTGGGCCTGCAGGGTTTGCTCAGGTTGCATGTGCACATGGGGCCATTCGACGTTGTAGGCACCGGTTTCCATCAGGGTCAGGTCAAACGGCCCGTACTGTTCGCCGATGCGTTTGAAGCCATCGAAGTAGCCGCTGTCGCCGCTGAAGAAAATCCGCGTGTCGCCATCGATCATCACCCACGAAGCCCAGAGGGTGCTGTTGCCGTCGAACAGACCGCGCCCGGAAAAGTGTTGCGACGGCGTGGCGATGAAGCGCAGGCCCTCGACTTCCGTTTCTTGCCACCAGTCCAGTTGCCGAACCTTGGCGGGGTCGATGCCCCACTTGGTCAGGGTATCGCCCACGCCCAACGGCGTCAGAAAGTGCCTGGTCTTTTCGGCGATTTTCAGCACCGCCTGATAATCCAGATGGTCGTAGTGATCGTGGGACAGGATCACCGCTTCGATCGGCGGCAGTTGCTCCAGGCTGATGGGCGGCTGGTGAAAGCGCTTGGGCCCGGCCCATTGCACCGGCGAGGCGCGCTCGGCGAACACCGGGTCGGTGATCCAGAATTTATCGCGCAATTTCAGCAATACAGTGGAATGGCCGAGGCGATAGACGCTGTGGTTCGGCGCGGCGATCAGCGCCGCCTGCGTCAGGGGTTGCACCGGCACCGGCGCGCTGGGGCGGGTATCGCGGGGCTTGTGGAAAATCACGTTCCACAGGATGCGCAAGGTTTTGCGAAAGCCTTCGCGTTTAACGGGCGCATGGTTGCGGTATTGCCCTTCTGTCTGACGGGACGCTTCAGGTGTGGCAGCGCTTTGCGCCGGGGAAGTTGAATTGGCCATGACGGAATGACTCCAGAAAAACCGCACGTTTGCGGTTTTCCGCTTCGGGACGATAAAGGCCAAGGCACGCACGCATCAGCCGAACACTCTAATTTTTGCCGTGCAGGATTAACAAAACATTACACTGCACAGTGTAGTTTCAAGGTTGCATCAAAGCCGATCACAAGTAAACTGCTGAGTGTAATTTTCCTTCCCTTCCTGCCGAAGCGTATTTATGACAGCTCCACAGCGCCTCACCGACCGCAAACGCGAAGCCATCATTCAGGCGGCGATCGCCGAATTCCGTGCCAACGGTTTCGACATCACCAGCATGGACAAAATCGCTGCCACCGCCAGCGTGTCGAAGCGCACGGTGTACAACCATTTCCCCAGCAAGGAAGAGTTGTTCGCCGAGATCCTCAATCAACTGTGGGCCCGCGTGACGGCGGAGCAAGAAGCCCCCTATCGTCCCGAAGCGCCCCTGCGCGATCAGTTGCGGCCCTTGTTGCTGAAAAAGGTGCAGATGCTGGCCGATGACAATTTCCTCGACCTGGCGCGGGTGGCCATTGCAGCGACCATCCACTCCCCCGAGCGCTCGCAGAGCATGGTGGCCCGCATGGGTGAGCATGAAGAAGGTCTGACGGTGTGGATTCGCGCCGCTCAAGCCGACGGTCGCCTGAAACCGGTCGCCCCCGAGTTTGCCGCGCAACAGGTGCAGGGCCTGCTCAAGTCCTTCGCGTTCTGGCCGCAGATTTCCATGGGCCAACCGAACCTGGCGCTCGAGATGCAAGGCACGGTGGTGGAGTCGGCGCTGGACATGTTCCTGGCCTGTTACCAGGTGCAATAAATGACAACTTGAGCCCGGATCTCCCACGGGCGGAAACCCATCGCAATGTGTTTCAGAATGAAACTGGCGCCGGGGCTATAGTGAGCCTCTGCCCCAGCGACATTCAGAGATCACCATGAACAAATCCACCAGCGAAACCAGCGCCACACCCCCCGCCGATCACCTGCGTTTTCTTCGTCATCACGCCCACTTGGGACCGACCTTCGGCAACGACAAATTCGCCCTGCGCGCCGAAGCCTTCGCACGCTTCTTCGGCACCCCGACCTTCCTCGGTGCTCAGACGCTGATCGTGGTGATCTGGGTGTGCATCAACCTGTTCGGCTTCACCCACTTCGACGTCTACCCGTTCATCCTGCTCAACCTGGCGTTCAGCCTGCAATCGGCCTACGCCGCGCCGCTGATCCTGCTGGCCCAAACCCGTCAGGCCGCACGAGACAAGGCCCAGTCTGAAGCCGATGCGCAACACCGCGAAGAACTGGCAACCATCAACAGCCAACGCCAGGTGCAGGCAGCGCAGAACACCGCGCAGTTGCTTCAGTTGCTGGAACAAAACACCCAACTGACCCAACTGACCAAAGAACTGACCGAACGCATCGAAAGCCTGACCACCGAGATGCATCAGCATTTCGTGCTCAGGGACGAGCCGCCACAAACGCATGCTTGAACCAGGAAAACACATGGACACGACGCCTGAGCAACCGAACATTCGCATCGCCCTGATCGGCGACTACGACCCCAAAGTCACCGCCCACCAGGCCATTCCCGTGGCCCTCGACATGGCAGCCGACCACACCGGTTTGAAGGTGCAAGGACAATGGCTGGCCACAGACAGCATTGACACCGACACACCACTGGGTGAGTTCAACGGCTTCTGGTGTGTGCCCGCCAGCCCTTACCGCAGCGAGGACGGCGCGCTGCGGGCGATACGATTCGCCCGCGAACATCAGCGCCCCTTCCTCGGAACCTGTGGGGGTTTTCAGCACGCGGTGCTGGAATATGCCCGCAACGTGCTGGGTTGGTTGGATGCCGAGCATGGCGAAACCTCGCCCGATGCCGCTCGTGCTGTGGTCACACCGCTGGCCTGTTCGCTGGTGGAAGCCGTCGACACTGTTCATCTGGTTGAAGGTTCGTTGATTGCTCAGGCGTACGAAACGTCAGAGATTGTTGAAGGCTATCGCTGCAACTACGGTGTGAATCCGCAGTTCGAGCAGGCGCTGTTTCAACAAGACCTCCATCGCGTTGGCCACGACTCGGCGCAAGGCTTGCGGGCGATCGAACTCAGCGGTCACCCGTTTTTCGTCGCCACCCTGTTCCAGCCAGAACGCGCGGCGCTCAAGGGCATCCTGCCGCCGTTGGCGCGGGCACTGGTCGAGGCGTGTGCGGGGCAGCAACAATGATCACCACGCCGTGGTGTCGGGTTGAGCGGGAGTATCAGTTCAGCCTGTAATTGATCGGGTGTGCTTGAGACTGCCTTCGCGAGCAAGCCCGCTCCCACAGGGGTCCAGTGTTCGTCTGGACAACTCGGTCGACTGTGGGAGCAAGTCAGCTCCCACAAGAGCCTGAACAACTCGGTCAACGGTGGGAGCGGGCTTGCTCGCGAAGGGGCCATAACCTACACCACACATCTCAAGCCCGAACCAACCGACGCACCGCCGATATCTCCGGCACTTCCCGCCGCTGCATGTACACCCGCAACGGCTCGCTGATGTTGAGCCGCTGATCCATATTCTGGTCCAGCAACAACTGGATCAACTCGCGCTTGAGGGTCATGGTCTGATCCGGTCCCGGCACCCAGACAAACTCGCGGGTGGGAATGATGCCTTCGTCGGCCACGTCCATGCCGAAGGCGTCTTCGCTGAAGCGCACGAGGTAATGGCCGGTCTTGCGGTTGAGGCCGACGAAGCCCTGGAGTTGATCGGCCGCCTGGCAGATCAGTTGGGAAGTGATGCGCATGGTAAACCTCACGAAAATGTTCATCGGTTTACACACAAGACAGGCAATGGCTTTCCCTCTTCCGGGGAAATGGTCGGGGGCAGCGTACTGCAAACGCATCGACAAAAACGCTGACCGACATCAGCTTTAAACCGGTTTATGTCGTTCTCGCGATAGCGCTGGCCACGCTCAGTTGTTAAAAGGGTCGTCTTGAATTTATCGCGAAAGGATCTCGAGCATGCCGTCACTCTTCAACAAAAGCGCGTTGATGTTGGGCCTGTTACTCGCTCTCGGCCAGGCTCAGGCCGCCAGTGAGCCTGGCCCCGCTGCGTTGGCCGCACGACAAGGCATCCCGTATCCGGCCGTCATCGCCCACCGTGGCGCCTCGTTCGACGCCCCGGAATCCACCGCCGCCGCCTACAAAACCGCCCGCGACCTGGGCGCCGACTACCTGGAAATGGACCTGCAACGCAGCAAGGACGGCGTGCTGTTCGCCCTGCACGACAACAACCTGCAGCGCACCACCGACGTCGCCACCAAATTCCCCGAGCGCAAGGACAGCTCGGCCAACGCCTTCACCATGGCCGAGCTGAAAACCCTGGACGCCGGCAGTTGGTTCAACACCGCGTACCCGGATCGGGCGCGCCCGGCATTCGTGGGCCTGAAAATCCTCACCCTCGATGAAATCATCGACATCGCCCAGGGCAACCCGCTGCACAAGCCGGGCCTGTACATCGAGACCAAAGAGCCCAAGCAATTTCCCGGCATCGAGCATGACCTGAAGGAGAAACTCCAGGATCGCGGCTGGCTGAGCCCCGCCGGTTCGAAACTGGCGAAAAGCGAACTGGGCGTCGGCCAGGGCAAAGGCAAGGTGATTTTGCAAACCTTCGAAAAGAGCAGCCTCGAACTGCTGCAAAAAGAAATGCCGAAGGTGCCGAAGATCCTGTTGCTGTGGGTCGGCGAAGGCAGCATCGAGCCGGCATCGAAAGTGACCTTTGCCGAGTCCGGCGAGAAGGACAAGGCCGCGTACTACGCCAAACAGCAACCCAAGGACAAAGCCGAGTTCCACCGCTGGGTCGATTACGCCAAGGCCCAGGGTGCGATAGGCACGGGGCCGTCCGCCGCGTTGACCAAGGGTGGCGATCAGAGTTATTCGGATCTGGTGCAGCCGTGGATGAACCAGTACACCCATGATCAGGGCCTGTTGGTGCACGTCTACACCATCGATGAGCCGGTGGATTACCAGAAGGTCATGGATGCAGGTGTCGACGGGATTTTCACCAACCGCGCCAGCGAGTTGTTGAAGTTCTATAAACGCCCGGCGCCGGCGAGTGTAGATCAGGTGTTGAAGAACAACGGGTATTGATCCGCGACCGAGGTGCGTTCATCGCGGGCAAGCCTCGCTCCTACAGGTATCGCGCCGCTCTTGTAGGAGCAAGCTTGCTCGCGATGCGGACGCACAAGGCAAAGGGAATTTTAAGGGTGGATTAAGTTACAAAAGTTAACCTGAGCCCACTTAAACAGTTCAACCAAGGAATGAACCCCATGAAGACGCTGACTGCCCTGTTCACCGCTGCCACCCTGACCCTCACCGCGGGCCTGGCCCAGGCCAAGGATGTTCCCGTCGATCAGATCCCTCAGTTGGTCAAGGACGGCAAGATCAAGCCGCTGGAAGAACTGAACCAGATCGTGATGAAGCTGCACCCTGGCGCGACGATTACCGACAGCGACCTGGACAACCACACCACCCTCTTCGAATACGAAGTGGAGCTGAAGGACGCCCAAGGCGTTGAATGGGACGTGGACCTCAACGCCGCCACCGGCGAAGTCCTGAAGAACAAGAAAGACGACTGACACCCCCTGCAAAAAAGCCGCACGATGTTGCCGATCGTGCGGCTTTTTTGTGCCTGAGGGATTGATCAGGCGCTCAACCGCGCCGTCACCTCGTTCAATTCCCCCGACAAGCCATGCAGGTTGTTACTCGCCGCTTCCGTGCGCTGCACATTGTCCAGATTGGTACTGGCGATGCTGGTGATCTCGGTGAGGTTGCGCGAGATGTCTTCGGCCACCGAGGTTTGCTCTTCGGCGGCGGTGGCGATCTGCCGGTTCATGTCACGGATGGCCTCCACCGCCAGGGTGATGCGCTCGAGCATGGCGCCGGCCTCGGTCACTTGCAGCACGCTTTCTTCACTGCGCGACTGGCCGCTTTCGATCGCCTGGGCGGCATCCACCGCACCGGTCTGGACGGTCTCGATAATCTGGTTGATCTCGATGATCGACGCCGCCGTGCGCTGGGCCAGGCTGCGCACTTCGTCGGCCACCACCGCGAAACCGCGCCCGGCTTCACCGGCGCGGGCCGCTTCGATGGCGGCGTTGAGCGCCAGCAGGTTGGTCTGTTCGGCGATGCCGCGAATCACTTCCAGCACCTTGCCGATGCGACCGCTGTCGGTCTCCAACTGACGGATCACCGTGGCGGTGTTGGCGATTTCACCGCGCATGCGGGTGATGATCTGGATGGTGCCCTGCATGACTTTTTCGCCCTGCTGCGCCGACTGATCGGCGTCGTCGGCGGCCCGCGCGGCATCGGCGGCATGGCGCGCGACTTCCTGGGCGGTGGCGGACATTTCGTTCATCGCCGTGGCCACCTGATCGGTGCGGTTGAATTGCTCGCTGGTGCCGCAGGCCATCAGGCTGGCGATGGCGTTGAGTTCGCCGCTGGCGCTGTCCAGATCCGACGCGCTGCGCTGCAATCGCGTAAAGGTTTCGGCGAGAAAATCGCGCAGGGTGTTGGCGGCCATGGCCAGTTTGCCCAGTTCGTCCTGACGGCTGCTGGACACGCGCTCGGCGAATTTGCCCTGGCTCAGTTGCGCCACGTATTCGATCAGTCGGCGGATCGGCTCGACCAGGTTACGGTTGACCAGCCACAGGCTCAGCAGGCCGATCAACAGCCCTGAGGCCAGCATTACGATAATCCCCAGCAGCACGGTGCGATCGGCATTGGCGCTGATCAGCGTCGATTGCTCGGCGCCCTGCTTGCGCAATTCGCTGACCAGTTCGCTCATCTGCTCGCTGGTGGCGCGGTCCATGCCTTTGACCGCGGTGTCGCCCGCCGTTGGGTCGGCACCGGCGGCCACGTAGGCATCGCGGCCCTTCTGATACGCCGCGCCAAGCTGACGGTGCTCATCGCGCAGACGCTCGATACGAGTCTTGAGCGACGGCTCGATGCCCTTCTGCCCCGCCAGTTCGCCGAGGATGCCCTGCACATCGCGCTGGCGCTCTTCGAACTGCGACCAGTACTTGGTCAGGTCCGCTGGCTGCTTGCCGCGCAGCAAAACGTTTTTCCATTCCTGCACCTGCACCTTGAATTGCAGGTTGGCTTCGTCGATCAATTGCGAGGTGTGCAGCGGCCCTTCGATCAGGTTGGCGTAGCGTTGCACGCCGCTGGAGAGAAAGTGAAAACAGGCCAGGGCGATCAACAGCATCGCCAACAGGCTGCCGCTCAACAGGGCGAGAATTTGCGCTCTCAGGGACTTTTGCAAAAACATCGGAAGGTACTCATGGCAGGAATGAGACACGCCCGGTGCAGGCGTGAAAAGTGTCCGGACATCCCTGTCTGCGGCCTCGGCTTTTGGCCGCGGGCGCGCAACATAACTGAGCCGTGATCGGCGTGCCAGAGCGGTTCTTGAGGAAAATCCGACCACCGGTATGGCAATCGTTTGCGTTCACGTTCTCGTCACAAAAACGTCATCCTGCCTTGCGATGATGCGGCTCAAGTGAACCTGTAAAACCCGCGACAGGCGCCCCTTCCTTGCGAGTCCTCATGAACCACAGCCTCGATCAAAGCCATCGCGACCCGGACCTGTTCGGCCTGCTCTACGGTTTCAGTTTTCGCCCCGGCGAGCGCGGTCGGGAAATTGATTCGGCCCAGGCGTTGCGGTGTTTGCAGAATCAAGAGGACAGCGACGAATTCCTCTGGCTGCACCTGAACCTGGCCCATGCCGCGTGCGAGCGCTGGATGAAAAGCCATCTGGAATTGCCCGACGAGTTTTTCGAAGCCCTGCATGAAGGCTCGCGCTCGACGCGCATCGAGCATGTGGATTCGGCGTTGCTGGCGGTGGTCAACGATGTGGTGTTCAACCTCAGCAGCATGGTGTCGTCGGATGTTTCGACGCTGTGGGTGTGCGTGCGCAGCAAGCTGATCATCAGCGCTCGCCTGCAACCGCTGCATTCGGTGGACAAGTTGCGCTCGTCGGTGAAGGCCGGCGAGCGCTTTCGTTCGCCCCTGGAATTGCTGGTGCACCTGCTGCGCGATCAGGGCGAGGTGCTGACGCAGATCGTGCGCAAGACCAGCCTGAGCGTCGATCAGGTCGAAGATGAGTTGCTGTCCTCGCGCCTGTCGACCAACCGCGCCGAACTCGGCGCCAATCGCCGGGTGCTGGTGCGCCTGCAGCGGCTGCTGGCGCTGGAGCCGGGCTCGCTGCTGCGCCTGCTCAATCGCCCGCCGCCGTGGCTGCAGAAGGAAGACGTGAAGGAGCTGCGCAAATCCACCGAGGAGTTCGCGCTGATCATCAACGACCTGACGGCCCTGGGTGAGCGGATCAAGCTGTTGCAGGAAGAGATCGCCGCCAACCTCAACGAACAGAGCAACCGCACGCTGTTCACCCTGACGGTGGTCACCGTGCTGGCATTGCCGATCAACATCATCGCCGGTTTTTTCGGCATGAACGTGGGCGGCGTGCCCCTGGCGCAGGACCCGGAAGGGTTCTGGATTCTGGTGGCCTTGGTGGTGACCTTTACCGTGATTGCCGGGCGGTGGGCGTTTCGAAAGCGGCGGGATTATTAGTCGCACGCCTCGTGGCGAGGGAGCTTGCTCCCGTTGGGTCGCGAAGCGGCCACAAAATCTCCTGCCCCAGTCAATCGGATCTTTGACCATTGGCGACTGCTTCGCAGCCGGACGGGAGCAAGCTCCCTCGCCACAGGGATTTGCGCGATTCAGTAAATGCTGACGGGGATTCAGATCAACGGATCCAAAAAAAACCCAACCCCTGATCCAGCGCAGCCTCCTTGTAACATTTCGCAATGATCATGACCGATACCTCCTCCCTTCCTCAGGATGTCCGGCATGGCTACGCCCTCTTACTCCGCCGCCCAAGCCCCCGTCGCCAGCGGTAGACCGCAGTTCGACAAGAAACCCGGCCTGCTCACCTTCATCGTGTTTTTCGCAGTACTGGCCATGGGGCTGTTGTTCACGGCCTACAGCCTGATGCACGACATGCACGAACTCGGCACCGTGGTGACCACTTGGACACCTTTCCTGTTGCTCGGTGTGGCACTGCTCATCGCCCTGGGCTTCGAGTTCGTCAACGGTTTCCATGACACGGCCAACGCCGTGGCCACGGTGATCTACACCCATTCGCTGCCGCCGAACTTTGCGGTGGTCTGGTCCGGGTTCTTCAACTTCCTTGGCGTGCTGCTGTCCAGCGGCGCGGTGGCGTTCGGCATCATCGCCCTGCTGCCGGTGGAGCTGATTCTGCAGGTCGGCTCCTCCGCCGGTTTCGCGATGATCTTCGCCCTGTTGATCGCCGCGATCCTGTGGAACCTCGGCACCTGGTGGCTGGGCTTGCCGGCCTCGTCGTCGCACACCCTGATCGGCTCGATCATCGGTGTCGGCGTGGCCAACGCCCTGATGCACGGCCGCGATGGCACCAGCGGTGTGGATTGGGCTCAGGCGACCAAGATCGGTTACGCCCTGCTGCTGTCGCCGCTGGTGGGCTTCGGCTGCGCGGCGCTGTTGCTGCTGGCCCTGCGCGCCTTCGTCAAGAACCGTGCGCTGTACAAGGAGCCGCAAGGCAATACCCCGCCACCGTGGTGGATTCGCGGCTTGCTGATCCTGACCTGCACCGGCGTGTCCTTCGCCCATGGTTCTAACGACGGCCAGAAAGGCATGGGCCTGATCATGCTGATCCTGGTCGGTACGCTGCCGATGGCTTACGCACTGAACCGCACCATGCCCGCCGATCAGGTCTTGCAGTTCGCGGCCGTGGCGGAAGTCACCCAGCAAGCACTGGTGAAAAGTGCCCCCCTGCCAGCCCCGGCGGACCCGCGCGCGACCTTGTCCGATTACGTGCGCAGCAAGGAAGCGACGCCACAATTGGTGCCGGCACTCGCCGCGTTGACCGGCAGTATCGGTGCCGAAGTGAAGAGTTATGGCTCGCTGGCCAAAGTGCCGGTCGAGGCCGTGGGCAACGTGCGTAACGACATGTACCTGACCAGCGAAACCATTCGCCTGATGGACAAGAACAAGGTCGGCAACTTCGATGCCGATACCACCAACAAGCTGCAACTGTTCAAGCAGCAGATCGACAGCTCCACGCGGTTCATCCCGCTGTGGGTGAAGATCGCGGTGGCCATCGCCTTGGGCCTTGGCACCATGGTCGGCTGGAAACGCATCGTGGTGACGGTCGGTGAAAAGATCGGCAAGACCCACCTGACCTATGCCCAGGGTGCCTCGGCGGAAACCGTGGCCATGCTGACCATCGGCGCGGCCGACATGTTCGGCCTGCCGGTGTCCACCACCCATGTGCTGTCCTCGGGCGTGGCCGGGACCATGGTGGCCAACGGCGGCGGCTTGCAGATGAAGACCATCCGCAACCTGCTGATGGCGTGGGTGCTGACCTTGCCGGCAGCGATCGTGTTGTCGGGCAGCCTGTACTGGTTGTTCACCCAGATGTTCTGATTACCGCAACAAAAACGTGGGAGCGGGCTTGCTCGCGAAAGCGGTGGGTCAGTCAATACATGTGTCGACTGACCCACCGC